>NZ_CBDRMG010000001.1:0-347623 GCF_965345035.1 Microbacterium sp. bgisy207
GACAACATCGCCGTCGCGAACATCCCGACCGTGAGCACCGCGGGAATCGTGTCGGGCGCGAAGATCTCGACGATCACCAAGCGTGGCATCGCGGATCTGAAGATCAAGGCGCGGGGGCCGCGCCAGCACGTCGGCGAGCTGTCGGGCGGGAACCAGCAGAAGGTGGTCCTCGCGAAGATGCTCGCCCGCAAGCCGAAGGTTCTGCTCATGGACGAGCCGACCCGAGGCATCGATGTCGGCACCAAGGCAGAGATCTACCGGCTCATCCGGCAGCTCGCTGCCGAGGGCACCGCGATCATCGTGGTCAGCTCGGAGCTTCCCGAGCTGATCGGGATGAGCGATCGGATCATCATCCTCCACGAAGGCCAGATCAGCGGAACCGTGCCCGCCGAGAACGCCGACGACGAACTCCTCCTCTCTTACTGCTACGGGAAGCCACAGTCATGACCTCGACAGACAACCAGAAGTCACCGACGACCACATCGATCGTGGTCGGGCACGCCAGCAATGCGGGGCGATGGATGCTCCAGGGCGGCACCATCGTCGCTCTCGTGCTGCTCGTGCTCTTCTTCTTCCTCATGCGCCCCGACGTGTTCCTCACGTTCGTGAACGTGAAGAACATCCTCTATCAGGTCTCGATCCTCGCGATCATCGCGGGAGCCCAGACCGTGGTCATGGTCGTCGGTGACTTCGACCTGTCCGTGGGCGCGACGTCGGCGCTCGCCGGCGCAACGGCAGGCGCGGCAATGCTCGGCGGATGGCCCGTGCCCGCGGCCATCGCGCTCGCGCTGATCGTGGGCCTGCTGATCGGGCTCCTCAACGGGGTACTCGTCGCGTATCTGAACCTGTCCGCCTTCATCGCGACCCTGGCCATGATGACGTCGGTCGTCGGGTTGGCGTTCCTGGTGACCCAGGGGACGACACTGTTCAACTTCCCCGCGGAGTTCAACGAGCTCGGCCAGGGCAAGCTGCTCGAGATCCCGCTTCCGGTCTACTTCGCGATCGTCATCTCGGTGATCCTGTGGTTCGTGCTCCGCTACACGACTCTTGGTCGGCGGTGGCACGCGATCGGCGGCAGCGTCGAGGTGTCGCGGCTGTCGGGTGTCAACGTGCGCCGGGCGCGCTTGCTCGCCTTCACGATCGCCGGTTTCGTGTCGGCCATCGGAGGCATCCTGTTGGCGGCCCGACTCGGCAGCGCAAGCGCCGTCCAGGGCGAGGACAACATGATGTTCTCGGTCGCCGCGGTGTTCCTCGGCATGACGATCCTCCGCTCCGGCGCCGCGAACCTCGTCGGCACGATGGTGGGCGTCGCGATCATCGGCGTCATGAGCAACGGGCTCAACATCCTCGGCGTGAACGCCTACGTCCAGCAGGTCGTCACCGGCATCATCATCATCGCCGCCGTGACGCTGTCCTCCCTCAAGCATCGGGAGCGGTGACCCCGCCGCTCCCGTGACCCCGAGTCCCGACTCGGATCCCCATCCGGGGAAGCACACAGAGAAAACGCAATACACAACGCAATACACAAAGGAGTAGATAGTGCGTACTTCCATCAAGGCCTTTGCGGCCGCGACCGCGGTCGCTGCTCTCGCCCTCGCCGGGTGCTCGTCAGGTGGCGGCGACAACGGCGGCGGCGACAACACGGAGCCCACGAAGGTCGTGGCGTTCACCTCCGGAAACCAGACGCCGATCGGCGCATGGTGGGTCAAGGACATCGAGGCGAAGGCTGCCGAGTTCGGCTGGGACCTCACGATGATCCAGGGTGACTTCGACTTCCAGAAGATGAACCCCGCGGTCGAGAGCGCCATCGGACAGGGCGCCGACCTCGTCTACAACGGCTACACCGACGTCGCCTCCATCGGGTCGATCGTCACCGCCGCCAAGGACGCCGGCATCCCGATGTTCGCCATCGACTCTGGTGTCGAGCCGACCGATGCCTACGCCCTGAACATCACCACCGACCAGCAGGGCATCGTCGACCAGACGATGGGCGCCATCGCCGACGCTCTCGGCGGCAGCATCGAGGGCAAGAACATCATGGTGATCGGGCACGACCCGCACGCCGGCATCCGCACCCGTGCGGCGCTTGCCGCCGAGGCCGTCGAGGCCGGTGGAGCGACCCTCGCCGGTGGCGAGATCCAGCAGGTGGTCTCGCCCGCGACCGGCCGCACCGAGGCGCTCGCGCTGGTGGCCGACTACCTTTCGGCCAACCCCGGTGGCCTGGACGCTGTCTGGGTCGGATGGGATGACGCTGCTCTGGGTGCGGTCCAGGCCGTGACCGAAGCGGGCGCGACCGTTGCCGTCACCGGAGTCGACGCCACCAGCGAGGCGATCGCCGCCGTCAAGGCCGGCACCATGCTGGCGACGGTCGAGCAGCCGTGGCCGCTCATCAACGACGCGGTGCTCGAGGCGATCCAGGCCTGGATCGAGACCGGCACCATGCCGGCGAGCAACTTCGAGGAGGAAGCGACGACGCTCGTCACGAAGGCGAACGCCGACGACATCACTCCGTCCGACAAGCTCGGCTGATCCACTGAAACCCCGGTGGGGGCGGGAACGCTGCGGCCCCGCCCCCACCGGCACCACCCCCGTCTCCTGTGCGGCTCGCGCCGCTGAGATCGACTGACAGAAAGACATCACTATGCGTTTGGCAGGCAAGGTCGCCCTCATCACCGGCGGCGCGAGCGGAATCGGACTCGCCACCGTCAAGAAGTTCATCGCGGAGGGCGCGCGCGTCGCCGTCGCCGACATCAACGCGCAGCGCGCCCAGGAGGTCGTGGACACGCTGCCCGAGGGCTCGGCCATCGCTGTCGGTGTGGACGTCTCGGTCTACGACGAGGTCGAAGCGGCGGTCAACAGTGCCGTCGATGCATTCGGCAAGCTCGACGTCATCTTCAACAACGCCGGTATCGCCGGCGGCAAGCCGCTCCTCGACCACGATCCCGCTGTCGACTACCACCCCATGATCCGGATCGATCAGGACGGCGTGTACTACGGCATCCTCGCGGCAGGCCGCCAGTTCAAGAAGCAGGGCACCGGCGGCGTCATCATCTCCACCTCCTCGATCTACGGTGAGCAGGCTGCTGAGCTCGCGTTCAGCTACAGCGCGGCAAAGGCCGCCGTGATCTCGTTCACCCGGTCGGCCGCGTACGAACTCGCCGAGTACGGCGTGCGCGCCGTCGCGATCACCCCCGGCCGTGTCGGCACGCCGATGATCAACCAGTTCTCGGACGAGCTGAAGGCGCTCTTCGCATCCGAGCAGATGCGCAACAAGATGACGGAGCCGGAGGAGATCGCGAACGTCGTCGCATTCCTCGCCTCGGACGAGGCCAACGTCATCAACGGCACCGTTGTGCACGTCGACGACGGGTACTCGGCGTTCAAGCAGCGTTTCGACCTCCCGACGTTCTGAGCGATGGTCATGGATCTCGACGTCGCCTGCCACATCAACGTCTTGGTCGACGGACCGGACTCCTCGGCCACGCCCGACGCTCTTCGTCGCGTGGCCGAGGCGGGGTACCGGCGAATCGTGCTGGCTCCGTTCGACCCTGCCGCAACCGACCTTGCGAGCCTGCGTCGGGTCTTCGAGGATGCGGGCCTGACGCCGATCCCGATCGCCGGGCAGATGCCCGGAGCGGATGTGTCGTCGGCGGATGAGGACGAGCGCCGGGCAGGCGAGGCGGCGCTGTACGCCATGGTCGACGCGACAGCCGCCCTCGGCGGCGACCAGCTCAACGGCGTGCCCTACGGCGTCTTCGGACACCCGATGGCTCCGGTGGATCACGCTGCGCGGGAGCGCTCGGCGACCGCTGTGGGCCGTGTCGCGGACTACGCCCACGAGCACGGCATCACGATGACCTTCGAGGTCGTCAACCGGTATGAGACCGCGATGGTCAATACCGCGGCCCAGGCGATGGAGTACGCCGAGCTCAGTGGCTCGGAGCACCTTCGCATCCATCTCGACTCTTTCCACATGGGCGTCGAAGAGGCGGACGCGGCGCAGGCCATCCGTCTGGCGATGCCGCGGCTCGCGTACCTCGAGCTCGGTCAGTCCGGACGGGGGATGCTCTCTACCGGCGCAGTCGACATACCCAAGCTCGTTCAGGGCGCGCTCGACGACGGCTACCAAGGCCGGTGGGGCGTCGAGGCATTCTCGCGGTCGGTCATCCCCGAGTTCGTTGCCGACATGCTCGCGATATGGCGCGAGCCCTACACGGACGGCATCGCACTCGCCGAAGACGCCATGCGGGTCATCCGCGCGGGATGGTCGTCGAGCAGTGTCGGCCGACGGGCACAGCGTCTTGCGCGCGGTGCCGCAGACACGGGTACTATCGTCCGTCCCGCCTGATCCGGGAGCCCGGATCCGAGCGGTCACGACGTCAACGGAATCAAGGAGGAACCATGACGATCGCACAAGCCACCGATCTACTCATCGACCCCGCGACATTCGCAGGAAAGATCTACATCGACGGCGAATGGACCGCCGGTGAAGGAGGACAGATCGACTCGGTCGCTCCCGCGACCGGAGAGGTGCTGACCGCCGTCGGTATGGCCGGGCCCGGGGACGTGGCCCGCGCGGCGAAGTCGGCCGCCGCAGCGCAGAAGGAGTGGGCCGCGATGCCGCATCCAGCCCGCGCGGCTGTGCTTCGCAAGGCCGGGATGCTGTGGGAGCAGTACGCCGACGAGATCGGGAGCTGGAACGTGCGGGAAGTGGGCGCGATCCCGCCGTTGGCCGGCTTCGCCCTCCATGTCACCGCCGCCGAATGCTACGAGGCGTCGGCCTTGCCGTCGGCGCCCAAGGGTGCGGTCCTCTCGTCCGAGGAGCCGCGACTGTCGATGACCGAGCAGGTGCCGGTCGGTGTCGTGGGCGTCATCTCGCCGTTCAATGTTCCGCTGATCCTCGGCATCCGTGCCGTCGCACCGGCATTGGCGCTCGGAAACGCCGTGATCCTCAAGCCGGACCCCCGCACCGTTGTGACGGGCGGCGTGTCGTTCGTGCGCATCTTCGAGGAGGCGGGGCTTCCCAAGGGTCTGCTGCAGTTGCTGCCCGGCGGTGCCGATGTCGGTCAGGCGATGATCGAGGACCCGCACGTCCGGGTGATCGCGTTCACCGGGTCGACTCGGGCCGGGCGTGTCGTCGGGGAACAGGCCGGCCGCCACCTCAAGCGCGCTCACCTCGAGCTCGGGGGCAACTCGGCGTTCATCATCCGTGAGGATGCCGATGTCGACCAGGCCGTCAACCTCGCGACGTGGGGATCGTTCCTGCACCAGGGCCAGATCTGCATGACCGTGGGGCGGCACATCGTGCACGAGGCAGTCTTCGACGAGTACGTGGAAAAGCTCGCCGCCAAGGCCGAGTCGATGCACGTCGGTGACCCGGCCGCCGGACCCGTGCATCTGGGTCCCCTCATCGACGAGGTGCAGCGCGACCGCGTGCACGCCCTGGTGATGGACGCCGTCGCAGCGGGCGCCGAGCTGCGCGCGGGCGGCACGTACGAGGGGCTGTTCTATCGCCCGACCGTTCTCGCGAACACGCCAGCAGAGGCTCCCGCCTACTGCGAGGAGGTCTTCGGGCCCGTCGCGTCAGTCGTGAAGTTCTCGACCGACGAGGAGGCCGTCGCGCTTGCCTCGGCGACGGAGTACGGCCTCTCCCTGGGGATCGTCACCAAGGACGCCCTGGCGGGGTGGGACCTCGCGCAGCAGATCCCCACGGGGATCGTGCACATCAACGATCAGACCGTCAACGACGAGGCCAACACCCCCTTCGGCGGCACCGGATCCTCCGGCACGGGGTCCCGTCACGGTGGTGCTCAGGCCAACATCGATGCGTTCACCGAGACCCGGTGGATCACGATGCGGCGCGAGCCCGGTCAGTACCCGCTCTGACGCGACCGGTACGTCCTCGAGCCCCGGTCAGCGCGGCTCGAGGACGTACCGGTCTCTGCCCGCGAACAGACCCGACACGCTCTGACCGATGAGGATGGCTGCCACCAACAGCAGCGGCAGGGCCCAGGCATCTGTGGCATCATGCAGGGCGCCGAAGAGCACGGGCCCGGATGCTGCCATGAGATAGCCGACCGACTGCGCCATGCCCGACAGGGCAGCTGAAGCGTGGTGGTCGCGTGCGCGCTCGGCCATGAGTGTCAGGGATGTGCCGAGCGACGCGCCGGAGGCCGGCCCCAGTAACGCGATCCACAGGAGGATTGCCGACGGCGCGAGCATGAGCCCCACCGCACCGACCAGGGCCACGAGAGGAAGTGCGCCCGGAACCCAGCGCGCGGCGGGTCCACGGAACAGGAACGGGACGACGAGTGCGCCGACGACCGCTCCCACTTGGTAGAGCATGACGTCGATCCCCGCAGTCACCGGGGACAGTCCCGTCGAGACGGCGATCGTCGCGAGCCAGGTCACGAGGATGTAGAACACCGCCGATTGGAAGCCCATGTACGCGGCCACGAGCCACGCCATGGAGTCGCCCCAGATGCCGGTCGAGTGACGGATGCCGCCCGCGGCCCTGCGGGGTTCTCGCCGTCCCCGGTACGCGACGATCCACGCCACGATCGCGATCGGGAGCAGGATGCCGCCCGTGATCAGCAGTGACAGCCGCCAGCCCTCGGTGCCGGTCACCGCTGCGGCCCATTGCGAGGTCGGCACCGCGACCCCGGATGCGACGGCGCCCGCGCCGCCCAGAAGTGCGGTGTAGACGGCCATCATGGCGGGGACGCGGCCGGGGAAGTCGCGCTTGACTACGGCGGGCATCAGGACGTTCGCCACGGCCAGCGCGACGCCGATCAGCGCCGTGCCGATCCACACGCTCGCGAGTGGACCGGGGAGGGAGCGCACGAGCGTGCCGATCGTGAGGAGCAGCAGCGAACCGAGCACGACCCGGCTCATCCCGAACCGGTTGCTCAACTCGTGGGCGAACGGCGAAACGATCGCCCACGCCGCCAGTGGCACCGCCGCGAGGAGGCCGAGGATGCTGGTCGCCAGTCCGGTATCGCCAGCGATCTGCTCCAGCAACGGGCCGATCGAGGTGATCGTTGGGCGCATGTTGACGGCGACGAGACACACCGCGACGACGAGGGCGACGCGGGCGTGTGGCATCGTTGCGCGCTCATCGCCCATAGAGTTCGGACTATACCTCAGTCCATAGGTATCTGAGGCGGCATTGCCGCTGAGTCGAATCCGAGGCTCCGGCGACTGTACGCGGTGTCGCCGACGACAGTCGCCATGCTCCCTCGCCTCGCCGGAACGACAACGCCCGCGCACCGATGGTGGCGCGGGCGTTGTCTCGAGCAGAGTAGCGGTCAGCCGTTGCCGAACCGGGCGCGCAAATCGGCCTTTCGCACCTTCCCCGACGCGGTGCGGGGGAGTTCATCGACGATGACGACGTTCTTGGGCAGCTTGTAGCGCGCGAGCTTGCCATCGAGGTGCGCTCGCACGCTGGCGGTGTCGAGATCGACGCCTTCCTTGACGGTGATGATCGCCCACGGGACTTCGCCCCACTGATCATCGGGGATGCCGATCACCCCCACTCCGGTGACGCCCTCGATGCTCGAGATGTGGTTCTCCACTTCGGCAGGGTAGATGTTCTCCCCACCCGAGATGATCATGTCCTTCAGCCGGTCAGAGATGTAGAGGTACCCGTCGCGATCGAGGTAGCCGAGGTCGCCCGACCGAAACCAGCCGTCCGCGGTGAACGCGTTCGCCGTCGCCTCGGGCAGGTTCAGATACCCCGCGAAAACGTTCGGGCCGGATATCTCGATCTCGCCCACCGTGCCGCGGGGGACCATTGCGCCGTTCTCGTCCGCGATCCGCACCTCGGTGAAGAAGTGCGCAAGCCCGACGCTTCCCTGCTTAGCCCGGGTCATCGCCGGGGAGAGTGACGTCGCGCCCGGCGAGGTCTCGGTCATCCCGTAGCCCTGAGAGAACGACAGGCCCCGGGACTCGTAGGCGTCGAGGATGCGGGTCGGTACCGCCGAGCCGCCGCAGGTGAGCTTGGCCAGACTTGACAGGTCGGTGCTCGCCCAGTTCGGGTGGTCGGCCATCATCTGGTAGGTGGTCGGGACGCCGCTGAGCATGGTGACCCGGTACTCCTGAATCAGCTCGAGTGCGCGACCGGCCTCGAAGCCCTTCTCCAGCACCATCGTGCCGCCCTTGAGCAGGATGGGCAGTGCGCCCATCCCGAGTGAGGCGACGTGGAACAACGGCGAGATCATCAAGGCGATGTCGGTCGAGACCACGTCGTAGTCCACCACGCAGTTGATGGCGGTCCAGATGAGGTTGCCGTGCGTGAGGACCGCGCCCTTGGGCTTGCCTGTCGTCCCAGAGGTGTAGATGATGGCCGCCGGATCGTTGTGCCCGACCGCGGCGTCGGCGTGGCCGAACGGCGTGCCGCGCAGCAGCGGTGACAGGCCGGGGTGCTCGGGTGTGCCCTCGCCTGTCTGAATCACATGGCTGATGCGGGCCGCTGCCACCCCCTCCGCCGCGCGCTCGAGCAGGGCCGGGTCGACGATGAGCGCGCGCGCTCCAGAGTCGGTGAGCACGTGCGCGACCTCGGGTGGCGCTAGCCGCGTGTTGACCGGGACGAAGACGGCGCCCAGCTGCGCGCACGCGAACATCACCGAGAGGAACTCCGGACTGTTCTCCCCCAGGAACGCGACCGGGTCTCCGATACGTATCCCGCGATGCCACAGGACGGCCGAGATGCGATCAGTGTCGTCGGCCAGTGCGCGGTAGGTCATGGTCTGGCCGCCCTGGAAGATCAGCGCGGTCTTGTCGGGTGTCTTCTGGCGCCGGGTGGTCATCCAGGCGCCCAGTCCGTGGTTGTGCATCGGAGATCTCTTCTTCGAGGAGGTGGATTCGTCGGTGAATCACGCGATGCGGGTGAGGGAAGCGAGGTTCCCCCACCACGTCACGCGTACAGGCGCTGAAGGCTTCGCAGGACGACCGCGGGCTTCGTGCCGCCCTCGATCTCGATCGTTCCGTCGACGACGAGCTGGACTCCCCCGCCGACCTCGTTCGCTTCGGCGATCGTCGCCGTCAGCCGGACCCGGGATCCGGCGGCCACCGGAGAGACGAAGCGCACCTTGTCGAGGCCGTAGTTCACCTTCGTGCCTGCGCCCTGAACATCCAGCAGATCGACCCACATCGGAATGAACAGGGAGAGCGTGAGGAACCCGTGCGCGATCGGTGCTCCGAACGGTCCATCCTTCGCCCGCTCGGGGTCGACGTGGATCCACTGGTGGTCGTCGGTCGCGTCGGCAAACGTGTTAATACGGTCCTGCGTCACGTCGAACCACTCGGAATAACCGAGATCGGTGCCGACGAGGGTATGCAGGTCGGTGAACGCAACGGTTGTGGTCATGATGTCTCCTTGCGGGTGGTACCGGGCGGGGGGTCAGGCGGGCGTGGACAGTCCGAGCAGCCGAGCGGCGTTGTTCTTCAGGATGCCGGGCATGACCTCGGGCTTCAGAGCGGTCTTCTCGGCATCCGCGAGCCAGCGCTCCGGCGTCAGGAGCGGGAAATCGCTTCCGAACAGGACGCGGTTCTTCAGGTACGAGTTCGCGGCGCGCACCAGGGACTCGGGGAAGTACTTCGGACTCCAGCCGGACAGATCGATCCACGTGTTGTGCTTGTGGGTGGCCACCGAGAGCGCCTCGTCCTGCCACGGTACGGACGGGTGGGCCATGATGATCTGCAGCCGCGGGAAATCTGCGGCGACGCCATCCAGCAGCATCGGGTTGGACAGCGCGAGCCGGAAGCCGCGCCCTCCCGGCATCCCTGCCCCGATTCCCGTCTGGCCGGTATGGAACAGAGCGACGACCCCCGACTCCTCAAGGACGGAGTACAGCGGCGCGTAGGCGGGATCGCTCGGGTCGAAGCCCTGCACCGTCGGGTGGAACTTGAACCCGCGGACTCCGTGATCGTCGATCAGTCGCCGGGCCGTGTCGACGGCTGCCGTTCCCTTGCGGGGATCGACCGAGCCGAACGGGATCAGCACGTCGTTGTTGCGGGCCGCGCCCTCGGCGATCTCGACGCTGGAGATCGGAGCGTGCCCCAGCGCGGTCTCAGAATCCACGGTGAACACGACCGCCGCCATCGACCGCTCGCGGTAGTACTGCGCGATCGAGTCGAGGTCGGGACGGGGCCCGTCGGTGCGGAAGTACTTCGAGGCCGCCTCGGCGAGGTCGCTCGGAAGGGAGGAGTGGCCGTGCGCGTCGATCTCGATGTGCACATGCACATCGATTGCGGTGAGGGCGTCGAGGTCGATCGCCGGCTCGTAGCGGGTGCTCACCGCTGCAGCTCCTCCGGAAGCGGAGGGAAGGTCTCGCCGACGGACTGCAGCTTCGCATCGAACAGCTCGTGCGCTTCAGCCTGCAGGGTCTCGCTGCTCCAGCCGCCCTCGTGGTAGGCGGTGACGACGGGCTCGGGGTGCGACCACAACTGGATGCGGTCACCACCCACCCCGATCGCCTGACCGGTGATGTGCGCTGCCTCGTCGGAGGCGAGGTAGGCGATCACGCCGGCGACGTCTTCCGACGTTCCGAAGCCCAAGTCGTGCCGGAAGAACGCAGGCATCGATTCGCCGCGCTCGGTCGCCTCCACGGCGGCGGCGAAGTAGGGGATCGTCGCCGTCATGGCCGTGGCTGCCACGGGGATCACCGCGTTCGCCGTGATCCCTGCCTTCTTCAGTTCGAGGGCCCACGTGCGCACCATCCCGACGATGCCCGCCTTGGCTGCCGCGTAATTGGTCTGACCGAAGTTCCCTCGCTGACCGGTCGGGGAGCCGATGCAGATGATGCGCCCGGGCGTGCCGGTCTCGCGCAGATGGGTCGCCACCTCCCGAACACAGGTGAAGGTGCCGCGAAGGTGCACATTGATGACGGTGTCGAAGTCGTCGTCGGTCATCTTCCAGAGCGTCTTATCGCGCAGGACTCCGGCGTTGGTGACGAGGATGTCGACGCGCCCGAACGCATCGAGCGCGGCGGCGAGGAGCTTCTGCGCTGTCTCTGTGGGGCCCACGGGGGCGACGACGGCGGTCGCGCGTCCGCCTTCGGTCTCGATCGCCGTGACCGCGTCCTTGGCAGTCTGCTCATCGACGTCGTTGATCACGACGGCCGCTCCCTGCCTTGCCAACTCCTGCGCATAGGCGAGGCCGAGACCGCGGCCGGATCCGGTGACGATGGCGACTTTGCCCTGCAGCGACATGGGGGCTCCCTTACTCCTCGAGGCACACTCTCGGCCCTGGCCGAGTACACCTAGTCAAGCCGGTTCAATTGCAAATGTCAACGATTGACGTTTGCCAGGGTGGTGGAGGGAGGGTCAGTCCTCGCGCGTCAGCCGGCGCCCGATGATCTCCTTCATGATCTCCGTCGTGCCGCCGTAGATCGTCGCCACCCGGGAGTCCATGTAGTCGTGGGCGACCGGGTATTCGCGGGTGTACCCGTAGCCGCCGTGCAACTGGAGTGCGCGGTCGATGACCTTCTGATGCAACTCGGTGACCCACCACTTGGCCATGGCGGCGGTGACGGCGTCGAGCCGGCCCGTCGCGGCGTCCAGGATGCAGCGATCGACGAAGACCTGCGCCACCTCGATCTGCGTGGCCAGCTCGGCGAGATAGAAACGATTCGCCTGGAAGTCTGCGATTCGCTGCCCGAAGGCCGTGCGCTCCATCGAGTAGGACAGGGCTTGGTCGAAGGTCGCACGCATCCGCGCCATTGACGTTGTCGCGATGTGGAGACGTTCGATCGGCAGGTTCCGGCGGAGCTGTGTCCAGCCGTCGCCGGGGCTTCCGAGAACATTCGCACGCGGGACGCGCACATCGGCAAACGACAGCTCGGCGGTGTCCTGAGCGCCGAGGCCGATCTTCTTGACCGGGCCGCTGCGAGTGAACCCGGGCATCCCGTCCTCAACCACGAGAAGGCTGAAGCCGCCGCGGCCGGCGGCAGCATCCGTGCGTGCCACGACGATGACGACGTCGGCCAGCAGGCCGTTGGAGATGAAGGTCTTCGAGCCGTTGAGCACGAAGTCGTCGCCGTCCGGCCGAGCGGTCGTCGCGATCGCCGCAAGGTCAGACCCGGTCCCCGGTTCCGTCATAGCGATCGCGCCGATCCGCTCCCCGGCGACCATGGGAGCCAGCCATCGTCGATTCTGTTCGTCCGAACCGAAGTCGATGAAGTACGGCGCGATGAGGTCGTTGAATCCGCACAGCGACATCGAGACGGCCGTGGCGCCGGCGCGCGCGAGCTCCTCGATCACGATGGCGTTGTATCGAAAGTCGTCGACGTCGCCGCCGCCGTAGCGAGCCGGCGCCGATATCCCCAGGAGACCGGTCGCTCCCGCTCTCTCGAACAGCGACCGGTCGACCCGGCCCGCTTCCGTCCAGGCGTCGAGATGGGGCGTGACCTCGCGCTCGACGAATCGGCGCACGATGTCGCGGAAGTCGTTGTGGGACTCGTCGAAGATCGTGCGGGGGAGGGCGACACTGCTCATAGTGAGGATTGTGTCCATCTCGACGATAGTTGTCAAGTTCAACGATTGTGTTCCGCAGTGAATGACTACAATGGCCGGGTGTCCACCGCAAACGATCAGGCCCGGGCGACGGAAACCCCCGTTCGCGCCGAGCGACTCTGGCGCACGACGGTCGCAGACGACCTCGCGTTCCTGCTCGCACAGGCCAACGCGGTCTCAGTTGCCCGTGCTCACTCCGCTCTGCAGTCGGTGGGGCTGCGCGTTCGTCCCTACGCCGTGCTCGCCATCGCGGCCAGTGACGCGCGGCCGTCTCAGCGGGAGCTGTCGGAGTTCCTGCGCCTCGATCCGAGCCAGATCGTCGCGCTCATCGACGACCTGCAGTCACGCGGACTTGTCGAAAGAGAACCCGACCCGAACGACCGACGGGCTAACGTCGTGGTCGCGACGCCTGCGGGTCGTGAACTCTTTGCCCGCGCACTCGAACTGGCGAGGCAGGCGGAGGACGAGATGTTCGCCGCACTCGCTCCCTCGGAGCGCGAAGCTCTCGCGCACGCCCTGCGGGTGATGGCGGGCGCCGTCACTGGTCCCGACAAACGCTGAACCGCGTCTCACGCGATCCCGCGAGGGAAAGCCGCGCGGCGGCGAAGGCGACAGCTCAGGCGAAGGGCCACCCGGTGTACGCCTCGGCGAGGTAGGTCTGGCCTGCCTCGGACTCGACGACCGAGCGCAGCTCCCCGATCTGGCGGCGACGGTCGAATTCGGATGCCTCGGGAGTGAGGTGGAGCATGCTCGTCATCCACCAGGAGAAGTGCTGCGCCTTCCAGATGCGCTTCAGCGCCGTCTCGGCGTAGGCATCCAGCAGCCGCTCGTCGCCGTCGTTCAACAGCGCGCCCAGTGCCCGGTCCAGCAGCACGACATCCGCGACCGCGAGGTTCATTCCCTTCGCGCCGGTCGGGGGAACGGTGTGGGCGGCGTCCCCGACGAGGGCGGCGCGTCCGCGTCGCAGTTCGTAGGCCACGAAGCTGCGGAAGCGCAGGACGTCGCGCTGGAAGATCGGCCCCTCCTGCAGCGTGGTCCCGGGAACGCAGGACTGCAGCTTCTCCCAGATCTCCGCCTCGCTCAAGGCTTGGGGGTCGGTCTCGGGGTCGCACTGGAAGTACATGCGCTGCACGGTGGCGCTGCGCTGACTGATCAGGGCGAATCCGTGTGGCGAGTTGCTGTAGATGAGCTCATCGGAGCTGGGCGGCGCTTCGCACAGGATGCCGAACCAGGCGAACGGGTACTCGCGGAAATCGCCGCCTGTCGAGGAACCGGTGACGGCTGCGCGCACGAGACTGCGCGATCCGTCACCGCCGACGACGAAATCCGCCTCGATCTCGAGGGGGGAGCCATCGGGGTTGGTTGCGATGACCCGCGGCCGGTCCGTCTCGATGTCTTCGACACGGTCGACCGTGACGCCGAAGCGCAGGTCCTGGCCGGCCGCCAATCGCACCCCGATGAGGTCGATGAGGACCTCGTGCTGGGGGAAGAGCCACACACTCCGGCCGGTGAGAGCGGGGAAGTCGATGCGGTGTCCTTCGCCCTCGAAGCGCAGCTCGATTCCGTCGTGGCGCTGCCCGACGGTCTTCACGCGTGGCGAGGCCCCCGTCTGGTCGAGGAGCTCGACGGTGGGATGCTCGAGGATGCCGGCGCGGATCGTCTTCTCGATCTCCTCGCGGCTGCGCTGATCGAGCACGATCGACTCGATCCCCCGGGCGGCGAGCAGGTGGGACAGGAGCAGGCCGGCGGGGCCGGCTCCGACGATGGCTACCTGGGTGCGGACGGCGGACATGGCGTCTCCTTCGACGGATGCGGGTCTTCGCCGAGTCTGCAGCATCTCGACCATCCTCCCGTCAAGATTCCCATTGAATGGGCAGCGGCGAGGAGTGCGCCCGTTCGAGGCGGGCGTCAGTTCGGGTGGCTAGAGACGCTGTCGCCGCAGATCGCGCTCGGTCGCCGTGGCCGCGTCGCGCAGTGCGGCGACGGCCGCCGCCGGGTCGGTGTCCCGGGGCAGGACGACCGAGAGGGCGGCCACGACCTCACCCTCGTGGCGGAGGGGAACGGCGACGCCGGTCGAGACGGACTGAATCGACCCGGGGGCGATCGCGACCCCGTCGCGTCTGATCGTCGCGATCATGCGCTCGAGCGTCCGCGGGTCGGTCACCGTCTCGGCGGACACAGCGCGCAACGGCCGGCTGAGAATCCCGGCGCGGAGATTGGCGGGCGCGTAGGCGAGGAGGATGAGCCCCGACGAGGATGCGTGCAGGGGGAGCCGCCCGGCGATGCGCGTGATGTTGGCGCCGGCATCCGGGTGCGACAGGCGTTCGATGAACAGCGCCTCGTCCTTCTCTCGAACGGCAAGCTGCGTGTGCTCACGGATGACGGACTGCACGGTTTCCATGTGCGGCAGCGCCGCCGTGCGCAGGCGCAGCGCCGACGAACCCCGCAGCGCGAGCTCCCACAGTCGCATGCCGAGCCTGACCTGCGCGTCCTCGTCGCGATCGAGCAGCCCCGCCGAGACGAGATCGTCAACGATGCGGTGAGCGCTCGATGACGGCAGTGCGGCGCGTCGACCGATCTCGGATGCCGATTGCACGGTCCGCTCCGAGGTGAACGTCTCGAGAACGCGGACGATCCGCTCGGTCATCGAGTCACCCGTGGGCGAGTTCGCCATGCTGACAGCTTGGCATGCACGCACGACGGACGCTGTGCGCGGGTCGTGTCGGCGAGCACCGGCCGCGGCCCTCGGCCGGAAGGGCGTCGCTACGCTCGAGGTATGAGCCGCGCAGCGATGTACAACGAGACCGGGGGCCCCGATGTCCTGTTCGTGACGGAGGTCCAGGAGGCGTCACCGGGTGCCGGCAAGGTACTCGTCGCCGTCGAGGCGGCGGGACTGAACCCGTACGACGCCAAAGCCAGGAGCGGGTTCATCCCTTCCAGCGCTCCTTTCCCGCGTCGGATCGGTGGGGACTTCGCAGGGTCGGTCATCGCCGTCGGCGAGGGCGCCGCGTACACCGACGGCACCCCCGTGTCAGTCGGCGATGCCGTCATGGGCCGCGCGTCCGGCGCGGTGGCCGAGCAGGTCATCGCGAACGCCGCGGAGATCGCACTCCGCCCGGAGGCGCTCGCGGTCGAGGTCGCGGGTGGTCTCCACGTCGCCGGACTCACGGCGGTCTCGTGTCTTGCGACCGTCCCGGTAGGCGCGGATGACGTCGTGCTCGTCGGGGGCGCCAGTGGCGCGGTCGGGCTCGTCGCCGCTCAGCTGGCGATCGCGCGCGGGGCGCGGGTCATCGGTTCGGCATCCGTGACCAACCACGAGTTCCTCCGGTCCCTCGGTGTCGAGCCCGTCGCATACGGCGAGGGGCTTGCCGACCGCGTGCGCGAACACGGGGTCCCCACGGCTGTCATGGACTGCCACGGGCGCGAAGCGCTGGATGCGGGTATCGACCTCGGTGTGCCCGCCGACCGGATGGTCGCGATCGCCGCCTACGCGGCGCTGGACGAGCTTGGCGTGCACAACGTCGAGCGCGAGGCCCGCACTCCCGAGAACCTGCGCGCGCTCGCCGACGACATCGCCGCCGGACGGATCGTCTTCCCCATCGTGGCGACCTATCCGCTCGACGACGTCGTCGCGGCGTTCGAGGCCCTCGAGTCCACGCACGCGCCCGGCAAGATCGTGATCATGCCCTGACGCGCAGGCCGGGCGGCGGCTGTTCGGTTGCCGCAAACCGGGGCGCCAGCATCCGCGGCGCGGCGTGTTGCGGCAAACGAACGAGGACGCTCAGCCCCGCCAGACCGTCTTCAGGTTCATGAACTCCCGGATGCCGGCCGCTGCCAGTTCGCGACCGACGCCGGAGTTCTTGATGCCGCCGAACGGCAGCTCAGGGTGCGACACGGTCATGCCGTTGACGAACACGGCGCCGGCCTCGAGGCGGTCGATGAACCACTCGATCTCGTCGTCGTCGGTGCTCCACAGGGACGATGAGAGGCCGAAGGTCGTCGCGTTGGCGATCTCCACCGCCTCCTCGCGCGTCTCGACTCGGAACACCGTGGCCACGGGGCCGAACGCCTCCTCCTGGAACAGGCGCATGTCCCGCGTGATCCCGGCCAGCACCGTGGGCGGGTAGAACCACCCCGCGCCCTCGGGGACCGCTCCGCCCGCCAGCACCTCGGCGCCGCGCTCGATCGCGTCGTCGACCAGCTCGGCCAGTTCGTCGCGGCCGCTCTGGGTAGCCACGGGGCCCACGTCGGTCCCTTCCTCGAGCGGGTCGCCGACACGCAGCGCCTTGGTCTTGGCGACGAAACGCGACACGAAGTCGTCGTAGACGTCGGCGTGCACGATGAACCGCTTGGCCGCGATGCACGACTGGCCGTTGTTCTGATTGCGCGCGGTCACGGCCACGGATGCGGCGGCCTCGAGATCCGCCGTGGGCATCACGAGGAAGGGATCCGAGCCCCCCAGTTCCAGCACGACGTGCTTGACTTCGCTCCCGGCGATGGAGGCCAACGACCGTCCCGCGGGCTCGGAACCGGTCAGCGTCGCCGCGACGACCCGGGGGTCCCGCAGAACGCGCTCGACGCCGGAGGCCGGGATGAGCAGTGTGTGGAAGGAGCCGACCGGGAAGCCTGCCCGCTCGAAGAGTGTGTCGAGGTACAGCGCCGACCGGGGGACGTTGGATGCGTGCTTGAGCAGCCCGGTGTTGCCGGCCATGAGTGCGGGGGCAGCAAAGCGCATGACCTGCCACAGCGGGTAGTTCCACGGCATCACCGCGAGCACGATCCCCAGCGGCGCGTACCGGGTACCCGCCGCGGACGCCTTCACCGACGAGGGGTCGGCGAGGGTCTCATCGGCCAGGAAGTCGGCCGCGTGGTCGGCGTAGAACCGGCAGCCGCGGGCGCACTTGAGCACCTCTGCGCGCGACTGTGCGAGGGGACGACCCATCTCGATCGTGATCGTGCGGGCGAGTTCCTCGACGTCTGCTTCCAGCAGCTCGGCGGCTCGTCGCATCCACTCGGCTCGCTGAGCGAACGTCGTCTCGCGAAGCGCGGCGAACGCTGACTGAGCTGCCGCGATGCGGCGCTCGACTTCGGCCTCGTCGTGCGGCTCGAACGTCTCCACGACCTCGCCGGTCGCGGGGTTCGTCACTGCAATGGCCATGGCCTGCCTCTTCCTCGAGATGTCGGACTCCGCGAGCCTATCCGGCGCCGGCATGCGACGACAATCCAGCCGCTGTGACGGGACGGATCAGAAGACGATCGTGTGATTGCCGTGCCGAATGATGCGGTCCTGCGCATGCCACAGCACGGCGCGGGAGAGCACAGCGCGCTCGACATCGGCGCCGCGTCTTTCGAGGTCGAGTGCCGAGTCGGCATGGGTCGCTCGCACGATGTCCTGCTCGATGATCGGGCCCTCGTCGAGGTCCGTCGTCACGTAGTGCGAGGTCGCCCCGATGAGTTTCACGCCGCGGGCTTTCGCCTGACGATACGGCTGCGCGCCGATGAAGGCGGGCAGGAAGGAATGATGGATGTTGATCACCGGCACTGACACGCGTTCGAGGAAATCGGCACTGAGGATCTGCATGTAGCGGGCGAGCACGACGAAATCGACATCCGCCTCGGCGAGGATCTCCAGGATCCGCGCCTCGCTGACGCTCTTGTCAGGACCCACGATCGACGGCACGTGCACGAACGGGATGCCGAACCCCGCGACATCCGCTTCGGCATCCGTGTGATTCGACACGACGACCGGGATGTCGACCGGAAGCTCGCCCCGGCGGTGGCGCCACAGCAGGTCGAGCAGGCAGTGGTCCTGCCGCGACGCGAGGATCGCCATCCGCTTGGGTACTGACTGGTCCGTGATCGACCACTCGAGGTCGAAGCCGTCGCCGAGCGTCTGGGCAAGGTCTGCCTCGATCGCGGGGAGTGCGTCGCGCAGGCCCGGGCGGTGGAGCACGACGCGCTGGAAGTAGGCGCCTCCCTCCGGGTTGTCCGAGTACTGGTCGAACTGCACGATGTTCGCGCCCTGCCGCGTGATCAGAGCCGAGACGGCGGCCACGATGCCCGGTGAGTCCGTGCCGTGGACGATGAGACAGGCGTGATCCACGGGAAGGTGCGCGGCGGGCATGCATCGATTCTGCCGTGTCCGGCGGGCTCGCCAGGAATCCGAGACCGGCTAGCGAACACCCCTCATGAGGTTCAGGACGGGACGCGCAACCAGGAGGAGGAGGACGCCGAGTGCCATCGCAGCGATACCGAGGCTCGAGAAGTAGGGAACCTCGTTCTGCGGGTCGTAGAACTGGGCGAGCCAGCCCGCGATCGCGGTGCCCAGCGCAATGGAGAGAAAGAAGAGCGCGACCATCTGCGTGTGGAACGCCCGCGGCGCGAGCTTGGTCGTGATCGACAGGCCAATCCCCGGGACGTGGAGTAGGGGAGGGAGATCAGCAGGATCCCCTGCATCCCGTAGAAGCTGAAACGCTCCCACATCTCCACAGCGAAGATGTTGGCCAAGGCGGCCGGCTGACCGAAGAAGCGGGAGTCTCTCGGGCAGTCGGCCGCGACCGACCGCACCGCGCGCATCACCGGTGCGGCCGGGCCGAGGCGATCAGGCGTCGATCGTGTCGCGCAGGCCGGAGTGCACGGCATCCAGCCACGCGCCCACGTTGCGCCTCGCTTCGGGGGTGTCGGGGTACCGGCAGCGCAGGTGCAGCCCGGACTCGTTCGCGATGAACCAGATCATCACGCCGTCGGTCCGCACCACCGCCGAGACGTACTGGATGTCGCGCAACCGGTCAGGTTTGACCGGGAGTCTGCCGGTGTCCAGCCACGAAAAGGCGAACATGCCCGGCGTTGCCGGCATGCCGCCGTACGGAGCGAGGATCGGGCCCAACGGGTGCGATCCGAGGCCGATCGCCTCCTTCACGGCGCGTGCGCACGCGTGGGGCGAGGGGTCGGATGCCTCGATGACGGCGTTCGTGATGAACCACCCCACCGAGTCGTGCCACTGCGGGTCGTGCCGGCTGTGCACGGGGAACACCGCGCGAAGCGGTTGATCTCCCATCGCGAGGCTCACCCGCGTCATGACAGACACCGCCAGCGCGATGGCGCGCACGCCCATGGACGCCGCGCGTTCGCCGAACTCCTCGAACTCCGGTCCGTTCAAGACGTCTCGCACGTCGACGATCTCGGCCTGCGCGGCAGCGACGCTGCCCAGCGTCAGGGGAAACAGCGGCATCTGGCCGCCCTCGGCATCCAGGATCTCAGCCCATCGGGTCGTGATCGCCTCCGGTGCCGGGGGGCGGGCGGCAAGGTCCGCCGAGTGCTCGGCGAACGCTCTGGCTCGGGGCAGGGCCGCACCGGGGGCACGGGCCTCGCGCTCGTCGTCGATGATCTCGGCGAGGTCGCGCCCCAGCACCAGGAGAGACCACATGTCGACATGGGCGTGATCGGAGGCGATCACCACGGTCGGGTCAGCGCCGCCCTCCGGCTCGATCAGGCACAGCCGATGCGAGGGTGTGGCGAAGGGGCGGCATCCGTCGTCGAGCACGTCGCGCAGGACCTCGCGCGTGAGCCGTTCCGGCGCAGCAGGATGCGTCACCCATCGACCCACGCCCAGCCGTGCCGGCCGTACGCGCACCAGTCCCTCCTCGTCCCGATCGAACACGGTGCTGAGGGTGCCGTGCCTGTCGATGACGGTGGCCCAGGCGTCGGCGATCTCGTCGGGAGCCGCGGGGGTGCGCAGCCGGAACGACAGCGCCATCCACGAGCCGGGGCGATCCCCCGCCGAGACGTGGCGAGCCTGATCGAACGACAGCGTCAACGGCTCCGCGTCGGGCACGACCTCGGCGGGAAACACGAGGCTGCGGACCCGGCCCTGGGGCAGCGTCATTCGGGCGACGTTCGTCAAGCGCATCGCGCGTAGTCTAGGCGGCAACCGTTTCGCACAGAGGACGCCCGGGAGGGCACGTGAGCACGCTGCGGATTCGAGGCGCGACCCTCGACTTCGATGTGACCGGTGACGACGGCCCGCTGGTGGTCCAGTTGCACGGACTCATGTCCAGTCGCCGTCGCGACAGCCACCTCGGCCTCGACCTCGGTCGGGCGCTGCGGGATCATCGGATCCTGCGGATCGATGCGCGAGGTCACGGCGGCTCGACGGGCACGGATGATCCTGTCGACTACCGATGGGACAACCTCGCCGAGGACCTGCTGGCTGTCTTGGATGCCCTTGCCCCGGGCGAAGCGGTCCATGGAGTGGGCCCGTCGATGGGGACGGGCACGATGCTTCACGCGGCTCTGAAGGATCCGGCGCGTTTCGCGAGCCTCACGCTCATGGTTCCGCCGACGGCGTGGGGCACGAGGCGGGCCCAGGCCGAGGTGTACCGCACCAACGCCGACCTCATTGAGCGCCAGGGCGTGGAGGCGTTCGTGCAGCTCGGCTCCACGACCCCGGTTCCGCCCGCGCTCGCCGACGCTCCCGAGACCCTGCCCGCCGTTGACGAGGCGCTTCTGCCGATCGTGTTGCGCGGTGCTGCGACCGCCGATCTGCCCCCGAAGGAGGAGCTGTCCCGCATCGACGTGCCGACGCTCATCCTGGCGTGGACAGGTGACCCCACGCATCCGCTTCGCACCGCGACCCGCCTCAACGAGTTGATGCCCCACAGCCGCCTCGTCGTCGCGCGCACGCCCTACGGGGTCATGGCGTGGCCGGGTCTGTTCGCCGAGCACGTCATCACGGCCGGCATCGAGCTCACTCCGACCGGATCGATCCCGGTCGTTCCCGAATCGAGGGCGTCGTGAGCGAAACCGAGCCCGTCGGGCTCAGCATCCGTGAGCTCGACACCGTCGCCGATGTGTTCGCCGCCTCCGCGGTCCTCTCCGAGGTCTGGGGCGGGGATCGCACGGGCATGCCTCCGAACCTCCTGCGGGCACTCGCGCACTCGGGCAACTACGCCGTCGGGCTGTTCGAGGACGACCGCCTGGTCGGAGCATCCGTCGCCTTCTTCGCCGAGCCCGCTGCCCGGTCGATGCACTCGCACATCACCGGCGTGCTCCCCAGCGCCCAAGGCCGGGGGTTCGGCCGGCTGCTGAAGCAGCATCAGCGGGAGTGGGGACTGCGCCGGGGGATCGGGCACGTCACGTGGACGTTCGATCCGCTCGTGGCGCGCAACGCGCACTTCAATCTCGCCGTTCTCGGGGCGCGGGTGACCGAGTATCTCGTGGACCACTACGGGGCGATGGACGACGGGGTCAATCGCGGCGATGAGTCCGACCGGCTGATGGTGTCGTGGGCGCTCGCCGCTCCGCCGGTACCCACGCCGACGGATGACGAGGTGCGCGCATCCGTCTCGATCCCCCGCGACATCGAGTCGCTGCGTCGGCGGGAGCCCGAGGCCGCTGCCGTGGAGCGGCGCCGCGTCCGCGATGCTCTGCTGACGCACCTTTCGGCGGGCCGGCGCATCGGCGGGTTCGATCAGCGCCGCGGCTATCTGATCGTCGACGCCTGAGCCGCCAGTACTCGCTCCGGTCGCGGCTTCCCGCCGGTGGTGTGTCAGGTGACCCACGACACGGCGCGACTGAACGATCGGGCGTGCCGGCTGCGCCGACGGGGATTAGCCTGGCCGCATGCCGATCGCACAGCCCGCTGCCCCGGTGACTCTCGAGGGGATCGAGCTCCGGGTGCTCCACCTGCCGCTCGTGTCGCCGTTCACGACGTCGTTCGGGACGGAGACCGTCCGTGAGGTCATCGTCGTGCGCGCGCTGACCGCCGACGGCGACGGCTGGGGCGAGATCGTCACCCAGGATGCTCCGCTGTATTCGAGCGAGTACACGCAGGGCGCGTGGGATGTTGCCCTCCGATTCCTCATCCCTGCGCTGCTGGACCGCCACACGGTGGCTCCCGGGCACGTGGCCGAGACCCTCGCGCCGTTCGTCGGCCACCGGATGGCGAAAGCGGGTCTTGAACTCGCGGTTCTGGATGCCGCGCTCCGGTCCGTCGGGGTCCCGCTCGGCGCCCACCTCGGCGCCGTGCGCGACCGCGTCCCCTCGGGGGTATCGGTCGGCATCCAGACCGACCCGGCGGCCCTTGTCGAGGCGGTCGGCGGCTACCTGGATGACGGGTATGTGCGCATCAAGATCAAGATCAAGCCCGGCCGGGACATAGCCGACACCGCCGCGGTCCGGGATGCGTTCGGTGCGATCCCCCTGCAGGTCGACGCGAACTCCGCGTACACGCTCGCGGATGCCGACACTCTTGCCGAGCTCGACCGTTTCGACCTGCTGCTGATCGAGCAGCCGCTGCAAGAGGACGATCTGGTCGATCACGCGGCGCTGGCGGCACGGCTGCGCACCCCGGTGTGTCTGGATGAGTCCATCGTGTCGGCCAAGGCGGCCGCCGACGCCCTCGCACTGGCATCGGCATCCATCATCAACATCAAGGCGGGCCGGGTCGGCGGCTACCTGGAGGCGGTCCGTATCCATGACCTCTGTCGCGCCGCGGGTGTGCCCGTCTGGTGCGGCGGCATGCTCGAGACCGGGATCGGTCGCGCGGCCAATGCCGCACTGGCGGCCCTGCCCGGTTTCGCTCTGCCCGGCGATGTGTCGGCATCCTCCCGGTTCTATGAGCGCGACATCGTCACCGAACCCGCCGTACTCGAGGACGGTCACGTTCGGGTTCCGACCGGTCCGGGACTGGGTGTCGAGATTGATCCGGTCGCGCTGGAGGACATGACTGTTGCCCGCGAGGTGCTGCGGCGGTGACTGCGCTCCGCGATCGTGGCGGTCGCGCGCTCCGGTGCGTGGCGACCCTCGCGCTCGCGGGAGCGGCGTCAGCGATCCTCGCGGCCTGCACGCCGCCTCCTGGCCCGTCCGGCGCCGGGCTGCCCGAGGGGGTGAGTGTGCGCTTCATTCAGCAGCGCTCCGATGTCGCGCTGCGCCAGGCCCAGGTCGAGGTCACGAACGCGACCGACGAGGTTCTGGTCGTCGACGACCTCCTCGTGTCCGACGAACGCTTCGCCGCGGATGCAGAGCGGGTGCTGGACCGGCCCAGTCGGATCGCCCCGGGAGTCACTGTCGGCATCCGCATCCAGCTGCCGGACCCCGACTGCGGCGCGCCCGATGACGGCGAGTCACGCGTGAGCTTCGCCTACGAGACGGGCGATGGCCGCGGTGAGGCGGTCGCCCCGCTCCCCGACGTGCTCGATGTGGTCCCCGGTCTGCACGCCCGAGAGTGCCTCGAGGAGGCTCTCGGCGCCGTGGCGGCCGTCACGATCGCCGGTTTCGGCGCCGATGCCGAGACCGGCCCCGGGATGCTGCGGCTTCGGGTCGAGCCGACGGGCGCGGGTGGGGCAGCTCTTCGCGCGATCCGGCCGACGAATCTGCTCGGCTTCGGCAACGCAGACCCAGACGGTACCGCGGCGCTCGGGGTCGCCCTGACCCCGGGCGACCGGGCTGTCCGGGAGATTGCGATCCCGATCGAGCCGTTCCGCTGCGATGCCCATGCCGTGCAGGAGGACAAACGCGGGACGATCTTCACGCTCGACGTCGTCGTCGGTGAGCGATCGGGCCAGATCCAGCTCGCGGCCGACCCGGACCTGCGTGCCACGATGCTGAGCTGGGTCGCCCAACGGTGTGGGTTCGCCTGATCTCGCACTCTTGCGGCGCGCTCCCCGGGTCGCCAGACTCGAAGCGGGAGCCGATCACCGCCGATCACCGCGCCGTGGTGCTCCCGGGGAGAGGAAGAACAATGAAGACCCGAATCGCTGGCGCCGCGCTCATGCTCGGCGTCGGAGCCTTCGCTCTCACCGGGTGTGTGAACCCGGTCGAGCAGCTGATCAACAACACTGTCGAGGATGTCGTCGAAGGCGCCACCGGCGTCGACATCGATGCGGGCGGCGGGGCGAGTGTGCCCGAGGGCTTCCCCTCCGACATTCCCCTTCCGTCCGGTTCCCCCCTCGTTGCGCTCGCGGTGGACGGTGGCTACACGGTCACCTACACCGTGCCGAGCGTCGCCGACGGCGAGAGCATCATCGAGCAGTTGAAGTCCCAATACACAACAGACTCCGAGTCCGACTTCGGCGGGATGAAGATCTGGTCGTTCACGGGCCCGGACTACACCGTCGGAGTGACGCTGCTCGAGCAGGAGGATGGCACGGCGCAGCTGCTGTACGTGGTCGCACCGGTCGCTCAGTAGGCCGGCCGAGGGTCACCTTCCCGAGCGGGCGTCCACGCGGCGGCGGAGCGCGGCCGATAGAATGGCCGGATGTCGCGGCATCCGCGATATCCTCGCGCGCAGCGCATCCCCGACCCAGGAGTCTCTCTGTGGCCGAGCAGTCCCGTCTCGACAAAGTGATCGCCCTCGCCCGTCATCGCGGGTTCGTCTTCCAAGCGGGCGAGATCTACGGCGGATCCCGGTCGGCCTGGGACTACGGTCCGTTGGGCACCGAGCTCAAGGAGAACATCCGCCGGCAGTGGTGGCAGACCTTTGTGCGCGGCCGCGGCGACATGGTGGGGCTCGATTCGTCGATCATCCTGCCCAAGCGCGTGTGGGAGGCATCCGGTCACGTCGCGACCTTCACCGACCCACTCGTCGAGTGCCTGCAGTGCCACAAGCGCTTCCGCGCCGACAACCTCATCGAGGACTTCGAGGCACGCAAGGGTCGCGCAGCCGAGAACGGTCTCGCCGATATTCCGTGCCCGAACTGTGGCACGAAGGGGCAGTACACCGAGCCCAAGGCGTTCTCGGGTCTGGTGAAGACCTACCTCGGTGTCGTGGACGACGAGTCCGGCCTGCACTACTTACGTCCCGAGACCGCGCAGGGAATCTTCGTGAACTTCACGAACGTGCTCACCGCGAGCCGTAAGAAGCCCCCGTTCGGGATCGGTCAGGTCGGCAAGGCCTTCCGCAACGAGATCACGCCCGGCAACTTCATCTTCCGCACGCGCGAGTTCGAACAGATGGAGATCGAGTACTTCACCGCGCCCGCCGAGGCGCAGGAGTGGTTCGAGCACTGGGTCGAGGCGTGCTGGAACTGGTTCACCGACCTCGGGATCGATCCGGCGAACATGCGCCGCTACGACGTGCCCGAAGAGGATCGTGCTCACTACTCGGCGGGCACGATCGACGTCGAGTACCGGTTCGGGTTCCCGGGCAAGGAGTGGGGCGAGCTCATGGGCGTCGCCAACCGCACCGACTACGACCTGAAGAGCCACAGCGAGGCATCCGGCCAGAGCCTGACGTACTTCGACCAGGCTTCGGGTGAGAAGTACATCCCCTATGTCATCGAGCCTTCGTTCGGCTTGACCCGTTCGATGATGGCTTTCCTGGTCGATGCCTACCGCGAAGAAGAGGTGCCCAACGCCAAGGGCGGCACCGACACGCGCACGGTGCTGCGGCTCGATCCGCGCCTGGCCCCCGTCAAGGTCGCCGTGCTGCCGCTCTCACGCAACGAGGCCCTGTCGCCACTTGCCCGCGGGCTCGCCGACCGCCTGCGCGGGCACTGGGCCGTCGACTTCGACGACGCCGGCGCGATCGGGCGCCGTTACCGCCGTCAGGACGAGATCGGCACGCCCCTGTGCGTCACGGTCGACTTCGACTCCCTCGACGATGACGCCGTGACGGTGCGCGACCGCGACACGATGGCACAGGAGCGCGTGCCGCTGGAGAACCTCGACGCCTACCTCGGCGAGCGCCTGCGCGGCGCGTGACGACACCGCGGTGCGAGGGGATCACGCTCATCCCGTGACGGTGATCCGCACGTTCTCGTCGCCGCCGCCCATCGCGAACGCGTAGGTCTTCTCGAGGATGCCGCGCAGCACCGTTTCGTCCACCGTCGTGAGGTCAGAGATGTACAGGCATCCGACGCCCGTCTTGTGAGGACCCAGCCTTGCGAGCGCATCGGCGTGGGCCTGGGTCGAGGTCAGGTAGATCGTCGACGCGCTCCTGCGGGGTGCGAAAGCGAGGAGGGCCATATCGCCCTCGTTCCCGGTCGGGTAGCGATAGTGGCAGCTGCCGAACCCGATGATCGTTCCCCACAACTGAGGATCGTGCCCCGTGATCGCGCTCATGATGCCGATCAGAGTGTCGGCGTCGCGCTGGCGCCGCGCCGGCGTGACACCCGCGATGAACCCGGCGACGCTTCCTGCTGTCGGCTTCACGGTCAGCTCTTCTTCGCGGCGGCTTTCATCGCCTTCTTGTATTCGCGGACCTTCGCGAGGGACTCCGGACTGGTGATGTCGGCCACGCTCCGGAAGGAGCCCTCCTCCCCGTAGGGGGCCGAGGCCTCGCGCCATCCGTCGCCGGTGAAGCCGTACTGCTTGCCCAGCAGTGCGAGGAAGATCTTCGCTTTCTGCTCCCCGAACCCGGGCAGCTTCTTCAGGCGGGCCAGGACCTCGGCCCCGTCGGGGTCACCCTTGGTCCAGATCGCGGCGGCATCGTCATCCCAGTCGGTCGCGACGGTCTCGCACAGCGTCTGCACCCGCCCCGCCATCGACCCCGGGAAACGGTGGACCGCAGGAGTCTCGCGGAACACGTCGACGAGCGCCTCCGGATCGTACGCGGCGAGGGCGGATGCCGACAGCGACCCCGTGCGCTCCTGGATCTTCTTTGGACCGGTGAACGCGGTTTCCATCGCGATCTGCTGATCCAGCAGCATCCCGATCAACAGAGCCAGCGGATCGTCGCTGAGCAGACGATCGGCGGCGTCATCACGCGTGATGTGCAGCTCCATGTCCACAGTCTTCCATGCCACGCCCGCGGGCCCGAGACACGGGGATTCGCTCGAGCCGAGGATGCGTCGTCCCCGGATGCCCTCGCGCGGGCCGCGGCTCCTCGCCTCGGTGCGCGAGGAGCTGGTGCGCGGGAGGCTGGTGCGCGGGAGGCCGCTGCGCCGGCGTGGGATACCCACGGATGCGGGAGGATGGGGGAATGGCCGAATCCGCGTTCGAGAAGCTCGTTGCCCGCGCGAGATCGGAGCAGGTGGTCGTGGTCGGCGGCGGCGTCGCGGGCCTGGTCGCGGCGCTCGAGTGCGCGAAGGTCGGGTTGCGGGTCACGCTGTTGGAGGCATCCGGCCGAATCGGGGGCGCCGTCGCCGAGGGGGAGGTCGCGGGCCGGCGCGTCGCTCTCGGAGCGACCGGGTGGGCAACGCGCGGCGGCGCCGTAGACGCTCTCGTCACCGAGCTGGGCCTCGGCGGTGAGATCGTCGAACCGGCCAACGCGGATGTCTGGGTCGCGACACCCGCGGGAGTGCTGCCCTTCCCGTCGGACACCGTCGCCGGCATCCCTGCCAACCCGTGGCACCCTGCGGTGCGCCGCATCATCGGGTGGGCAGGCACATGGCGTGCCTACCTCGACAGGCTGCGGCCCCCACTGACCATCGGACAGGAGCACGACCTCGGGGCGCTGGTGCGCCGTCGCATGGGCGCTCTTGTGCACGATCGGCTTGTTGCCCCGTTGACGCGGGGCCGGTACGGGCTTGCGCCGAGCGCGGTGGATGTCAGCGCGATCGCCCCCGGTCTGAGCGCTGCCCTCACGCGCACCGGTTCGCTCGCCGGGGCGGCGGGGGAGCTGACCTCGGTGGCCGCCGAACGTGATGACCCACCCATCCGGGGACTTGCCGGAGGTGTCCCGCGCCTCGTGGATGGGCTTGCCGCTCGTCTGCACGATTACGAGGTCACGGTGAGCACCGGCTCCCGTGTCTCGGACGTCGCGCACGCCGGCCACACCTGGACGGTGACGGTGGAGACGGACGGTGGCGTGCAGCGGATGCCCGCGGATGCCGTCATCCTCGCGACCGGAGCCGCTGAGGCTGCGCGCCTCGCGCCGTTCGAGATCCCGGAGGTGCTGCGGACAGAACTCGTGCAGGATGTCGTCACCCTCGTGGCGGCAGTCCCGCCATCCGTGCCGCCTCGTACGACCGTGTTCGCACTGGACCCCGAGACCGCGCCGGTCGCCGTATCCGACGAGACGGCGCGCTGGGAGCCGGCAGGGACCGCGCCGCGCACAGTTCGCCTCACCTACGGAGCCCTGGATGTCGCGGGTCCCGTTGCTGCGCTGTCGGACGATGCGGCCCTCGCGCGGGCAGCCGAGGATGCCCAGACACTGCTCGGCATTCCTGCCAGCGCAGTGGTCGGCGCCCGACGCGACCGGTGGACGCAGCCGCCGAGCGCCCTCCTGCGGGGGCGCAGCGACGCCGTGGAGACGCTGCGCCGTCGGGGTGAGAGCGCCCGCGGGCTTGCGTTGGTCGGGGCGTGGGTCGCTGGACCCGGCCTCGCGCGCGTCGTCGCGCACGCGCGCGAGGAGGCCGAACGGCTTCGTGTCAACCTCCTGTGGGAGACGCATGCCGATGGCGTTACGCTGGGAACGGACCACCCGCTCGACAAGCGTGAGGAGACCCCATGAGGGGCAAAGCAGGACTCGTCGTCGGACTCGCCGTGGGCTACGTGCTCGGATCGCGTGCCGGTCGCGAGAGGTACGAGCAGATCAAGGCGCAAGCGCTGAAGGTGTGGAACCTCGACCCGGTACAGAAGCAGGTCGGCAAGGCGAAGGAGTTCGCCAAGACCAGTGCGATGGCGCTGCCGAGCACGCTGTGGGATTCGGCGGTCAAGGTCACGAAGGCCGCCACCTCGAAGGGAACACCCGGCGAGCGCCTGGATGCTGCCGTGAAGGCGGGCAAGGATTCTGTCGACGCTGTCAGCAGTGCGGCCGATACGTCGGCCGAGGCGGTCAAGCAGGCCGCCGACGAGGCGATCGATGACATCGCCAAGGCTGCCGGCAAGGAGTGACATGACGGCCCCTCGAGAGTTCCGTGACCGGGCGAACGACTCGCTGCTCACACTTCTCGGAGAGCTTCCCGAGCTCATCCGGAACCTGATCGTCGCCGAGGTCGATGCGGCCAAGGCGTGGGCGCGCCAAGCGGGAAAGGATGCCGGCGTCGGCGTCGCGCTGTTCCTTGTCGCCCTGTTCCTGCTGTTCTGGTCGCTTCCCGTATTCGGCACGTTCCTCATCGCAGGACTCTCGTCCTGGTGGCCTGTGTGGCTGTCAGCGCTCGTGGTGTTCGGCGTCCTGCTGGTGGTCACGATGCTGTTCGCGCTGCTCGGGGTGCTCCGGTTCCGCAAGCTCACCCGTCGACGCAACCCCGCCCAAGCCGTCGCCCACGACATCAAGGAGATCCGCGATGAGCTCTGAGATCGGTGTCCCCCGCACCGCGGTTGACCTCTCGCTGACCGACCCGGTCGAGAAGGCGCGCGCCGAGTTGAAGGCCGCGCTGGCCGCGATCGAAGATAAGACGAACGTGCCGCGGCAGCTGTCGAAGGCCACCGACACCGCGATCCTGAGACTGCGTCGATTCTCGCGGGAGCACCCGGTCGCAACGGTCGGTCTCGCCGTTGTCAAAGCGGCCGCGGTGGGCGCACTGGTGTGGTGGGGCGTCAACTCCTACGTCAACAAGTAGCGCCGCGGTCACCACGAGGTGACCATCTCGTGACCTTCTGCCCGCGACATTGCGTGAGCCAGGGGGCTATGCTCGGACAACAGGCAGCGCGATGATGCGGAGGCTGCCGACGACGTGGATGTACCCGCACCGTGACCCGAGGTGCCACGTCGATCGGCTGCCCGAACGTCGGGCGGTCGATTCCGCATCGACGAGTCGATCATGAACCGAGCAGCGACAGATACCGCCACGAAGCCACTCTCCGGGTGGCGCGTTCTGGTCCCCCGCGGGGGACCCTGGGGGGACTCCGTGGCCGCCACGCTGCGCCGTCAGGGCGCCGTGCCGGTTATCGCGCCACTGATCAACTTCGCACCGACGACCGACCACACGGAACTGGAGTCTGCCCTCGCGGCGCTCGCCGACGGTGCGTTCGACTGGGTCACGCTCACGAGCGCGACGACGGTCGATGTGCTCTACGCGTACCGTGCCGTCATCCCCCCGCGCACCAAAGTCGCCGCTGTCGGCGAGACGACTGCCGCAGCGCTGCAGGCTGTCGGATATCGGGTCGATCTGGTACCCGACCTCGACAACTCCGCTGCCGGGCTCGCCGAACAGATGATTGCGCTCGAACCCGAGCCGCGCGACATCCTGACCCTGCGCAGCGAGACCGCCAAGCCCGTGCTGACCGGGAGGCTTACCGAGGCCGGTCATCGGGTGCGCAGCGTCGTGGCCTATCGCACCGTGGGCGTCCCGGTCACCGATCGCATCGCCAACGACGTGCGCAGCGGACGCATCAACGCCATCCTCATCACGAGTGGTTCGGTCGCCGAGCAAGTGCGAGAGCAGTTCCCGGAGATCCCCCCGTCAACCGTGATGGCCGCTATCGGCCCGCGGACGGCCACCGACGCTCAGGCCGCCGGACTCACGGTCGACGGTGTTGCAGACCGGCAGACCGTCGACGCTCTCATCGAGGTCGTCGCCCGGTTCCCGCTCCTCTACGCGACCGACGAAGCGGCTCCCTGACCCGCTGTCGCGACCTGCCAGAGGGCAGCGGTGCGGATGCCGAGCCCGAGCCGAGCGGCCGCACGCAACTGCTCGATCGTGTCCACGTCGCGGCGGGCGGTCCACGCTCCGGGGCGCCCGTCGTCGGTGACCAGTGCGGGGGCGAGATCCGAGAACCCGGCGGCCAGATGCCGCGCGAAAGAGCCGGCGCCGAACGCGGGCGACAGCGTCCCGGCAGCGGTCCGCGTGATCAGCGTCGTGCCCGTGCCCTCCGCGTCTGCCAGGGCACCGGCATCCTCACCGCGCGCCGCGTCCAGCACCATCGAGAGGTGATCGGAGCGAAGCGCAGGAAGGTCCCCGAGCATCGCCGCTCTCGGCCTTGCCGGGTCCGTCGCGGCAAGGCCCGCTGTCACGGCGCCGTTCAGTCCGGTCCCCGGGTCGGTGACGACCTCGCAGTGCTCAGGAAGAGCCTCGGCGATCAGGGTGTCCGACGTCACGACAATGACGCGCGCGACAGCGCGGCACTCTCGCGCTGCGACGATCGTGTCGATCCCGATCGATCGTGCGAGCTCTGCACGATCGACGCCGGGCACCACGAGTCGGCTCTTGCCGGCACCGCCCCGGACCGGGACGACGATGCTCCAGTCGTTCATGTCCCTAGACGCTCGCGCAGGCGGGGGAGGATGTCGCGCCGGTAGCGCTCGATGAACTCTGCCTGATCGTGCCCCGGATCGTGGAACACGAGGTGGCGGAAGCCGCGCTGGGCGACCTCGACGATGCGCTCGACGTGCTCGTCGGGGTCGGACGAGACGATGAACCGCTTCGCGACCCGCTCGATGGGCAGCTCCGCTGCCCGGCGCTGCATCTCGATCGGGTCGTGGATGCCGACCTTCTCGTCCGGGCTCAGTGCGAGCGGTGCCCAGAACCTGGTGCGCTCCAGCGCCTCGTCGGGATCGGGGTGGTACGAGACCTTCACCTCGATGAGCGTGTCGATGTCCTCGCGCGTGCGTCCCGACTTCTCCAGTCCCTCATCCAGGGCCGGGAGGAGGGTGTCGGTGTACAGTGCCGGGTCCTTGCCGCTGGTGGTGATGAATCCGTCGGCGACACGGCCTGCCAGGCGGGTGGCAGCGGGGCCGGCGGCACCGATGTACACCGGCACCGGGGTATCGGGACGGTCGTAGATGGTTGCATCGCGCACCTGCCAGAACTCACCCTCATAGCTGACACGCTCGCCGGTCCACAGCTTCTCGAGGAGCGCCAGGGACTCCTTGAGGCGCCGGAAGCGCTCCGGCGGCTCGGGCCAGGGGATGCCGAGGGTCACCTCGTTCAGGGACTCTCCCGTGCCCACCCCCAGGATGATGCGCCCCGGGTACATCACCCCGAGCGTCGCGAACGCTTGCGCGATCACACCCGGGTGATAGCGGAACGTCGGCGTCAGCACCGAGGTTCCGAGGAGGACGCGGGAGGTGCGGGCGCCGACCGCTCCCAGCCACGGGATCGCTGCCGGGGCGTGCCCGCCCTCGTGCATCCAGGGCTGCAGGTGATCGGACACGAACACCGAGTCGAAGCCTGCGTTCTCGGCATCCACCGCGAAGTCGGCGAGCTCGTTCGGACCGAACTGCTCCGCGGATGCCTTGTATCCCAGGCGCAGGGGGATCGTCATGGCGTGGTGCTCCTCTCGGTGGCGGGTTCGCGCAGGAATTCCGTTCCGTCGGCGGCGCGTAGCTGGGCGCGGAACTCGGTGACGGTACCGGGCCACAGCAATGTGAGGCGGCCGGATCTCTCATCGACGTACCAGCTGCGGCATCCGCCGGTGACCCAGGCCGTCGTTCTGGATCGCCGCACGATCATGTCGGTGTACGCCTGCTCGGCGACCGGATCGGGCCGAAGAATCGCGCCGGTCGGCCGCGCGGCGATGGTGCGCGCGGCATAGGCGGCCTGTTCCTCCAGCATGAGGAGCGAGGAGTTGTGGCCGAGGGAGGCGTTGGGTCCGTTGAGGATGAACAGGTTGGGGAAGCCGCTGACGATGGTCGACAGCGCGGAAGACATGCCGGTCGCCCAGTGCTCGTCGAGGGAGATTCCGTCTTCTCCCGTGATGAGGTCGGCATACGGTTGGCGGGTCGCGCGGAACCCCGTGGCAAGGACGACGGCGTCGACCGTGTGCCGTCGACCGCTCGCCGCGACCAGCGTGTCGGCGTCGGCGCGCGCCAGTGCCGACGGTTCGAGGGTCACGGCATCCGAGGCCACGGCCGGGTAGAAGTCGTCGGAGAGCAGCACCCGCTTGCAGCCGAACGCGTAGTTCGGAGTCAGCGACGCGCGCAACGCCGGGTCCGTCACGTGCGCGCGCAGGTGTGCGAGCGCCTGGTCGGATGCCGCGGCCGCCGCTGCGGCATCCCCTGCTCGCGACGCGTGCCGTGCTTCGCCCTCCTGAAAGAGGTCCTCGCGCAGCGCGGCAAGCACATCGGGGCGTGATGCGAACCGGCGACGCTCCGCATCCGTGTAGGTTCTGCCGCCGCGGGGAAGCACCCAGGGGGCCGAGCGTTGGAACAGTGTCACCGCCGCGCCACGGCGCACGAGCTCGGGCACCATCTGCACTCCGCTTGCGCCGGTGCCGACGACGGCGATCCGCGTGCCGGCGACCGCCAGCGTCGGATCCCAGCGGGCTGAGTGCACGACGGGCCCGGGAAAGGCCGCGAGCCCGTGCACCTGCGGAATCGACGGCTCCGTGAGCCTGCCGCACGCGAGGATCAGCATCCGTGCTCGACGCGCACCTCTCGTGGTCTGCAAAGCCCACGCGTCGCCGTCCCAGTGGGCTTCCACGAGCGCGGTGTCGAAACGGATGCGACCGTCGATGCCGGTCGAGGCGGCGACGCGGCGCAGATAGGCCTGGATCTCGGCTCCGGGCGCGAACTCACGCGACCAGTGCGGCCACGGGTGGCGCGCGAGCGTATAGAGGTGCGCCGGCACGTCACACGCCACACCCGGGTAGGTATTGTCGCGCCACGTGCCGCCCAGGTCTCCCGCGCGCTCCAGGATGACCACGTCGGCGATCCCCGCCGCCTCCAGCTCCAGCGCCGCGGCGATTCCGGCAAAGCCGGCTCCGACGACGACGACCTCGTGCTCGGCGGTCACTGCGGCACCCCGTTGCGCGCGGGGCCGCTGCGCGACTCGGCATCCCGGTAGTCCGTCGTCCGGCGCCGCAGCGGGCGCATGAGGCGCTGGGCGATGCGCTGAGCCTGCGCGACGGGCAGCTCCCGCCCATACTCGACGCCGGCACGCGGAAGCACGCGGCCGTCCAGAAGCGTTCCGCCGAGGTCGTCGGCGCCCGAACGCAGGAGGACCGGGAGGGTCTCGGGATCCAGGCGAGGCCATGGCGCCTGGATGTGGGAGATCACCCCCGACAGCAGCAGGCGCGAGACCGCGACCATCGCGCGATGCTCGTCGACCGGGGACCTACCCTCCGCGAGGGGAACGCCGTACCCGGGCAGCGGAATCGGCACGAACTCCGTGAACCCGCCCGTTTCGTGCTGGAGACGGCGAAGGGCCTGAAGGTGCGCTATGCGGTCCGCCGCCGATTCCACATGGCCGTAGAACAGCACGGATGTCGACCGCAGCCCCGCGCCGTGCGCGGCGCGGATCGCGGCGATCCATCGCTCGATGGGGATGTCGGTCGGAGCGACGCGGGCGCGGATGTCGTCGTCGAGGACCTTCACGCCGGTGCCGGGAACCGTGTCGACGCCCGCGGCCTTGAGCGCGCGGTACGCCTCGTCGATCGACAGTCCGCTGCGATCGGCGAGATCCCACACATCCTGCGGACGGAACGCGTGCAGGTGCAGTGTCGGCGCCGCATCCGCGAGAGTCCGGATGAGCTCGGTGTACGACTCCGGGTCGCCCGGGATCATGCCCTGGACGCACAGTTCGGTCACGCCGAGATCCGCGGCATCTCGTGCGATCGTCGCGGTGTCCGCGAGCGTGAACGTCTCGCGGTCCGGGTCGTCGCTGTCGAGAACGCTTCGCAGTCCCGTCGTGGTGAGGTTGCGGTTGACGACGACGCTGATCGCCTCCCCCACCGTGTACCGCCGCACATCGTCCGCCGCGCGAACGACGGCGTCGAGATCTGCGCCGGTTGCGGTGAGCAACCGCTCCCACTCCGCCGGGGCGAGGGACGCGGGATCGGTGGCGGCCTCCGTGATGAGCCCGTCGAGCGACGCGCGCCGAGGATGGCCCGCCGTTCGTGCCGTGGCGGGCCTGACCTCGCCGGATCGTGCGAGGCCTGTCACCGGGTCGGCGAGTGCGGCGACCTCGGCATGAAGCTCGGGGGCGATCCAGGTCTGGGGGTCCCGCACGTACTCAGGATGCGCGGTGAGACGCTCCCGCAGGTCGAAGCCGAGCTCTGCCGTGTGCGCGGCCAGGTCGTCCAGGTGCGGCCACGGGCGCTCGGGATTCACATGGTCGGCGGTGACGGGGGAGACGCCGCCCCAGTCATCCGCCCCCGCACGTACGAGCAGAGCGAACTCGGCCGGGTCGCTCAGGTTGGGGGGTACCTGGATGCGGGCGCGAGCGCCCATCGCGAGACGCGCGGCCGCGACCGCGGCGACGTACTCCTCCAGCTCCGCGTCCGCCGCATCCCGCATCGCCGTTCCCGGCTTGGCGCGGAAGTTCTGCACGATGATCTCCTGCAGATGTCCGTGCCGGCGGTGCGCGTCCCGGAGGGCAAGCAGGGACTCGGCCCGGTCGGCGATCGTCTCGCCGATCCCGACCAGGATGCCGGTCGTGAACGGGATGCGGTGGATGCCGGCATCCTCGATCACCCGGAGACGGGTCGCGGGATCCTTGTCGGGGGAGCCGTAGTGCACCTGGCCGGGCGTCTCGAAAAGATGCCGGGACGTCGTCTCGAGCATCATGCCCATCGACGGTCCGACCGGGCGCAGTCGCTCAAGCTCGTCGGCGCTCATGACGCCGGGATTGAGGTGCGCGAGCATTCCGGTCTCGGCCGTGATGAGCGCCGCCACGTGTCCGACGTAGTCGAGCGTCGAGGCGAACCCGTGGTCGTCGAGCCATCGGCGGGCTTCGGGCCATCGGTGCTCGGGGCGATCGCCGAGCGTCAGGAGGGCCTCCTTGCACCCGTGACGCTGACCCGCGCGGGCCACCGCGAGGACCTGCTCTGGACTCATGAACACGGGCTTGCCCGCCCGCTGCAGCTGTCCAGGGGTGTCCACGAACACGCAGTAATGGCACCGGTCCCGGCAGAGCGTGGTCACGGGGATGAACACCTTGCGGGAGTATGTGACGACTCCCGGGCGACCCGCCTCACGCAGGCCGCGGTCGCGCAGCTCACCGGCAACATCGAGCACGGCATCCAGGTCCGACCCTCGCGCGGAGAGCACCGCGATCACGTCCTCGCGGGTGAGGTCCTCATCTACCTCGGCTCGTGAGAGGGCGTCGGCGAGGCTCGCGGCAGGGGGGCGAGTCGGTGTCCGATTGAGCGTGCCCACCACCCCAGTGTTGCACCGTCGCCGGGGTGGGTGGCCAGCCGGGTCACGCGCTCCCCTTGGAGGCAGCATGCAGATGGATCGTTGCGGGCTTGTAAGCAAACTCCCCGCGTCGCGTCGAAGGGCGCTGGCAAACTAGCCTCATGGTCACGCTCCTGCTCGACTCCTCCCAGCTGGAGGTGGCGCTGTCGGGCTCGGAACGGCTTCTTACATTCCGTCGTCAGAATGTAGACGTCCCTCGAGACACGATCGCGAAGGTCCAGCTGACCGACGACGTGTGGACCTGGCTTCGGGGAGTCCCCAGTCCCGGGACTCACGTGCGCGGCGTCATCGCGATGGGCACGTGGAAGTCGGCGGGCAACGACGACTTCGTCGTCGTGCGGGGGCGGCGTCCGGGTGTTGTCATCGATCTTGACGGCCACCCCGAATACCAGCGGATCGTCCTCACGACCCGCCACGGCCTCGCGCTCGTGCAGGCGCTACGCCTCGACGTCGACGGACCCGCCGAAGACGTGGCCGACATCGTCAGCTGACGTCGCGCCGCCAGCTGACGACATAGCCGAGTACGAGGAGCACTGCCGCGTAGGCGAGCAGAACGGCACCGCCGGCCCACCAGTCGAGCCCGCCTGATGCGCCTGCTCCCGCGACCTGGAAGATGCTCGACCCGACGAGGGCATCGCTGGCCGCGCCGGGAAGGTAGTTCGTGACAGTGTCGAGTCCGTCGACGAACGCGCCGGCGGTGCGCGCGATCGGCTCGAGGAACTGCGTGAACACGAGCACGCCGACGACAGCCGCGACCTGATTGCGCACGAGCACGCCGACGCCGATCCCGACGATCACCCAGATCGTCAGTGCCAGGACGAGACGGCCGATGAGCGCCCAGGTTGCCGCCGCGCCGAGGTCGGTCTCGAGCCCGAACACCGCGAGCACGCCCGCCGAGGGAGCCACCGATGACAGCGCGCCGACGATTCCGAACGCGACGCCGATCAGGAGGCCCGCGACAACCTTCGCCCACAGGACGGTTCCTCGTCGAGGTGTCGTCAGGAACGTCGCGGTGAGGGTCTTGTGGCGAAACTCGGCGGTCACCATGAGGGTGCCGAGGATGAGCGGGACAACGTACCCGATGCTTGCCGCCAGCGAGTACAGCACCGACGCGAGGCCCTCGGAGGGAACCGGCGCGCCGTCATTGGGTAGAGTCCCGCTGCTCACGGCGCCGAAGACGAACGCGAGCGAACCCGCCGTCGCGGCGACGTAGAGGACGAGGACGAGTCCGAGTATCCACCACATCGAGGTGGAGAAGAGCTTCGTGAACTCCGAGCGGGTCACCGCGGCGACGGTCATCGGGCTCCCCCTTCCAGGGCGTCGTCGGATCTCGCTTCGCTGATGCCCGCCGACACCGCAGGCTCCGTGTCGCGGATCAGCGGAGGCCGCACGCCGTTGACGTAGTCGAGGAAGATCTCCTCGAGCGCGGGGCCGCGGTCGGTGAGCGCCGACAGGGCGATCCCCGCGGAGGCGGCGATCGCTCCGACGCCGGCGGCGTCAAGACCCCGCACCTGGATGCCGGTGCGCAGCTGTTCACACGGCAGTGCAGCTGCCTCCAGGGCAGCGAGGAGCGCGTCGCGGTCCGGGGCGTCGACCAGCGTGACCGGCTCGTCCTGATGGGCGAGATCGGCAAGTGAGCCCTCGAAGACGAGGCGCCCGCCGGAGACGATGAGCGCGGCATCGACCGTCTGCTGTACTTCGCCGAGCAGGTGGGACGACACCAGGATCGTCCGTCCCTCGGCGGCGAGCGTCCGCAAGAAGACCCGCATCCATCGGATGCCCTCGGGGTCCAGTCCGTTCGTCGGTTCGTCCAGCACGAGCACGCCGGGATCACCGAGCAGGGCGAACGCGAGCCCGAGTCGCTGGCGCATGCCGAGGGAGTAGCCGCCCACCTTGCGGCCGGCCGCGTCGGCCAGGCCCACCAGCCCCAGAACCTCGTCGACGCGCGCGCGAGGGATGCCCGCGGCGTGCGCGTAGACCGCCAGGTGGGAGGCGCCCGTTCGGCCGGGGTGGAACCCTGTCGCCTCGAGCACGGCACCGACGGTGCGCAGCGGGTCGGCGAGTTCGTCGTAGCGGCGTCCGCCGATCGTCGCGGAGCCTGCGGTCGGGCGGATCAGCCCCAGCAGCATCCGCAGCGTCGTCGTCTTGCCGGCCCCGTTGGGCCCGAGAAACGCGGTGATGCGTCCGGGGTGGATGCGGCAGGTGAGATCGGCAACCGCCGGGATCGCCCCGAAGCGCTTGGTGAGCCCCGAGAACTCCAGAACCTGTCCGTCGGGCATGAAGAGCGGCCTCTCTACGAGTGGATTGCGCACCAGTCTGGCCGACAGGTCCACCGGCGATGCGGCACCACGCCCGAGCGTCGCCCAAGCCGGCTCCCGGCTGCAGATTCGTGTCGCTAACGTGGACCCGTGGAGACGGCGCCGACGAAGGTGGATTCCGAGCGGCGTGGCCGGATCGGCATCCTGACCCTGCAACGTCCGCGTGCCCTGAACGCCCTCGACCTCGAGATGGTGCGGGATCTGACCGCCGCGCTGGATCGGTGGGACCGGGATGACCGCATCGACGCGGTTGTGCTCCGCGGCGCGGGTGATCGCGGGTTCTGCGCGGGGGGCGATGTCCGAGGACTGTACGACACCCTCACGGGCGAGCACCCGGAGCAGGTCGACACGTTCTTCCGCGCCGAGTACGCCCTCAACGCGCGCATCGCGGAGTATCGGCATCCGATCGTCGCGTTCGCGGACGGGATCACGATGGGCGGTGGCATCGGCCTCGCCGGGCACGCGTCGCACCGCGTGGTCACAGAGCGCTCGGTGCTCGCGATGCCCGAGACGCGGATCGGGTTCACGCCCGACGTCGGCGGATCGTGGCTCCTGGCTCGCACGCCTGGCCGCATCGGAGAGTACCTGGCGCTGACGGGCCAGTCGGTGGGGGCAGCCGACGCGATCGCGGCAGGCCTCGCCGATCACCACGTCCCGAGCGGTCGGCTCGACGGGCTGCTGTCGGACCTGGCCGGCGGCGTCGACCTCGAACGGGCAATAGGTGCGGTAGCCATCGATCCGGCTCCCGGGCGCCTGCACGTGGACCGCCCGTGGATCGATGTCGCGTTCGCGCAGCACACGGTCGCCGACATCGTCGATGCCCTCCGAGAGCGACCCGAGGATGCCGCACAGGACACCGCCGCCCAGCTGGAGTCGCTTCCTCCGACGGCGCTCGCGGTCACGCTGGAGGCCGTCCGGCGGGCGCGGGAGCTTCCCGACATCCGGTCAGCGCTGACGCAGGAGTTCGGCCTCGTCATGTGGTTCGCTATGACGCAGCCGGACCTCATCGAGGGAATCCGCGCGCAGCTGGTCGACAAGGATCGCTCGCCGCGCTGGAGTCCCGGGACGCGTGAGGAGCTCGACGATGACCTTCTCGACCAGGCTTTCGCGTTCACACCGCCCGTGCCGCTGGGGCTCTGACGGCGCGGCCACGTCGGCGGGGGAGCTTCAGTCGATCAGGCCGAACAGCTCCAGCGGATGCGTCAGCCTCCACCACGGCGAGGGCTGCTCGATCTCGCTCGTCAGTGCGGCCTCAACAGTCGTGGAACCGAGTGGACCGCTGAGAGTGAACGTTCCCGCGGGTGACCCGGCATCCCACTCGCCGACGGTGAGTGCGGCAGTGGAGCTGGACGCAGCCCCGTTCCAGAGCACGACGGTCGCGTCGGTTGCGGTACGGATCTCCGGTGCTGACCCCCACGCCGTCTGGATGGTTCCGACGACGGTTCCGGCGGGGACGACGTAGGGCGTTGTCAGCTCCGCCTCGAGCTGCGCGAGCAGGGATCGTGCCGCGCTGTCGCGCTCCTCATCCGTCGGCTGCGCGAGCACCGTGGCGTACATCCGCACCGTCGTGTCGCCGAGCATGACGTCCTTCGCGGTGGCCAGGTCGTCAACCTCGCGGCCGTTCACGAACAGGGTTCCCGTCTTGATCCCGACAACGCCCGGATCGGCCAGCAGATCATTCGTGTTCTCGACCTCGCCGGCGCCCGGGAGTGTGACGACGGGTGTCGCAACGATCTCGGCGATGACCGGGTTCGCCATGGCTTTGCGGCTGAGCGCGATGACTCCCGCGGGGGTGCCCACGTTGTCGGCGTCGATGCCCGTGGGTTCCACGACGGTGATGCCGCTGATGCCGTGGGTTCTGAGCCAGTCAGCGGCGGCGCTCTCGAAGACGGCGTCAGTGGGCCAGAACTGGTCGGCCAATCGCGACGCGTAGTTGTTCGCCGACCCGATCAGCATCCCCTGGAGCATCTGGTACTCGGTGAGCGATTCGCCGACCGGGACGTCGAGAGCTGATTCGCCGCGTGCTCGGTAGTTCCAGTACGTCGATCTGTCTCGCGAGCCGAAGGCGTACTCCGGGCCGCTCTCGCCGATCGCGAGAGGCTGTCGATCGAGCACCATGAGCGCCGTGACGAGCTTCGTGATGCTCGCGAGAGGCGCCTCCTCGCTCGTCGAGGCGATCGTGCCGTCGGGTGCCGTCGACTCGAACCCGTCGACGGCGACCGCTGCAGATCCTTCGGCAGGCCATGCCGGTGCGGCGAGAGAGGCGGTCATCGGCGCCACCTCGGCGGACTGCGCGGTCGGCATCACCGCGGTCAGTGGCCACAGCAGCGTGACCCCCGCGTATGCCGCGACGACGGCGAGGACGATGAGCGTCGGCCCGATGACGGTCCCGCGAAGCAGTGAGCGGCGCGGCATCCCCTCCAGCAGATCGCCGGGGTCCGAGTCGCTCACCGGTCGACGTGGGCCGGCGGGGCTCGCAGGCCGAGCCCACTGCAGGGCCGCGGTGTCCGAGCGCTGCACGGCGGCGCTCGCGGCCGCACCTGAGACCGCATCGGTGTCGGTCGGGCCGGGAGCGGTGGGCGCTTCCGTGTCAGTCATCCCGCCCAGGTTATCCGCACCGGACCCGTATAATCGGCATCACGTACCACGGGAGTCCGGTGTTCCGGGCTGAGAGGAAGCGAATCCACGCTTCGACCGTCGAACCTGATCTGGGTCATGCCAGCGCAGGAAGGAGAACAATGTCTGTTTCGTCGTCCCCCGCAACCACCAAGGCTCCGCGCAGCTTCCGTTGGCGGATCGTCGACATCGTCGTCGCCAGCGTCATCGGTGTCGCTTCCGGTCTGATCTTCCTGGCGTGGAATGTCGGCTATGTCGGACCGAGCACGCTGCTCGAACCGCTCCTGCCCGGGCTGCAGGGCCTGCTGGACGGACCGTGGCTGTTCGCCGGAGTCCTCGGGGCTCTCGTGATCCGAAAGCCCGGCGCCGCGATCTACACCGAACTGCTCGCCGCCGTCGTCTCGGCGCTCGTGGGCAACCAATGGGGAGGATTCCTGACCCTGGAAGCCGGCTTCGTTCAGGGGCTCGGCGCTGAGATCGTCTTCCTGATCTTCGCCTATCGGGTGTGGTCACTCCCGGTCGCGATCCTCGCGGGAGCCGGGGCGGCTCTTGCGGGCGGGATCAACAACCTGATCCTCTGGTTCGCCGGAGCCGACGTGACCTTCACGATCATCTACCTGATCAGCACCGTCATCTCCGGTGCCGTGATCGCCGGACTGCTGTCGTGGCTGCTGGTGCGAGCGCTCGCCGCGACGGGTGCCCTGGATGCGTTCCCCGCCGGGCGCGAGGTCCGGCAGCGCGTCTGACGTGACGTCGCAGCCTCCTCTCACCTCACCCGTCGCCGTTCACCTCTCCGGCTGGGGGTGGCGTCACGGAAGTCGACGCGCATGGGCTCTGCGCGATCTCGACCTGCGCATCGAACCCGGTGAACGCGTGCTGCTGCTCGGGGCGTCGGGGTCGGGAAAGTCCACGCTCGCACGAGGCATGGCCGGCGTGCTCGGCGGCGACGAGGGCGAGAGCGCAGGCTCGCTTCGGCTGGATGGCGCGCTGCCGACAGCCGCGCGCGGCCGCGCGGGCCTGGTGCTGCAGGACCCGGACTCACAGGTCGTGCTGGCCCGCGTCGGCGACGAGGTCGCCTTCGGTTGTGAGAACCTCGGTGTGCCTCGCGACGAGATCTGGGGGCGGGTGCGTGAAGCCCTCGAACTCGTCGGGCTGGATGTGCCGCTGACCCACTCCACGAGCGCGCTCTCAGGTGGGCAGAAGCAACGGCTCGCGCTCGCCGCGATCGTGGCGATGCGGCCGGGCCTGATCATCCTCGACGAACCGACCGCGAACCTCGACCCCGACGGTGTCTCGCAGGTGCGTGACGCCGTGGCCCGCGTCGTGAGCGCCACCGGTGCGACGCTCGTGGTCGTCGAGCACCGGGTGGCGGCCTGGGTGCCGCTGGCCGATCGGGTCATCGTGCTCGCCGAGGGTCGGGTCGTTGCCGATGGAGCTCCCGATGCGGTGCTGGAGGGCCGCGGCGACGAGCTCGCCGCGGCGGGCGTGTGGGTGCCGGGACACCGCCCCGCGTGGCCGCCGCGAGCTGCGCGAGCCCCCGGCGACGTGCTCATATCGGCGAGGGACCTCGCTGTCCAGCGCCGGCCCGGCCAGGTCGTCGCCGAGGTGACCGGGCTCGAGGTCCGGGCGGGGGCGGCCACCGCGATCACGGGGCCCAACGGCGCCGGCAAATCGACGTTGGGCCTCACGCTCGCGGGGCTGATTCCGCCGGCCCGGGGCACCGTGACCGCGTCCCCGGAGCTTGCGGCCGGCGAGCGGGGGCATCCCCATGAGTGGGCCTCCCGTGCTCTGCTGACGCGCCTGGGCATGGTGTTCCAGGACCCGGAGCACCAGCTGCTCGCGGGCACGGTGCGCGCAGAACTCGAGGTGGGACCGCGTGCCCTGGGTATCTCGGACTCCGAGATCGCGGCCCGCGTCGACGAGCTGCTGCATCGGCTGCGACTGGATCGCCTGGCCGACGCCAACCCGTACACGTTGTCGGGAGGCGAGAAGCGACGGCTCACCGTGGCGGCGGCGCTGGCTACCCGACCGAGAGTCCTCGTCCTGGACGAGCCGACCTTCGGGCAGGACGCGCGCACGTGGGCGGAGCTTGTCGCGCTGCTGGCGCGGGTGCGTGACGAGGGCTCCGCGGTCGTTGCCATCACGCACGACCTCGACGTCGCGACGGCGCTGGATGCGGAGCGCATCGTGCTGGGCGTAACGCCATGATCGGCATCCAGACCGCGGCGCCCTCGCGGATGGCGCGACGCAATCCCGTCGCGAAGCTGCTCGCGATCATGGCGCTCACCATCCCCCTCGTGCTGACGCTCGATGCCGTGTCGGCGGGTGTGGCTCTCGCGATCGAACTCGCCCTGTTCCCCGGTGCCGGGCTCGGGTGGCGCCAGTTCTGGCGACGCACGTGGATCGTGTGGCTGCTGGCCCCGCTGACGGGGCTCACCATCGCCCTCTACGGGCAGGAGAGCGGGCAGGTGTACGCGGAGTGGTTCGTCGTGCGCATCAGCGAGGGCTCGCTCGAGCTCGCCGTCGCCACGACGCTGCGCGTGCTTGCCATCGCGCTGCCCTCTGTCGTCTTGTTCGCCACTGTCGATCCGACGGACCTGGCAGACGGGCTCGCGCAGGTGCTGCGGGTACCCTCGCGCTTCGTTCTCGGCGCGCTCGCCGGGCTGCGGATGATCGGGCTGTTCATGGACGATTGGCGCGCCCTCGAACTCGCGCGCAGATCCCGTGGCGTCGCAGACCGAGGGCGCATCCGGCGATTCCTCGGGATGGCCTTTGCGCTGCTGGTCCTCTCCATCCGGCGCGGCACGAAGCTCGCGGTCGCGATGGAGGCGCGGGGCTTCGGGGCGCCGGTCGCGCGCACCTGGGCGCGGGAATCCCGGTTCGGCGGCGCCGACTGGATGCTGGTCCTGCTCGGTGCAGCCGTCGCGGCGGTGGCTGTGGGTGCAGCCGTCGTCACCGGCAGCTGGAACTTCATCCTCGGCCCGCGCTGAGGGGCGGGTCCGCCGCGTAGGGTGGGCGCGGGGAGGATCTGCTCGAAGGAGAGACGGATGAGAATCAGCGCAGCGGCGGCCCTTGTCACCGGTGGTGCGAGCGGCCTGGGTGCGGCGACGGCCGAGCGGCTCGCCGACGGCGGAGCGCTCGTCACGATTGTCGACCTGCCCGGTTCGCCCGGCGCGGACGTCGCGGCGCGTGTGGGGGGCACCTTCGTTCCGGCGGATGTCACTGACGCGCGACAGGTGCGAGACGCCGTGGCGACGGCCGCGGCGTCCGGTCCGCTGCGGGTCGTGGTGAACTGTGCGGGAATCGGTACCCCGGCCAAGGTGCTGGACCGGGACGGTGAGCCGGCGTCGATCGACCTCTTCGAGAGGATCGTGCGCGTGAATCTCGTCGGCACGTACACCGTCGTCGCCCATGCTGCCGCCGCGATGGCGCGAACCGATCCGGATGCCGAGTCCGGCGATCGGGGCGTGATCGTCAACACCGCCAGTGTCGCCGCCTTCGATGGTCAGATCGGGCAGCCGGGGTACGCCGCGAGCAAGGGCGGCGTGCACGCCATGACGCTCCCGATCGCGCGGGAGCTGGCCCGTCACGCCATCCGTGTCGCGACGATCGCGCCAGGCATCATGGAGACGCCCATGCTCGCGGGGTTGCCGCAGGCGGCACAGGATTCCCTCGGGCAGCAGGTCCCCTATCCGGCTCGTCTAGGGCGGCCCGAGGAGTACGCCGCACTCGTGATGGCCATCGTCGAAAACGGCTACCTCAACGGCGAGACCATTCGGCTCGACGGCGCGATCCGCATGGCACCGCGCTGAGCAGGCGGAGCGTCCGCGCCGAGCAGGACTAGCTCCGGTGTCTGCGTTCGCGGCGGCGTGAGTAGGCGGCGGCGCTGCGGCTGGAAAGAGCCAGAAGGATCAGCACATCGAGGCCGACCGCGAGGAGCGATGTCTGGAGGGTGATCTCCTGCTCGCGAAGGAACCAGGTCGTGAACGCCGTGGAGATCGAGATGACGGCGAAGACCATGACGGTCAGACGCGCCCAGTTGCGACCCCACCACAGTGAGAGCAGCACGCCCAGCTGCACGGCAAGGCTCACCGCCATCAGGGCCACGACGAGCCAGAGGGCGAACTGCTCTTCCTCAGCCGTGAGCATGTCGTCGCCCAGCGCGAGCTCGGCACTGTCCATGAGGTCCGGCCACTCAAGCCACAGCCCCGCGATCATGATCACGCCCGCGAGGACTCGCAGCAGGAGCAGCAAGGTTCCCGTCGTGATCGTGGCGGGTCGGCGCATGTGAGGGTCCCGGTTCAGGGGAGCGAACAGCGACGTCGGCGGTTCGAACGCCGCGCGCTTTCGCGGCGCGACCGGAGGCGCCTCGGTGGCCGTCGCCGCCGCGCTTGCTGCAACACGGCGCACCGCGGGCTCCGCACGGCGGTCCTCTACCGTGACTGCCCCGTCGGTCACCGCCATCGCCGCGGCAGGTCGGAGGTCGAGGATGGGGAGGTCTCCGTCGGTGCGGATCGAGTCGCCGCCGCCGTTGCGGGAGTGGTAGCTCGTCGAGAAGTCCTCGATGACCTCGACACGGATCGTCGGATCGGCGGCCAGGAGCGAACTGACGATGTGATCGCGTTCCACGTCGGTGTCTGCGTCGATGCGATGGGTGACCTGGAGCGTGAACAGCGAGAGCCCGACGGCGCTGTCGAAGGTGCCGGCCGCGAGCCACTCCACGCGGCGACCTCCGGGGAGCGGCCAGTCGTCAGGGCAGCGCCAGAACCGGACATGGTGGCGCTGCGCGGGGTTTCCGGCGACTTCCTGCTGGTACGCGAAGTCCTGCATCCGTCCGAACAGGAACAGCGGACTGACAGGTGCTTCGTGGTAGCTGCGGCGGCGCAGGGTCGAGGTCACGATCCGGATGGACGAGCGCAGCGTCACGGGGTCGGCCAGAGTCCAGCCCGCTTTTCGCATCGCCTCATGGATGGCGGCCTCATCGCCCATGAACGCGAGGTTGACCGGATCTCCGAGGAGACCGTCGCTGGTGCGCGTGCGCCCGATGAAGTAGCCGGGCACATAGATCGTCGTGAGGATGCGGTGGATGCGCGGCAGAACGAGATAGGCCAGCAGCACCCAGAACACGATCGCGCCGAGCAGTCCCCACCAGCCGACGCGGAAAGACTCGGTGAAGCTCAGATACGCCAGCCAGAGCGCCGCGATGCCGGCGAAGACGAAGAAGAACCAGTCCAGCGCCACTCCGATCGAGTAGCTGCGGCGCCGTTCGTCCGTCACGCCGCCACCCTACAACCGCCGGTCGAGCCGATGAGCGCGCCGCCGCGGTCGACATCCGACCGTGAGACTCCGTGTCGCCGGCGTTGGGACTGCGGATCCCGGCTCAGATCACGCAGAGTAGAGTGACGGGAGGTTTCGAAGGGGAACGCCGTCAGGCCGCACCCTCGTGTGGAGCAAGGAGGCCGAGATGAGCGAGTCCATCCTGGTCGAGGTCGAGGACGGCCTCGCGCACGTGACGCTGAACCGTCCGGCACGCTTGAACGCCGTCGACTTCGAGATGGGGCAGCGGTGGCGGGATATCGCCGTGCAACTGGCTGGTGACCCGACCGTGACGGCGATCCTGCTCGATGCCGCCGGACCCGCGTTCTGCGCCGGCGGCGATGTCGTCGCGATGTCGGAGGCCGACCCCGGTGATGGCTCGGCAGGTGACGCGGTGACCGCGATGGCCCGGACCATCCACGAGGGGATCCTCACCCTGGTGTGCTCGTCCACGCCCATCGTCGCGGCGGTGCAGGGCGCGGTAGCCGGAGGCGGGCTCGGGATCATGCTCTGCGCGGACTACATCGTCGCGTCTGACGCCGCGCGCTTCGTCAGCAAGTACGCCAACATCGGTCTCACGCCCGATCTCGGGGTCTCGACGCTGCTTCCCGCGGCGGTTGGCCAGCGCCGGGCGCTGACCCTGCTCCTGCAGGACCGCAGCCTCTCGGCGGACGAGGCGCTCGACTGGGGCCTCGTGAACGAGGTGGTTCCCGCCGCGGATGTGGCAGCCCGCGCCCGAGGTGTCGCCGAGTTCTGGCAGTCCGGGGCCGTTGCCGCGTTCGGAGAGGCGAAGCGGCTCGTGCGTCTGGGACCAGGCCGCGCGTTCGCGCAGAACCTCGAAGACGAGGCGCACACGATCGGCGAGCAGTTCGCGACGCACGAGGCACGCACTCGCATCGCCGCGTTCGTGGCGGCATCCCGCAGCCCGAAGCACGGTGCCGGCTCCCGAAAGGACGCAGAATGACCGAGAAGAAGCTCGCCGGAAAGACCGTCCTCCTGTCGGGTGGGAGCCGGGGGATCGGGCTCGCCATCGCCTTGCGCTGCGCCGCAGACGGGGCGAACGTCGCGATCCTCGCGAAGACCGACGCGCCGCACCCCAAGCTCGAGGGGACTGTGCACACGGCAGCGGAGGCGATTGAGGCTGCCGGCGGGCGGGCGCTTCCCCTCGTCGGAGACGTGCGCAACGACGACGACATCACCGAGGCCGTGCTGAAGACCCAGGGCGAGTTCGGCGGCATCGACGTCGTGGTCAACAACGCGAGCGTGATCGACCTGTCGGGATCGGTGGATCTTTCCGCCAAGAAGTACGACCTCATGCAGGACGTCAATACGCGCGGCACCTTCATGCTCTCGCGTGCGGCAGTTCCGATTCTGCGTGAGGCGCACAACCCTCACATCCTGTCGTTGTCCCCGCCGCTGAACCTGTCGCCGCGGTGGCTGGGTGGTCACACGGGCTACACGCTCGCGAAGTATGGGATGACGATGGCGACGCTCGGCATCGGAGCCGAGTTCGCCCGGGACGGGATCGCCGCGAACACGCTGTGGCCGCGCACGACGATCGCCACGGCTGCTGTGCAGTTCGCGCTCGGCGGTGACCAGATGATGAAGGCCAGTCGCACTCCGCAGATCTATGCGGATGCCGCCTACGAGGTGATCACGAAGCCCTCGCGGGAGTACACGGGCCAGACGCTGATCGTCGAGGATGTCCTGGAACAGGCCGGTGTCACAGACTTCTCTCGTTACGCGGCAGTTCCCGGAACCCCCGACGATCAGCTGTTCCCCGACATCTTTCTCGACTGATCGCCGACGTGGCAGTGACCGGTGTCAGTGTGTACTTCCGGTCAGCAGCAGGATGCCGCCCAGCACGATCATGAGCGAGCCGCCGACCGCCGAAAGTGTCGCCATGCGCCGCGGTGAGCGGCCGAACCACGCGCGGGCAGCGGCGGCGATCAGTGCCCAGGCGCCGTCGGAGACCAGCGCGATCGCGAAGAAGATGAGGCCGAGCTCGATCATCTGCAACGGCACGGCACCCGCGCCGACGTCGACGAACTGGGGGAGTACGGCGACGAAGAACGCGATCGTCTTCGGGTTGGTGACTCCGACGACGAAGCCCTCGGCCAGTTGGCGCCAGGGGGAGCTGGCCGCGGCGCCCTCGAGCGCGAGAGCCGCCGCCCGGCCCCGATGCCGGATCGCCTGGATCCCGAGGAAGACGAGGTAACCCGCCCCCGCGATCTTCACGATCGTGAACAGCACGACCGACTGGGCGATGAAGCCCCCGACGCCGATCGCGACGAGCGCGACGATCGGCAGCAGGCCGAGAGCGTTTCCCAGCACGCTGAGCAATCCGCCCATGCGTCCCAGCGCGAGACTGCGGCCGATCGTGAAGAGCACGCTGGGCCCTGGGATGACGATGAGAACGAGCGCCGCGAGGGTGAAAGCGAGCAGGTTCTCGAGGGGGACCACCACCACACGATAGTCGCCGGCGTCCCACGGATGACGACTCGGTCAGCGAAGCGGTTTGCGCAAGAACACTTGCTCGATGCCGCCATCGCCGGGTACGCGCTCGCTCTCGGCGTATCCCTGTCGCTGGTACAGGCGCAGGTTCGCCTCCGACAACGAACCGGTGAACAACTCGGCGACGGTGGCTCCCGCATCCATGCCCCGTCGTTCGACGGCATCCAGCAGCGCCGTGCCGATCCCCCCGCCCTGCTGGTCGGGAGCGATCGCGAGCCTGCCGATGAGCAGGAGCGATCCGTCCTGCCGAGCGCGCACGGCACCGACGATGCGGGATCCGCGCAGCGCGACGCAGCCGAGATTCTCTCCCAGCTCGGCCGTGATCTCGTCGAGGGTCTGCGTCAGCGGTGGCATGTGGGGAGTGCCGTAGATGAGCGCCTCCTGCACGAAAGCCGCGCGCTGAAGGGTGAGAACCTCGCCCGCGTCGTCGGGTGCGATCGGGCGGATGTCGAGGTCGTCGCGGGGCACGAGTTCACGGTAGCGGCCGGGGGTCGAGGGTGGGCAAGGGGTTGACGCTGCGCGCGAGACAGACCCGGGCCCGGGGGCGTCGGCTGTCAGCTCGCCTACTCTGGAGGCATGGCTCGCGCACTTCCTCCCACCTCATCCGGTGCGCCGCACGTGCGCCCGAAGACAGCGCCCGCGGATCCCGGTGCCCCGCGGGTGCGCCCGAAGACAGCGCCCGCGGCCTCCGGCGTACCGCAGGTGCGCCCGAAGACAGAAGGATGGCAGCAGAAGAAGGATGCCGAGGGCCGCCCGCTCCTGCAGTTCGCGAGCCCCAAGCGCGGCAAGCCTCCCGTGCACCTTGCCGACCTCACTCCCGAGCAGCGCGTCGAGAAGGCGAAGGAGCTCGGCCTGCCGGGCTTTCGCGCGGGGCAGATCGAGCGCCACTACTTCACCCGATGGACGAGCGACCCCGCCGAGATGACCGATCTGCCGGCGGCAGGTCGAGACGAGCTCGTCTCGGGGCTGCTGCCGCCCCTGCTGACCGAAGTGCGGCGCCTGGACACCGACAAGGGGGACACGATCAAGTTCCTCTGGAAGCTGCACGACGGTGCGCTCGTGGAGTCCGTGCTGATGCGATACCCGGGCCGCATCACGCTCTGCGTGTCCAGCCAGGCAGGATGCGGTATGAATTGCCCGTTCTGCGCCACCGGCCAGGCGGGACTGACCCGCAACATGTCGGCGGCCGAGATCGTGGATCAGGTCGTGCGCGCCAACCAGGTCATCGCCCGCGGTGAACTGGGCGGCAAGCGACGCACCGATCTCTCTCTGGAGCGCGTGTCGAACATCGTCTTCATGGGGATGGGTGAGCCCCTCGCCAACTACGCGCGCGTCATGCAGGCGGTGCGGGTGATGACGGACAAGAAGCACGGCATGGGAATGAGTGCCCGGGGCATCACCGTGTCCACGGTCGGCCTCGTCCCCGCCATCACCAAGCTCGCGGCAGAGGACATCCCCGTCACCTTCGCTCTTTCGCTGCACGCGCCCGACGATGAACTGCGCGACGAGCTCATCCCCGTGAACTCCCGCTGGAAGGTCGACGAGGCGCTCGACGCGGCGCGGGGCTACTTCGAACGGACCGGGCGCCGGGTCTCGATCGAATACGCCCTCATCAAGGACATGAACGATCACGCGTGGCGGGCGGACCTTCTCGCGCAGAAGCTCAACGAACGCGGACGCGGGTGGGTGCACGTCAACCCGATTCCCCTCAATCCGACGCCCGGTTCGATCTGGACGGCATCCGAGGTGGCTGTGCAGAACGAGTTCGTCCGCCGCCTGAACGCGGCAGGCATTCCCACCACCCTCCGCGATACCCGCGGCAGTGAGATCGACGGTGCCTGCGGTCAGCTGGTCGCGACCGAGGACGACGAGGCAGCCGCCGCGCAGGCGTAGACCGGTCAGGATCCGGGGTACGCGTCCACCGCGTCGGCGCGGGGGAGCACAGCTGTGCGCGATGGCGCATCGAACACGCGGACGAGCCGGTCGTGCCCGAATGCCGGCCACCCGGGGTTCCCGTCGCGGATCATGCGCATCCACGCATCGTGCATGTCGTCGGCGAGCGACTGCGGAGCCGCCTCGCCGGCGAGCGCTTGACTGTCGTCACCGTCGAGGCCGTCGAACACGAAGCCGAGTTCGACGGCGTGCGCGGCGCGGAGGTCTCGCACGGGGCTCGACCATGCGAACTCGTACACGAATGTGGGCGCGCTGCGGCGAGATGCCGCCTGCACCATCGGCACGCGCAGCATGGCGTCGGTGAGGGCCTGGCCCAGCCGCTCGCCCTCGTTCTGGTCCGGAAAGAGGCGCCGGTAGGCGCGGGCAGCTGCGCGGGGCACCCGCAGGGCGAGGCGGGCGAGCCGGGCCTGCCAGGTCGTGATCGTCGCGAGGGAGGCGGGACTGAACCACAGGCGGTACTCGTCGGTGTTGGTTCCGATCACCAGCGGCACGTCGACGGACGTCAGCGCATCGCGCGGCGCTCGGGGAAGGCTCGCGTCATCTCGCGCGAGGACGAATCCCGGGGCGCCCCGCAGCGGCGAGCTCCCCGCAGCCTGCGCTGCGCGGGCGGCGAGGAGCTCGGCGGGCGGTACTGCCGCGAACGCGTCACGGGTGGCGGAGATACCGAGTCGCTTCGCGATCGCCCGGGTGACGCGCCCGGCGCGCTCGGGCTCAGCGGCGGTGAGGGGACCGGACTGGACGATCCCCCCGGCGATGAGTGGCCGGGTGTCGTCGCGACACAGGAGCGCGGCGGCCAGTGCTCCACCCGCGGACTCGCCCATCACGGTGATGCGGTCAGGATCGCCCCCGAACGCGGCGATCTCGGCGTGCGTCCACCGCAGGGCGGCTGCCACATCCTCCAGGCCGAGATTTCGGGGGGCATCCTCGAGCACGGAGAATCCCTCGGAGCCGAGCCGGTAGTTGACCGACACGAACACGACGTCGTCACGGGCGAAGGTCGTGCCGTCGTATCCTTCGAGCGCGGATCCGCCGCGCTCGAAGGCGCCGCCGTGGATCCACACGACCACGGGGAGTGCGCGGGCATCCTCTGGCGACCACACGTTGAGGGTCAGGATGTCCTGGGCGCGGCCATCGGCGACAAGACTCGGGAGGAGCTCGCCGATCGGCCCGCGATAGGGATCCTGCGGTGCGGGCGGGCCGAACGTCTCTGCGTCGCGGACCCCCTCCCAGGCGGTCACGGGCTGCGGCAGGTGGAACCGGCGCGGACCGAAGGGCGGCTGGGCGTACGGCACCCCGGCGAAGCGACGGATGCCGTCCGTCGTCGTACCGCGCAGCCTGCCCGTGCCGACCGTGACCTCGCATGCCTCCGTGCCCACGGGAATCAGCCTACGGCGAGAGCCTCGACATGGATCTGCGCGCCCGTGCCACGCGACGGGAGCTAGCGTGGAGCAATGGTCAACTATCGCTACCTCGGCAACAGCGGCTTCAAGGTCACGGAGATCACCTACGGAAACTGGATCACCCACGGGTCCCAGGTCGAGAACGACGCCGCGATCGCCACCGTCCACCGCGCACTGGATCTCGGCATCACGAGCTTCGACACCGCAGACGTGTACGCCAACACGGTCGCCGAAGAGGTCCTGGGCGAGGCGCTGAAGGGTCAGCGTCGGGAGTCCCTGGAGATCTTCACGAAGGTGTACTGGCCCATCGGGCCCGCCGGCGCCAACGACTCCGGGCTCTCGCGCAAGCACATCATGGACGGCATCAACGGGTCGCTCCGCCGACTCGGTACCGACTACGTCGACCTCTACCAAGCCCACCGGTACGACTACGAGACGCCGTTGGAGGAGACGATGCAGGCCTTCGCCGACGTCGTACGCCACGGCAAGGCGCTCTACATCGGCGTCAGCGAGTGGACGGCCGAGCAGTTGCGCGCCGGGCACGAGCTGGCCACCGAGCTGGGCATCCAGCTCGTCTCGAACCAGCCGCAGTACTCCGCCCTGTGGCGGGTCATCGAGGGGAAGGTGATCCCGACCTCTCACGAGCTCGGGATTTCGCAGATCGTCTGGTCGCCGATGGCGCAGGGAGTGCTCAGCGGCAAGTACCGTCCCGGCCAGCCGGCGCCTGCCGGTTCCCGGGCGACGGATGAGAAGAGCGGCGCCGGGTTCATCAAGCGCTTCATGACCGATGACGTCCTCGAGGCCGTGCAGAAGCTGCATCCGATCGCCGAGCAGGCCGGGCTCACTCTGCCGCAGCTCGCGATCGCGTGGGTGCTGCAGAACCCCAATGTCTCGGCAGCCCTCGTCGGAGCATCGCGACCGGAGCAGCTCGAGGACACCGTCAAGGCTTCGGGTGTGGTGCTGGATGCCGACACCATGGCAGCCATCGACCAGGCCCTGGGCTCGGTCGCCGTGACCGACCCGGCACTGACCGAGGAGTCCTCGCCGAAGACCCGCTCGTAGTCCCGGCTCAGGGGAAGGCGAGGACCTCGTCACCCCAGCCTGCACGCAGCTCCAGATCGAGGTCGGCGACCACACGGTCCTCGGCCTCGATCACGAGCGTCGCCCGACCGTTCCTGTCGAACGGGGGCCACGCCACGCCGCCGTCGGCGTTCGGAGCCTCCCCTCTGGCGAATGCGGTCCAGCGCTGTTGCATCCGGGCTGAGATCCGTTCGGCCTCGTGGCGACCGCCCAGCCGGAAGGTGAGGTCGTGCGCGCGGCGCCCGAACGTCCCCCACACGTACGGGAGCTCGGTCGCGTGCGTCGCGCCGATCCGCAGGAGGTGCAGCATGGGAGTCGCGTGGTCGAACCGGTACAGCCACACCGGCGCGGCGTCCGAGTGGCCTTCGGCGGCCCACAGGGTCGGCATCCGAAATCCGATGTCGCGCGCGATGCCCAGCCCGACGGCGTGGTGACGAACTCCCTCGTAGGCCGTGAGTACCTGCGCCATCGACGGCAGGTCGACCCCCGGTCGCTCGGTCCCGAGCTCGGCGAGCATCTGCTCGATCTGCTCCTCCCGGATCGGCATGAGGGGCGATTTCATCATCCGGAACAGCGAAGCCTCGTCCTTGTTGGTGCCGATCAGCAGCGGTACCGGCAGCCCGCGACCCTCGGCCAGGACCGTCGCGGGAGCCTCGGGGAGGAGCTCGCCGTCGATGACAGGACCGAACGCGATGGTACCCGGATGCTGCGCGGGCACCTGAGCGAACACCGTCATACCCGCCTCGACGATCGCGTCGGCCGGCAGGGATCGCAGCGTCGCGGCATCCGTTTGCCCCACGGCCGCGAGGAACAGTTCCGTGACGCTCGCGGCCCGCGCCGCGTCGTACACACTCGAGACCGGCGAGGATTCCGCGATCGCCCGCGAGAACAGGCCCTCCGCGCTGGGGACTGCCAGAAGCGTGGTGACCAGTCCCGCGCCGGCGGACTCGCCGAAGACGGTGACCCGCTCCGGGTCGCCTCCGAACGCGGCGATGTTGCGCTGCACCCAGCGCAGCGCGAGCAGCACGTCCTTGAGAGCCAGGTTGCCGTCGAACGGATGGTCCGGGCCGGACACGCTCGACAGGTCGAGGAACCCGAGGGCTCCGATCCGGTAGTTGATCGTCACCACCACGACGCCGTGCGCGGCAAGAGATTCGCCGTCGTAGACGGGCTGGCTGCTGGAGCCGAAGGTATATGCGCCGCCATGCAACCACACCATGACCGGCGCCGGACTGTCGGCATCCGCTGCGCTCCAGATGTTGAGGAACAGGCAGTCCTCCGACATCTGGGGATCGGGTCCGAGATCCATGGCGGGGTTCGCCTTCTGCGGCGCAATCGCGCCGAACCGGGTGGCCTCGACCACCGTGTCGGCGGGCGCTGGTGGGGCAGCGACCGGGTCCCGCCATCGCGCATCGCCCGTGGGGGCCTGCGCGTACCGGATGCCGCGCCAGACCCGCATCCGGTCGTTCAGTGCTTCGCCGGCGAAGCGCCCCGCGGGCGCTGCAGCAACGGTCGTCTCTTCCATCGGTCTCTCCCGGGCCGGTCAGAACCGCCGCGGCGGCACGGCGTCGCGACACAGCGTAGACGGTCGAGGTGGACACCCCAGGGCTCGCGGCATCGGACCATGCGCGCCGGAGCCCCGCCTGACACAATCGGGGCATGCCGGTATGGCTCGCTGTTCTTCTGCTCACGGTCGCCTTCGCCATGCTCTCGGCATGGGTCAGCAGACGGCTCCTTGACGCGCAGATCGGGTGGATCCGAGCGCTCGTGACCTCCGCGGTCGTCTTTCTCGGGTCGCTTCCGCTGACCGGCTGGGTGTTCGAGCAGACCGACGTCATCGACGGGGACCGGGTGCTCGTCGACAGCCCGATCGTGCTCGCGTTCGTCGCTCTCGTTCTGGGCTGGATCTTCGCCGTGGTCGTGATCGTGTTGGTCACGCTGGAGTTCCTGTGGCCCAGTCGCCCCCTCGGGAATCCCGTCACGATGGTGCGCGACGCGTTCCGGCGGCGCGATCGCGCGCGGCGTTATGCGCAGATCGTTGCGATCGCCTCCCGTCACGGTCTCGGGATGTACCGCGGCCGCTCGCATGCAGCGCGCGACGCGCTTCCGCAGGCGCTGGTCGCAGCCCTCGCCGAGGCGGGCGTCACATTCGTGAAGCTCGGACAGGTGCTGTCCACCCGGGAGGATGTGCTGCCCCGGGATCTCATCGATGCGCTGGCCACGCTGCAGATGGACTCCACGCCGATCCCGTGGTCGGATGCCGAGGCGGCGATCCGTGCGGAGCTGGGGCGACCGATCGCCGACGTCTTCGCGTCGATCGAGCCGGAGCCCCTGGCTGCCGCATCCGTTGCCCAGGTGCACGCGGCGACCCTCGTCTCGGGCGAGCGCGTCGTCGTGAAGATCCAGCGTCCGTCGGCGCGCGCACAGGTCACCACGGATCTCGACATACTCGAGCGCCTGGCGCGCGATGCCGAGCGGCGCACCGACTGGGCAGCCGACTACGGCGCAGTGGCTCTGGTCACCGAGTTCTCTCGTGCGCTGACCGAGGAGCTGGACTACCGCGTCGAGGTGGCAAACGCTGAGATGCTGCGCGGGGCCATCGCGAAGACTCACGCGATGCCGCTGCGCATCCCCGAGACGTTCCGAGAGTTGTGCACGCAGCGGATGATCGTCCAGGAGCGCATCGACGGCCTGCCCTTCGGCAAGCTCCCCCCGGGAGCGCTCGAGCCCGGCGACGCTCGTGCGCTTGCCGACGGCGTACTCGACGCCGTGTTCGAGCAGATCGCGGTGCGCGGGGTGTTCCACGCCGACCTTCACCCGGGGAACCTGATTCTGTGCGACGACGGGGCTGTCGCGCTCATCGACTTCGGTGCTGTGGGCGTGCTGGAGGCGAGCATGCGGCGGCTCCTTGTGCCGCTGCTGACCGCGATCGCCGCCGACGACGACCGGGCCGCGACCGATATCGTGCTCCTGCTGTGCGAGCCCGATCCGAGCGGCGTCGATCAGGCAGCTCTCCAGCGGGACATCGGCGCCATCATCACGCGTGTTCGCAACGCGCCCGCCGGTGAGGATGTCTTCCGGCTCCTTCTGGACACCTTGCGCCATCACCGGCTGGCGCTGCCGCCGTCGCTGCTCCTGGTGTTCCGGACGCTCGGTTCGCTCGAAGGAAGCCTTCGTCGGGTCGCGCCGGGCTACGACATGGTCGGTCAGGCGCTCACGCGCGCACCGCACTTCGCTCGCAGCATGCTGTCGCTGCGGACCGCTGCCCTGTCGGCGCAGACGCAGCTCGCGCTCGCGCTGGAACAGGTACGCCGTGTGCCGCGTCGCATCGAGAACATCTCGCGCTCGCTCGAGGCAGGCACCTTCTCGGTGCGCCTGCGCTCGTTCGAGGGAACGGGGGAGCGGCGGTGGATCGAGGGACTGCTGGGTCAGGTGACGAGCACGATCGTCGGGGTCACGCTGTTGGCGACCGGAATCGCCCTCGCGATCTCATCCGGCGGTCCGCCGCTGACCGACGATGTGCCGCTGTTCCCGTTCCTGGGCAGCGTCGTGGGCCTCGGCGGTCTCCTGCTGCTGGTGCGCAGTTTGCGCACAGCTCTGCGCCGTCGCGGCGGTGACAGTTCGTGGTCACCCTGAGTGCGGGCCTGCTGGCCTATCGCCGCCTCTCGTCGTCGGACCATCCCCCGACGTCGTTCGAGGTCTTGATCGCCCATATGGGTGGGCCGTTCTGGCAGCGCAAGGATGCGGGAGCGTGGACGATCCCCAAGGGAGAGTTCGACCCCGCGGTGGAGTCTGCGCTCGAGGCCGCGCGGCGGGAGTTCCGCGAGGAACTCGGTGTGGAGCCTCCCGCCGGCGAGCCGATCGAGCTCGGATCCTTCCCCGCTGCCCGCAAGGTCATCACCGTCTACGCGGTCGACGGCTCCGCCCTCGATCTCTCCGATCTCGTGTTCGGTGAGTTCGAGCTCGAGTGGCCGCCGGGGTCGGGTCGGCGCGCGCGTTTTCCGGAGGTCGATCGCATCGCCTGGCTGCCGCCGGCTGCCGCCGCCGAGAAGCTCACCGCCTCACAGCGGCCCGTGCTCACGGCGTTGGCTGCCGTGCTCGGTGGTCGCGCGGTCGGGTGAGCGGTGGGGTCAGTTCCGCATCCGAGTAGACACCTACCCGATCGCCGACCAGTATGAACTGCAGCTCGGTGCCCTCGCCGAAGCGTTCGAGCGCCTCTGCGGGGGCATCCGCAGCGAGCGGTACCGCGACGATCGCGGGGAACGTTCCCGTACCGCAGCCGGAGTACAGGTTCCCCGAGAAGGACTCTGGGTCCTGATCGCGCTGATCGGTCGTGAAGATCACGAGGCACTCACCGCCTGGGCCATACGTGCTGTTGAGAACCCTCGTCACGGTGAACCCGGCGAACCGGTAGCCGGCGGACTGCTGCGAGGGATCCCCGAAGAACGGCGGCGCCTCGACAGACGGGTCGGGCTCCAGTGCGGCGACCTGTCGTGCGCCGGTCTGGTCGGAGATCACCGGAATCGATGCAAGCGCCCAGGTGACGGATGCCGCGAGCGTCGCGGCGGCGGCGATCGACACGATCCAGAGGGCTCGCGCGAGCGGCGGCGTCCGCGTCAGAGGCGACGACACCGCCCGCTCTGGACGCCCGGGGTCGGCCGCAGAGTCGATTTCCGATGGCTCATCCGCTGGCCGGGCCGGCGCGGCCTGCCCGGCCAGGTCGGTCTGCGCTGACGGCGTCGACACGGGCGCAGGCGGTGCCCCGTCCGCGACATCCGGTTCCTGCTCGCGTCGCGCGTCCGCCTCGAGCTGTTGGAGCCGCTCGTACGCCGCGGGATCGCTGAGGATGTCCGCGTCCGGGCCGTACGCCCGGGCCCGGAGCGCACGCAGTTCAGCCTCGGCCTCCGCATTCATCGCTTCATCGTTGCACGGCACAGTCCGGACATCCGGTGTGACGAGTCCTCTTGTCGCCGGCCCCCGCACGGATCAGACTGGCTGCGTCGCGCGGCCCGCGACGCAGCGCTCACGGAGGAGGACGCCATGGCTCACGGAGACATCACCCACATCGATATTCCGGTTGCGGACATGAAGGCCGCGACGCAGTTCTACGAACGGCTCTTCGGCTGGCAGATTCGGGAGCTCCCCGGATTCGAGGGCTACCCCATGTGGCAGGCACCCAACCAGATCAGTGGCGGCGGACTCGCCCCGCGGAGCGAGGGGTTCACGCAGCCGCGATCGTACGTCGAGGTCGACTCGATCGACGAGACTCTGGCGGCCGCGACGGATGCCGGCGGCTCGATCCTGCTCCCCAAACAGCCGATCGACGACGCGAGCTGGTGGGCGGTGATCACGGACCCCGAAGGAAACGTGATCGGCCTGTACGAGGGCGCGCCGGGCGCGACCGAGGGCTAGCGCCTTCGTCACCCGTTGCGTCCTCTTTGTATACGCAAGAGCCGAGAAGTGTGCGCTAGTCACACCGAGTGCTACTTTGTGTATACAAGAGACGGGAGGCGCCGATGAGGGCGAGCGATCGTGCGTACCGCATGCTCCTCACGGAGATCCAGCACGGCGTCCTCCCGGCCGGCGCTGTTCTGGGCGAGGTCGAGCAGGCCGCACGCCTGGGGGTGAGCCGGACCCCGCTGCGCGAGGCGATCGCGCGCCTCGCGGCGGACGGGCTCGTCGTGCAGCAGTCGCCTCGGGTGACGGTTGTCTCCGACGTGGATGCCGACGACATCCGCGCCCTCTTCGAGTTCCGCCGCGCCCTCGAGGAGGCGGCGGCGCGGATCGCCGCGACGCGAGCCGACCCCGCCGAGTTCGCTGCGCTCGCCGCTGAGTTCGACCGCACGTCACTGCGGGGCGAGGGGCGGGAGCGCTACTACGAGCTGATCTCCCGGTTCGAGGCGGCACTCGATGCCGCTGTCGACAACGCCTATCTGAGCTCGGCACTCCGCACGATCCGGACACACCTGGTCCGAGTCCGCCGTCTCGCGCGCGAGAACCCGACGCGGCTGAGTGCATCCGTCGGTGAGCACCGTCTCATCGCCGCCGCGATCGCCGCTCAGGACCCCGACCTTGCCGCCCACGCGACTCACGTGCATCTGCACAATGCCCTCACCAGCATCCTCGCCTCTCTCTCGGAGGCCCGCACCGAACCCGGAGCAGCATGACCATCACGCACCACGTCCGCGTCCACCGCAGCGACGAGAACCTCCCCCGCGAGGGCCAGCTCGCCTGGCACATTGCCGAGGTCGCTGCCGATCCGGTGCCCGTCGAGCCCGAAGTCGTCGACATGATCATCAACCGCGTCATCGACAACGCGTCAGTTGCCGCGGCATCCCTCACCCGACGACCCGTGAGCGCGGCCCGCCAGCAGGCGCTCGACCACGCGGTCTCGGTCAGCGGCGCGGGAGCCACCGTCTTCGGCTGCGCGAACGAGCGGCGTACGAGCCCCGAGTGGGCGGCGTGGGCTAACGGGGTCGCGGTGCGAGAGCTCGACTACCACGACACGTTCCTGGCGGCCGAGTACTCGCATCCGGGTGACAACATCCCGCCGATCCTTGCCGTCGCGCAGCACGTCGGTACCGACGGTGCAGCGCTCGTTCGCGGGATCGCCACCGGCTACGAGATCCAGATGGACCTCGTGCGGGCGATCTCGCTCCACAAGCACAAAATCGACCACGTCGCCCACCTCGGCCCGTCGGCTGCCGCCGGCATCGGCACGCTGCTGGGCCTGGATGCCGAGACGATCTACCAGGCGGTGGGGCAGGCGCTGCACACGACGACCGCAACCCGCCAGTCCCGCAAGGGCGAGATCTCGACCTGGAAGGCCCACGCCCCGGCCTTCGCCGGGAAGATGGCGGTCGAGGCCGTGGACCGCGCGATGCGCGGCGAGACCAGCCCGAGCCCCATCTACGAGGGAGAAGACGGGGTCATCGCCTGGATGCTCGATGGCAAGGATGCCGCGTACGACGTGCCGCTTCCCGGGCCGGGAGAGCCCAAGCGGGCGATCCTCGACTCGTACACGAAAGAGCACTCGGCGGAGTACCAGGCGCAGGCGTGGATCGACCTCGCCCGCCGGCTCGGCACCGAGCGGCCCGACCTGCGCGACCCCGCGAACATCGCGAGCATCGTGCTGCACACCAGCCACCACACCCACTACGTCATCGGGTCGGGCGCGAACGACCCCCAGAAGTACGACCCGCACGCCTCCCGCGAGACCCTCGACCACTCGATCCCCTACATCTTCGCGGTCGCCCTGCAGGACGGCGCGTGGCACCATGTCGACTCATACCTGCCCGAGAGAGCGGCGCGACCCGACACCGTCGAGCTGTGGCACAAGATCACGACCGCCGAGGATGCCGAGTGGACGCGCCGCTACCACTCCGAGGACCCGGACGAGAAGGCCTTTGGTGGTCGGGTCGAGATCACGCTGACCGATGGGACGACGCTCGTCGACGAGATCGCCGTCGCCGACGCGCATCCGCTCGGGGCCCGGCCGTTCGCCCGCGAGGACTACATCCGCAAGTTCCGGCTGCTTGCCGAGCCGGTGCTGAGGCCTGAGGAGATCGAGCGCTTTCTCGACCTCGCGCAGCGCCTTCCGGAGCTCTCGGCCATCGAGGTGGGACAGCTCAACATCGTCGCGACGTTCGGCATCCTGGCCTCTGCCCCGGCCCCCAAGGGTCTGTTCTGATGCTGTCTGCGACAGCACCAGCCGCCGACAAGCGCCGCGCGCTGCGCGAACGCCTCGCGTCGGGGGAGCTGCTGCGCTTTCCCGGTGCGTTCAACCCCCTCTCTGCGCAGCTGATCGAGCGCAAGGGGTTCGAGGGCGTCTATGTCTCGGGTGCGGTACTCTCGGCCGACCTCGGGCTCCCCGACATCGGCCTCACCACCGCGACCGAGGTCGCCGGGCGCGGCGCCCAGATCGCCCGCGTCACGAATCTGCCGACGCTCATCGACGCCGACACGGGCTTCGGTGAGCCGATGAACGTCGCCCGCACGATCCAGACGCTCGAGGATGCCGGAGTCTCGGGCGCCCACATCGAGGATCAGGTCAACCCCAAGCGGTGCGGTCATCTTGACGGGAAGTCGGTGGTCGACGCCGACACGGCGATCAAACGCATCCGCGCCGCCGTCGAGGCCCGCCGCGACCCCGACTTCCTCATCATGGCGCGCACCGACATCCGCGCCGTCGAGGGGCTGGATGCCGCCATCGACCGCGCGAAGGCCCTCGTGGATGCCGGGGCCGACGCGATCTTCCCCGAGGCGATGCGCGACCTGTCGGAGTTCGAGGCGATGCGCGCCGCGATCGACGTGCCCCTGCTGGCGAACATGACCGAGTTCGGCAAGAGCGACCTGTTCACGGTGGACCAGCTCCGCGACGTCGGCATGAACATCGTCATCTGGCCCGTTTCGCTGCTGCGGATGGCGATGGGGGCGGCCGAGCGGGCGCTGGACACCCTGATCGACGACGGGAGCCTGACCGGCCAGCTGGATCAGATGCAGCACCGTGCCGATCTCTACGAGCTGATCGACTACGAGAGCTACAGCCGCTTCGACACGAACATCTACACCTTCTCCGTCGACCGATCCTGATCAGTCAGCCGAGTCCGGGCAGACGGGCCAGGCGCACCGACACATTGCAAAGGAGCATCCCGTGACCGAAGACATCCGCAAGGGCCTCGTCGGCGTCATCGCCGACGTCACAGCTGTCAGCAAGGTCAATCCCGAAACGAACAGCCTGCTCTATCGCGGCTATCCCGTTCAGGAGCTCGCGGCCACGCAGCCGTTCGACGCCGTGGCGTACCTGCTGTGGCAAGGGGAGTTGCCGACGGATGCCCAGCTGGCTTCCCTGCGCGACACCGAGCGCGCGCATCGCGCCCTCGCCGACAACGTCAAGGCGGCGATCGACCTGCTTCCCCTCGGTGCGCACCCCATGGACGAGGTGCGCACCGCCGTCAGCGTCATCGGCGCCAACGACACGCGCGGCTCCGCGTCGGTGCTCGACACCGCAAGCCCTGAAGAGAACCTTCAGCGCAGCATCCGTCTGTTCGCCGCATTGCCGGCGATCGTCGCCTACGGGCAGCGCCGCCGCCGGGGCCTGGACCCGGTCGCACCGCGTGAGGACCTTGACTACGCCGCCAACTTCCTGTGGATGACCTTCGGTGAGGAGCACGACGAGGTCGTCGTCGACGCGTTCAACCGGTCGCTGATCCTCTACGCCGAGCACTCGTTCAACGCGTCGACCTTCACGGCACGGGTCATCACCTCCACCATGAGCGACCTCTACTCCGCCGTTGTCGGGGCGATCGGCGCGCTGAAGGGCCCGCTGCACGGTGGGGCGAACGAGGCCGTGCTGCACATCTTCGACGAGATCGGCTCCGCCGAGAATGTCACCGCGTGGCTCGACACCGCGCTCGCGCAGAAGCGCAAGATCATGGGCTTCGGCCACCGGGTGTACAAGCGCGGTGACTCGCGGGTTCCCACGATGAAGGCGGCGCTGGACACCCTCGTTGCCCACTATGACCGGCCGGACGTCGCGGCGCTCTATGACGCGCTCGAGTCGGAGTTCATCGCGCGCAAGGGCATCTATCCGAACCTCGACTATCCGTCGGGGCCCGCGTACAGCCTGATCGGTTTCGACACCCTGACCTTCACGCCCCTGTTCGTGGCCGCACGCGTCACGGGCTGGACGGCGCACATCATGGAGCAGCAGGCCTCGAACGCCCTCATCCGTCCACTCTCCGCCTACACCGGTCACGACGAGCGCCACGTCGAAGGCTATGTGCCCGACACCTCGGCGATCGATGTGCGGGAACGACCCGAAGAAGCCGCAGAATGACCGCAGCCGTCATCGTCGACGTCGTCCGGACGCCCTCCGGGCGAGGCAAGCCCGGCGGCGCCCTCTCACGTGTTCATCCCGTCGACCTCGCGGCGGGCACGCTGAGCGCACTCCTCGAGCGCAACGGGCTCGATTCGCGTCAGGTGGATGACGTCCTCATGGGGTGCGTCAGTCAGACCGGCGATCAGGCCGCCAACATCGCGCGCCAGGCGGTCCTGGCGGCCGGGTTCGATGAGACCGTGCCGGCCGCCACGATCGATCGGCAGTGCGGTTCGAGTCAGCAAGCCGTCCACTTCGCCGCCCAGGGCATCATCGCCGGGGCATACGACGTCGTCATCGCGGCGGGGGTGGAGTCCATGAGCCGCGTTCCGCTGGGCTCATCGGGCACGGGTGGCGCGAGTGCTGACGGCATCCAGCGTCGCTATCCCGACGGACTCGTGAACCAGGGCGTCTCGGCGGAACTCATCGCCCAGCGGTGGGGCCTCACGCGGGCGGAGCTCGACGCGTACGCAGCGCGGTCGCATCGGCGGGCAGCCGAGGCCGCGTCGGCCGGCCGGTTCGCATCCGACCTGCTGCCGGTGCGCACTCCCGACGGCCTTGTCGAGACCGACGAGACCATCCGCCCCGCGACGACGGTCGACCAGCTCGCCGGACTCTCGCCCGCCTTCCGTGCCGACGATCTGGTCGAGCGCTTTCCCGACCTCCGCTGGCAGATCACGGCCGGAAACTCCTCACCGCTGACGGATGCCGCCTCGGCCGCCCTCATCATGAGCGAGGACCGTGCCCACGCGCTGGGACTCACCCCTCGGGCGCGGTTTCACGCGTTCGCCGTGGTCGGCGACGATCCGGTCATGATGCTCACCGCGCCGATCCCCGCGACGCGCCGCATTCTGGAACGCACCGGCCTGTCGATCGAGGACCTGGATGCGTACGAGGTGAATGAGGCGTTCGCATCCGTTCCCCTCGCGTGGCTGCGCGAGCTGGAGGCCGACCCGGCCAAGCTCAATCCGTGGGGCGGAGCGATCGCACTGGGCCACGCCGTGGGCGCCTCCGGCACACGGCTCCTCGGAACCCTCGTCGCCTACCTCGAGCACACCGGCGGACGCTACGGGCTGCAGACGATGTGCGAGGGTGGCGGGATGGCCAACGCCACCATCATCGAACGGCTGTAGCCCACCTACAACCGGTTGGCATCGCGCTCGTGCTATAGGCAGGATCAACGCGGGCTGACCCCACGCAGTGTCGCGCAGCAGCGCGAGAGGAGAGCGGACATGAGCGAATTCATCGGAGAGTTCGAGACGATCATCGTCGAGACGCGGGGCCGCGTCGGCTGGATCGAACTGCACCGGCCCGAGGCTCTCAACGCCCTCAACTCCACCCTCGCGAGCGAGCTCGGTGCCGCCGTGGCGGCCTTCGACGCTGACGAGCAGATCGGATGCATCGTGCTGACCGGCTCGGAACGTGCGTTCGCCGCGGGAGCCGACATCAAGGAGATGGCCGACAAGTCGGTGCGCGACATGACCGTCGCGAGCCCGTTCGCGGGGTTGGTGGCTCTTGCCGCCGCGCGCACACCGATTGTCGCGGCGGTCGCAGGCTTCGCGCTCGGAGGCGGATGCGAGCTCGCGATGAGCTGCGACATCATCCTCGCCGCTGACACCGCGACGTTCGGGCAACCCGAGATCAACCTCGGCGTCATCCCCGGACTGGGCGGTACGCAGCGCCTCACGCGCGCGATCGGGTACTACAAGGCCGCCGAGCTCGTCCTGACGGGTCGGATGATGGATGCCGCCGAAGCCGAGCGGGCAGGACTCGTCTCCCGGGTCGTCCCCGCGGCAGACCTCGCCGCGGAGGCGATGACCGTCGCCGAGTCGATTGCGGCCAAGTCCCTGCCGGTCGCATACGCGGCCAAGGAGGCGCTGCGGGCTTCGCAGGAGAGCGGACTGGCCGAGGGCCTGCGATTCGAGCGGCAGGCGTTTGCCGCCCTGTTCGCCCTGGACGACCAGAAGGAAGGCATGGCGGCGTTCCGCGAGAAGCGGACCCCCCGCTTCACCGGCCGGTGACCGGATCCCGTTCGACAGCCGCCCATAGACTCGATGCAAGAAGGAGGAGCGCGATGAGGATTCTCGTCCTGGTGAAGGAGGTCCCCGACACGTGGGGGGATCGGGTGCTGAATCTCGAGACGGGCTTGGCTGATCGCGGTGCCAGCGAAGCCGTCATCGACGAGATCGGCGAGCGGTCGCTCGAGGTCGCGCTCTCGTACGCGGATGCCAACCCCGGCACCGAGGTCGTCGTTGTCATGATGGCGCCGGAGTCCGCATCCGGTTCGGTGCGTAAGGCGCTCGCGATGGGCGCCGCCTCGGCCGTTCATGTCGTGGACGATGCGCTCCTGGGCGCGGATCTGGGACTGACCGCCCAGACGCTGGCTGCCGCGATCACGCGGGCCGGGTTCGACCTCGTGATCACGGGGAATCAATCGACGGACGGCTCCGGGGGCGTCATGGCGTCGATGCTCGCCGAGCTGTTGGACGTGCCGAGCATCACGAGCATGAACAGCGTGACGATCACCGAGACGGAGGTCTCTGGCGAACGGTCCGTCGACGGCGGCTCGATGACGGCATCCGCCGAGCTTCCCGCGGTGATCTCGATCACGGAGCGGCTGCCCGATGCTCGTTTCCCCAACTTCAAGGGGATCATGGCGGCGAAGAAGAAGCCGGTCGAGGTGGTGTCGCTCGCGGATCTCGGCGTCGCCGCCGACGACCCGGATGCGGCGCGGTCGATCATGATCGCGGTGGCGCAGAAGCCACCGCGGTCTGCGGGTGTGAAGGTCGTCGATGAGGGGGACGCGGGCGTGCAGCTCGCGGAGTTCCTGATCTCGAACCGGTTGGCGTAAGGGGCGGATGATGGTGGATATCGCAGCGGATGCGGTGCTGGTCGTTTTGGATGTCACTCCCGGTGGCGCGCTCGCGGCCAGCAGTGCGGGTCTGATCGGTGCCGCGGCCGGTGTGGGAACCCCGGTCGCGCTGATCGTCGGGGAGCACGCCGAGGCGCTCGCTCCCGCGGCTGCCGAGCAGGGCGCGGCCCTCGTGCTGACGGCGACGCCCGCCGGTCACGGCCAGGCGCTGGGGGTGCCGGCGACGGATGCCGTTGCCGCTGCTGCCGCGTTCGTGAACCCGGATGCTGTGCTGCTGTCGCACTCGATCGAGTCGCGCGAAACTGCGGGCCGGTATGCTGCCCGCGCTCGTGCGGCGCTGTGCGTCGATGCCGTGGGCGTCACGCGCGATGACGAGGGGATCGTCGCGCACCACTCCGTGTACGGTGGCGCGTACAACGTGCAGGCTGCGGCGACGTTCGGCGCCCCCGTGATCACCGTGCGTCAGGGGGCTGTCGACGCTCGCGCGCAGGCGCAGCCCCTCGTGGTGGAGAAGCTCGAGGTCGCAGCATCCGGCCGCAAGGCCGCGACCATCGGGTCGGTCGACGAGGTCGTCGTGACCTCCGCCCGTCCGGAGCTGCGGGGAGCGGCCAAGGTCGTGTCAGGAGGGCGCGGGCTGGGCTCGGAGGAGAAGTTCGCGCTCGTCGAGCAGCTCGCCGATGTGCTCGGCGCCGCCGTGGGTGCCTCGCGCGCCGCGGTCGATGCGGGCTACATCGCGCAGTCCGCTCAGGTGGGACAGACCGGCGTCTCCGTCGCGCCGCAGCTGTATGTCGCCCTCGGGATCTCGGGGGCGATCCAGCACAAGGCGGGGATGCAGACGGCCAAGACGATCGTCGCGATCAACAAGGACGCCGACGCCCCGATCTTCGAGATCGCCGACTTCGGTGTCGTCGGCGACCTGTTCACCGTCGTCCCGCAGCTGATCGAGACGCTGCAGGCGAAGAAGGCCTGACGCGATGGCGACCTACGGGCGCACCCTGCGTCGCGGACTGCCCCGCATCCCCGGGGGCGAACCCTGGCCCCCCGCCGGCGAAGTGCCCGGTACCGCGGCGGCTGCCGCATCCGTGCCCGCAGCATCCGCCGCCGCATCCGGGCCCGCAGACGGTGCAGCGTCAGCGAGCGTAAGCCCTGCGGAGGTGTCGAACGAAGCCGCGACGTCGGCGCACGAAGCCGCAGCGCCGGCGGTGGCGGATGCCGCTCCCGCCGTGTCGGCAGCGCGGACCGTGCGCCGAGGTCTGCCTCGCGTGCCGGGCGGCGACCCCTGGCCCCCCGCATCCGCCGCCCCCGCCGCACCCGCCCCCGCCGCTGCGCCCTCCGTTGTGGCATCCGCGCCCGCTGACGTGCCGCAACACGCCGTGCCCGCCACGGCCGAAGAGCGGTTTGAGGCAACCGAACGATCCTCGCGCGTCGTTCGTCGGGGACTGCCTCGCGTCGCCGGCGGTGAGCCGTGGCCGACCGCCGAGATGGTCGCGGCGATAGCGGCATCCGGCGCCGAGGTTCGTGTGTCGCAGGGCGTCGGTTCCGACGGGGGCGTACGGCGTGTTGAGGCACACGAAGCGCACCCGGATGCCGACGCTGTCGCCACCGAGTCTGACACCGCCGTCGCGGTCGCCGAGCGCCCGGCGTACGACGTCACCGTGCCGCTTCCGTTCACGCCGACGGTCTGGGAGGGGGCATCCGCGCGGACGCGCCCGGCGCCCCGACCGGAGCCCGCTCGCATCGGCCCCTTCACGAAATCCCAGTGGGCCGGAACGGTGATCGTCGGTGGCCTGGGGCTGCTGTTTGCGGCCGCAATGGCGGTTCTCGCGGTGCGCTGGCTGATCTCCCTCGACGGGATGCAGGACTTCCTCGCAACCTATCCGGGCGAGTACCACCTGCCCGAGGGCGCGCCGGTCGGGTTCCCCGCGTGGCTGGGCTGGCAGCACTTCTTCAACGTGTTCCTGATGGTGCTGATCATCCGGTCGGGGCTCACGATCCGCACCGAGAAGCGGCCCAGCGTGTTCTGGGCGCCACGCAACAACCCCAAGGGCAAGGTGAGCCTGACGATCTGGTTCCACCAGGCCCTCGACATCCTGTGGATCGTCAACGGCGTGATCTTCGTCGTGCTGCTGTTGGTCACCGGACAGTGGATGCGGATCGTCCCGACGTCGTGGGACGTCTTCCCCAACGCGCTCTCGGCAGCGTTGCAGTACGTGTCGCTGGACTGGCCGACCGAAAACGGGTGGGTCAACTACAACTCGCTGCAGCAGCTGGCTTACTTCACGACGGTGTTCATCGCGGCGCCGCTGGCGATCATCACCGGCGTGCGGATGAGTGGAATCTGGCCGAAGAACGCGAAGGCGCTGAACAAGGCGTACCCGGTCGAGTGGGCCCGTGCGGTGCACTTCCCGGTGATGCTCTACTTCGTCGTGTTCATCATCATCCACGTCATCCTCGTGTTCGCGACCGGGGCCCTGCGCAACCTCAACCACATGTACGCCGCGACCGACGCGGACAACTGGGTCGGGTTCTGGCTGTTTGTGCTCTCGCTCGTCGTGATCGCCGCCGCCTGGGTCGCCGCGCGGCCGCTCGTGCTGGCACCCATCGCCAAGCTGTTCGGAAACGTCTCCGGTCGCTGACGGAGCGCCGCGCGCTCGTTCGGGAGCGCGCGGCGCGGCGGCTCACTGGAACGCGAACAGCGGCGGCAGAATCGCGGCCACCGCGAACGCCCACACGGCATAGACCGGCAGGAAACCCGTCTGCCACCTCTCGCGCGCCGCATGCGTGGTCTTCCCTCGCAGGTACCCCACCTGCAGCCAGGCTGCACCGGCGAGGCACGCGAGCAGGATGAGATTCAACCCCAGCGATGCGAGCTTGTTCGGGCTCGCGCCGAACTCTCCGATTCGGGTGAGCATGGCCGCGAGGACGAGCAGATCCACCGCGATGGCCGCGACGAGCATGACCAGCTGCAGCGTGTCGAACCAGCTCGCGGGAGCGTCAGATCTGTGCGCCGACAGGGTGTAGAGCAGCAGACCCAACACGACGACGAGGGTGACGTCGAAGATGATGAGGACGTCTCGCTGCGAAGCCATGCCCAGCAGCCCGGTCTCGGCATCCGCGCTCGCGGTGATCGTCTGCACCGCGGCCGCGGCGAGGAACGTCAGCAGCAGGAGGGTGAACAGCGGCGTGAACAGCTTGGTCAGCACGGGTGCCATGTTCTCGATGACGCTCTTCTTGGCGTCCACGAGCCATGCCGCCACGACGACAGCGCCCGCGGCACCGCACGGCAGGATCCAGTCCTCGGCCACACCCTCGATCGTGACGCCGATCGCGCTGAAGACCCCGAGCGTCAGCGCCACAAGTACGCCCCCGCCGATCGCGATGAGGGCGAGGTACACGACCCACTCACCGGTGAACCGGATGAAGTCCATGCGCGCCGAGGTGCTGCGCCACCCGGAGCCCACGTACGCGATGCCCACCGCAATCCACAGGGCGACTGTGAGGTGCAATACCGTCAGCAGGAGCGTGTCGGCGCCCGGCGCGAAGGGGAACGCGTTGACGATCACGGCGGCAGCCGCGAACGGCACCGCGACGGCGATCCAGGTGCGCCATCCCCGGGAGCCGCGCACCAGCAGATATGCCGCGAGCGCACCGAGGATGAGGATCGGTGCATTGCGCATCGTCACCTCGTCGGGGGCGCCCCACAGCGCCGGGAGCTTGATGACCACCGCTGCCACCATCGCGAACGCGACAGCCAGCAGGCCTCCCCGGCTCGGCCGTGTGGATTCGGCGGAACCCAGCACGAGCTGCTTCCAGAGCCGATCGGAGTGCTCCCGGGCGAACTCCCGCGAGAGCTGGTCGACGCGGCCGAGCCTGCGCACGGCGATGAGGAACGCCTCGTCCGGGGTCAGCCCCCGGCTCCGCAGGTCGTCGATCCGGTCACGCAGGTGATCCTCCAGCTCGTCGAGATCACCGTCGCCCAGGGCAGGATGGGCCTGCAGGAACGATCGCCACTGCATGATCTGTCGTTCCAGCTCGGCATCCGTGGTGCCTGTCGTCTCCATCGTCACGCCCCCACCGGTTCGGGACCTGACCAGCCGGTCGACCAGACGCGGTGCAACGCGCCAGACACGACTGCCCACTGCCGCCGCTGCTCGGCGAACGTCTCCCGTCCTGCAGCGCTGAGCCGGTACTGCTTACGACGGCGGCCCGTGGGGGCCTCGATCCAGCGTGCCTCGATCTGCCCGTGGCGCTCGAGCCGATGCAGCAGCGGGTACAGCATCCCTTCGCTCCACTCGAGTTCGCCGTCCGAGAGCTCCGCAATCCGTTGCAGGATCGAGTACCCGTAGGACTCGCCTTCCGCGAGGATGCCGAGCACGAGCGGTGTCGCGGCTGCCGCGACGAGATCCTTGCCGACTTTCATCTGCGCTCCCTGTTCGCGACGATCATATACATAGAACAGCAAGGTACATAGAGGTTCTAGGTCAACCGGGGGATATCCCCCGCGGACTCGACCGGCTGGCAGGGAAGCGGAACAGGGATGCCGAACCCTAGCGTGGAGGCATGACGACAACGTATTCGCCACCACGGCCGGTTGCGACGCCCGCCCGTATCGCCGGAGCCACCGCTCAGCTCGCGGCACTCGGTGTGATCGGGCCCGGCGTGTTCGCCCTGCTCGCGACGCTGCTGGGTCTCGGGCTCGGGCTGCTTCCGGTCCTCGGCATCGGTCTCCTGTTCCTTCTCCTCTTCGTCTACGTGCTGTTCGCCCTCAGCTGGCTCGAGAATGCACGCATCGACGGGCTCTACCGCTTCGGGCTGCCCCCTCGCCGCCCGCGCCGCAGCGACAAGTCCGGCTTCGGAGGCTTCCTCCACACGATCTGGCTCCAGTTCATCGATCCCGGGATGTGGCGCGCTGTCGCCAACGGCGCGATCGCGACGGTCCTCGGCTGGATCGTCCTCAGCCTCGTCGGGATCGCGGCCTCGGGGGTCGTGCTCGCGTTCTCGCCGCTGTACGCGGGCACGGCGGATGCTGTTCGGCTCGGCAGCACGTGGATCGACGTGTCCACGGCCTGGGCGGTTCCGGTCGGGGTCGTCGCGTCGCTTCTCGCGCTCGCGACGATTGTCGGCCTCGCCTTTCTGCACGGTGTGTTGGCGCGCGCCATCATGATCCCTTCGCGCGAAGCGGTGCTGGCAGAGCAGGCGCGGCAGTCCCAGGCGCAACGGGCCGGAGCCGTACGCGCCGCGGACGTGGAACGCACGCGCATCGAGCGCGACCTCCACGATGGCGTCCAGCCGCGGCTCGTGTCCGTCGGCATGACCCTCGGGCTTGCTCAGCAGAAGATCGACACCGACCCGGCGGCCGCGAAGGAGCTCATCTCCGAGGCGCACACGTCGACGAAGGCGGCGATCACGGAGTTGCGACAGCTGGCGCGCGGCATCCACACCTCGGTTCTCGACGACCGCGGCCTCGACGCTGCCCTGTCTGCCCTGGCCGCGCGATCGCCCGTGCCCGTCGTGCTCGATGTCCGGATCACCGAACGCTGCGCACCGACCGCCGAGGCCGCCGCCTACTTCGTCATCGCGGAAGCCCTGACCAACGCGGCGAAGCACTCGCGCGCTACGGAGGCCCGCGTGCTGGTACGGCAGCGTGAGGGCGGGGTCCTGTGGGCCCGTGTCGAAGACAACGGCATCGGTGGCGCTCGGGTCATTCCGGGCGGGGGCCTCGACGGGATCTCGAACCGCGCGATCGGCGCCGGCGGCACGTTCTCCGTCGACAGTCCCATCGGCGGTCCGACGACGGTGGAGGTGAGCCTGCCATGCGCATCGTGATCTGCGAGGACTCCGTCCTGCTGCGCGAGGGTCTCGTGCGGTTGCTCGAGGATGCCGGCCACGACGTGGTCGCCGCTCTCGGCGACACCGATGGCCTGACCGAAGCGGTCGCCGACGTGGACCCCGGGCTGTGCATCCTGGACGTGCGGCTGCCCCCGACGCGAACGGATGAAGGCATCCGCGCAGCCGTCAGCCTCCGCGCCGCTCGCCCCGACCTTCCCGTGCTCGTTCTGTCGCAGTACGTGGAGGAGCGCTACGCGAGCGACCTCATCGCCGGTCGCGGCGGCGCCCTCGGATACCTGCTCAAGGATCGGGTCGCCGATGTCGCCGAGTTCCTCGAATCCGTGGAGACCATCGCCGCGGGCGGCACCGTGTTCGACCCTGAGGTCGTCGCCCAGCTCCTGGGTCGGCGTGCGCGGGACGAGCGGATGCGTCGCCTGACCGAACGGGAAGCCACGGTGTTGGCACTGATCGCGGAGGGCAAGTCCAACCAGGCCATCGGACGCACCCTTCACATCAGCGAGGGCAGCGTCGAGAAACACATCACGGCGGTCTTCCAGAAGCTCGAACTCGAGCAGGACGACTCCGGAAACCGGCGGGTGCTCGCAGCCCTCGCCCACATCGCTCACGGCGGACTGCCGCCGCAGACAGGAGAACTCTCATGACCACCGATCTCACCCCGCCGTCGCCCGCGCAGACTCCCGCGTCGCAGTCGCAGGCGACTCCTCCCGGGGAAGCGCCGGACTCGCCCGTCACGCGCGGCTCTTCGACTGTCGTCGCGGTGCTGCTGATCGTTCTCGGCGCGCTCATCGTGCTCGGGGCGATCGCCGGGGCCGTTTTCAGCACCGTTCGCGCCGCAGCCGTGTCGACCGACTCGCGGACCGTCGCGGTCGCGGGTGTCGACGCTCTGTCGATCGAGCTGAACGCCGGCTCACTGGCCGTCGAGTACGCGGATGTCGACGAGGCCGAGCTCGAGGTGACCTCGCCTTTCGGAGGGGATCGCTGGACCCTTGAGCGCGATGGTGACACACTCACTGTCGCGTCTCCGCGGTGGGAGTGGGGCATGGGGTGGATCTTCGGCGGCAGCGGACGCGCCGTGCTGCTGCTTCCCCAGTCCCTGGAGGGTCTGGACGCCGACGTGCAGATGGCTGCCGGATCGGTCCGCGCCGACGGTGAGTTCGGCGTCGTGGACCTGAACGTCGGGGCGGGGGAGCTCGCGGTGTCGGGCGCGGCGGACGATGTGACCGTCGACCTCTCGGCCGGGCGCGCGACACTCGACCTCGCGAACGTGGACACTGCCGATCTCACGGTGAGTGCGGGGTCGATGGATGCCGATTTCGGCGGCGCACAGCCCAGCGACATCCGCGCCGGAGTCAGCGCCGGCTCTCTCACCCTCGTCGTTCCCGACGGCGCCTACGACGTCACGTCGGATGTGTCTGCCGGCAACTTCCGCAATGGCTTGGGTAGCGATCCCGGTGCCGACAGCACGATCTCGGTCGAGGTCTCCGCGGGGCAGGTGACGTTGCGCGCGGCGCGCTGATCGGAGCACGCGGGGGAGGGGCGAAGCTCAGGGCTTCGTCCCTCCCCCGCTCGTGTCCGATCCGGCAGCCCGTCCCGCCGAGTAGCCGGCGGCATAGGACTCGGCCGCGCCGGTGTGGAACATGTCGTGCTCGTGCGCGCGCACGATCGATCGTGCTCCGGGCAGGTCGAGAGGCCCGACCAGATCACCCCTGCCGCGGATGACGGCAACCGGCGTCCGCGCCGTCTTGCCCTTCACGAGATCCGCCGCGGCGGCGAGTTCATCGGCAACGCACGGCATCGTCACGACCAGCGGCCGCCCCTCGGCATCCGTCGCGCCGCGCAGGTCCTCGAACACACGGATCCCTGCCGCCCCGATCGCCGCATCCGTCTGCCCCTCACGCCACGCGCGCCCCAGGGTGTCGCTGATCAGGACGCCCACGTCGGCACCCGTCGCCGCGCGCAGTCCGGCGGCGAGGGAGCGCGCCGAAGCGTCCGGATCGATCGGGAGCAGCAGCACGGTTCCTTCGGGGGTGTTGGATGCGTCGACCCCGGCGGCGGCCGCGATGATTCCGAGCCGGTTCTCGACGATGCGCGTCGTGTGACCGGATGCCGCGACCCGCGTCGCGACGGTCCGCACGGTCTCGGCGGTGATCGCCTCCTCACGGTCGGTGGCGGAGACGAAGCGGCCCTCCGCCTTCGAGACGATCTTCGAGGTGACGACGAGGATGTCGCCGTCCACGAGTGAATCGCCAGCGGCGGTCGCGAGGACCGCGACGAGGTCATCGCCCGCAGTGATCTCGGGGATCCCCTCGAGGGGCCAGATGCGCAGTGCCGTCACGGTCGACTCGCCCGGTCTGCGCGATCAGAGCCAGCGCGACGGAGTGGAGTCACCGAACGAAGCGGACCTCGGTGAGGGTCTCGCCGAGGAACGCCTCGTCATGGGTCGCCCCATCGAGGGTGAAACCGTTGCGGGCATAGAACCGGTGCGCGCGGGGGTTGTCCGCCGCCACCCAGAGGTACAGGCCCTCTCCCTCCGCGACCGCCGCGTCGAAGAGTTGCTGACCGATCCCGGTGCCGTGGAACTTGTCGAGCAGGTAGATGAAGTAGAGCTCGCGCTCGCGCGGGGCGTCGTCGTCGCGTGCCGGCCCGGAGCCGACGAAACCGACGATCTCGCCGTCGACGAGCGCCGCGCTCATCCGGTATTCCTCGCCCTGCTCAGCCCAGTGTGTCCACAACTCCGCGAGTCTCTTCGGTGAGACGTTCTCCAGAGCTGCCTTGCTGATGAGGTGGTCGTAGGTCTCGTGCCAGCACGTCGCGTGGACGCGACCGAGTTCCTGTGCGTCGACATCCCGCACGGGCCTGACGATGACATCCGTCTGCGTTTCGGCGTTCATGGCCAGACTCTACGCGGGCGATCACGGGGAGAGAAATCGGCGCAAAGACGGGGGTGGTGCGCCACGCCGTCGCTGTGGGAATCCCACAACCTCGTGACCCGATGAAGAGAAATCCCTCTAGCATCGCCCCTCGTGAACGTACTGTGGCGAACCCTCCTGGTGATCTGGAGAGCGCGGTGGCGCAGGCGCCGGGAGGGGCAGATCTCGCCCACGGGTGTCGCCCGGATCCGGCTGACGACCCTGCCGACCGACATCGACATCCTGCGCCACATGAACAATGGGCGATACCTGTCCTTGTTCGACCTGGGCCGGTGGGATCTGTTGGTGCGTTCGGGACTGCTGGACGCGATGCGCGCGCAGGGGTGGTACGCCGTCGTTTCGAGCGAGACGATCTCGTTTCGCAAGTCGCTGCAGCTCTGGCAGCGTTTCGACATCGAGTCTCGCTTCATCGGGCACGACGACAAGGCGCTCTACCTGGAACACCGCGCGGTCGTGGACGGCGAAGTGTTCGCGCGGGCGATCATCAGGTCGCGGATGCTCAAGCGCACCGGCGGAACCGTGAGTCACGACGAGTTCTTCGCCGCTGTCGGCCGCCCGGATGACACCCCCGATGTGTCGTCGTGGATTCACGAGTGGGCTGCCGCGTCCGCGCTGCCGCCGACGAAGGCAGCTGCGCCGAGCGTGTGGAGCTGAACGGGCAGCCACCCCCGCGTGGCGGACCCTCGAGAACCGGGTCAGGGCCGCGATGATCGAGTCCGCGGGAGTCTGCATCGGCGCGGGTGCGGGCAGTTGTGTGCAACGCGGTCAGCGGCCCCACGCGACGTAGGCTGATCGCATGCAGGACATGCCCGAATCGGCGCCATCCGCGCCGCCGGGCGAGCTGGCGCAGCGGGCGATCGACCTCGCCGCGCGCTGGGTCGCCGACGCCGCCGACATCCCGGCCGATGCCTCAGCGGAGCGCCTCGCGGGAGTCCTGAAAGACCCGAACGGGCTGCCCTTCACGATCGGGTTCATCGACGGTGTCATGCGTCCCGAGAGCCTCACCGCCGCGGCATCCACCCTGTCACGAATCGCGCCCCTGGCGCCTGGCTTCTTGCCCTGGTACCTTCGCGGCGCCGTGCGGGTCGGCGGGGCGGTCGCGCCGGTTCTGCCGTCGCCGGTCGTGCCGATCGCGCGTCGCGCGCTGCGGGAGATGGTGTCGCACCTCGTCGTCGACGCGCGCCCGGAGAAGCTCGGCCCTGCTCTGGCGGCGCTGCGCGAGAGCGGGGCGCGGTTGAACCTGAACCTCCTCGGCGAGGCGGTGCTCGGCGAGCGTGAGGCGCGGCGACGCCTCGAAGGTATCCACGACCTCATCCGTCGTCCCGATGTCGACTACGTCTCGGTGAAGGTGTCGGCCATCGCGAGTCGTCTTTCCATGTGGGCGTTCGATGAACTCGTCGACGCCGTCGTGGAGCGGCTCCTGCCGTTGTACTTGACGGCCGCGGCGGGGCTGCCCGAGAACGGCGGCCGCACCTTCATCAACCTCGACATGGAGGAGTACCGAGACCTCGACCTCACGGTGGCGGTCTTCACGCGCCTCCTTGAGGACGAGCGGCTGCGGGACCTCGAGGCGGGCATCGTGCTTCAGGCCTACCTGCCCGACGCGCTTCCCGCGCTGCGCGAACTCACCGCCTGGGCGCGCCAGCGGGTCGCCGAGGGCGGCGCGCGCATCAAGATTCGGCTCGTCAAAGGGGCGAACCTGGCGATGGAACGGGTCGACGCGATCATGCACGACTGGCCGCTCGCCACGTATGACCGCAAGGTGGACGCGGATGCCAACTACCTGCGTTGCCTGGACGAGGCGCTGCGACCCCGCAACACGGATGCTGTCAGGGTCGGTGTCGCCGGTCACAATCTGTTCGACATCGCCTACGCGTGGGTCCTCGCCGGCGACCGCGGCGTCCGCGATGACATCGAGATCGAGATGCTCCTCGGCATGGCACAGGGGCAGGTTGCGGCCATCACGCGCGATGTCGGTCACGTGCTGCTGTACGTGCCGGTCGTCCATCCTCACGAGTTCGATGTCGCGATCAGCTACCTCGTGCGGCGCCTCGAAGAGAACGCGTCGAGCGAGAACTTCCTGTCCGCCGCATTCGAGCTCGCCGGTCATCCGGAGCTGTTCGAGCGGGAGCGGGATCGCTTTCTGGCGTCGCTCGATCGCGCGGCCGATCCGGCGCTTCCCGCGGGGCCCCATCGGCGCCAGAACCGCGGCGCAGAGGCTGAGCGCGAAGGCCGCGCCGACGGGCGCATCCTCCGCGACGCACCCCCGCCGCAGGCGGGAGGACTGACTCAGGCGGTGCTCGGCATCGCCCGCTCGTCCGAGTCCGACGACGGCATCGCCCGGTTCGGCGGGGTCGACTACGTCGAGACCGCGATCTACGCTCCGACGGAGTCCGACGCGGTGGCGCCGGGTGCGCCGGGCTTCCGCAACGCTCGCGACACCGACCCGGCCCTTCCCGCCAACCGCGAATGGTCGCGAGGGGTGTTCGAGCGCATGGCCGTGTCGACCGCCGGCGACCGGACCATCGCGGCGGCGCGCGTCACGGATGCCGATCACCTCCAGCAGATCATCTCGGGCGTCCGTTCCGCGGCGGGCCAGTGGGGGGCGCTCCCGGCGGCTGATCGCGCGGCCGTGCTCCAGGCAGCGGCGAGCGCGCTGGAGGCGCGGCGCGGCGAGCTCATCGAGGTCGCCGGGTCCGAGACCGGCAAGGTGTTCGCTGAGGCGGATGTCGAAGTGAGCGAGGCCGTCGACTTCGCGAATTACTACGCCGCCACCGCCCGCGAGCTCGATCGTGTCGCCGGAGCGGTGTTCGTTCCCGCCCACGTGACCGTCATCACCCCGCCGTGGAACTTCCCGATCGCCATCCCCGCGGGGGGAGTGCTCGCCGCGCTCGCCGCGGGGTCGGGTGTGGTCTTCAAACCGGCGCCGCAGGCCCGGCGGTGTGCGGCTGTCGTCGCCGAGGCACTGTGGGACGCCGGCGTGCCACGCGATGTCCTCGCCCTCATCGACCTCGACGAAGGGGCGCTGGGACAACAGCTGCTCACGCATCCGGATGTCGATCGGGTCATCCTCACCGGTTCGTTCGAGACCGCCGCGTTGTTCCGGTCGTGGCGGCCCGATCTGCCGCTGCTGGCCGAGACGAGCGGCAAGAACGCGATGGTGATCATGCCGTCGGCGGACCTCGATCTCGCCGCATCCGACCTCATCAAGAGCGCCTTCGGGCACGCCGGTCAGAAGTGCTCCGCCGCATCCCTTGCGATCCTCGTCGGTCCCGTCGGGCGCTCCGAGCGCTTCGCACGCCAGCTCGTGGACGCCGCGACCTCGCTGCGCGTCGGGCCGCCGACCGATCCGCTCGCGGAGATGGGGCCGGTGATCGAGCCGCCGCGCGGCAAGCTGGAGTGGGCGCTGACCACCCTCGACGAGGGCGAGCAGTGGCTCGTGGCGCCCGAGCCACTCGATTTCGGTCCCGAGTACGACGGTCGGTTCTTCCGTCCTGGCATCCGGGTCGGGGTGCAACCGGGCTCGCGCGTGCACCTCGAGGAGTTCTTCGGGCCGGTGCTCGGGGTCATGCACGCGAGTTCCCTCGCGCACGCGATCGAGCTGCAGAACGCCGTCGCGTACGGCCTCACGGCAGGTCTGTACACCCAGAACCCCGAGGACCTGGCGCTGTGGCTCGACCGGGTCGAGGCGGGCAATCTCTACGTCAACCGGGGGATCACCGGCGCGATCGTGCAGCGGCAACCCTTCGGTGGGTGGAAACGCTCGTCCGTGGGGCCGGGCGCGAAGGCCGGCGGTCCGAACTATCTGATCGGTCTCGGCAGGTGGCGGGGCACGGATGCCGGCGCGCCGTCCTCGACGCTGCATCTGCGCGGGCTCGATTCGCGCATCACGACCGTCATCGAGGCGGCGCAGGCGTCCCTCGACTACCGGGCGTTCGAGTGGCTCCGCCGTGCGGCACTCTCGGATGCCGTTGCCTGGAACGAGGAGTTCGGCCGGGTCAAGGATGTCTCACGTCTCGGTGTCGAGCGGAACCTGTTCCGCTACCGGCCGGTGGAGGTCGCGATCCGCGCGACAGGGGATGCGACCTGGCAGGCGTTGCTCCGAGTGATCCTCGCCGGTATCCGCACGGGGTCTGCGATCACCGTCAGCGCTCCGGTCGGTCTGCCCGCCGCGGTGCGTCGTGCGCTCAGTGATCAGGACGTCAACGTCTTCGTCGAGACCGATGAACAATGGCTTGACCGGGTCGCGCGGCCCGAGCAGGACGTCGCTGACGCCGTCGCCGGGGAGCCCGGGCCGGTCAGGCCGCCGCGAGTGCGCCTGGTCGGCGGTGCGGATGCGGTCGCGGTCGCGCACCGGGCGCTCGCGGAGGCGATCGGCGGTGACCCGGATGTCGCGATCTACGACAACGAGGTGACGACCGCCGGACGGATCGAGCTGCTGCCGTTCCTGCACGAGCAGTCGATCACGATCACCGCCCACCGCTTCGGCAACCCCGACGACTGGTCCGAGGGTGTGATCTAGGGACGCGCCCGCCGCGCATCACTCGAGCGGATAGGCCCGGCGCAGGATCCAGCGCTGGGCGAGGGTCCAGATGACAGTGACCGCAAGGTAGATCGCGGCCGCCAGCGGCACGAACGCCGCGAACACGACGCTCAGGTAGGGCAGGAAGCCGAGCGCGCGCTGCATTCCTCCGGATGTCAGCGGTGAGGCATCCGGCTCCGGGGGAAGGGTCGGGCGGAAGACGCGTCGGGTGATCTCGGCGACAACCGTCATCAGCGCGATCAGGATGCCGAACACGACAGCGGTCTCGACCGAGAACGTCCCGACCGACCCGACGAGGCTCGTGCCGAGCGGTACGCCGAGCAGGTGCTCGTTCAGCAGATCGTTCGGGTGGTCGCTCACGATGCTCCGCAGGAACACCGCGTAGATCAGGCCGACGATCGGAGCCTGGATCAGGGCGGGCAGGATGCCGGCAAACGGTGAGGTGTTCTCATCGCGATACAGCTGCATCATCTCGCGCTGCATCCGTTCGGGGTTCTTGCGGAACCGCCTCTGGATCTCGCGCAGCTGGGGCGCCAGGCGGGCGCGCATCTGCTCGGATCGCGCCTGGGCGATCCCGGCAGGCACGAGTGCAATGCGCACGAGGAGGGTGATGATGACGATCGCGAGGGCTGCGGAGGCGGCACCCGCGAGAGGGCTCAGAAGGGCTGACACGCTCATGAGGACGCGGTAGGCGGCGTCGAGAAGGAAAGCGAACGGAGGAAAGGCGAACAGGTCCACGGCGGACTCCCGGGTCGATGACGGATGCGGATGCGTCTGGCCGCAGGGTCATCGAACGTCCGTGTGCACGTCATGACGGATGCGTGCGTGAACTCCGGAAGAGGCGAACGAACGGGCGCGGCCTAGGCCGCGAGTCCCGGGGCCCTCGGGCGGGCGTGGCCCTCGGCATCCGGGTCGCTCTGCTCCACGAGCGCGGAGGGGTCGATCTGTCCGCCGGCTCGGGCGAGGCGCTGCCGGGCTGAGCCCGGGCGAGTGATCGCGTGGAGGGCGAGGACGGCGAGCGCGATCGTCGTGACGACGACAACCGCGAGCGTCACGGTGTTCGCATCGGCGAGTGTCAGCAGGCCGAGCGTCGAGAGGATGAGGGCGAGCAGCGCAGCGGTCGCGTTACGCATCCGTCGGCCTCCTCTCACCAGTGACACGGTAACACTGGGTTCTCGCGCGGCGCCGGTGAGGCGCAGCGGCGCAGATCGTGCGCGACGCGCCGGGACCGGCATCCGTGTGTCGGCGGGTCGGTCAAACCGTGCGCCGTTGCGACCAGCCGACTCCGCATGGCGCGGCACGGGCGTGCTGGAATGGGGGGCATGGTCGAGACGAACTGGGCGGGAAACCTCACGTATCGAGCCGAGGCCGTGCGGGCGCCGCAGAGCATCGACGAGCTTTCCGACATCGTCACCCGCAGCCCGCGGGTCCGCGCGCTCGGCAGCCGCCACTCGTTCAGCTCCATCGCCGACACGGAGGGCACGCTCGTGTCGCTGGCGAGGATGCCGCGGGAGATCGAGATCGACACGGATGCCGCCACGGCTCGTGTCTCGGCGGGGCTTCGGCACGGCGATCTGGTGCCCGCACTGGATGCCGCCGGGGTCGCGCTCGCCAATCTCGCGTCGCTCCCGCACCTCTCCGTCGCCGGTGCAGTGCAGACCGGTACACACGGCTCGGGGGACCGAACCGGGTCGCTTGCCACCCAGGTGCTCGGCGTCGAGATGATAACCGCCGACGGCGAGGTCCTGACACTGCGACGCGGCGATCCCGACTTCGATGGCGTCGTCGTGGGACTCGGCGCGCTCGGCATCGTCACGCATCTGACGCTCGCGCTCGAACCGGCCTACGAGATAGCACAGACGGTCTATGACGGCGCCCGGTGGGACGACGTGCTTGCCCGGTTCGATGCGGTCACGGGAGCGGGAGACAGCGTCAGCCTGTTCACCACGTGGCAGGATGCCGACACGATCGACCAGGTCTGGGTCAAGGCCCGCTTGGGGCATGCGACGGTCGACGCCGTGCTGGCAGCCGGAGGGCGCGAGGCAGATGGCCCGCGGCATCCGGTGCCCGGGGTTGGCCCCGAGCCCTGCACGGTGCAGGGCGGAGTTCCCGGTCCATGGCACTCGCGGCTGCCGCACTTCCGGCTCGAGTTCACGCCGTCTGCCGGCGCAGAACTGCAGAGCGAATACCTCATCGACCGGCGCGATGTTCCTGTCGCGATCGAGGCGCTGCGCGCGCTCGCGCCGGCGATCGCCCCGCTGCTCTACGTGTGCGAGGTACGCACGATGGCAGCCGACGACCTCTGGCTGAGCCCCGCATACGGCCACGAGACCGTGGGGCTGCACTTCACGTGGCGTCCCGACTCGGCCGGTGTCGAAACTGTGCTCCCCAGAATCGAAGACACCCTGCCCAAGTCGGCGCGGCCGCACTGGGGCAAGGTCTTCACGATGGATGCCGGACCCGTCAGCAGTCGGTACTCGCGGTGGGACGAGTTCGCAGCGCTGCGCGCGCGAATGGATCCGCACGGACGGTTCACCAACGACTATCTCGCGCGCCTCGGCCTCGGCTGATCTCACCGCGATCCGCAGATATGTAAAGAAAACTTGACATAGCGAGCGGCGGGGTCGTACGCTCGGGAATGTCAAAGATTCTATACATGAAAGGGGAAGATCGACATGGGATACGTGGAGAGAAATACCTGGTCGCAACTAATCGCGAGCGGCGCGGGAACCATCGTCTACCTCGCACTGGTGCTGCCACAGGTGTGGTCGATGCCGGTGGCCGCGATCGCCTGGCAGTGGCCCATGGTCTGGACGATCGCGGGGGCCATCGTGGTCTCGATCGTGATCAGCATCCTGTGGGGGATCGGCGCTGGGCTGCGTGATCCCGACGACGAGCACCGTGCCGACCAGCGCGACCGAGAGATCGAGCATCTCGGCGACCGCGTCGGTCAGGCCTTCATGGTCCTCGGCGGGTTGGCGGCGCTCATCCTGGCGATGGTCCAGGCCGAGTGGTTCTGGATCGGCAACGCGGTCTTCTTCGGGTTCTTCCTCTCCGCCTTCATCGGCGGTATCGCACGCATCGTCGTCTACCGTCGCGGGATGCCCTGATGGTCAAGCCGACAAGAATCACCAACACCATCCGCGCGACGCGGGAATCTGCCGGGATGACGCAGGCCGAGGTGGCGCGCCGCATCGGGGTCACCCGCCAAACGCTCATCGCGATCGAACAGGGCAAGTACTCGCCCTCTCTCGAACTCGCCTTCCAGCTATCGAGGCTCTTCGGAATAGCGATCGACGATCTCTTCCACTATCCGCCCACCACCGAAACGGACGTGACCCCATGAACGACAACGAATCCGACGCGGATTCACCCAAGGCCGCGCCGACGACCACGATGGCCGCGTGGCTCCAGCACCGCTACGGCGGACCCGAGGTCGTCGAGTCCGATCGGCTGCCCGTGCCCGCACCCGGCCCCACCGACCTTCTCGTCCGGGTGCGCGCGTGCGGAATCCACGCGGGCGATGCGCGCCTGATGCGCGGCGATCCCTACCTCGTGCGGCTTGCTTTCGGCATCCGTCGCCCTCGCGCAGCCGTTCGCGGGATGGATGTCGCAGGCACCGTCGTCGCCGTCGGCTCCGGGGTCACGGATTATCGACCCGGAGATGAGGTCGTTGCCGAGATCGGTGTCGGCGGGGGCCTGGCCGAGTACGCGATCATGCCCGCCGCCCGCGCCGTGGCCCGGCCCGACCACGTGCCGGCTCAGCTCGCCGCCGCGCTGCCTGTGTCGGGCGGAACCGCAGTACAGGCCCTGGATGCCGCCAGTGTCGGATCCGGAAGCCGCGTCCTGGTCATCGGTGCGGCGGGCGGTGTCGGCACCTTCGCCGTCCAGCTCGCCGCCCAGCGCGGAGCCGACGTGTGGGCGCTGGCGGGGGAGCGGGCGCTCGATCTCGTGACGGAGCTCGGTGCCGCCCACGTGTTCGACTATCGGCGGGTGCAGCCGGGATCTCCCGAGCTCCCCGCGGCATCCTTCGACGCCGTCATCGACATTGCGGGCACGGCGCCCCTGTCCGTGCTGCGCGGACTGCTGCGCGAGGGCGGGACGGTGGTTCTCGTCTCCGGGAGCGGCGGGCGGGTGCTCGGTCCTATGGGACGGATGCTGAAAGCCGCGTTCCTTTCGCGCCGGCGTCGCCGCATCCGTTCCCTCGCCGCCACGGCGAAGCCCGAGGTGGTCGCGCAGCTGCTGGAGCTGACGGGTCAGGGAAGCATCCGACCGGTGATCGAGCAGACGTACTCGTTCGCCGCAGCGCGGGATGCTCTCGCCCACGTGGATGCCGGACACACCGTCGGCAAGGTGGTCGTGACGGTCGAGTGAGGCGCTTCGGTGGGCGGGATCAGCTTCCGTCGGAGAGTTGTGGCGGATGTATCCGACCGAGGCCTCAGCGTCCGACCGGATCGGCGGGTCCAGACTCGGCGATATCTCTCGGCTGTTCGTGCCGAGGTCGTGCGAGAATAGTGCCCGGCGTGCCCGTGTCGCCGGCATCCTTCTGCTCCGCCGGGCCTCTGGACAGCGTCCGCCACCCGCACTCTCCAGGAGAACGACGTGACGACCACGACGCCCGCGCACACCACCGGAACGACCCGCACGGCTCACCGCCGCCGCTACCTCATGTGCCGCCCCGAGCACTTCACTGTCAGCTACACCATCAACCCGTGGATGGAGCCCGCCAAGCCCACCGATACCGCCAAGGCCGTCGCGCAGTGGCAGGTGCTCTATGACACGTACCTCGAGCTCGGACACGAGGTCGAGCTCATCGACCCCGCCGAGGGACTGCCCGACATGGTCTACACGGCAAACGGCGGCTTCGTGATCGACGGCATCGCCTACGCGCCCAAGTTCCGTTTCGCTGAGCGTGCGGGCGAGGAGCGCCACTTCATCGACTGGTTCCGCGCTGCAGGGTTCGAGACCGTCATCCCCGACGAAGTCAACGAAGGCGAGGGTGACTTCCTGCTCGCCGGCGACGTCATCCTCGCGGGCACCGGGTTCCGCTCCACCGGCGACAGCCACCGGGAGGTCGGCGAGGTCTTCGGCAGAGAAGTCGTGTCGCTGACGCTCACCGACCCGCGCTTCTACCACCTCGACACGGCGATCTCGGTACTCGACCCCGTGATCGGCGCGGACAACGGCGGCCCGGACGCGGCGAACATCGCGTATCTTCCTGGCGCATTCGACCAGCGCAGCCAGCAGATCCTTGCCGAGCGCTTCCCCGACGCGATCCGGGTGGCGGATGCCGACGGCGCCGTCTTCGGTCTGAACTCCGCGAGCGACGGATACAACGTGTTCATCTCGCCGCGTGCCGCCGGGTTCGAGGCGCAGCTGCGCGAGCGTGGCTACAACCCGGTTCTCATCGATCTGTCCGAGCTCCTGCTCGGAGGTGGCGGCATCAAGTGCTGCACCCTGGAGTTGCGCGCGACGGAGGCGACGGCGTGAGCGGCGCGCAGATTCCTGTCGACACGACGACGCTCGAGATCATCCGGGCCGAGGACGAACACCTCGCGCACAACTACCACCCGCTGCCGGTGGTGATCTCCCGCGGCGAGGGTGCGTGGGTCACGGATGTCGAAGGCAAGCGCTACCTCGATCTGCTGTCTGCGTACTCGGCCCTGAACTTCGGCCACGGGCATCCGGCGCTTCTCGCGGTGGCGCGGGAACAGCTCGACCGGCTGACGTTGACCAGCCGGGCCTACCACAACGACAAGCTCGGGACCTTTGCCGCGTCGCTTGCCGATCTGGCAGGCAAGGACATGGTGCTGCCGATGAATACCGGTGCCGAGGCTGTCGAGACGGGAATCAAAGTCGCCCGCGCGTGGGGCTATCGCGTCAAGGGAATCCCGGCCGACTCGGCGCGAGTGATCGTCGCCGGCGGCAACTTCCACGGTCGCACGATCACGATCGTCGGATTCTCGGATGATCCTGCCGCCCGCGATGCGTTCGGACCGTACAGCGAGGGGTTCGTGCAGGTGCCGTTCGGCGATGCGGATGCCATCGCGGCGGCGATCGACGAGAACACGGCAGCTGTCCTTCTGGAACCGATCCAGGGTGAGGCGGGGATCGTCATGCCGCCGGACGGATATCTCCGCGCCGTCCGCGATATCTGCGACCGGCACAACGTGCTGTTCATCGCTGACGAGATCCAGTCCGGCCTCGGGCGGGTCGGGGAGACGTTCGCCTGCGACCGGGAACAGGTGGTGCCCGACGTCTACCTGCTCGGGAAGGCCTTGGGCGGCGGCATCCTTCCCCTGTCTGCCGTTGTCGGGAACGCCGACGTCCTCGGGGTGATCCGTCCGGGCGAGCACGGCTCCACCTTCGGCGGCAACCCCCTCGCCGCGGCCATCGGGGAACGCGTCGTCGAGATGCTCTCGACGGGCGAGTTCCAGGAGCGTGCTCGCGCACTCGGGGCGCACCTGGAATCGCGCCTGGTCGAACTCGTCGGCCACGGCGTGAGCGCGGTCCGGGTCGCCGGCCTCTGGGCCGGCATCGACATCGACCCCCAGGTCGGCACAGGCCGGGAGGTCGCTGAGCGGCTGCTTGCGCGCGGCGTGCTGGTCAAGGACACCCACGGTCAAACGATCCGGATCGCGCCGCCCCTGGTCATCCGTGCCACCGAGATCGACTGGGCGGTCGAGCAGCTCCGCGTCGTGCTCGCGCACTGAGGTTCCCGCCGCCCGCCGCCCGCCCCCCCGCCCCCCCCGAGGCGCGAACCCACAGCATCCGCGCCGAACCCACAGGTTCTTGCGCGTGTAAGGTGTGGGCTCGCCGCGGACGGTGTGGGTTCGGCGGATGGCGGGGTCAGGCGACGTTGGCGATGATGGTGTGCCAGCCGGTTGCGCCATCGGGAGCGGGGGGCGCCTGGTCCGGCGTCTGGGTCTGGCCCTCGACGTTGGTCGCGCGGCACCGGATGGTGTGTTGGCCGGGCTCGTCAGCAGCCCAGGGGATGCTCCACTGCACCCAGGTGTCGTCGGAGATCGCCGGGGCAAGATCGGCCTGCCGCCAGGGGCCGTCGTCGATCTTCACCTCGACCCCCGCGACCCCGATGTGCTGCTGCCAGGCCACACCCGCGATGACGGTCTCGCCGACCGGAAGGGTGATTCCCGAACGCGGGACGTCGATGCGGGATTGCAGCTTGATCGGACCGAGCGCCGACCAGCCCCGCGGCGTCCAGTACCCCTCCGCCCGATCGAATCGGGTGACCTCGAGGTCCACGACCCACTTGGTCGCCGAGACGTAGCCGTACAGGCCCGGCACGACCATCCGCACCGGAAAGCCGTGCTCGGGCGGCAACGGTTCCCCGTTCATGCCGATCGCCAGGATCGCGTTGCGGTCGTCGGTCAACGCCTCCAACGGAGTCCCCGCGGTGAAGCCGTCGACCGACATCGATAGCACCATGTCGGCCTCAGCGGTCGGCCGCGCCCGGGCGAGCAACTCCCGGATCGGGTAGCCGAGCCACACCGCGTTGCCGACGAGGTCTCCGCCGACGTTGTTCGAGACGCAGGTGAGTGTCGTGGTGCTTTCCTCCAGCGGCAGGTCGAGAAGCTCGTCCCACGTGAGCTCGATCTCCTCCTCGACCATGCCGTGGATGCGCAGGCTCCACGTCGCAGGGTCGACCTGCGGAACGACGAGGGCGGTGTCGATGCGATAGAACTCGGCGTTCGGCGTGATGAGGGGGGAGATGCCCGGGATGTCGAGTTCGGCACCGGCGGGTACCGGGGGCGCCGCGGTCGCGGGCGCGGGGAGGGTCAGTGCCTCGCGCACCGTCGTGACCGCGCGTGCTCCGCCACGGGCGATGTTTCCGGCCACTGCCGCGATGACGCCCACGACGGTGGCGCCGCCCATCCACGCCAACGCCTGACGGCGGCTGGGGCGGGTACCCGCGTCCGGCGCATCCTCCACCGCGCGATCGGCGCGGCGCTGCAGCATCCGGACGAGAAGGTGGAGCGTCACGACCGCCACGGCGCCGGCGATGACCGAGGGGAGCCAGGCGATGCCGCTCGCGTCGCTGCGGGTCAGGGCGACGACGGCTCCGACGGCGCCGAACGCGCCGAGAAGCACGAGTCCCCACGGCGGTCTGCGCACCTGCAGGATGCCCGCGAGCCCAGCGAGCAGAACCAGGACGATCCCGATGCCCGTCAGCAGCGCGATCTTGTCATTCGTGCCGAACAACGCGATCGCGAGGTCCTTGCCCCAGGGGGGTGCCGCGTCGATGATCGCACCGCCGATGACCGCGAAGGGGCTGGATGCGGGAGCGAACAGAGCCGCGGACAGCTCTCCGATCCCCGCTCCGAGGACCGCCGCGGCGGCTCCTGCGAGAGCGGCGACAGCGGTGTCTTTCGTGCGTCGGGTGTCACCCACGTTCCCGAGGCTAATGGCGTATCGGCAGGGTGCGGCCCGTCCGTAAGGAATCGGAAAGATGGAAACACCCGTGCAACACGCCCGCGGCTAGGCTCGTGCCATGGGTGACCTGTTCGACGGATACGGCTCCACCGCGTCGACGCGAAAGACCGCTTCCGGAGTCCCTCCGTTCGACGAGATGTTCGCGAAGGCACCTGCCAAGGACGGATCCGCCGAGTCTCGGCGCGCATATCGGGAGCTGTATCAGGCGCTCGCGCAGATGACGCAGGAAGAGCTGCGAGGTCGCACCGAGTCCCTGGCAAGCTCGTACCTCGCGCAGGGGGTGACCTTCGACTTCGCGGGGGAGGAACGCCCTTTCCCGCTGGATGCCGTGCCCCGGGTCATCACCTACGACGAGTGGTCGCGGATCGAGGCGGGTGTGTCGCAGCGGGTGCGGGCGCTGGAGGCCTTCCTCGACGACGCGTACGGCCGGCAGCACTGCGTCCGCGACGGTGTCCTGCCTGCGGCGTTGATCGCCTCGTCGCAGTACTACTACCGGCAGGCGGCGGGCATCCACAGCGCCAACGGTGTACGCATCCAGGTCTCGGGCATCGACCTCATCCGTGACGAGCACGGCGAGATGCGCGTACTCGAAGACAACGTGCGCGTGCCCTCCGGGGTCAGCTACGTCATCTCGAACCGGCGCGTGATGGCCCAGACCCTTCCCGAGCTGTTCGTGTCGATGCGGGTGCGTCCGGTCGGCGACTACCCGAACAAACTGCTGGGTGCGCTGCGTGCGTCGGCGCCCCCCGGCATCGAGGATCCGAACGTCGTCGTGCTCACGCCCGGCGTGTACAACTCCGCCTACTTCGAGCACACGCTGCTGGCTCGCCTCATGGGGGTCGAGCTCGTGGAGGGCCGAGACCTCGTCTGCATCGGCGGCAAGGTCTTCATGCGCACCACTCGGGGACCGCAGCGCGTGGATGTCATCTACCGGCGCGTCGACGACGACTTCCTCGACCCGCTCCAGTTCCGGGCCGACTCCATGCTCGGAGCTCCCGGTCTGCTGCTGGCGGCACGACTGGGCAACGTCACGATCGCGAACGCGGTCGGCAACGGCGTTGCCGACGACAAGCTCCTCTACACCTACGTGCCCGATCTCATCCGCTACTACCTCGCCGAAGAGCCGATCCTGCGCAACGTCGACACGTGGCGCCTGGAGGACCCCACCGCTCTCGAGGAGGTGCTCGACCGCCTCGACGAGCTCGTCGTGAAGCCCGTTGACGGCTCGGGCGGCAAGGGTCTTGTCGTCGGGCCGGATGCCTCACCCGCCGAACTCGAGCGGCTGCGAAAGCGGCTGCTGGCCGACCCCCGCGGATGGATCGCGCAACCGGTTGTCATGCTCTCGACCATCCCGACTCTGGTGGAGGAGGGAGTGCGGCCGCGGCACGCCGATCTGCGCCCGTTCGCGGTGAACAACGGCGACGAAGTGTGGGTGCTTCCCGGAGGCCTGACCCGCGTCGCCCTGCCCGAGGGGCAACTGGTCGTCAACTCCAGTCAGGGTGGGGGATCGAAGGACACGTGGATCGTCGGCGGCGACGCCCCGCCCCACGTCGAGTACGGACAGGGCCACGGGCTTGCCGGGCTCGTCGCCGATCAGGCCTCGGTCACGGAGGCGATTCCGATCATCTCCCCCGAGCAGACCCAGCCGACGCACTCGCCGCAGGAGCGGCCACGCTCGCACTCCGAGCAGCAGGAGCAACAGCAGCAGGGCAAGGATGGCGCACCATGCTGAGCCGCATCGCCGAGAGTCTCTTCTGGATCGGTCGCTATATCGAGCGTTCCGACGGGACCGCTCGTATCCTCGACGTGCACCTCCAGCTGTTGCTCGAAGATCCCTGGATCGACGAAGACACCGCCTGCCGTTCGCTCCTGAGTGTCATGGGATCGGTTCCCCCGGACGGGCTGGAGGTCGTCGGTCGCGGGGACGTTCTGCAGCGGCTCGCGGTCGACCGGATGAATCCATCGAGCATCGCGTACTCGGTCACCTCCGCGCGCGAGAATGCCCGACGCGCGAGGGAGATCGTCTCCACCGAGCTGTGGGAGTGTCTGAACACGACGAACTCCCGGATGCCGCGACGTCTCCAGACCGACAAGGTGCACGATTTCTTCCAGTGGGCGCGTGAGCGGGCGGCGCTCGCGGTGGGGATCGTCGATTCGTCCACGAGCCGGGACGAGGCCTGGCAGTTCTTCACCCTCGGACGCAGCATCGAACGCGCCGACATGACCGCCCGGCTCCTCGCGACGCGGTCGCTGACGGAGGCGTCGGGGCCGTCGTGGACGACGATCCTCCGCTCGTGCGGCGCATACGAGGCATATCTGCGCACCTACCGCGGCATCCCGAGTGCGCGCAACGCGGCGGAGTTCCTGCTGCTGGACCGCCTGTTTCCGCGGTCGATCATCTACTCCATCCAGCAGGCCGAGGAGTGTATGTCAGCCATTGACCCGCGCGCCGACCGCGTGGGGCATTCCAACACCGTGCTGCGCGTCCTCGGCCGCATCCGCAACGAGCTCGAGTACACGCCCGTCGCCGACATCCTCAGCGATCTTCCCGACGAGATGGAACGCGTGCAGGTCGTGACCCGCGAGGCGTCGGAGGCGATCCGTCAGCGTTTCTTCCCGACGCAATCAGAGCCCAGCTGGATCGGAGAGCTCTCATGAAGCGCCTGCGCATCGAGCACCAGACCGCCTTCGCGTACCAGGGCGATGTGTCGGCGTCGTACAACGAGGCGCGGATGCTGCCGGGTTCGACCGACAGCCAGTTCGTGCTCAGCGCGTCCCTCGACATCGAGCCGTCGACGTCGGTCAACCACTACGTGGACTACTTCGGCACGCGCGTGACCTCGTTCGACATCCTGTCGCCGCACGCCGCGCTGACCCTTACTGCACGCTCGTTGGTCGAGGTGAGGCCACGCCCCCTTGAGCACGCCGACATGACGTGGGATCAGCTGCGCCGAGAGTCCGCGCGCTCCGTGGAGATCGTCGAGCAACTCGGGCAGACGGCGCGCACGGCGCCGCACCCCGAGGTGGCCGAGATCGCCCGCTCCATCGCCGCGCAGCACGACCAGCCCGGGCAGGCGGCGCACGCGATCGCGATGGCGATCGGCGACGCCGTCGAGTACGTCCACGGGGTCACCGGCGTCCACTCCGCCGGCGCCGAGGCATGGGAGGCGCGCAAGGGCGTCTGTCAGGACATCGCACACATCGTGCTCGGAGCCCTGCGCGAGGTCGGCATCCCCGCCCGCTACGTCTCCGGATACCTGCACCCGAAGGCGAACGCCGAGGTCGGCGTGCCCGTCGAGGGGGAGTCGCACGCCTGGGTCGAGTGGTTCTCGGGGTCGTGGGAGGGCTTCGACCCGACCAACAACACCGAGATCGGCGACCGCCATGTGCTCGTGGGGCGCGGGCGCGACTACAACGACGTGCCGCCGGTGCGCGGCGTCTATGCGGGGCCGTTCAAGAGCGACATGTCGGTGAAGGTGACGATCACGCGCGAGGCGTGAGAGGCATCCGGCAGCAACCCCGCGACGGCGTCAGTGCGCGAGGGCGGGTGACTCCGCCGTCTCGCTGTGGAAAGCGCTCGCGACCGAGAATCGCTTGCGTCGGAAGAGCACGGCCGCGATGACGGCGCCAACGATGAAGAACGCGGCGCTCCACCAGTACGCAACGGTGTAGCTGTGCACCGCGGCGTCGGCCAGGACCGTGTCGGAGACCGGCTGGTTGGCGGCGACGTAGTCGGCCAGCGCGGTGGCTGCGAGCGTGTTCAGCAGGGCAGTACCGATCGAGCCGCCCACCTGCTGGCTCGTGTTGACCATGGCCGAGGAGACGCCGGCGTAGCGGCGGTCCACTCCGAGTGTGGCCGTCTGGATGGCGGCGGGCATGATCGTTCCCATCCCGTACCCCAGGACCAGCAGCGGGGCCAGCGCGTCGAGATAGGTGCTGTCCGTGCCCAGGCGCGTGAACAGGATCATCGCCGCCGCGGCCAGCAGCATTCCGGTGGGCACGAGAATCTTGGGTCCGAGCCGGGGCAGCAGGACGTTCGTGCTCAACTGCGCAGCGAACACGAGCATGACGATCATCGGGAGGAAACCCACGCCGGTCTGCATGGGTGTGTAGGCGAGCGTCAGCTGGAAGTAGTACGTGACGAACAGGAAGACACCGAACATGCCGGCGCCGGTGATCATGACCGAGATGAAGGATGCGCCGCGGTTGCGGTCGACGACCACCGGGAGGGGGAGGAGGGGGTGCGCGGTCACGCGCTGCCACACCACGAAGCCGACGAGGAGCACTGCCGCGGCAACGAGCGACCCCCACGTCAGCGGCGCATCCCACCCGTCTGACTCCGCGCGGGAGAACCCGAAGACGAGGGCGAACAGGCCCGCCGAGGCCAGGAGCGTGCCGGGGATGTCCAGCTGCGGACGCGGCCCCTGGCGGCTGGCCGCGGGCACGAACACGAGAGCGAGCACGAAGGCGATCGCCGCGAAGAAGACGTTGATGGTGAGGTTCCAGCGCCAGTCGAACTGCTCGGTGAGGAACCCGCCGAGCAGGAGCCCGACGGCGCCACCGGCTCCCGCGATCGCTCCGAAGACGCCGAACGCCCGGGAGCGTTCGCGCGGGATGGTGAATGTCGTGGTCAGCACCGCGAGAGCTGTCGGGGCCAGAAGTGCCGCGAAAACGCCCTGCAGCGCACGCGCGGCGACCAGCATCTCGAAGGATCCCGCGAGACCGCCCAGGAGCGAGGCGACGGCGAAGCCGATGAGCCCGATGAGGAAGGCGAGCTTGCGTCCGATCAGATCGGACAGGCGCCCGCCCAGAAGCAGGAGACTCCCGAAGGCGAGGGAGTAGGCGGTGACCACCCACTGACGATCACCATCGGAGAACCCGAGATCGGCCTGCGCAGCCGGCAGCGCGATGTTCACCACTGTCGCGTCGAGGACGACCATGAGCTGGGCGATGGCCACCGTGCCGAGCGTCCACCATCGGCGCGTTGCAGGAGTCGTCGGGGCCGGGGAGGTCGGAGTCGTCACGCCGTCAGCGTATACGAAACCGACTAGTATCGGAAATGAACGGTTCCCGAAGTAGACTGGCTGAACGGACAGCGAGGAGTGTGATGGATTCGGAGACGACGGCCTCCACCGCCGCGCCCCGCCTCGGCCGGCCCCGCGATGCCTCTCGCGACGCAGACATCCTCGATGCGACGATCGCCGTGCTCGCAGAACAGGGGTTCGACGGGATGACCATCGACATGGTCGCGGCCCGGGCCGGGGCGGGCAAGGCGACTGTCTACCGCCGGTGGCCGTCGAAGGCCGATCTGGTCATCGATGCCGTCGCCTGCATGAAGATGAAGGATCTCGACCCTGCGCACCTGCCCGACACCGGGACTCTGCGCGGAGACCTTGTCGCTCTCGTGCGGGCGCCGGCCGCCGCAGATGCCGACCAGAAGATGCACGTCATGGGCGGCATCGTCTCGCTCGTCTCCCGTGAGCCCGAACTGGCCCGTACCGCGTACGCGGCGATTCTGCAGCCGCGGATCACGGCAAACCGCATCCTTCTTGAGCGCGCACGAGAGCGGGGCGAGACTCGCCCCGACATCGACGTGGATCACCTCGCTGCGCTCATGCCCGCCATGGTGTCCTTCCGCACGCTCGCGCAGCGCGAGCCGATCACGCGGGAGTTCCTCCTCTCGATCATCGACGAGGTGCTCTTGCCCGCGGCGGGAGTCGTGCGCTCCGACTCGTGAGAGCGCTTCGACTGACCTGGGTGGCGCGGCGCAGTACGCCGGATGACGATAGATGACCGCGCATGACGGGAGATGACCCGGCGTGACCGTAGATGACAGGCCGACTTCGAGCCGTGCCGGTCCAGGGTCTACCGTCGCCGCATGACTACTCTCGTCTCTTCATCCGCATCTGACATCGCCAGCGAGCGCGCGTCCCGGCTGGATGCTGCGGCATCCGCCTGGGGAGCGCGAATCGACGCAGACCGCACCGCAGCCCACCTCACCTACCGCGTTCGCGGTGTCGGCGAGGGAGCTGTCGCGACTCGTGTCCGCGCGGGCGGACACGAGTTCGTCATCGACGAACCGGCCGCGCTGGCCGGCGACGACGCGGCAGCGAGTCCTGTCGAGTACGCGCTCGGCGCGATCGCCGCGTGTCAGGTCGTCGTCTTCCGGTTGTATGCGCACGCCCTCGGCATCCCGCTCGATGGCATCGAGGTCACGGCAGAAGGCGACCTCGACGCCGCTCGGCTCTTCGGCAAGGACGACACGGTCCGGCCGGGGTTCTCCCAGGTGCGGGTGTCGATCGAGGTCAGCGGGGACGCCAGCGCAGCGGACTATGAGCGCCTTCGCCAGGTCGTGGACGCCCACTGTCCCGTGCTCGACCTGTTCGCCAACCCCACGCCGGTCACCACCGCGATCACCGTGCGCTGATCGACCCCCTCAGGACTCGGCCCGGTCGACCTGTTCGCGCAGGTCGTCCGGGTCGAGGTGCGCCCGGGCGAACTCATCGCTACGCGGCAACTCGAGGTGCAGATCCGTTCCGACGCACACGTGCACTTCTCCGTGTGTCATCACATGGTCCAGGACATGTCCGCCGCCGGTGCGATCGGACAGCAGAAAATGGGCGTGATAGCCCGGAACAGACAGGCCCTCCTCGAACGCCGGGGTGCGGAAACCGACGACTGTGCCCCGCACGCCGGAGAAGGTGGTCACGGCCTGCTCGGCCGTCGCCTCCACGAGCGGGCGGTACGGATGCTGCTGAACGTGCACCGCCCGAACCGTCATCCGTTCGTACACGCCCTCCACTCTCACGGCGTACATGTAGTTCGAGGATCCGAGGGTCGCGTCGATCATCGCGGTGACCTCCGCGCGCGTGTGCGTCCCGTCGATCGTGAAGGAGTGGTGAGGAGTGAACCGGGTGACGACGGCGTACGGCACGCTCTCGTCGTCCCCGGCCACAGAGGCGGAGCCGTCGTCGCGGAGTCGGTAGCAGGTGCCGTCGACGAGGACGAGCTCGCCGTCGAGCCCCGCAAAGGTACCGATGCCGAAGTCGCCACGGCGGCGGAGCGTGCCGACGGTCGTCTCACCGTCGTAGACCCCGTCCACAAGCGCGGCGATGACACTCGTCTGGTGAATGGTGTGGCGCGGTGTGGTCACGACCCGAGGCTAGCGCTCCCCGCATCCGTATACTCCCGGGCATGACGGTGCGGCGGCGGGTGGTGATCGCGCCCGACAGCTTCAAGGGTTCGATCTCCGCGCACCACGCCGCAGAAGCGCTCGCGCGCGGATGGCGTCGTGAGAGCCCCGGTGATGAGGTCGTGCTCCGGCCACTGGCGGATGGTGGGGAAGGAACCCTCGAGGCCTTTCTGGCTGCGATTCCCGGCGCGCGTCGACGCCACGTCCGCGTGACGGGCGCCGACGGTGCGCGCCACGACAGCGTGTGGGTGCTGCTGCCGCCGGATCCGCGGGGAGGCGGCGCGACCGGCGTCGTGGAGGTGGCGTCGACCTCGGGGATCGAGGCTCTCGCCGGCAGGCTGCGTCCCTGGGATGCGGGCACGGAGGGGCTGGGACAGGCGATGGCCGCGGCATTGGCTGACGGTGTGACGCGGCTGGTCGTCGGCCTGGGCTCGAGTGCTTCCACGGACGGCGGCGCGGGCATGCTGCGCGCGTTGGGGGCGCAGCTCACCGATGCGGAGGGCTCGCCCATCCGCCCCGGCCTCCGGGGCCTGCGCGACCTCGTCCGTGTCGACCTCTCGGGCATGGCGCGCCCACCCGCCGGCGGAGTCGTCGCGCTTGCCGACGTCGACAATCCGCTGTGCGGTCCTCGGGGCGCGGCTGCCGCCTTCGGGCCGCAGAAGGGGTTGCAGGCCAGCGAGGTCGCCGAGGCGGACGCGATACTCGCGCGGTGGGCGGGTCATCTCGCCGGGCCGCACGACATGCCGGGCGGCGGCGCTGCCGGCGGTACGGGGTTCGCGCTACGGGCCTGGGGCGCGCAGCTCGTGTCGGGCGCGGCATACGTGGCAGAACTCGCCGGGCTCCGCGACCTGCTTCACCCCGACACTGTCGTGATCACGGGAGAGGGGTCCTACGACGTCGGATCGGCGTCGGGGAAGCTGCCGTGCGTCGTTGCCCGAATCGTTCGCGACGCGGGGGCGCGTGCAGCTCTGGTGGCCGGGCGTATCGAGCAGGGCGCAGACCTCTCCGCCTTTGCCACGACGCTCTCGCTGACCGACATCGCCGGAGAGGGGGCATCCGCGCGGGCGGAGCCGCAGCGTCACCTCGAGACAGCAGGCGCCCTCCTCTCGCGGCGGCTGTAGCATCCCGCGCTGGCGCACGGCGTCGCCAGTGCTCAGCGAGGCGACGGGGTGTGCGCAATCGGTTGGGTGACGATCCGCAGCGGGCGGGTCTCATCCAACCGAAGCCGCAGTCGGCCGCCGCGGTGCAGGCGCCCGGACCACACCAACCAGGTGATGGCGATCGCCGCGGCGATGAGCGCGGCAAGGGTCCCCAGCTGGATCGCGGCGCGGGGGCCGAGCTCGTCGGCGACCCATCCCACGATCGGCGCGCCCACGGGTGTTCCGCCCAGGAGGATCGCGATGTAGATCGCGAGGACGCGACCGCGCATATGCGCATCCGTCGTGGCTTGGACGTAGCCGTTGGCGGTCGACAGGATGGTGACCACAGCGAACCCCGTGAACACCAGCGTCACCGCGTAGAGCGCATACGTCGGCATGACCGACGAGACCGCGGATGCCACCGCGAAGCCGAGGACCCCCGCGATGACGACACGGACCCGCGCGCGGTCGCGTCGTGCGGCGAGCAGGGCCCCCGTGAGCGAGCCGATTGCGAGCACCGAGTTCAGGAGGCCGAAGCCGTCGGCTCCCGCGCCGAATTCCAGCGCCATCGTGGATGCGTAGATCGGGAAGTTCATACCGAAGGCGCCGACGAGGAACACGACGATGAAGACCACGATCAGATCGGGTCGCGTCCCGACGTAGCGGAAGCCGTCCGACAGGCGTGAGCGGCCCTCCATGATGACCCGGGGGGCCAGCTCGCGCCGGCGCATGGCCAGCAGCGCGCCGATCGTCGCGAGAAAAGTCAGCGCGTTGACCAGGAACATCCAGCCGGTACCGACCAGCACGATGAGAAGGCCCGCCACGGCAGGTCCGATGATCCGTGCCGCGTTGAAGGATGCCGAGTTGAGGGCAACCGCATTGCTCGTGTTCTCGCGCGTGACGAGGTCGGACACGAAAGCCTGACGCGCCGGGTTGTCGAATGCGGCGACCAGGCCGAGCGCCAAGGCGAAGGCATACATGAGGGGCAGCGTCATGGTGCCGGTGAGGATGAGTGTTCCGATCGCTGCCGCGAGCAGGAGCGAGACCGCCTGCGTGGCCAACAGAATGTGGCGGCGATCGAATCTGTCGGTCACCCAGCCGGTGACCCCGACCAGGGCGAGCGGGGGGCCGAACTGGAGGGCCATGGTGATGCCGACGGCCCCCGCGTCGCCCGGGGTCAGCTCGGTCAGCACCACCCAGTTCTGCGCGGTCGACTGCATCCAGGCGCCGATGTTGGACACGAGCGCGCCGATGAACCAGACGCGGTAATTGAAGATCCCGAGGGACCGGAACATGGTGCTCATGCTCCGGCCAGTCCCTGCATGATGGCAGCGGCACGGACGAGGACTTCGCGGTCCGAGCTCCCCAGGGACGCGAGCGTCTGCTCGACCCACGCGTCGCGGCGCTTGACGGTCTCCTCCACGACAGCGCGTCCGCTCTCGGTGATCGTGACGATGACTTTGCGTCCATCGGTGGCGTCGGCCGATCGCTCGACGTAGCCCGAGTCCTGTAGGCAATTGACGGTGCGGTTCATCGACGGCGCCGACACGCGCTCACTGTCGGCTAGCTGACCCGGCGTCTGCGGGCCGTTGATCACGAGCGAGGCAAGCACAGAGAACTGTCCGTCGCTCATCGAGTCGATGGCGCGCTGGGTGCGCATGCGCCTGGCGAAGCGGAATACGCCGATGCGTACCTGTGTCGCCTCATCGGCGAAGGGGTGATCCTCGGAGGGCGCGGACTGGCTCATGTCGGTTACTTAGCATAGCTCATTAGCTTTGTTAAAGAATCGTGGGCGAACGCGGGGCATCGGCGTGGGCGAGCCCGCGGTGCGTTGTCAGCGCCGACCGCGCGGCGGCCAGACGTCGAGGGTCTGGGCGCGAGCCTGGGCGGCTGCGGCGGCGACTGCCCCTCGCGCAACGACGTCCGCGCCGAGTGTCGAGGCGATGAGGTCGGGGGCGGGCAGGTCGATGTCCGTCGGCAAGGACCGCCGCGCGGCGGCGACCACCTCGTCGATCCCGTCCGCGATCGCACCCGAGACGATGACCCGCTGGGGGTCGTACATGCTCCCGAGCACGCTGACGATGCGCGCGAGGATGTCGCCGACCTGATTCACGACGCGGCGCGCGACGGGGTCCCCCGCGTGCGCGTGCTCAAGCACGGTCTTTCCATCGAGCTGACCGGGTCCCAGCGTGCGGAGGGAACTGCTCGCGCTCGCGTCCGTCGCTGCGAGCGCATCCTCGGCAAGGCGCGCCGCGCGGATGCCGAGCCCGTCCGCTCCGCCGACGCCCTGGACATAATCGAAAGCCACCATCTCGCCGACGCCCCCGTGTCTACCGCGCAGGAGGTGTCCGTCGACGACGACCCCCGCCCCGAGACGGTCGCCTGCCAGGAGGGCGACGTAGTCCTCGCATCCTCGTGCCGCGCCCCACTCTGCTTCGGCGAAGGCCGCGAGCGAGGCGTCGTTTTCGATCCGCACCAGCGGTGCCCAGGAAAGGACGTCGACCAGGTCCGGGTTCATGCGCTCCCAGAAGCCATTCGGGTGACGGGGGGAGCGACCGGACCTGTCGACCGGAGCAGGGACGCCCACGCACACCGCGAGGACGTCCTCGCGCGTGCGGTTGCTCGCCGTGAGTGCGTCGTCGATCAGCCCTGAGAGCAGACCCTGGCGCGTCGGCCCGTCGTCGCTGTCGAGGGCGCGCGTCGCGCGTTGCTGCGAGAGGGGGTGTGATCGGAGATCCGTGAGGGTGACGCCGATGTGGCTGTTCCCGGCGTCCACGCCGACCAGAACGGCGGCGTCGGCGCGAAGGATGAAGCGGCGAGCGGGGCGCCCTTTGCGGTAGTCGCCGGCTTCGCGGGCGTTGGGCAGCTCGACGACCAAGCCGAGCTCGCACAGGGTGTCGATGGCTTCGATGGTGGTCGACCGGGTCAGGCCGGTAGCGCCCATGGCGTCGCTGGCGGTGAACTCTTCCGCGTCCCACGCGTATCGAAACATGGCGTACAGGCTGGCCGGACGGGGAGGGGCGGGGTCGCGGGACACCGATTCAGGAGTCGTGAGCGGCGTGGGCATAAGGGTCTTGATCTTTCGGGCGATGTCCTGCAATACTGCCGGGAGAACTTTGATTTGGCGAGTAAATTTAATCAACGACGATTTTGCTCACACGGAGGACGACGGTGTCACGATCACGACGGATGCTCAGGACCGCGGGAGCCGCCGCAGCCGTGGCCGCCATGAGCGCCACGATGCTGGCCGGCTGCTCTGCGGACGGCCGAGAGACGATTCGCTTCACGTTCAGCAAGCGTGAGGCCCTGGACTTCATGAGGGCGCTCGTCGAGGACTACAACGCCTCGCAAGGCCAGGTGCGCGTCGAGATGGACACCTCGGGAGTCGACGTCGTCTCGGCAAGCTTCGTACGCGGAAACCCACCGGACATCATGCTCGCCAACTACAACTACGAGGTCGCGCGGTTCGTGCAGCGATGTGCGCTGAGCGACCTGTCCGGTACCGAGGCCGCCGCGCGGATCCGCCCCGATCTCCAGCCGCTCATGGACCAGTACGGCACGTGCCCCGACCGGACGAGCGCACTGCCCTACTCGGTGATGGCGGCATCCGTCATCTACAACGAGGAGATCTTCGAGCAGCTGGGGCTCGACGTGCCCCAGACGTGGTCGGAGCTCCTGGCCACGGCAGACGCGCTGGAGGCTGCGGGCATCACGCCGTTCTACGGAACCTTCAAGGATGACTGGACGGTCGGGCAGGGCTGGTACGACTACTCGGTCGGCGGCTCGCTGGACGTGCTGCGGTTCTTCGACGACCTCGCGGCCGAAGGCGCCGACGTCGGTCCGGACTCCGCCGTCTCGTTCGAGCGGGACTTCGCGGAGCCGATGGACCGGATGATGCAGCTGGTCGAGAACTACGTGAATGCCGATGCGCCGAGCCGCGGATACGGAGACGGCAATCTGGCCTTCGCGCAGGGACAGGCAGCGATGTACCTGCAGGGTCCGTGGGCGCTCGGCGAGATCGCCAAGACGTCGCCCGACCTGAAGGTGGGCACCTTCCCGCTTCCGATGACCGAGGACCCCGACGATCTCGCGGTGCGCGTGAACATGGACCTCGCGGCCATGATCCCCGAGGGCTCTCGGCATCAGGAGGCCGCCCGCGACTTCCTTGAGTACCTCTATCAGCCCGAGAACATCGAGGCCTACAACGAGTCGCAGCTCGGCTTCACGCCGATCACCGGTGCGCCGGCGCCGAGCGATCCTCGGATCGCGGGAATGCGCGAGTACTACGACGCGGGCCAGGTCTATCAGGGGCCGTCCGTGCTCGTCCCCAAGACGATCCCGGTCTTCAACTACGCGCAGGCCATGGTGCTGGGTGCACCGCCGGCATCCGTGCTGGCCACGATGGACGAGGACTGGGCGCGTCTGGCTTTCCGCCAGCCCGCACCCACGACCGGCGACGCGCTCGGGGCGCCCGCCCAGACCGAGACGAAGGAGTCCGGACGATGACCGCCACTTCCACCCTGGTGACAGGAGCCGACCGACGCGGGCAGCGCAGCACGCGTCGTGTCGAGCCGATCTATTACGTGTTCCTGCTGCCCACGCTCGCCCTGTTCACGCTGGCGATCACCGTGCCTGCCGTCATGGGCATCTTCTTCAGCTTCACCGATTCGATCGGCATCGGATCCTGGAACCTCATCGGGTTCACCAACTACATCGCGTTGTTCAGCGACCCGGCGATCCTGCAGAGTTACCTCTTCACGATCGGCTTCTCGATCGCGACAGTCATCGTGGTCAACGTCGCCGCGTTCCTGCTCGCTGTGGGGCTGACCTCTCGCATCCGGTTCCGCACGGGGCTTCGCGCGGTGTTCGTGATCCCGATGGTGATCTCGGGCATCATCATCGCCTACGTCTTCAACTTCCTCTTCTCGAACTCGCTCCCCGCCGCCGGGGCCGCTCTCGGGGTCCCGTTCCTTGAAACGAGTCTGCTGGCCAACCCCGACCTCGCGTGGATCGCGATCGTCATCGTCACCGCCTGGCAGGCCATTCCGGGGACGCTGCTGATCTACATCGCGGGGCTGCTCTCGGTGCCCGGCGATGTCTACGAAGCTGCGGACCTCGACGGTGCATCGAAGACGCAGCAACTCCTGCGCATCACCCTCCCGCTGGTCGCCGGCTACGTGGTGATCAACGTCATCCTCGGCTTCAAGGGCTTCCTCAACGCATACGACATCATCGTCGGGCTGACAAACGGCGGCCCCGGCACCGCGACACGCAGCGTCGCCATGACGATCATCGCGGGCTTCAACGGGGGCGACTACGCCTACCAGATGGCCAACGCGACGATCTTCTTCCTCGTGGCCGTGGCTATCTCGATCCTCCAACTCTCGCTCACGCGCGGAAGGAACCAGATCTCATGACCAGTCAGCCCGCGCTCGCCTTCGAACAGGCCGATGCCGCCCTCGCGCCCCGCGCCCATCGTGAACGGCCCGCGAAACGCCGCGGCGAACGCGTCACCTGGTCGGGCACGATCATCCTCCTGCTGTGCTCGGTGACGGTGCTGCTGTCGCTCTACGTCACGATCAGCATGTCGCTGAAGACGACCGAACAGGCAGTCGACGGCAACGCATTCTCGCTTCCCGCGCCCTTCAGCGTCGATGGGTTCGTCGAGGCGTGGACCCTCACCAGGTTCCCGATCGGCGCGGCGGTGTCGATCCTGGTGACGGCGGGCACGGTGTTCGCGACCATCGTCCTCGCCGCATTCGCGTCGTACGCGATCGTGCGCAACTGGGACCGTCGACTGTTCCGCTACTCGTTCTTCTACCTGCTCGCCGCGATGTTCATCCCCTTCCCGGTCGTGGCTCTGCCTCAGATCCAGCTGACCGGCAGGCTCGGGCTGGACAATCCGCTGGGGGTCATCCTTTTGGCCACGATGTTCCAACTGAGCTTCAGCGTGCTGCTGTTCACTGCGTTCCTGCGCTCGATCCCGATCGAGCTCGAAGAGAGCGCGCGTATCGACGGTGCTACCACGTGGCAGACCTTCTGGAGGCTGATCTTTCCGCTCCTGGCACCCATGAGCGCGACAGTCGGGATCTTCGCGTTCCTCTACGCCTGGAACGACTTCATGATGCCCTCCCTCATCATCTCCGACCCCGCGCTCCAGACTCTGCCGGTGCGGCAGAACCTCTTCCAGAACCAGTTCAGCAACAACTACAACGTGTCGTTCGCCTCGTATCTCATGGCCATGGCACCCGCGATCGTCGCGTACTTGTTTGCTCAGCGCTGGGTCATGGCGGGAGTCACCCAGGGTGCGATCAAGGGGTGAGCCCCGCATCCGGCGCTTTCCGCTCTCGATCTGCCCTCCCGAACCGATCCCGAAATCGATCCCGAAAGGACCGCTGTGCCCGCGACTGAGACCGAACTCGACACCCGCACCGACCTCGCCCCGGCACCGTGGTGGCGGCAAGCTGTCGTCTACCAGATCTATCCCCGCAGTTTCGCGGATGCCGACGGCGACGGCCTTGGCGACATCCCGGGCATCACCTCTCGCGTGGACTACCTCGCCGAGCTCGGTGTCGATGCTGTCTGGCTGAGCCCGTTCTACCCGTCGGAGCTCGCCGACGGCGGCTACGACGTCGCCGACTACCGCAACGTCGACCCGCGCCTGGGAACGCTCGAGGACTTCGACCGGATGCTGGCCGCCCTGCATGCGCGCGGCATCAGAGTCGTGGTCGACATCGTTCCCAACCACACCTCCGACCAGCACGCGTGGTTCCAGGAGGCTCTTGCGGCCGGCCGCGGATCGGCGGCCCGGGAACGCTACATCTTCCGGGAGGGGTCCGGGCCCGAGGGCGCGGAGCCCCCCACCGACTGGGTGTCGATCTTCGGCGGCTCCGCGTGGGAGCGCGTTGCCGACGGACAGTGGTACCTGCACAACTTCGCGCGCGAACAGCCCGACCTGAACTGGGATCACCCGGAGGTGCGCGAGGACTTCGTGAAGACCCTGCGGTTCTGGTCGGATCGCGGCGTCGACGGTTTCCGCATCGATGTCGCGCACATGTTGACCAAGGACCTGACCGAGCCGCTGCCCTCCAAGGACGAGCTCGCACTCATTCCGCGGGACGGCAATCATCCGCTCATCGACCGCGACGATGTGCACGACATCTATGCGCAGTGGCGTGCTGTGTTCAACTCCTATGACCCGCCGCGCACGGCAGTCGCCGAAGCCTGGGTGGACCCCTCGCGGATCCACCTCTATGCCCGGCCCGAGAGCCTCGGACAGGCGTTCAACTTCGATCTGCTCGAGGCGGACTTCGATGCGCAGAGCTTCCGTCGCATCATCACCGACAACCTTGCGCTCGTCGCCGCGTCCGGCTCCTCGAGCACGTGGGTGCTCTCCAACCACGACGTCGTGCGGCACGCCACGCGCTACGGACTGCGCACGCCGACCGCGGAATCGACGGTGCCGACCCGACACGGTGGGCAGTGGCTCCTGGACGGCGGTCCCGAAGAGGGCCTCGACCGCGCACGGGGACTGCGGCGCGCGACGGCGGCGACGATGTTCCTGCTCGGGCTGCCGGGATCGACATACCTCTACCAGGGAGAGGAGCTCGGTCTCCACGAGGTCGCCGACATCGACCCCGCACAGCGTCAAGACCCGACCTTCTTCCGCACCGAGGGCGCGGAGATCGGACGTGACGGATGCCGCGTTCCGTTGCCGTGGCACGGCGACGGCCCGGGCCTGGGATTCGGGGCGGCGCAGCCCCATCTGCCGCAGCCGGCGTGGTTCGCGAATCTTGCGGTGACGCTGCAAGAGGACGACCCCCGGTCGACGCTTGCCCTCTACCGTCGCGCGCTGCACCTGCGCCGCCGGCTGGAAACCGCCGAGGAGCTGGAGTGGATCGAGACCGGTCGAGATGACGTGCTGCGATTTGCCCGACCCAACGGTTGGCAGGTGATCACGAACTTCGGCTCGGACCCGTATCCGCTGGACGCGTCGCTCGGTGGTGAGGTCGTGCTCGCGACATCCGGCGGCCCAGTCGCCGACGTCCCCGGCGAATCGACGGTGTGGATCGCTCCGCAGGGGATGAGCGACTAGCCGTTCGGGTTGCCGGCGCGCGTTTTCCCAGCGTTCACCTCGACGTCTCTCGGCGGGACGCGGCCTTGGCCACAATGGGGGTCATGTCCGCTCATGGAATGGCTCGGCACCTCGACGGACTGCGCTTCGGGCGCACCCATCGGAAGGTCTGGGTGCTGTCGGCGCTCGGCATCATGCTCGACGGGTTCGACTTCTTCATCATGGGGGTGGCGATCCCCCTGATCGTCGCCCAGTGGAACATCTCGCCGTTGGAGACGGGCATGGTCTCGAGCGCGGCGATCGTGGGCGCGATCGTCGGTGCGTCGGTCATGGGGAAGATCTCGGACCGGATCGGGCGGAAGCTTGCCTTCCGCATCGATCTCGGGATGTTCGTCGTCTTCGCGCTGGCCTCGGCGGTGGCCCCCGACATCTGGTGGCTCATCCTCTTCCGTTTCCTGCTGGGGATCGGTGTCGGCGCCGACTACCCGATCGCGTCGAGCTATGTGGCAGAGATCTCGCCGCGCCGGCTCCGCTCGCGGCTGCTGATCGGCGCGTTCAGCTTCCAGGCCGTCGGGCAACTGCTCGGCGCCCTCGTCGGACTGCTCGTTCTCAGCCTCGACCCTGTGCCCGAGGCGTGGCGGTGGATGCTCGCGTTCGGTGTCGTCCCCGCGCTCATCATCGTGATCCTTCGCCGGAATGTCCCCGAGAGCCCGATGTGGCTCGCCTCGATGCGCAAGTACGACGAGGCGATCGACGCGGTGACGCAGTTCACCGGTCGCACGCTCACGGTGGAGGAGGTCCGCCAGGTGACCGAGGAAGAAGCGGTCGCCGGTGTCGTCGAGCCCTCGGAGGAACGCGTGACGCGAGAGGAGCGCCGAGCCCTCTTCTCGAAAGGCGTACGCGGGACGACCGCTCTGACTGCCGTTCCCTGGTTCTTCATGGACATCGCAACCTACGGCGTGGGCGTGTTCACCCCGACGATTCTCGCGGCGCTCGCGCTCTCGTCATCCGCGAACTCCCAGTTCATCGCCGATGACATCACGTCCACGGAGGGCGCCGCCTTCCTCGACATCTTCCTCATCATCGGTTTTGCTGCCGCCATCCTCCTGGTGCGCAAGCTCGGCCTCATCGTGATGCAGACGACGGGTTTCATCGTGATGGCCGTGGGGCTCGTGGTGCTCGGGATCACGGACTTCCTGCCGCAGGACTCACCGCTCCAGCTCGCGCTGGTGTTCTCTGCGTTCGCAGCGTTCAACCTGTTCATGAACGCCGGGCCGAACTCGACGACGTTTGCGCTGCCGGCAGTCGCCTTCAGAACCGAGAATCGCGGCGCGGGTGCGGGCTTCGCCGCCGCGGCGGGCAAGACCGGCGCCGCGGTCGGGACGTTCTTCTTCCCGATCCTGCAGGCGGGGCTCGGGTTGTTCCCGACGCTGCTGATCATCGCCGCCGGATGCCTCGTTGCCGCGGCGGTCACCGTCGCCTTCCGTGCTCGCGCGCGCGGCGGCGTCGAGGGCGACGAGCGGACGATCCCGGTCGAGCCCGCGGGAGTCTGACGGCGCGATCGGCGTCGGTCACGTCGACTCGGTCTTCTCGGGCTCTCCAGACGCGTGCGCGGGAGCGCGGCCGTCGAGGGGATCCTCCGGGCGCCGCGACGACAGCGCGATCGTGGCCAGCAGTCCCACGGCGAGGAAGCCGGCGGCGGTGTACGCGGCAAGGCGGGTTCCGTCCGAGAAGGCGGTCTTGGCATCCTGGGCGATCGGCGCCGTGTCGGACGACTGCTCGAGCCCCGCGATCGCCGCACCCGCGCTGTCGACGACGGAGGTGACGACCTGATCGATCTGCTCGGGAGCAAGCCCGCGCTCCTGCAACGTGGACGACAGGATGCCTGCCGTGCTCGTGAACAGCACGGTGCCGAGGATCGCGATGCCCAGCGCCGAGCCGATCTGCCGCGAGGTGGATTGGGTGCCCGAGCCCTGGCCGCTGTACTCGACCGGGACATCCACCAGGATCACTCCCGTCAGCTGGGCGGTCGCGAGGCCGACGCCGAACCCGTAGACGAACAGGCCGGGAAGGATCCAGCCCCACGCGGCATCCGGTGCGATCACGATCGCGACCGCGACGATTCCGACGATCTCGGCGGCGATCCCGATGCGCACCACGATGACGGCGGATACCCGGTTGCTCAGAGCCGCCGCCGCTCCGCTCGCGACGAACGATCCGATCGCGAGCGCGAGGAGGATCAGGCCCGTCTGCAAGGCATCCAGCCCGAGAACGAACTGGAGCCACAGTGGGAGGGAGAGAATGAGGCCGAACTCCCCGAGGGAGACGACCAGTGCGGAGAGGTTGCCGTTGCGGAAGCTCGCGATCGAGAACAGGCTGAACGCGATGAGCGTCGACCTGCCCGCTCGCTCGCGGTGGATGCCCCATGCGATGAAGGCCGCCATGCCGAGGATCGCGATCGCGAACGCCACCGGCACGGGCGAGATCGCCCACGGCCACGTCCAGCCGCCGACCTGGAACTGGCCCTCACTCTGCCACCATCCGAGCGTTCGTCCCTCGATGAGCCCGAAGACGAGAGTGCCGAAGGTGAGGAACGAGAGCAGCCCGCCGACGTAGTCGATCGATCGCACGTGCTCGTCGCGGGACTCTGCCACCGTCAGCAGGACGCCGATGATGATGACGATGCCGAGGGGGATGTTGATCCCGAAGGCCCAGCGCCACGAGAACTCCGTGGTGAGCCACCCGCCCAGAAGAGGCCCGACGGCCGCCATCCCGCCGATCGTCGACCCCCACACGGCGAAGGCGATCCCGCGCTCCCTGCCCCGGAAGGTCGCGTTGATCAGCGAGAGCGTCGTGGGGAGGATCATCGCGCCGCCGACGCCTTGAACGAGGCGCGCGAGGATCAGGAGGTCGCCGGTCGGTGCGAAGGCCGCGGCGATCGACGAGCCCGCGAACAGAACGACGCCGATGATCATGAGTCGGCGGCGCCCGAAACGGTCGGCGAGCGACCCGAACACCAGCAGCAGCGACGCGAAGACGAGCGTGTAGGCCTCCTGCACCCACTGCACCTGGGTGGACGAGATCCCCAGGTCATCGACGATCGCGGGGATCGCGACGTTCACGATCGTCGAGTCGACGATGATCAGCGAGACGGCGATGGAGATGAAGACCAGGCCGAGCCAGCGGCGACGGGATGACACCATAGTCGCTAGATTATCTAGCGATATCGCGCATGCCAACCCACTCGTGCTGATCGCTAGGCTCGGCACCATGCCCGAGTTCATCGACGCGCACGGCGTCACGATCGTCTACGACGTCACCGAGCCCCGCTCTGCCCCCCGCGGCGTCGTCCACATCCTCCACGGTGTGGGTGAACACGCCGGGAGATACGGGGCGCTGACGACCGCGCTCGTGGATGCCGGATTCGTCGTCTACGCCGATGATCACCGCGGCCACGGTCGGACCGGGATGCGACAGCACGGCGATGCCGAGCGGCTCGGGCGGCTCGGTACCGGCGGGCACCGCGCGACCGTCTCCGCGGTGTGGCAGCTGATCGAACGCATCCGCGCGCAGCATCCGGATCTGCCCTTCATCCTGCTCGGCCACTCCTGGGGATCCTTCCTCGCGCAGATCATCGTCAATGACCACCCGCAGGCCGTCGACGCACTCGTCCTGAGCGGTTCGGCGCTGCGATGGCCCGGTTCGCTCAATTCCGGAGACCTCAACGCGCCGTGGAAGGGTCCGGAGGCGACGGGTGTCGAATGGCTCTCATCCGACCCAGCCGTCGGTGCGGAGTTCCTCGCGGACCCGCTGACGACCACCACGCCGCTTGCCCGGCTGTTCGGACTCCGCGACTCGCTGCGCATCATCGGACGCCCCCGGCGCAACCTGCCGAAAGACATCCCGACCCTCATCATGGTCGGCCGAGAGGACACCGTCGGCGGACCGCGCAGCAACCATCGCCTTGCCGATGCGTACCGAACCCGCTCCGGGTTCACCGACGTGACGACCCTGGTCTACCCGGGTGCGCGGCACGAGATCTTCAATGAGGCGCAGCAAGCAGAAGTGCGCGCGGATCTGCTCGCCTGGCTTGATGCCCGGTTCCCCGCCCGCGACTGACGTGCACACGCCCTCCTAGGCTGGTCCCATGCATGGTGAGTACAAGGTCCCCGGAGGCAAGCTCGTCGTCGTGGACCTCGATGTCGTCGACGGGCGGCTTTCGCAGGTGCAGCTCGCGGGGGACTTCTTCCTCGAGCCCGACGACGCGCTTGCGGCCATCAACGCGGCGCTCTCGGGACTGCCGGTCGAGTCGGATGTCGCCACGATCGCCGCAGCGGTCCGCGCTGCGCTCCCGGAGGGGGCGCAGCTGCTGGGGTTCACTCCGGAAGCAGTCGGCACCGTTGTGCGTCGCGCTCTGGTGACGGCATCCGGCTGGAAGGATTTCTCGTGGCAGATCGTCCACGATCGTCCGGTGTCGCCGCGGATGAATCTCGCGCTCGACGAGGTGCTCACCACCCGCGTCGGTGACGGGCGACGGATGCCGACCCTGCGGCTGTGGGAATGGAACGAGTCGGCCGTCGTCATCGGATCGTTCCAGTCGTATCGCAACGAAGTCGACCCCGAGGGTGCGGCGCGACACGGGTACGACGTCGTCCGCCGTATCTCGGGCGGCGGCGCGATGCTCATGGGCGCCGACGCGATCATCACCTACTCGCTGTCGGTGCCCGCGTCGTTGGTGGCGGGGATGACCTTCGCGGACTCGTACGCGTTCCTCGACGACTGGGTACTGCACGCGCTGCGCTCGCTCGGAATCGAGGCGACCTACCAGCCCCTCAACGACATCGCGAGCCCGCAGGGAAAGATCGGCGGGGCCGCGCAGAAGCGGCTCGCCAACGGCGGAGTGCTGCACCATGCAACCCTCAGCTACGACATGGACGGCCAGGTGCTCACGGATGTGCTGAGGATCGGGCGGGAGAAGCTCAGCGACAAGGGTACGACCTCGGCGGCCAAGCGCGTCGACCCGTTGCGCCGTCAGACGGGTCTGCCGCGCGAGGCGATCATGCAGAAGTTCGCTGACACGTTCGCGTCTCTGTACGGCGCCGAACCGGGTTCTATCACGCAAGAGGAATATGCCGAGGCTGAGGCCCTCGTCGCCTCGAAGTTCGCCACCGACGCATGGCTGCATCGGGTGCCGTGACCGTCACGATCCATCGCGGCGACAACCTGCCGCTGATGCGCGCGATGCCAGATGCCACGTTCGGTCTGATCTACCTGGATCCGCCTTTCAACACGGGTCGACTGCGGGAGCGGTCGGTCGAGTCGGCGGCAGCGCCCGGGGAGGTTCCGCTGCCCGGGTCCGTGACCAGGCGCGGCTTCCACGGCCGCGACTATGAGCGGCTTCGCGGCGACCTGCGAGTCTACGACGACCGGTTCGACGACTACTGGGGCTTCCTGGAGCCGCGACTGGTCGAAACGTGGCGGCTGCTCGCCCCGGACGGCACCCTCTACCTGCACCTGGACTACCGCGAGGCGCACTACGCCAAGGTGCTGCTGGACGCCGTCTTCGGGCGAGACCGGTTCCTCAACGAGATCATCTGGGCCTATGACTATGGCGCGAAGACCCGCAAGAGGTGGCCGACCAAGCACGACACGATCCTCGTGTACGTCAAGGACCCGACCCGGTTCTGGTTCGACTCGGATGCCGTGGACCGCGAGCCGTACATGGCGCCGGGGCTCGTGACCCCGGAGAAGGCGGCGCGCGGAAAGCTCCCCACCGACGTGTGGTGGCACACGATCGTCCCGACGACGGGCCGCGAGAAGACCGGCTATCCCACGCAGAAGCCCGAGGGTGTGCTCCGGCGCATCGTGCAGGCATCCGCGCCCCCGGGGCGCCCTGTTCTCGACCCGTTCGCGGGCTCGGGGACGACGGGCGCGGTCGCGCACGCGCTGGGGCACGATGCAGTGCTCATCGACAGCAACCCCGAGGCGATCGCCGTCATGCGCGCTCGACTGCCTCACGCGGCCGTGCTCGAAACCTGAGCGCGTCCGTCGAGCCCGCTCTACGCTGGCGGTATGCGATTCGGAATCTTCATCCCGCAAGGCTGGCGTCTGGACCTCGTGGGGATCGATCCCGCGCAGCAATGGGAGGCGATGAACGCACTCGCGCAGCGCGCCGATGCCGGGCCGTGGGAGTCGCTATGGGTATACGACCACTTCCACACGGTTCCGGCGCCCACCGAGGAGGCCACGCACGAGGCGTGGACGCTCATGGCAGCCTTCGCCGCGTCGACCAGCCGCATCCGGCTCGGGCAGATGTGCACCTGCATGGGCTACCGAAACCCCGCCTATCTCGCGAAGGTGGCCGCGACCGTGGATCTGGTCTCGGGTGGACGCGTCGAGATGGGCATCGGCGGCGGATGGTATGAGCACGAGTGGCGCGCGTACGGGTACGGCTTCCCCGAGCTGCGTGACCGGCTCGCGATGCTGCGCGAGGGTGTCGAGATCATGCATCAGGCGTGGACGACCGGGTCGGCCTCGCTCGATGGAAAGTACTACCAGGTCGACGGGGCCATCGTGCGGCCGCAACCGCTGCAGCGCCCGGGGATTCCCTTCTGGATCGCGGGCGGCGGCGAGAAGGTCACCCTCAAGATCGCCGCGAAGTACGCCGCCTACACCAACTTCGCGGGCAGCATCGAGGAGTTCGATCACAAGCGTGCCGTCCTGCACGAGCACTGCGCCGCGCTCGGGCGCGACCCGTACGAGATCACGCAGTCCTCGAACGTCAACACGATCGTGGGCGCGACAGAGGCCGAGGCTGAAGAGCGCCTCGCCCGGGTGCTGGCGCGGCTTGCTCCGCTGGTCGGCGCCGAGCACCTCGCCGGGATCGAGGCGGAGTATCGCGGCTCGCCTGGGTTCGGCACCCCCGAGCAGATCGCCGAGCGCCTCCAGGAGCGCGCGGCCCACGGGCTCGGATACGCGATCCACTACTTTCCCGAGGCGGCATACGATGCCAGCGGTATCGAGCTGTTCGAGCGGGAGGTCGTCGCGCACCTCGTGTAGACGGAGGCGGGCTCGCTGTCAGAGCAGGGCGCGGACGCTGGCGTAGCCGTCGCCGAGTGTCTCGGGCCCGGTGACGTCGAAAACGCGCGTGCGCCCGGGATCCTCGGACCATGCCAGCCATCCGGGAGTCCCGCTGCGCACGTACGCCGAAGCGGCGCCGTGCAGGACATCCGCCAGCGCTTGGGGCGGGTCATCGCCCGTGAGCTGGTCCACGCGTTCCCGGTCGAGCACGTCGAACCAGAACGGCACGTCGATGCAGTGGCATGCCCAGCCAATCCGCGTCGAAGCCCACGAGAATCGATAGACCCACGTCGGCGATGCTCTCCGCGCCCCCGCGATCCGGGCGACTCCCGCCCGGAACACCTTGTCGGACACATAACGGCCGAGGAGTGCGGCAGTTCCGCGGGCGCGCTGATCGGTATTGTCCGCCAGAAACCTGCGAGCCCGTCGGCGATCCACGCCCAGAGCCGCGAGCGCCACTCCTGCGGGCACGAACCTGAGCCGACCCTTGACGCCGTCAGTGACCATCGTGAACTCGTCGTCGGTCGCGCCCAGCACGAGCTCCTTGTCGGCGCCGACGCCGTGGGCGATCGAGTCCGGCGTCGGCGCCGTGAGCAGATCCCCGTCGATGAGCGGACCCCACGGCAAGCCCTCGTCGAGGAGGCGCCGCACGCCCGCCAGCTGAGTGCCGCCCGATGACCCCGCATCTTCTTGGAGTCCGACCAGGACGTCAGGGTCCGCGGCGGCGAACCCCTCCCGGGTGGCGGGGACCCCGGCGAGTTCCGCCAGACGCGCCGCTGCCGCCGTCGCACGCGACCGGGTGACATCGCCCAGCGCAGGTGAGAGAGCCCAGACTCGATGGAAGAGGTGCTGGGCGGCGGGCATCCCGAGCAGCGTGAGCACCGCGCCACCGCCGGCCGACTGGCCCGCGATCGTCACCGCGCCCGGATCCCCGCCGAACGCCGTGATCTCCCGCTGCACCCACTCCAGTGCTGCCAGCCAGTCGCGTACCCCACGGTTGCTCGGTGCGCCGTCGACGAGCCCGAACCCGTCGAAACCGAGGCGGTATGAGATCACGACCGTGACGATGCCGTGACGGGCGAACGTGCCACCGTCGTACCACGGGCTTGCGGGGGACCCTGAGACGTAGCCCCCACCGTGGATCCACACCAGCACGGGCAGCCGGGCCGTGGAGTCGCCGGGCCTCGGGGTGAACACGTTGACGTTGAGTGTCGAGTCGCCCGGTACGGATGGCTCGGGGATGAGTGTCACCTCGGCGACTGGTCCGCGCTGCGGCGTCGCACCGAAGGCCGTCGCGTCACGCACTCCGGTCCAGGGTGCCATGGGCGCGGGAGCGGCGAATCGGAGTTCGCCGACAGGGGCCTGCGCGAACGGAATGCCGAGGAAGGCCGCGCTGCGTTCCCCCGCCCGTTCGCGCCACACGCCGCGAACCGCACCGAGGCGTGTCTCGACGACCGGTGCGGCAGAGGCCGGGCCCGACTGTCGGGGCGCCGTCACCGTGTGCTCGATTCGCGAGGCTGCAGCGCGGCGAAGAGTTGGTCGACGATTTCGGCCATGTCGATCGTCGGGTCGAGCAGCCACTGAAGCTGCAGGCCATCTGCGACCGCCTGGAGGATGCGTGCGAACACGTCGGGGGACAGCGTCTCCGGCGCCGGCGTGAGGGCGAACGCCTCGCGCAGCGCGGTGCCGCGTTCCACGAAGTACGCGTGAGCGGGGTGGTCCGGGTGTGCAGCCTCGACGGCGAGCCTCGAGAAGAGCTCGACCAGTCCGGGAACGTCGGCGTTGTGGCGGATGACGCGCACAAAGCCCGCCCGGGCCTTCTCGCTGTCGGTTTCCGCCACGTCGGGGAGGACGCCGAAATGCTGGGCATCGTGCTCGTCGCGCTTGCGCAGCACTTCGGTGAACAGCTCTTCCTTGCTGTCGAAGTAGTGCAGCAGGCCCGCCTGACTGAGCCCGACGGCCTCGGCGATGCGTTTGACGCTGGCGCCGCTGTAGCCCTCGGTTGCGATCACGTCGAGCGCGCGTTCGAGGATCTCCTCACGCTTGGCGACGCCTTTCGCATACGAACCTCGTTGTGCCATGAGATGAGTGTGCCGAATGGCGCTTGTTTTTCAAAACCTAGTGTCATATGGTTTTCGGCGAGTCCACCGTCGGACCGCTTCCTTGCCCGAAGGGTATGTGCCATGACATCGCCGTCTGATTCCCCCCTGAGCCCCGCCGATCCTGCGCTGGTCGCGGCCGCCGGCCCCATGACCGAGAACACGTTCGTGGCCTCGGCATCCGGTACCGATGACCCGCCACCACCGATCAAGGGCCTTCGCCGATTGATGTGGTGGATCATCCCTGCCAACCTCGGCATCTTCATGCTCTGGGGCGCGATTCCCGGCATCCTTCTGCCGCAGCAGATCACCGTGCTGTTCGGGGAGGCGGACAAGGTCGCCAACCTCACGGTCGTCGCCACGATCGGTGCGTTCGCCGCCATGGTCGCTCAGCCGATCGCCGGACAGATCTCCGACCGCACGCGCACCCGGTTCGGCCGCCGGGCGCCGTGGCTGATCATCGGTGCGCTCGCGGGCTCCCTTGCCCTCGTAGGTCTGGCCTTCGCGAACTCGTTGGTCGGCGTCATCATCGCGTGGACCCTCGTGCAGATCAGCTTCAACTTCGCGCAGGGTCCGCTCTCGGCGGTGATGCCCGACCGCGTGCCGGTCGCCCGCCGCGGCACGTTTGCCGCCCTCACCGGTATCGGACTCATGGTGGGTGCGCTCGGCGGCTCGATCCTCGGCGCATTCTTCTACAACAGCGTCGCCGTCGGGTACATCGTGTTCGCCGTCTTCGCGGTCGCGATGCTGAGCCTGTTCGTGCTGTTCAACCCGGACTACTCGAGCCATGGTCTCCAACCGGAGCCGTTCAAGCTCGGGGACTTCCTCCGTACGTTCTGGGTGAGTCCGATCACCCACCCGGACTTCTTCTGGGCCTTCACCGGCCGCCTCCTGCTCTACACGGGCTACTTCGCCGTGACGGGATACCAGCTGTTTCTGCTGACCGACTACTTCCGCATCGAGGCTCCCGAAACCGTCATTCCGGTCCTTGGGCTCCTGAGTCTTGTCGGCATCCTCATCTCGACTGTCGTGTCGGGCCCTCTGTCCGACCGCATCGGGCGCCGCAAGCCCTTCGTCTTCGCTTCGGCGGCTGTCGTGAGTCTCGGCTTCCTGCTGCCGTGGCTCTGGCAGGACGTGACCGCATGGATCATCATGACCTTCATCGCCGGCTTCGGCTTCGGGATGTTCCAGGCCGTCGACACCGCGCTGATCAGCGAGGTGCTCCCGTCCGCGAAGTCCTTTGCAAAAGACCTCGGCGTTGTGAACATCGCTGCGACGCTCCCGCAGACACTCGCGCCCGCGGTGGCTGGAGCGATTGTGCTGACGTTCGGATACCAGGGCCTGTTCCCGGTGGCGATCGTGCTCGGCATCCTCGGCGCGCTCGCGGTATGGCCGATCCGATCCGTCAAGTAACCTCTCGCCCAGGTGAACCTGCCTTGGGCATGCCCGTCTCCCCGAAAGGAACCCCATGACCAACAACGACAGCGTCGATGCCACCGTCGCGGATCTGACCCTGGAAGAGAAGGCGTCGCTGACCAGCGGGCTGAACTTCTGGCACACCAAGCCTGTCGAGCGGGTCGGCATCCCGTCGATCATGATGACCGACGGTCCGCACGGCCTGCGCAAGCAGGCGGGAGCCGGTGACCACCTCGGCCTCGGCTCGAGCGTGCCCGCAACCTGTTTCCCGCCCGCTGTGGGACTGGGCTCGTCGTGGGATGTGGAGCTGGTCGATCGGGTGGGCCGGGCCCTCGGCGTCGAGACATCGATCGAGGATGTCGCCGTCCTCCTCGGCCCGGGCATCAACATCAAGCGCTCGCCGCTGTGCGGTCGGAACTTCGAGTACTTCTCCGAAGATCCGCTGGTCTCGGGAGTGCTGGGCGCGGCGTTTGTGAAGGGCGTCCAGTCGCAGGGTGTCGGCACCTCCCTCAAGCACTTCGCCGCCAACAATCAAGAGACCGACAGGATGCGGGCAAGCTCGGACATCGACCCCCGGCCGCTGCGCGAGATCTACCTCCGCGGGTTCGAACGGGTCGTGCGCGATGCGCAGCCGTGGACGGTCATGTGCTCCTACAACCGGATCAACGGCGTCTACGCGTCGGAGGACCCGTGGCTGCTCACCCGCGTGCTGCGCGACGAATGGGGCTTCGAGGGCCTCGTCGTCTCGGACTGGGGCGCCGTCAACGACCGGGTGAAGGGTCTTCCCGCCGGCCTCGACCTCGAGATGCCCTCCTCCAACGGCCGCACGGATGCCCAACTCGTCGCCGCGGTCCGCTCCGGCGAACTCGATGAGTCGGCGCTCGATGTCGCAGCAGGACGGGTCATCGATCTCGTTCGCAAGGCCCGGGCAGGAGCAGGGAAGGTGGCGGGACCGCTCGACGTCGACGCGCACCACGCCCTCGCCCGCGAGGCTGCCGGTCGCTCCATCGTGCTCTTGAAGAACGAGGACGGCATCCTGCCCCTGGCCAAGGACGCGACCCTTGCCGTCATCGGAGCGTTCGCCGAGAAGCCGCGTTATCAGGGTGCCGGCTCGTCGCTGATCAACCCGACCCGCCTCGACACGGCGCTCGAGGAAATCCGCGCGCTCGCCACCGGCGAGGTCGCCTATGCCCCCGGGTTCTCGCTGGCTGCCGATGTCGACGAGTCCCACGCGACGCGGTTGCGTGATGAGGCGGTGGCTGCGGCATCCGCTGCCAAGGTCGTCGTGCTGTTCCTCGGACTGCCCGCGCGACTGGAATCCGAAGGCTATGACCGCGACGACATCGATCTGCCCGCCGAGCAGCTCGCGGTGCTGGATGCCGTGCGAGAGGTCAACCCGAACGTCGTCGTCGTGCTCTCCAACGGCGGGGTCGTGGCGCTGCCCTTTGCCGAAGACGTCCCCGCGATCCTGGAGGGGTGGCTGCTCGGACAGGCCGGCGGCGGGGCGACCGCCGATGTCCTGTTCGGTGAGGTCAACCCGTCGGCCAAACTCACCGAAACGATCCCGCTGCGGCTGTCCGACACTCCGGCCTACCTCGACTTCCCCGGCGAGTTCGGACATGTCCGCTACGGCGAAGGGCTGTTCGTCGGCTACCGCTGGTATGACGCGCGGGACCTGGATGTCGCCTATCCGTTCGGTCACGGCCTGTCGTACACGACGTTCTCGTACACGGATGCCGCGGCATCCGTGACGGCGGACGGCGACATCGAGGTGCGGGTCACCGTCACCAACACCGGTGAGCGGGACGGGCGTGAGATCGTGCAGGTCTATACGTCGCTGCCGGGCTCGACGGTGCAGCGTCCCGTCCGCGAGCTCACGGGGTTCGCCTCGGTCGCTCTTGCCGCGGGCGCGTCGGCGGAGGTCATCGTGCCGGTCCGTCGAGCCGACCTCGCCTACTGGGACATCCGTGTCGATGGCTGGGTGGTCGAGGGCGGCCGGTACACGGTCGATGTGGGAGCGTCCAGCCGCGACATCCGCGCCTCGGTATCCGTTGCGGTGGACGGCGATTCGCTGCGGCTCCCCCTTTCGCGGGAGTCCTCGCTCGCTGAAGTGCTCGCCCATCCCGTCGTCGGTGAGATGGTCCAGGGAGCCTTGCAGCAGATGATGGCGGGAATGGATGGTCTCGAGTCGGTCATGCCCGAGGGCGTGTCGATGGAGAAGATGATGCTCTCGTTCCCGATCGGCCGGATGTCGATGATGGGCGGCGACCAGGTCAGCGCCGAGATGATCGACGGCCTCATCGCCATGGCCAACGCGCCTCAGCAGGAGCGGGCGTAGGTGCACATCGCTGAGGGAGGACGAGGGGCGTTGCCATCGTCCTCCCTCAGCGATACCTCCTACCGCGGTGAAGCTCCGCCGGGGTCGTCGCGGTGGGCGCCCGCGGAGGGCCGTACCGTGAACACCCGCGGCGTGCGGAATCCGGATGCCGAGAACGCGGCGGTCACGGCATCCGTCACCTCCGCCACGCGATCGCGGGGGACGAGAGCGATCGCTGCGCCGCCGAACCCGCCGCCGGTCATCCGGGCGCCGACCGCGCCACCGACCATCGCGGCTTCCACGGCGGTGTCGAGCTCGGGCACGGAGATCTCGAAGTCGTCGCGCATCGACGCGTGCGAGGCCAACAGCAGTTCACCGATCGCCAGCGGCCCGTCGCTGCGGAGCACGCGCACCGTCTCGATGACGCGCGCGTTCTCGGTCACGATGTGGCGCACGCGCCGGAACGTCTCGTCATCCATCACGGATGCCGCGCGCTCGAGGTCATCCAGCGTCAGGTCGCGGAGCGCGGCGACGCCCATCGCTGCGGCTCCGCGTTCGCAGGAGGCGCGGCGCTCGCGGTAGCCGCCGGTCGAATGCGCGTGCGTCACGAGCGTGTCGATCACGAGCACCTCGAGCCCGGCGTCCGAGAGCCCCAGGGGTACGACCTCGGTCTCGAGTGTCCGGCAATCCAGGAACACCGCGGCGTCGGTCTCGCCGAGCATCGAGGCGGTCTGATCCATGATGCCCGTCGGTGCGCCGACGGCCTCGTTCTCGGCGGTACGGCCCACGCGCGCCAGCTCCCGCTTCGAAAGCCCGGCGTTCCAGAGTTCATCGAGGGCCACCGCGACGGCGCACTCGATGGCCGCGGACGACGACAGCCCCGCGCCGACCGGCACCGACGAGGCGATTGCCAGATCCAGACCGTGCGCCGAGGCGGACTCTCCGGCGGCATGACGCAGGGCCCACGCCACCCCGAGCGGGTACGTCGACCATTCGGGGACAGATGCCGGCGCGGCGGACGCGAAGAGCTCATCGAGTCCGGCGATCGGAACTGACGCCGGGGTCTCATCGAAACTGGAGCGCACCCGCAGGACCTCGTCGGTCCGTGGCGCGACGGCGACTGCCGTGCGCGCATCGATCGCGAACGGCAGCACGAACCCGTCGTTGTAGTCGGTGTGCTCGCCGATCAGGTTCACGCGACCCGGTGCCGACCAGACCCCCAGGGGCGCGGCATCCGTCATCTCCCGCAGCAGCCCGAGGGCGGCGGCGTGCGGATCGGCGGCGCTCACAGCTGGACCCCCTCGACGGCGTCACGGAGGCGGGCCGCTGCATCCTCGGGCGGGATGTCGCCGATCCAGGCGCCCATCGCCGCCTCGGAGCCGGCGAGGAACTTCAGCTTGTCGGCCGCGCGCCGCGGCGAGGTGATCTCCAGCCGCAGGCGCACGCTGTCGCGGCCGACGTGGACGGGCGCCTGGTGCCAGGCCGCGATGTAGGGCGTCGGCGTCTCGTAGAGGGCGTCGATCCCGCGCAGCAGGCGCAGGTAGAGCGCGGCAAGCTCGTCGCGTTCGGCATCCGTCGTCTCGGCGAAGTCGGCGACGTGACGGTGCGGCATGAGGTGCACTTCGATCGGCCACCGCGCGGCAAAGGGAACGTACGCGGTGAAGTGATCGCCCGCGAGCACGACCCGGGGCCCGGTCTGCTCGAACTCCAGGACGCGCGCGAGCAGGTCGGGGCTGGTGAGGTCGATGTTCTCGAGCAGCCGGCGGGTGCGCGGCGTCACGTACGGGTAGGCGTAGATCTGACCGTGCGGATGCGGGAGCGTGACGCCGATCGCTTCGCCGCGGTTCTCGAACGGGAACACCTGCTGCACGCCCGGCAGTGCGGACAGTGCGGCGGTGCGGTCGGCCCAGGCCTCGATCACGGTGCGGGCGCGAGTCACCGTCTGCGTGCCGAACGAGCCGGTGTGCTCGGGGCTGAAGCACACGACCTCGCAGCGTCCGACGGACGTGCGCACGCGGCCGAGCCCCGGTGCCTCGAGGTCGTCGAGGCCGCGGGGCGGGTTGGATGCCTCGGGCGCCGTCCCGTGCGCCTCGGCCAGCGCCGGTCCGAACGAGGGGGAGCGGTTCTCGAACACCGCCACGTCATAGCGCGACGGGATCTCCGACGGGTTGGTCGGCGTCTGCGGGGCGAGCGGGTCGAGCTCCGCCGGCGGCAGGAACGCGCGGTTCTGACGCGCCGCCGCAATCGAGATCCAGTCGCCGGTCAGGATGTCCTGCCGCATCGTGGCGGTCTCGGGTCGGGGGTCGAGCGGGCGGGCGTCGATGGCGCGCTCCGCGCCGAGCGCGGTGCCCGGGTCGTCGTAGTAGAAGAGGTCGCGGCCGTCCGCGAGTGTCGTGTCGTGGCGGACGACACCGGCTCCGAGAGTGGTCGGTTCGCTGGGCGTGTTCACGATAACACGCTAGTCGTCGAGCGTGATACCGTCAACACGGAGGCTTCATGACCGGGCAGCGCCGCACATCCATGGCAGACGTCGCCGAACTGGCGGGGGTATCGGCCCAGACCGTGTCACGCGTCGTGAACGGAAGCCCCCGCGTCGACCCCGCCACTCGCGAGCGGGTCGAGGCGGCGATGGCAGCATCCGGCTACCGCGTCCACCGAGCCGCCCGGGCGCTGCGCACCGGGCGCACAGGCGTCATCGGCGCTGTCGTATCGACCCTCGCCACGGTCGGCAACTCGCTGCTGCTGCAGTCGGTCGTCGACGAGGCTTCCGTCCGCGGCTATGCCGTCGCCATCGCCCGTATCGGCGCAGGGGGGCCCGCGGAGGCGTTCGACCGGCTGCGTGAACAGGGAGTGGATGGCGCGATCGTCGTCAATGAGGCATCCGCGCTCTTGCGGGATGTCGCATTACCCGCTGACCTGCGCCTGGTCGTCGTCGACTCACCGCCGGACGAGCGCTACCCCGGGGTGGCAACTGCCCACGCGGAGGGCGCGGCGCTCGCCACGGCTCACCTGCTCGACCTCGGGCATCGTGTGATCGCGCACGTCGCGGGCCCCGCGTCCTCCTACGCCGCCACCGAGCGCGAGCGAGGGTGGCGCGAGGCGCTGGCCGCCGCGGGGTGTGAACCCGGCCCGGTCATGCGCGGTACCTGGTCCTCGGCATCCGGCTTCGACGCGGGGCAGCAGGTGCTGGATGCCGTCACCGGGCGCGCAGCGGTCACGGGCGTGGTCGTCGCGAACGACCAGATGGCCCTCGGGATGCTGCGGGCGGCGTCGGAGCGCGGCATGTCTGTTCCGGGCCGGCTGAGCGTCGTCGGGTTCGATGACGTCGACGACGCCGCGAACTACACACCCGCGCTCACGACCGTGCGGCAGCGCTTCGATGTGCTCGGGCAGCGCGCGGTCGCCGCGGTGATCGACGGGGCCGACGCCGGTTCGAGACAGGTGGTCGACGCCCCGCTGGTCGTGCGAGCGAGCACCGCTGAACCGGCCACCTCCTGATCAGGCGGCGCGAAACAGTCCTGCGCCGACCTCAGCGGCTGACTTAGCTCGCCCTCCGACGTGCTTCCCAGCCCGAACGCACCATCTCGTCGATCGAGTAGCGCATCTGCCAGTCCAGGTCGCGGGCGGCAAGCTCCCCGGTCGCGACGATCCGGTCCGGATCCCCTGGGCGACGGGGGCCGATCTCGGGGGTGAAGGCGATGCCGGTGACCCGTGCCATGGCATCCATGATCTCCCGCACCGACAGCCCGTTCTGGGAGCCGAGGTTGTAGGCGGCCTCGACCGGTTCACCCGCCAGCAGTCGCTGCGCGGCGGCGACGTGCGCGGCCGCGATGTCGCCGACGTGCACGTAGTCGCGCACGTTGGTGCCGTCGGGAGTGTCGTAGTCGTCGCCGTTGATGCGGGGTGTCTCGCCGGCCAGCAGCTTCTCGAACACGATCGGGAAGAGGTTGTGGGGGCTCGTGTCGTATACGGTGGGGTCGGCCGAGCCGACGACGTTGAAGTAGCGCAGCGAGGTGTGCCGAAGCGGGGCGTCGGTGTCTGCTGTCGCGCGAGCCTGGTCGGCGATCAGCCACTCGCCGATGAGCTTCGACTCCCCGTACGGCGAGGCCGGACGTTTGGGGAGGTCCTCGACCACGAGCGGCACGTCGGGCGTTCCGTAGACGGCCGCGCTCGAGGAGAACACGATGTTGGTCACGCCCGCCGCGGCCATCGCCTCGAGTACGACGCGGGTGCCTTCGACGTTCTGGTGGTACGTGTGCAGGGGCCGGGTGACCGAGACGCCGGCGTACTTGTAGCCGGCAACGTGGATGACGCCGTCGACGCCGTGCTCGCGCAACGTCTTCTCGACGAGGTCTCGGTCCAGAATGGACCCGCGCACGAGCGGCACACCGTCGGGGACGAACCCGTCATGCCCGCTGGAGAGATCGTCGATGACGACGGGATCCATTCCCGCGGTCGACAGTGCGCGGACGACGTGGGCACCGATGTATCCGGCACCGCCGGTGACAAGCCAGCTCATGGGTTCCATCCTGTCAGGTTCGCGCTCATTCCTCGGTGGGTCCGAGGAGGGCGGATGCCTCGAACCGCGCGGTCGCAGCCGTTGCGGCATCCAGCGTCAGAACGACGATCTCGTTGCGGCCCGCGCGCGTGACCGGCCCGGGAACATAGAGCGTGCGCTGCGGCCCGGCGCTCCAGAATCGGCCGAGGAAGAACCCGTTGACGAAGGCGAAGCCCTTGCCCCACGTCGCCGTGTCGACGAACAGGTCGGCGGCGGCGGCCAGGTCGAACGTGCCGCGCAGGGTGTCGCGGCCACCGACCGCCGACCCATTCGCGCCTCCCGGCACGGTGGCGACGGCGCGCTCGAGATGGACCGGCTGTGTCGTCCACCCGGTCAGTTCCGCGCCATCGATCCGGACCTCGCCGATCAGGCCCTTGGGCTCACCGAGGCGGATGTCGTAGTTGACGCGACCCTGGTCCTCGACCGTGATCTCGAGCACGGCCCCCGAGGGAAGACGCAGCGCCGTCTCGTGGAGTGTGCGCGAGAGGCGACCGATCTCGACGCCGTCCACGCGTACCCACGCGAGGTCCCGCACCTCTCCGACCGTCAGCAGTCCGCCGCTGCCACCGGGAAGGTCGGCGCGATAGTGCACGAGCGGTCCGACGTGTGCGAGATCGTCGAAGCTCGCGAGACCGTCGGTGCTCGCGCCGAGCGCGCTCGGCAGCCAATCCCCCTCGCGGGCGAGCTCGACCTCGAAGACGGGCGCTGCGGATGCCGTGGCCGGCAGCTCTGCGGGCACCTCGGTGTAGCGGGCGATCACCTCGCGGAACGCGTGGAACTTCTCGGTCGGGTTCCCCGCCTCATCCAGCGGCGCGTCGTAGTCGTACGAGGTGACGATCGGGGCGTACCGCCCCTTATCGTTGGCGCCATTGGTCGTTCCGAAGTTCGTGCCGCCGTGGAACATGTAAATGTTCACCGAGGCGCCCGCTGCGAGCAGGTCCTCCAGTTCGGCAGCGGATGCCGCGGCATCCGTCGTGTGATGTACCCCGCCCCACCAGTCGAACCAGCCGTCCCAGAACTCCGAGCACATCAGCGGTCCGGTGGGCTGGTGCTCGCGCAGGGTCGCCAGACGCTCGGTGGCCTTCGAGCCGAAGGAACCGGTGCGGTGCAGCGTCGGGAGGCTCCCGTTTCGCAGCATGTCGGGCATCGGCTGATCGACGGTCGTGAGGGGAACGGTGATGCCGGCAGCCTCGGTGACCCGCACGAGTTCTTCGAGGTAGGCGACATCTGCCCCGTAGGCGCCGTACTCGTTCTCGATCTGCACCAGGATGACGTTGCCGCCCTGATCGATCTGGCGCGGCGTGACGATCTCGTACACGCGCTGCAGATACTCGGTGACCGCCGCGAGGTACTGAGGTTCGCTGCGGCGCAACCCGATGCCGGGGGTGCTGGTCAGCCACACCGGCAGCCCGCCGTTGTGCCACTCGGCGCAGATGTAGGGGCCGGGGCGCACGATGGCGTACATGCCTTCGGCGGCGACGGCGTCAAGGAAGGCGCCGAGATCGTTCCACCCGGTGGCATCCCACTGCCCGCGCTGCGGCTCGTGCGCATTCCAGGCCACGTAGGTCTCGATCGTGTTCAGCCCCATGAGTCGAGCCTTGCGGATGCGGTCGGCCCAGTGGTCGGGGTGTACTCGGAAATAGTGGAGGGCTCCGGCGAGGATGCGGAAGGGGGCGCCGTCGAGAAGGAAGTCGTTCTCGCCGATGGCGAAGCGGGTCACAGTGCATCTCCTGCAGGGGAATCGAGCTCGACACGCACGCATGCCCAGCTCACGGGGGGAAGGGTGAAAGTGTGTGTGCCGCCGGCGCTCGCGATCGCAAGCTCGCGCGGGGCGACGAGTTCCGCCTCGGGACCGTTCGTCGCGCGGATATCGCCGTCCGGGCCCGCGAGGACGTGCGCGGCGACGACACGGCCCGGCGCTGTGAAGCTCACCTCCTGCGGCTCGGTCAGGCCGCGGTTGACCGCGAACAGAGCGAGACGGTCCTCCTCGAGCGTCGCCACGCTGGCGATCGTCGGAACAGTGCCGTAGCGCGCCGTGTCCACGGCCGCCGACTCGATCACCGGAACGACGACGCGACCGCGAGCGTGATGGGCGGCATCCGCGAACGGGAAGTAGGTGGGCTGGCGCCAGGCGGCGCCGCCGGGTTCGCACCGGATGGGGGCGATGACGTTGACCAGCTGGGCGAGGTTGGCCATCGAGACGCGGTCGGCGTGCGAGACGAGGGAGATCAGCAGAGAGCCGACGACGACCGCATCCAGCGCCGTGTACTCGTCCTCGATGAGGCGGGGCGCCTCAGGCCAGTCTCCGCTGAACACCGCGGGCTTGTCGACTTCGTTCCAGCGGGTCTGGTTCCAGACGTTCCACTCGTCCACGCTGATGCCGATGGGGCGGGTGATCCCGCGCTCTGCGCGCACCTCGTCGATGATGCCCGCGACCTCCTCGAGGTAGGCATCCAGCCCGACGCTTGACGCGAGGAAGCTCGCGGTGTCGCCGTCGTGTTCCTCGTAGTAGGCGTGCACCGAGATGTGGTCGACGAGGTCGGCGGTATGAGTGAGCACGGTGCGCTCCCACGTGCCGAAGGTCGGCATCTCGTGGTTGGAGCTTCCGGCGATCACGAGCTCGACATCCGGATCGATGAAGCGCATGAGCCGCGCGGTCTCGGCGGCGATGCGGCCGTATTCGTCGGCTGTCTTGTGGCCGATCTGCCACGGGCCGTCCATCTCGTTGCCCAGGCACCAGACACGGATGCCGAACGGGGCCTCACGGCCGTTGCTGCGGCGCCAGTCGCTGAGGGCGGTGCCGGAGGGGTGGTTCGCGTACTCGAGAAGCTGCGCGGCCTCGGCGGGACCCCGGGTCCCGAGGTTGACGGCCTCCATCAGTTCGAGACCGACGCTTTCGGCCCACGATGCGAACTCGTGCAGGCCGACGGCGTTGGACTCTGTGCTGTGCCATGCGGCATCGAGGCGCCGGGGACGCTCCTCGCGCGGTCCGACGCCGTCTTCCCAGCGGTAGCCCGAGACGAAGTTCCCCCCGGGATAGCGCACGATCGTCGCGCCGAGGCCCCGGACGAGATCACGGATGTCGCCCCGGAATCCGGCCGCATCGGCCGTGGGGTGGGTGGGTTCGTAGATGCCCTCGTAGACGCAGCGTCCCATGTGCTCGACGAACGTCCCGAAGATGCGGGGGGAGACGGGGGCACCGGGGGAGGAGAGATCGAGGGCGATCATCGCCGTGCGTGTCATGGATGACTCTCTTGCGGGGTCTCGCGGCGTGTCACTGCCGGGGTGGAAGGCGCAGTTGGTGAGCGCCGTGTGTGGATGGGGGCGGGGCGGCCGGTTCGCCACCCCGCCCCCATCGGCTGTCGGGCCTTACTTGTTGACCGTGAAGCCCTGGTCGTTGCCGTAGGTCACGAGCTGGTCCTGCCAGGCCTGGAGACCGACGTTGAGGTCGCTCTGGGTCTGGTAGGACTGACCGACGGTGTCGCCGAAGATGCTGTTGGCGTACACCTGGTACGGCAGGTATTGCCAGCCGGTGCGCACGTCGGCTGCGGCCTGAGTGAGCACCTGGTTGATCTGCTGACCGCCGAAGTACTCCGACTCCTGGTCGACGAATGCCGGGTCGCTCAGCTGAGCGGTCGTCGAGGGGAAGCCGCCGCTCTCGGCGAAGATCTCCAGGCTCTCGGGGTCGTTGTTGAGCCACTTCAGGAACGCGGCAGCGAGGGCCGGGTTCTTGCTCTGCTTCGTCACGGCCTGTCCGCCACCGCCGTTCTCGGCGCTGACCGGGGAACCGTCATACGAGGGCATGGGAGCCACGCGCCAGTCACCGGCACCGTCAGGGACCGACGACTCGAGCACGCCGGGCATCCAGGCACCGATCACGAGCGACGCGATCGTGCCGTCACCCAGGCCGGTGAACCACTCGTCGCTCCACGCGGGGATGTCGGCGAGCAGACCGTTCTCGAGCAGCTGGTTCCACATGTCGGCGAACTGCGTCGACCCCTCGTCCTGCAGGTCGATGGTGATGGTCGTGCCATCCGTCGTCTGGAACGGCTGGCCGCCGGCCTGCCAGATCATGCTCGTGGTGAAGCCGGCGTCGCCCGTGTCGGCGGCGATGAACTTGGTGGGGTCAGCGGCCTGAAGCTTCTCACCCGCGGCGATGAACTCATCCCACGTCGTCGGAACCTCGATGCCGTACTGGTCATACACGGTCTTGTTGTAGAACAGAGCCATGGGGCCGGAGTCCTGCGGCAGGCCGTAGATCTTGCCGTCGAAGTCCACCGAGCCCCAGGGGCCGGCGCTGTAGTCGCCCTCGAGGTCGGCGAAGCCGTACGGCGCGAGGTCGAGCAGCGAGTCCGACAGGGCGAACTGCGGGAACGCGTAGTACTCGATCTGCACGACGTCGGGGGCGCCCGAGCCCGCCTTGATGGCGTTCTGCAGCTTCGTGTATTCCTCGGTGTTGGTGCCCGCGTTCACGAGGTTCACGGTCACGTTCGGGTACTTCGCCTCGAACGCCTCGACCTGCGCCTCAGCGGAGGGTGTCCAGCTCCAGTATGTGATCTCGCCGCCGGCCTCGAGGGCCGCTTCGAGGTCGTCAGCCGAGCCGCTGCCGCCGCCGTTGTCGCCGGACGAGCACGCGGCCAGCGAGCCGCCTGCCAGCAGCACGGCGGCCGCTGCGACGCCTGCGCGGCGCAGAACCGTCTTCTTGAGTGTCATGAGAGTTCCTCACTTCGTTGTCGATGAACCCGGTGCAGGACGCGCCGGTGAGGGGTGGGGTTTTCGTCGGAGCAATGGCCCTCATCTCATTGCTTGACGCTTCCGGCGCTCAGCCCCGACTGCCAGAACCGCTGCAGCACGAGGAAGGCGACGACAATGGGGATGATCGAGAGGACCGAACCTGTGATCACCAAGTTGTAGATCGGCTGAGCGCCGACACCGATGGCCTGCGCGTTCCACTGGTTGAGCCCGACGGTGAGCGGATACCAGGTGGGGTCGCTGAGCATGATCAACGGCAGGAAGTAGTTGTTCCAGGTGGCTACGACCGCGAACAGCGCGACCGTCACGATCCCGGGCGTGAGCAAGCGGATCGAGATCGTGAAGAACGTCCGGAACTCGCCGGCACCGTCCATCCGTGCCGCCTCGAGCAGTTCCGTGGGAACGGCATCCGTTGCGTACACCCAGATGAGGTAGAGGCCGAAGGGGCTGATGAGTGAGGGGATGATGATCGCCCAGGGGGTGTTGGTCAGGCCCAGCTGGCTGAACATCAGGAAGGTCGGCACCGCCAGGGCCGTCCCGGGGACGGCGATCGCACCGAGCACGACGGCGAAGACCGCGCGGCGGCCGCGGAAACGATACTTGGCCATGCCGTAGCCGGCCATCGTCGCGAGGATCGTCGCACCGCCGGCGCCGACGACGACATACAGCAGAGTGTTGCCGAGCCAGCGCAGGAAGATCCCGTCGTTGTAGGTCAGCGTTTGGACGATGTTGTCCCAGAGGGCGAAGTCATCCGAGAACCAGAGACCGAACGTCGTGAACAGGTCGGCCTGCGTCTTGGTCGCGTTCACGAGCAGCCAGAACAGCGGCAGGAGCGTGTAGATCAGGTACACGCCCATGACGAGCGTGAGAACGAGCGAGCGCCGCGCGTGCGTCGGCGACGTGCGAGCCAGAGCCGGGGCGGCCATCAGCGGATCTCCTGTCGGCTGCCGCGAAGCTGCACGACATAGGCGATGATCGCGGTGATCAGGCCCATGATGATCGCGATGGTCGCGGCGTAGTTGTACTGCTGTCCGGCGAAGGACAGGTTGTAGGCGTACATGTTCGGCGTGTAGTAGGTCGTGATGACGTTCGGGGCCAGCGGCTTCAGGATGTTCGGCTCGTTGAACAGCTGGAAACTGCCGATGATCGAGAAGATCGTGGCGATCACAATCGCTCCGCGTACGGCGGGGATCTTGATCGAGAAGATCTGACGCCAGGCACCCGCGCCATCGATGGATGCCGCCTCGTAGAGCTCCCCGGGGATGGTCTTGAGCGCCGAGTAGAAGATCAGCATGTTGTAGCCGACGAACTCCCACGTCACGATGTTTCCGATCGACAGCAGCATCCACTCGGGGGTGAACGGCGCCAGCAGAGGGAAGCCGAACAGATCGTTGATGTTGCCGGTGAGGCCGAATCGGTCGCCGTAGATGTACCCCCACATCAGCACCGCGACCACGGCCGGGACCGCGTACGGCAGGAAGATGACGATGCGGTAGAAGCCGGATGCGTGCAGACGCGCACTGTCGATCGCAAGCGCTGCGGCCAGCGCCAGCACGAGCATGATCGGGACCTGGATGATGAGGAAGAGGAAGACGCGACCGAAGCCGTCCCAGAATTGCGGATCCGTGAAGGCGGTGACGTAGTTCGACAGGCCGACCAACGCGTTGCCGCCGACCAGCTGATCGCGGAACAGGCTCAGGTACAGCGAGTAGAGCAGCGGTGCGAGGAAGACCAGCGCGAACACGACCGCGAACGGAGCGACGAACAGCCACCCTCGTTGCTCAGTGGCCGACTGCGTCTTGCGTGAACGGCGTACGCGCGCCGGGTGTGCGCTGATGGTCGCCATTGTCCGTTGCCTCTTCCGTGAGCCCTAGGGGTCAGTGATGATCGCCCGGGTTGTTGCCGTGGTGGTCCGCACGAGGATTCGCGGAGTGGCGAACGCTCATGTTTACGTCAACATAACTCCCTCGGTCTAGGATGTCAACGTCAACATTGGAGTGAGGCACATGGCTGAAGCGGAGCCGTCGGGTGGTCGGCACAGCGGAATGGCGCGGGCTGCCCGCCGCCGTGAGACGTCCATGGCGGATGTCGCGCGGCGCGCGGGGGTGTCGGGCCAGACCGTCTCTCGCGTGGCGAACGGGCGTGACAACGTCGACCCTCTCACGCGCGATCGCGTGATCGCTGCCATGCGGGAACTCGGGTATCGACCCAACAGCGCCGCACGCGCACTACGCTCGGGACGCTTCCGCAGCATCGGCGTCATCATGTTCTCGCTGTCGTCCTACGGGAACATGCGCACCCTGGATGCGATCGCCTCCGAAGCCTCCGGCGCCGGTTACTCCCTCGCGCTCATTCCGCTGGACTCGGCAACGCAGTCGGACGTGTCGGGGGCGTTCGATCGACTCAGCGAGCACGCCGTCGACGGAGTGATCATCCTCATCGAAACCCACCAGCTGGATGAAGCGGAGATCGCCCTGCCCACCGGGCTTCCCGTTGTCGTCGTCGACTCGAGCGCTCGCTACGCATATCCCGTCGTCGACACGGATCAGGCGCAGGGGGCGACGCTCGCCACCGAGCATCTGCTCGACCTCGGCCACGAGACCGTCTGGCATATCTCGGGGCCGCGGGAGTCCTATGCGGCCGAGCGTCGCCGTGCTGCGTGGGAGGTTGCTCTCGAACGTCGTGGCGCGCGGATCCCCGACGTCCTCATCGGCGACTGGACGGCGGAGTCGGGGCACGAGCTGGGCCGCATCCTCGCGGCCAGGGCGGATGTCACGGCTGCATTCGTTGCGAACGATCACATGGCGCTGGGCGTCATGCGCGCCTTCCATGAGGCGGGACGGACCGTGCCGGGCGACCTCAGTATCGTCGGCTTCGACGACGTGCCCGAAGCTGCCAACTTCTGGCCGCCGCTGACGACCATCCGCCAGCGTTTCGACCGGGTGGGCGAGTCGGCGATGCGCGCGCTCATCGCCGAGATCGAGGGAGAGAGCCCCTCGGGCCGCGAGCTCGTGCCGACGACTCTCGTCGTGCGCAGCAGCACGGCCGTCCCGGATCGTGCTGCACGGCGTTGAGTCGTGCTCCTGGTGTTCGTGCTGCTGCAGCGACTTGTCACGACGCGGCGAGAATGACGCGGCGGAACCGGGGTGTCCGCGCCCGGTCCGCCAAGCCCCTACGATGTCGGCATGCGGGAGCTATGGGCGAGCCTCTTTCGCCTTGATCCGCTGACGGCTCCCGCCTGGCCCAGGGCGATCCGCGCTGCGGTCGCTCTGGGGCTCCCGGTGGCGATCGCGGCGCTGCTGGGTGTTCCGCATCTCGGCTACACCGCTGCGGTCGGCTCGTTCGCGGCCCTGTACAGCGGCACCCTGCCCGCGCGCGAGCGCGCCAAAGCCGTTCCGTTCATCGCGGTCGGCCTGGTGATCGCAGCGGCCTTGGGGGTCGCGGTGGGTTGGTCGAGGCCGCTGACGGTCCTGGTGCTGGCGCTGGTGGCGATCGTCGCGGCCGTCCTCGTGTACGGGTTCTCGGTGGGGCCGCCGGGTGTCATGTTCTTCGTGCTCGTGTACGGGATGTTCGCGCATGTGCGCGCCCTCTCCTCTGAGCAGGCAGCCATCCAGAGCCTTCTGGCGCTCGTTCTCGGGACGCTCCTGACCTACGTCATCGCCATCGCGCCGCTGTTCGAGAAGCGGCCGGATGCTCCGACCCGGCCCCTGCGTGAGATCCTTCCGCGCTCGCGCTGGGACGACGCGGCGCGCCTGCTGCTGGAGCGAACCATCATCGTGGCGGTGGTCGGATCGGTTGCGGGCCTGTTCATCGATCCGGTGCGGGCATATTGGATCGTCGCGGCGGGCGTCACCGTCGTGGGGATATCGGTCGTGCGCACCGCGACGGTCGGTCGTGGCGTCCATCGCATGGTCGGCACCGTCGTCGGCGCGGGCGTCTACCTGGTGCTCGTGCTCTTCCCCTGGGAACCGCTCGGAATCGCGGTGCTGCTGGCGGTACTGCAGTTCGGTATCGAACTCGTCATCGCGCGCAACTATGCGCTCGCGCTGATCCTCATCACGCCGCTCGTCCTCGTCCTGACGGGAGCGGCGGCGGGGCAGTTCGGCTCGGTGGAGATCGCGGGCGAGCGGATCGTGGACACGATCGTCGGCTCTGTGCTGGCGGTCGCCGTCACCTTCGTGCCGCTCCCGGCGCTCCGTGGCCGTCGGGGCGCGCGCGGCTGAGGCCCCCGAGGAATGACGAGCGGAGGGGTCAGGCTCCCAATGCGGCCGAGACGACGGCGCGCGCCTGCTCCTGCACCTCGCGCAGGTGCTCCTCGCCCTTGAGGGATTCGGCGTAGAGCTTGTAGACGTCCTCGGTGCCTGATGGACGTGCGGCGAACCAGGCGCTCTCGGTCTGCACTTTGAGACCCCCGATCGGAGCTCCGTTGCCGGGCGCGTGCGACAGCTTGGCCGTGATCGGCTCGCCGGCAAGTTCGGTGGCGGTCACCGACTCGGGCGAGAGCTTCGCGAGCGTCGCCTTCTGCGCGGGGGTGGCCGGCGCGTCGACCCGCTGATAGACGGATGATCCGAACTGCGCTTCCAGTTCGGCGTAACGCCGGGACGGCGACGTGCCGGTGACGGCGAGAATCTCGGCGGCCAGCAGGCACAGCAGGATGCCGTCCTTGTCGGTCGTCCAGACGGAGCCATCCGTGCGGAGGAACGACGCGCCCGCCGACTCCTCGCCGCCGAACGCGACCGAACCGTCCAGGAGCCCCGGCACGAACCACTTGAACCCGACCGGCACCTCGTACAGGTCCCGGCCGAGGGCGGCGACGACCCGGTCGATGATCATCGACGAGACGAGGGTCTTGCCGACAGCGGCATCGGGCCCCCATCCATCGCGGTGCGAGAACAGGTAATCGATGGCGACCGCGAGGTAGTGATTGGGGTTCATGAGCCCGGCATCCGGAGTCACGATGCCGTGGCGATCTGCGTCGGCGTCGTTGCCGGTGAGGATGTCGAACTCGTGGCGACGTGCGACGAGAGCGGCCATCGCGGACGGCGACGAGGGATCCATGCGGATCTTCTCGTCCCAGTCGAGCGTCATGAACTTCCACGTCGGATCAACATCCGGGTTCACGACGGTGAGGTTGAGGCCGTACACCTCGGCGATGAGCGCCCAGTACTCGACGGATGCCCCGCCGAGCGGATCGGCGCCGATCCGGATGCCCGAGCGCGCGATCGCACCGACGTCGATGATGTTCTCGAGGTCGCGCACGTAGGCGTCGCGGAAATCGTAGGAGCCGATGCGCTCGCCATCCATGTCGGCGTAGCGGACCCGCTTGACTCCTTCGAGGCCGGCGGCGATCAGCTCGTTGGCTCGATTCGCGATCCAGCCGGTCGCGTCGGTGTCGGCCGGGCCCCCGTGGGGTGGGTTGTACTTGAACCCGCCATCGCGGGGAGGGTTGTGCGAGGGGGTCACGACGATGCCGTCGGCGCGCGTCGGATCGTCGGGCGCCTTGCCTCGGTTGTAGGTGAGGATCGCGTGACTGAGCGCAGGGGTCGGAACCCATGAGTCACGCGAGTCGACGCGCACCCCGACACCGTTTGCCACGAGCACCTCGATCGCGCTGCGCTCGGCGGGGCGCGACAGCCCGTGCGTGTCGCGTCCGAGGAACAGCGGGCCCGCGATGCCGTTCGCGGTGCGATAGTCGACGATCGCCTGTGTGGTGGCGAGGATGTGCACTTCGTTGAAACTCGTCGAGAGGGACGAGCCGCGGTGGCCGCTCGTACCGAAGGCGACACGCTGCGAGGGTACTGCGGGGTCGGGCACCCGCTCGTAGTACGCGGCGATCAGTTCGTCGATGTCGATGAGGTCGGATTCTTCGGCGGGAAGACCTGCGCGGCTCATGCTCCCAGTCTGTCACCCGCGGGGCCCCGCGCAATGCCTTGACGGTCACGAGGATCCCCGCCTGCGGGAGGTCGAGCCGCGGTCTAGGCTGGGTTGCCGTGAGCGACGAGCCCGAAGCGAACCGCCGGACCTACAGTTACCTCGGTCCCGCGGGGACTTTCACCGAAGCCGCCCTGGCGCAGGTGCCCGAGGCGCGCGGTCAGATCTGGCGTCCGGTGCGCAACGTGGGTGAGGCGCTCGCTGACGTGGTCGAGGGTCGCTCGGACGCGGCGATGATCGCGATCGAGAACTCCGTCGACGGCGGTGTCTCGACCGCGCAGGACGCACTGGCCACCATGCCGGGGCTGCGTATCATCGGCGAGTATCTCGTGCCGGTGGAGTTCGTGCTCGTCGGTCGTCCCGGCACTCGCCTGGAGGATGTGTCGCTGGTGGCGGCGCATCCGGTCGCCTACGCCCAGTGCTTGCGGTGGCTGACGGCGAACCTGCCCGCGCACGCGCACATCCCGGCGTCGTCGAACGTCGCCAGCGCTGTCGGGCTCGTCGACGGGACATCCGACGCGCAAGCCGCGATCGCGGCTCCCGGCATCCTGGAGCACCTTGACGTGGAACTGCTCGCGGAGGGAATCGGTGACAACGCCGAGGCTGTCACGCGGTTCGTTCTCGTCGGTCGCACCGTCGCGCCGCCCGAGCCGACCGGTGCCGACAAGACCTCACTCATCGCGGAGCTGCCCGATGACCACCCTGGTGCGCTGCTCGAGATGCTCGAGCAGTTCGCGACCCGCGGGATCAATCTGAGTCTGCTCGCGTCCCGGCCGATCGGGGACGCGCTGGGACGCTACCGATTCGTCATCGACGCCGACGGGCACATCAAGGACGAGCGCATGGCCGATGCCCTGTTGGGGCTTCGGCGGTTCAGCCCCAAGGTGATCTTCCTCGGTTCCTATCCGCGCGCCGACCACGCGGTCGTGCGATACCCCGATCGGTACTCCGACGACGTCTTCGTCGAAGCCCGCGATTGGCTGCGCGGCCTTCTGTCGGGCGAGCCCGACGCTGACGCTGAGCCTGGCGTCTGAGTCCGGTGCTCGAGTCGGACTCGACGGCAGGGAATCGACGCGTCGCCGCCGACGGGCTCGAGGTCGTCAGCGGTTCTTGACGACCTCGTAGGCTGCCAGCGCCGCATCACGGGTCGCCTTGAGGTCGACGATCGGCTCCGGTGCGCCCTCGCCGGCGTACTCCGGAGCCCAGCGGTGCACGTACCTTCGGTCCGGGTCGAACTTTGCGGCCTGCAGCTCCGGGTTGAAGATGCGGAAGTAGGGGGCGGCGTCGGCACCGGATCCCGCGACCCACTGCCAGCTGAACGGGTTCGATGCGGCATCCGCGTCCACCAGGGTGTCCCAGAACCACTGCTCGCCCTTGCGCCAGTCGATCAGCAGATTCTTCGTGAGAAAGGATGCTGTCACCATCCGCACACGGTTGTGCATCGTGCCGGTATGCCAGAGTTCACGCATTCCGGCATCCACGAGGGGAACTCCGGTGCGCCCCCGCTGCCACGCCTCCAGCCGCGCCGGGTTCAGCCGCGGCCACGGGAACGCGTCGAACTCAGAGCGCCAATTCTTGGTCGCCAGGTCCGGGAAGTGGAACAGGATGTGCCATGCGAACTCTCGCCATCCGACTTCGGCGAGAAACTTCTGCGCCGCGGCGGCGTGGGGGCCGTCGGCGTAGCGGGCACGGGTCTGGTGCCAGACCTCGTGCGGGCTGATCTCGCCCCACCGCAGGTGCGGAGATAACCGCGAGGTGACGGGGCGGTCGGGCCTGTCGCGCCCCTGCGCATAGTCGGGCAGATCCTCGGCGAGGAATGCCGCGAGACGGGACTGGGCGGACGCTTCGCCGGGCTCCCACGTGTCGCGCAGGCCCTGGGCCCAGTCCGGGTCGGTGGGAAGAAGGCCCCAGTCCTGGAGGTCGTCGCTGTCGATCTCGAGGCGGGCGCCGCGAGCGGCGGTGGGCGCCGGCAGCGGGTCGCGCGGCTCGGGCAGGGCCAGACAGGCTTTCCAGAAGGGAGTGAACACGCCATAGGGCGTGCCCGACCCGGTGCGGACGGTCCAGGGCTCGAACAGGAGGTTGGCGCCGAACGAGCGCACGTCGAGGCCGGCATCCCGCAGATCCGACTTCAGGCGCGCGTCGAGCTCGCGTTCGGGCGCGGCATAGCGGCGATTCCAGTAGACCGCGTCGGCATCCGTCTCGGCGACGAGGGCCGGGATGACCTGACCCGCCGCCCCGCGACGCAGGACGAGCGAGACGCCGAGCTCGCCGAGGTCGCGCCGGAGCGCGTTCAGGCTGTGGTGCAGCCACCACCGGCTGGCAGCGCCGAGGGGACGGATGCCGGGGGAGTGCTCATCGAGGACGAAGACCGCGACGATCGGCTCTCCGCGCGTCACGGCTTCGTGGAGTGCGGGGTTGTCACCGATCCGCAGGTCGTCTCGGAACCAGACGATCGTGCGAGGAGTCACCTTGGGATGCTATCCGCGTCCTGATGCCGTGGGGCGCGATCGGGCGGCATCCGTGTGTGCCCGCGAGGCGACTCACGCCGCTGCGGCGAGGAGCTCCAGTGTGCGCAGGCGTGCGGGAGCGGCATCCATCGGGTCGTTGTCGCGGGCCGCCGAGACGGGGGAGATCATGATCTCGTCCACCTGCCACTGCGTCGCGAACGACCGGAGGCGCTCGGCGACGGCGTCCGGCGTCCCGATGAACCACCGTTCGCGAGCCCAGGAGATCAGCGGTGCTGCCAGCCCGTCCGTCTGCTCGGCTGCCGCGGCCTCTTCGACGGTCTCGAGAGCCGTCAGCGGGCGCCCGGTACGCAGCCGTGCCATCATCCGGACCTGGGGAAGTGCGAGCGCGTGCGCGTCGGCATCCGTGTCGGCGACCACGACGTTCGCGGTCAGGAACGTGCGCGGCTCGTCGCCGTCGACTGCGGGACGGAACTGCGATCGGTACAGGCCGAGCGCACGCTCGAGCCCTTCTCCGCTGAAATGGTTCGCAAACACGTACGGAAGTCCCATGGATGCCGCCAGCTGCGCCGAGTAGTCGCTCGAGCCGAGCAGCCATACCTCGGGTGCGGCGGTTGCCGCGGGCGTCGCGTGCACGGCATACTCCTGCCCCGACGTGAATCTCAGGCTCGCTCCTTCGGGGGAGGAGAGGGCGAGGATGTCGCGGATGTTGTCGGGGAAGCGCTCGACGTCGCTGGTGGTTCCGGACTGTCGCAGGAGTTGCGTGATGACGGGGTCGCTGCCGGGTGCTCGACCGATGCCGAGGTCGATGCGGCCGGGGGCGATCGCTTCGAGGGCAGCGAACTGTTCGGCGACGACGAGGGGCGAATGGTTGGGGAGCATGACCCCGCCCGAGCCGAGGCGGATGCGGGAGGTGCGCGCCGCTGCGGCTGCCACGAGCACGGGCGGTGACGTCGAGGCGACGGCCGGCATGTTGTGATGCTCGGCGAACCAGTAGCGCCGGTACCCGAGGCGGTCAGCGGCCTCCACGACGGCGAGGGACGCGCTGATCGCTTGCGCGCTCGTCTGCTGCGAACGGACGGGGACGAGGTCGAGGACCGAGAGGGCCAGTGGTGCGGCAGACATCATCAGTGACAACGGCGAACCGCGTGATCTCATTCCGAGAGCCTGTTCCGCGCAGCCGCCGACGCGTCTCCTCGCCCGGGGGCGGATCGGTGCGCGGGGGGTGAGGGGCCATCCGGGCGGGGGAGCTCGGGCGAATCGCCGGCCCGTGCGCTGTCACTATCGAGCGCTAGCCACTGCCCGCTCGGCGGTGTCGGCGAGGAGTGCCACGGCCGCGTCGACGGCGGCGGGCAGAACGTCATCGGGCTCGTCGCCGAGATGTAGGCGTACGTGGCCCGCCGCGGTCGCGGTCGCCCACCCGAGATACACCGTGCCCGGCGGATGGCCGTCCGCAGGTTCGGGCCCGCCGACGCCCGTCGTCGAGACGGCGATGTCCGCGTCCAGCAGCTGTCGCACGCCGGCGGCGAGCTGCTCCGCGCATTCCGGAGAGCACGGATCGAGGTCCGGTTCGACGCCGAGGACGTGTTGCTTGACGTCATAGAGGTACGCGACCACTCCGCCGGCGAACCACTGACCCGCCTTCTCGCCCTTGCCCACCTCGCTGGCGACAAGGCCCGATGTCAGCGACTCGGCCACGGCGATCCGCAGCCCATGATGCTGCGCGATCTCGGACAGTCGACGGATGGCGTCCTGTCCATGGTCGTCGTCGGCCAGTCGGATGTCGTTCATGGTCACCTCCGCGAGCAGGATAACCGCCGAGGTGCGCCACGGCATGCTCCGTTGCGGGGGCTTGCGCGGGAGTCAGAAAGGTGCTGGGTCGCTGGGGTCGTCGGGGGTGAAGTGCACGGAGACAGGGGGCGGATGGTCTGTGTAGATCCGGCCGGTGGGCGAGGTGAACTGGAGGATGCCACCGTCGAGCTGTCGAATGCGCCAGGCAGTGAACTGCTTCATCGAATGATGTCGTTGACACAAGTGGCACAGGTTCCCGTGCTCGGTCTTGCCGCCCTTGGCGTAGTCGTCGTTGTGGTCGACCTCGCAGTTGATCGCGGGGATGCGGCATCCGAGCGTTCGGCAGTGTTGGTCTCGGGCTCGAAGCCAGCGATTCAGGGCCGCAGGTCTGGCATACCCATCTGCGGCCAACACCGCCCCGCTGACCGGGTGGGTGACCAGCCGCTCCCACCAGGTTGCGCCGGCCGCGAGCTGGCGCGCGGTCTCGGGGTCGATGGGGGAGTGCCCCACGAGGTCCGCGGGTCCGGCCGTGTCGGTGGTGCTGCCGACAAGGGTGAGCGCGGGGATGACGACCTGCACCTTCGCGCGAATGGCGCCCAGGGGGCCCGTTCCGTCCCCGGCAAGGGGGTCGACAACGGGCGAACCAGCGAGCAGCAACTGTGAGAACAGGTCGGCTCGGATCTGGTCTATCGTCCGGGTATCCCCGGTGAAGGTGTGTCCGTCAACGTCGGGTTCTTCCTCGGCGGCATCTGGGGTCGGTCGCGAATCGATGACGAGTCTGGCCATCTGAGTGAGCCGGTCGTGGATGCCGATAGCGATCACCGTCGGCACCGGTGCGCAGACCTCGCTCATCCCGCCCGACAGGGGCCTGATCCGAACGGCGCGTCCCTCGCGTGCTTCCAGGTGACGCTCCGGCATGGTGCGCGGGTGCATGCGCTCGGCGAGGATCATGATCGACGAGCGAACCCGGTTCGCCGAGTCGGTCAGGCACCGTTCGGTGGCCAGGCGGTCGAACTCCGCGCGCACGTCGGGAGGCAGCGGGGCGCCGGCCTCGACGACGAGGGTGACGTGCTGACGGGTGATCGCCCCGGTCTCGCGTGCCGCGAGCAAGGTGGGATAGTCCTCGACGAGTTCGACAGCGTCATTGATCTGGCGCTGCATCGACCTGTCACTGACGCGCGAGGCGGCCGCGAGCTCCAGGGCGACCGAGCGCAGGGCCATATCGTGCGCGCGAACCCTCGCGCCCTGCCCGGATGCCTGCTTGCGTGCCAGCTGCCCGGCCCGAGCGAGCACGCGCACACGCGCCACCTCTTCGCGGGCTGCCCGAATCTCCACGTCCTCGAAGTCGGAGAGGATCTGGCGCAGGGCGCCGAGGTCGGCATCCGTGTACCCGATCACCGACCCGATCGGCCGGTCACCCTTTCCATCATTCGAAGACATGTTCTAATGATGGCAGGGGCCCCCGACATTGCGTGAGCGTGTAGGGCCGGAGCATTCTCATCGGCTGCGACCGACCTGACGGCGCTCGCGGCCTCCTACGGTGCGGTGATGTCGTGTCCGGCGGGAATCGCGATCACGAGACTCTTCTGCTCGACGCGGCACTCGATTCGTACGGCCTCACCGAACTCGTCCCCGTCCAACTGAACGTGCTGTGGGGCCTCGGGCATGATCTCGACGGTGGTGCCGCGCGAATAGACGATCGCGTTGTCGGCGGTGCGCAGTTTCAGCAGGGCCTGGGTGCGCTGGAAGCGACGGCGCAGGAAGCCGTTGATCCACGCGACCCTGCGCCACACGAAGAACCAGCCGAAGAACCCCTTGGGCTGGATGACGGCCACATCGAGCTGCCCGTCCGCGACGGATGCTTCGGGGATCAGCGTCAGTCCCGCCGGCAGTGAGCCGCAGTTCGCGAAGAGGACGCTCTGCACGCGGGCGGTCCGCATCCGCTGACCCGACACCTCGTACAGGATGCGGAACGGTTTGGCCGTCCACAGGGAACGTGCGGCCCCATCGACGTAGGCGATCCAGCCGAGCCGCTTCTTGAGATCGCTGTTCGTGTTCGCGATCATCGCCGCATCCATGCCCATGCCGCCCATGACGACGAACGCGTGCTCATGGTGCGATCCGTCCGCGCGCCGGATCTGGGCGATTCCGACGTCGATCGTCTCGTGGTCGCCGGAGAACGTCGCCGTCACCATCGCGTCGGGAGGTGACAGGGGCAGCTGCAGGTTGCGGGCCAGGAGATTCCCCGTGCCCGACGGAACGATCGTGAGCGGGACGCCGGTGCCGGTGAGCGCCTCGGCAACGGCGCGGACGGTGCCGTCACCGCCGGCGACGAGCACGGCATCCGCCCCCGCCTCCAGCGCTTCTCGCGTCGCGAGCTGGCCCAGATCATCGACCGTGGTCTCGAAGAACAGGGGGTTGCCCCAGCCGGCCTTTGCCGACTCGCGTTCGACCGACGCGCGGATGGCGTCCTCGTCGACCTTGATGGGGTTGTAGACCAGCGCGGCGCGCTTCTTGTCGGCCGGTTCGGTCTCGTGGCCCGCGGAATCGACCGGGGAGTCCGTTCCAGGGGTGTTCGTCGACGCGGCTTCCTCGTCGGGTGGGGAAGCGTGCGTCATGCACACACGATAACCCTCCCGCGGCGGGGAGCCGGATCAGGCCGCTGTGACAGACTTGTCGGGTGATCGATCCTGTGCTGCTTCGTGAGAATCCCGAGCTGGTCAAGCGCTCGCAGGAGGCTCGGGGGCACTCGTCCGACACCGTGGATGCCGCTCTCGCTGCCGATCGTGAGCGTCGAGCGGCGCTCACGGCCTTCGAGGAGCTTCGGGCTGCGCAGAACGCCCACGGCAAGAAGGTGGCGCAAGCGCCCAAGGATGAGAAGGCGGCGCTCGTCGCCGAGGCCAAGGAACTGAGCGAGAAGGTCAAGCAGGCCCAGCAGCGGGTCGCTGTTGCCGAGGAGGCGGCCGAGGAGGCGCTCTCGCGCATCGAGAACATCGTGATCGACGGTGTTCCTGCCGGTGGTGAGGCGGACTTCGTGACGCTGCGCACGCACGGCGAGCCGCGCGCCTTCGATTTCACGCCGCGTGACCACCTCGAGATCGGCGAGATCCTCGGCGCCATCGATGTGGAACGGGGCACCAAGGTGTCGGGCAGCCGCTTCTACTTCCTCACCGGCGTCGGGGCGCGCCTCGAGCTGGCCATCATGAACCTCGCGCTGGACCGTGCCCTGCAGGCCGGCTTCACTCCGGTCATCCCCCCGACACTCGTGCGCCCCGAGGTCATGCGGGGCACCGGCTTCCTCGGTGAGCACGCCGATGAGATCTACCACCTCGGTGAGGACGACCTGTTCCTCGTCGGCACGAGCGAGGTTCCGCTCGCCGGCTACCACATGGACGAGATCATCGACTTCGCCAAGGGCCCGAAGCGCTACGCCGGCTGGTCGACCTGCTACCGGCGTGAGGCGGGTTCGTACGGAAAAGACACCCGCGGGATCATCCGTGTTCACCAGTTCAACAAGCTGGAGATGTTCGTCTACACCACGATGGAAGACGCGGAGGCGGAGCACCTTCGCCTCGTGGGGATGCAAGAGCGGATGCTGCAAGATCTCGGCCTGGCCTACCGGGTGATCGATGTCGCCGCCGGCGACCTCGGCTCGAGTGCTGCGCGCAAGTACGACGTCGAAGCCTGGCTTCCCACGCAGGGCGCATACCGCGAGCTGACCAGCACGAGCAACTGCACGACGTTCCAGGCGCGACGTCTCGACATCCGGCACCGGCCAGACGGCGGCAAGACGCAGCACGTGGCCACGCTCAACGGCACTCTCGCGACCACGCGCTGGATCGTCGCGCTGCTCGAGACGCATCAGCGGGAGGATGGATCGGTCGCGGTGCCCGAGGTGCTGCGTCCGTATCTCGGTGGGATGGAGATCCTGGAGCCGGTCGCGTGACGGATGCCGCGCTGCCGCGCACTGGTGAAATCGAGGCGGTTCCCGAGGAGGATGCCGGCGAGATCGTCGAGGAACTCGCCGAAGTCACCGAGCGTCATCCGGGGAGCACCCCGCGTCTGCTGATTGCTCTGGACATCGACGGCACCGTTCTGCTCGAAGACGAAACGCTCAGCCCCGGGGTCGTCGACGCCGTCGAGCATGCGCGCCGGGCCGGACACGAGGTCATGCTGGCGACCGGTCGCTCGTGGTCGAGCACTCGCGGCGTCGTCCGCGTTCTCGAGATCGAACCCGACTACGTCGTCTGCTCGAACGGAACCGTCATCCTCAAGAAAGTGGAGGGTGACGAGGCGCACTACGAGCAGGTGCACACCGAGACGTTCGACGCGACGGAGGTCGTCACGCTCCTGCGCGAACACCTCCCCGACGCGAAGTACATGGTCGAGCTCGAGGACGGCAGCCGCCTCTACACCGAGGAACTGGACGACTGGAATCTGCTCGGCGCCCGCCGGGTGGAGTTCGACGAGCTGACGCGAGAGCCGGTGTGCCGCGTCGTGGTCGTCTCACCCGATCACGCCGAGGGCGACTTCGTGGACCTTGTTGCGCAGGTGGGCCTGAACGAGGTGTCGTACGCGATCGGCTGGACGGCGTGGCTCGACATCGCCCCTCCCGGCATCGACAAGTCGACCGCACTGGAGATGGTGCGAGAGTGGCTCGGCTTCGACCCGCACGACGTGCTCGTCATCGGTGACGGCCGCAACGACCTGGGCATGTTCGCGTGGGCGCTCGAGAACGGGGGTCGCGCGATCGCGATGGCGCAGGGTCCGCAGGAGGTTCTCGATGCGGCGGGCGAGGTGACGACATCCGTCCACGAGGGTGGTGTCGCGGCCATCCTGCGCGCGCTCTGACTCGGCGGGAGGAACCTCGCCGAGGTGGTCGGATAGAGTGGACGCCGTTCGATGGATGCCGTGTGCGGCGTCGTCGGGAGGGTTGTCCGAGCGGCCGATGGACCTGGTCTTGAAAACCAGTGGGCAGCAATGTCCCGTGGGTTCGAATCCCACACCCTCCGCCATCGGAAGAGGCGTCGCCCGGGGGGCGGCGCCTCTTTCGATTCTCGGGCGCGGCGGGTTCGAACCCTTGGGTGGGCCCACGCCGCCGGAGGCTCCGCGCGCCGCGTAGCGGCGTGTGGAGTGGCGGTGGGGACGAATCCCACACCCTCCGCCACGAGCAAAGCGGGTCCCGCAGGGGCCCGCTTTGCTCGTTATCGCCGGTTGAGCGGGATGCGAACGGAGTTGGGCCCACGCCGCTGGAGGCTCCGCGCGCCGCGCAGCGGCGACGAATTCTCAGCCGATCTTGGTGAGGGAGATGTTCGTCGAGCCCTCGGGGCTGGCGAAGAGGCTCGCGCAGTTCGCGTCGACCGTGACCTCGGTGTCGTTCGCGCCCGGCGTGTGACGAAGCTGCAGCGGGCCGAGAGGGCCCTCCGGGAGCTGAACCGTGTACGACACCGTGCGGGATTCGCCCATCGGCAGAAGCAGCGTGCGGCTCAGCCCTTCATTCCCGTGGTCGATGCCCGAGCGGTCGCGGAAGTACGAATCCTGGTAGTCGCCGCGCTTCGGGTCAGTCGAGAGGATCTCGCCGCCGGGAGGTGCGAAGAAGAGGACATCGAGCATCATCGTGCGCGGGTCGATCCCGCGGTTCACGTTGCGAAGCCCCAGCGTGTACTCGCTCTTGATGTCCTCCGTGATGCTGTTGTGGAGGTTCATCGTGACAGTGATGGTGCGCTCGTCGACGTTGCACGTGGCGTGCTGGTCGTAGGTGAGGTGATAGTTCAGCTTGCCGATGGAGTAGTCGTTGAAGTAGATGCCGAGCTGGGTGGCATCCGTGTTGTCTTCGCGCAGCGACGCGTCGAGGCCGTACTCCGTCGCGAACGCTTCGAGGCCGGGGTCGTCGAACCACATCTGTATGCGGCCCTCCGCGGCGCTGCGCACGAGCTGATCCCACATCGCCCCGAACTCCCAGTCGCCGCTCGTGAGGGCGCTGAACATCTTGGACGTCACCTCGTTGAAGAAGGCATCCATCGCGGCGTTGTCAGCGCCGAACCTTTCGTACGGCTCGCTCATGAGCAGCGACGCCGTGTTCTCGGGCGTGACCTGCTCTCCCGAGTCGAGGGTGAGGGGCCCGGTCGCCTCGATGAGGTGGGCCAGCACGATCGGGTCGATGGAGATCGCGCCATCGAACTCTGGCAGGTCTTCCCACTCGCGAGTCGCCTGGAACAGCTCCACGGCGCGCGGGAACTCCGGGGTCATCGTGAAGTTCGATGACCAGCTCACGAGTTCGCGGGGGTAAAGAGACCGGACGTCGCGAGGGAGGGTGATCAACGAACCGTTCACGGTGTCGAATCCCAGCGACGGAAGCCGCGAGTACATCAGATCGACGCCGTTGTCTTGCCCGACGAGTTCCGCCTGCCCGTTGTCCACTTTCAAGATCAGCCAGTGGGCGACCCCGCCGCCGGTCGCACGGATCTCGGCCGGGGTCTGGATCATGACCTGGTACAGCATCGGCCCATTGGCGCCGGCTGCCTGCAAGAGCGCGGGAAGGTTCTCTTGGGCGACCTTGAGGATCGGCACCGCCTGATCGAGCAGCGCGACCATCTCGTCCATCGGTTCGTAGACGGCGGGCAGGACGTCAGTACGGTCCATGCTCGCCGCAATGGCCGAGGCATCCTCGAACGACGAGATGACCGTCGGAAGCACCGTCTCGGCCTCCAGGAACGGCTGGAGGTTGATTCCGAGGCTTCCCTCGGCGCGCTGCTGATCGACGTTTGCGGCCGACACCATATCGACGACGGGCGGGATGGACTGGCTCGCGATCGTGTTGACCGCTTCTGCCACGGTGCGCACAGCAAGCACGTTGTTTCCGACGCGGGGAATGTTCGCTGCCAGATCCCACAGGGGGCCGTTCGCGGTCTCTGAGGCGCGCTGTGTGCGAGCCACGATGTCATCGCCGGCCTGCTGCAGCCGTTCCACGTCCGCAGAGACGGCGGCTTCGGCGAGACCACCCAGCTGTGACTTCACCACCTCCAGGTCGTCGCGAACCTCGAGTACCTGCAGCGCGAAAACGCCGCCGAGGATGACGGTGGCCACCGCGATCGCGCCGAGAGGGCTGAGTGCCAGCCAGAAGTTGCGCCACCCTCGACGCCGACGCTCGGCCCTCGTCTCGGGCGCGGCATGGCGTGCGATCGGCCGCGCGGGGCGCCGTCGTGTCCGCGCCTCGCGCCGGGTCATCGGCGCTCGCGCCGGCGTCGAGGAGGGCCCACGGGACGATCGCCGCGTCGTGACCGCTTCTGCGGGCACGCGCGAGGGGACCGCGGACTCAGTTCGCGGATTGTCGGGATCGGGTTCGCTTGCCGGGACGGAATCGGCCAGCCGGTCGCCGTCAACGGTGGTCACGGCGCAGATGTTACCGGTGGAGGGTTGCGTGAAAGCCGAGCAGAGGCCGTGAAAGACCGAAGCGGGTCGGCGCGAATCTCAGTGGACGCTCACACCGTGGTCAGCGAGCCCACAGTGCATGCTCAGCAGGTATGGCATAACCTACCTTTCTTAGGGCATCCATCGTTCGGCCGTGCCAACACCCGACGTATCCGACCTCAACGTTCCGTGGCCGGATGGTGTCTTGAGGGGCCGAAGTGGCCTTTCGGCGCGGCGTGAGCTGCTCGTCGCGGGCTGCGACGGTCGCCCGGAAGGGATCTTGGTGAGCAGGACAACACCGCAGCGCGGTCGTCGCACGGTGGCCCGTCACGGGGCGCTGAGGTCGCCGCATCCGTTCTCGGTCTTCATGAAGGCACTCGGCATCGTCGTCGCCGTCGTCCTCGTGTCGGGGACCGGGGTCGCCGCCTACACGGTCTATGACCTGGCCGCCAGCTACGCCACCGAGAACACGGTGGATCTCGAGGACCAGCCGCCCGTTCCGCCCGACATCGGCGCGATCGAGGGTGGGGTCAACCTCTTCGTCGCGGGCACTGACGCCTGTGAGCCCGAGTTCGCAGCGATCTTCGGTGACCGCTGCTCGGGCTCCGATTCCGAGGGTGAGCTCAACGACGTCAACATGCTCGTGCACATCTCGGATGCGCCGCGCCGGGTGACCGTCATCTCGTTCCCCCGCGACCTCATGCTCCCGATCCCCTCCTGCGACCGTGGCGACGGCTCGACGTCGTCCGCCATGAGCAAGCAGCCCCTCAACTCCGCGTTCTATGCGGGCGGAGGATCCGAGGGCGGCGGGCTGTCGTGCGTTGTGAAGACGATCTCGCAGTTGAGCGGCCAGAGCATCCCGTTCGCCGCCAAGGTCACCTGGGGTGGCGTCATCAACATCACCGATGCGATCGGCGGCGTGGATGTATGCGTCGAGGGCGGCATCAGCGATCCGCTCGCAGGCCTCTATCTGCCCGACGGGATCTCGACCGTATCGGGCACTCAAGCTCTCGCGTTCCTGCGCACACGGAAGGGCGTCGGCGACGGCTCGGACCTCGGCCGGATCAGCAACCAGCAGCAGTACATGTCGAGTCTCGCCAAGAAGCTCGTCAGCGAGAACGTCCTTTCGGACCCGACGACGCTGTATCGCCTGGCGACCGTCGCGATCGACAACATCACCAAGAGCTCGAGCCTGACTAACCCGCTGACGCTCGTTCAGATCGCGCTCGCGATCAAGGATGTGCCGTTCTCGGACATCGTTTTCATCCAGTACCCCACCTTGGGTGACCCCGACGACCCGAACAAGGTCGTGCCGAACTATGCCGCCGCCGACGAGTTGTGGGCGGCGCTCGAAGCGAACGTTCCGCTGGAGATCACCGGCAAGGCGGGCGTGAACGGGAGCGTCGTCGACGTGACCCCGACCGAGGAGCCGGCTCCCGCGCCGACCACGGACCCGACTGCGACACCCGCGCCCACCGAGGCTCCGGCTCAGGAGGCCGCGGTCCTCCCGAACTCGATCAGTGGCTCCACGGCGGCGCAGACCACATGCTCGGTCGGAAACCTCGGCTGACAGCATCCATTCGTCTCGTCAGACGGCAGCGGTTAGTATTGACGAGGTCGTTCGCCCGGTTTCGGTGACGGATGCCTGGAGACGTCGCATAGTCAGGCCTAGTGCACCACCCTGCTAAGGTGGAGTCCCCTCACGGGGACCGAGGGTTCAAATCCCTCCGTCTCCGCCGAAGAAGCCCCGGTCAGGGTGGTTTTCTTCCGCTCCTGCCACGATTTCCGCCATTTCTGCCACGTTTGCGAAGCGTTCCGTTCTGGGCGATCTGAGCTCGATCATGAGTTCCCGCTCATCAACCTGCTCGGTTGCGGCTGGACCGGGCGAAGGTTCAGTGCCGCTGCCCGCGAGACCGCGAGCGCATATCCCTCGGTCTCCAGGGGCGGGGCCATGCGAAGGCCGCCGTTCCTCCACAGCGGCGGATTCGGGCGCGTTCCCCCACGGCGTCGGTTGCGGTGATCGTGGCTGCGCCTGCGTCGGGATGCTGGCCGCATGGGAATCCGCTACTACGCCTATGCCTTCGATGCCGACCTTGCTCAGCAGGCGGTCGATGACCCGCACAGCATCCTCTCCAGCGACCCGCTCGCTGACGCGTGGGGCCTGGAGCCGCACGCGAGCGTGAGTGTCGCGACGTTCGAGCAGGTCTCACCGAAGCGCGACATGCTCTATCTCGACAAGGCATGGTCCGCTTTGCAGTCCCTCACGCGCTCGGGGCCCGGAAGTTCCGCCGCCGGCTCGTGCTACCGGATGTTCGAGGGGAACGTGACGATGCACGACATGGGCTGGGACCCGTGGGTGAGGACGATCCTCCCCGAGGAGGTGCCAGCGATTCGGGACGACCTCTGTGCGATCGACGAGGACCAGGCGCGAACGTGGGCGCGCACTTGGCGAAGCCGGCACGGAGTCGACGATGACGACGAGCTCCGCTACGTCCTCGACTACCTCACGCGGGCACAGGAATTCGTCGAGGCGCTCGCGACAGACGGTCGCGGGATGGTCTACCTCATCGGGTGACTCAGCCCGAGCTATCCGCCGCCGCCGCGTCAACGGATGTCGGTGTGTTCCTTCAGAATGGACGCGTGCCCGCCGTCGCCCAGGTTCTCGAGCTCGCCCAGCTTGCGGAGCGCGATGCGGCGTGGAAGCTGCTTCGAGCCGACAGCGCACCCGTGGTCGCCGGTCTTCTCGGCACCCACCTGGGCGGAGACGAGCGCCGAGTCGACGCGGAGGAGCTGTACGAGCGGATCGATGCCGACCTCGAGCGGCTCCGTGCGCAGGGGCTGATCTTGCCGCTGACTGCGAAGGGGTACTGCGGGGAGTGGCGATCGGCCGGCTTCCTGGTGCGTCGGCCGTCATCGGAAGCGCGGGGTGAGACGCTCGAGCTTTCCCCGGATGCGATCGCCGGGATCCGCTTCTTGCAGGGGCGTGCCGCCCCGCGTTCGAGTGTGACCGAGTCTCGGCTTGCGAGTCTTGCGGCGCAGGTCCGTCGCCTCGCGATCGACACCGATCCTGACGTGTCAGCGCGCATCGCGCTACTCGAGGAAGAGATCGAGTCGATTGAGCGGCGGATCGAGAGCCTGCGTTCCGGTGACGAGTCCGCGATCGATGAAGACCGGGCGCTCGAACGCGTTCGCGACGTGCTGGCGCAGGCGGCGGACGTGCCGGACGACTTTGCTCGGGTGCGTGCCGAGTTCGAGACGCTGAATGCGTCGCTGAGGGCGAAGATCGTCGAGTCCGATGTTTCTCAGGCGTCAGTCGTCGACGAAGTCTTCCGCGGAATCGACCACATCTCCGACTCCGATGCCGGCCGCAGTTTCGCTGCCTTCTCCCAGCTCGTGCTCGACCCTGCACTCGGTGCCGCATTCGAGGCCGACATCCGCCGCATCCTCGACCGCAGATTCGCTCGTGATCTCACCTCGGATGAGCGCCGGGCACTGCGCGCCTTCCTCGCAACGCTCAAGGGACGAAGCGCGGAGATCCACGACGTCATCACCCTGTTCGCCCGGGCGCTCCGCCGCTACGTGCAGTCGCAGGACTACCAGCGCGACCGGGTCCTGCGGACTCTTCTGCGGGAGGCTCAGCACGCGGGAATGGAAGCCGCCGCACACACGCGTCCGTGGCATCCGACGTCTCTCACGCTGGATCTCTCGGCCGTTGCGCTGTCGAGCGTCGGGGCGATCGACCTTCACGACCCCGCCGAATTCGCCGCCACCGAAGAGATCGTCACGCAGACGACAACCCTCGCGAGCCTCGAGGAGCTGCGGGCGATCGCTCGCGAAACCGAGATCGACTTCGACGAACTCACCCGGAACGTCAACGACCTGCTCGCCGAGGTGCCCTCGTGCACCGTCGCAGATGTCCTTGCTCGATACCCCGCGACGCAGGGGGTCGGCAGCGTGATCGGACTTCTCTCGATCGCCGCCGAGCAGGGCACCGTTGACGATGAGCCCGAGGTACTCGCTTGGCAGGGCGCCGACGGAGTTCCGCGTGCGGCGATTGTGGCCGCGCACCGATTCACAGGAGCGGTGGCATGACCGAGTCGACCACGGCGGATGTCGCCCCCGACGAGCACGGGGGCCTCTGGCGTGGCGACGCCGGCGAACTCCCTGATCGCACGAGGCGCGTCTTGCTGCGTCTGGTGCGTGGCCCGTATCTTTCCGGAGCGCGCGAGGCGCAGCTGTGGGCGGTGCTGCTCACCGACGAGGCTGTCCTCCGCTCCCGGCTCGCCGATTTGTTCCTCGAATTGGTCATCGATCGGGACAACGAGTTCGCCTTCGTCCGCAACGCTCCGTCCGAGGACGCCCCGAAGGCAGTGCGGTCTGAGGCGTTGACGTTCCTCGACACCGCAATGCTGCTTGTCTTGCGCCAGACGCTGCTGAGCGAGGAGGGTCGCGGTCGGGTGATCGTCGGGCAGGCGGAGGTGTTCGAGCAGCTCGCCGTGTTCCGCACCCCGGACCGTGATGAGAAGGACTTCGCGAGCCGCGTCAACTCGTCGTGGAACAAGATGCAGAACAAGCTCCGCGTGCTGCACGCCGTCGGCGATGACCGTGCCGAGATTTCGCCCGTGCTCCGACTGCTCGTCGATGCCGACCAGATCCGCGCGATCACATCGGAGTACCACCGGATCGCCCGAGAGGGTGGAGGAGAATCCGCTGCCCCGTCGACGGATGCGGAGGATGACACAGAATGACGATGCTGAGCTTCCCCACCGACGAGCCGGAGGTCGATCCGACCGGGCCCGGCCAGTGGCGCCTTGCCCAGATCGAACTCGTCAACTGGGGCACGTTTGCCGGCCACGTCGCCGTGGATGTCGCGCGTGTCGGCCACCTGCTAACCGGCGCATCCGGATCGGGCAAGTCGTCGCTACTCGACGCGATTGCCGCCGTCCTCACCCCCGATAGGTGGTTGCGTCTCAACGCGGCGGCTCAGGATGGCGCTTCCCGGCAGAGCGATCGGACGCTGATGAGCTATGTGCGTGGCGCCTGGAGCAAGGAAGCTGACGAGACTGCCGATCGGGCCACCACGACCTACCTGCGCTCGAAGGCAACCTGGAGCGGCATCCTGCTGCGCTACGAGAATCTCCGCGATGAACCGGTCGTCCTGCTGCGGGTGTTCCACGCACCCGGCACGCGCACCGAACCGACCGCGTTGAAGGACGCGCGGATCTTCACCCGAGGTCACATGGAGCTTCTCGACGTGAAGCCGCACGTCGAAGGCGGAATTGACGCGCGCCGCATGTCGAAGGCCTTCCCCGACGCGCTGATCACCACCGGCGGACGACACGGACGCTTTCACGAGCGGGTCATCCGTCAGTTCGGCTTCCGCGGAGATGCGACGCTTCAGCTTCTCCACAAGACACAATCAGCGAAGAACCTCGGAACCCTCGACGCGCTGTTCCGCGGGTTCATGCTCGACCAACCGGGGACCTTCGCGCGGGCCGAGACCGCCGTTGAGCAGTTCACGGAGCTCGATGCCGCGCACAAGCACGTGGTCGACCTGAGGAAGCAGGCTGATGCGCTCCGCAAGGTCGACGAGGCGATCACCGCGTTCGACCTGGCCGACGCGGAGATGGCTGCGATCTCCGACCTCCACGACGCGGTCGAGCCCTTCACAGCGGGACTCAAGCTTCGGCTCGCGAAGGAAGCCGCGGGCCCCGCACGCGCCGCGCTGGCGCGCGCCGAGAGCGACCTGAGCGACGCCGCGCGAGAGCAGCGGTTGGCGGCAGAGGCGCTGGAAACCGCGAAGGCGCGGGTCCGGGACGAGGGCGGCGCGCGCGTAGAGCTTCTGCAGGAGCGGATCGACAGTGCGCAGCGTGCCGAGGACATCACTAGGCAATATCGAGCCCAGTTGACCGCCGAGCTGATGCGCATCGGCGCACCAATGCCCGAAGACCCCGAGCAGTTTGCGGAGCTCCTTGCCGCGGCCGTCACCGAGGTTGCGCGCGACATCCCCGCTGTCTCGTATGAGGTGCGTGACGCCGCGAGTCAGGCGCGTAAGGCGCTGGACGAAGTCACCAGGCAGATTCAGGCGCTGAGAGATCACCGGAGCAACCTCGACGAGAAGCTTCTGAGCGCACGACGATTCCTCGCGGACGCTGTCGGTGTGCCGGCATCGGCATTCCCCTTTGCGGGCGAGCTGATCTCGGTCACCGAGCAGCACTCCGCCTGGCGCGGCGCGGCAGAGCGAGTGCTCGCTCCGTTTGCGTCGACGCTCCTCGTGCGGGACGAACATCTTGTCGCCGCACGTCGGGCAGCCGACTCGCGGACACTCGGTGTCCGGCTCGTCATCGAAGCGGTCCCGCACGCCGTCGACGAGCCGCGTCGCCCCAAGGATGCCCGCTCACTCGTTCATCGCCTCACGGTGAGCGACGGGCCCTTCGCGTCCTACGTCCGCAGGCGCATGGCCTCCGAGTTCGACTACGCCTGCGTTTCGCACCCCGACGAGCTTGATGACGTCGAGCGTGGCGTCACGATCGGCGGCCTCGTCAAGCGCAACTCACGCAGGTACGAGAAGGATGACCGTCACGAGGTCGGTGATGCCACTCGATGGGTGCTGGGCGGCGACACCCACGCGCGGCTCGAGGCTTTGCTGGAGCGTCGGCGGGAAGTGATGGCGGCGATGGAGGAAGCATCCGCCCGCGACGCCGAGGCCGACTCGCTTCGTCAGGACGCTGTCAGTCGGCGCGACGTCTTCACACGCGTATCGACGTTCAGCTGGGACCAAGTGGACCTCGCATCCGCGATGGCGGTCACCGCGGCCCAGCGCGACGATCTCCGGGTGCTCACCAGCGAATCGGGGACTCTCCGCGAAGCACAGGAGGCCGCGGAGCGAGCGACCCAGCGACTGGACGAAACGAACGCGAAGCACGCACGGGCGCTCGGAGCCCACGCTGTCGCCCGCAATCACGTCGAAAGCATCGAGGCACACGTCGCCGGACTCGAGGCGACCCCATATGCACCGGTCGAGGAGCGGATCGCCGACGCCCTCGAGGGCCGGTTCCGAGCCGAGCGACGCTCGGTGATCCTGGAGACGGTGGACGAAGTCGCGCGAAAGGTGCAGTCGGCACTCTCGAAGGAGAAGGACGCCGCGGCCAGCCGTGCAGCGGATGCTGAGGCCAGCTTCGCCGGGCGCGCCGCCGAGTTTCGGCTCGGGTGGTCCGCTGCATCCGCAGAGTTGACTGCTGACATCCGTGACCGCTACGGCTATCGGGAGCTGCGGGAGGGCATCCTCGCCCGCGGCCTGCCCGAGAAAGAGTCCGAGTTCCGCAAGCTGTTGCGGGAACGATCGCAGGACGTCGTCGCACACTTGCTCAGCGATCTCCGCGACGCCCCGGGTCTCATCCGCGAGCGAATCCTCCCTGTCAACGCATCCCTGGGGCGGTCCCCGTTCGAGGGAGCGGACCGCTTCCTCGAGATCGATGTGAAGACGACGCGGACCCCGGAGGTCGACGAGTTCCTCACCGACCTCCGCCGCATCGTGGAAGGCAACTGGGCCGACGAGTCGGCGTCCGGTGCGGAGCAGCGATTCGCCGTGTTGCAGCGAGTGATCGGTCGACTTGGATCCAAGGACCGCGTCGACGTGGACTGGCGCAACCGAGTGCTCGACACGAGGCTGCATGTGAGCTTCCTCGCGCGGGAGAAGGACGTCACTGGGCGGGTCCTGCGGGTGTATGACTCGGCCGAGGGGCTGTCGGGCGGCCAGAGGCAGAAGCTTGTCATCTTCTGTCTTGCCGCAGCGCTGCGGTACCAGCTGACCGAGGAAGAGGACGAGGTTCCGCGGTTCGGTTCGATCGTGCTCGATGAGGCGTTCGACAAGGCTGACAGCCGATACACGCGTAACGCGATGGAGGTGTTCCGAGAGTTCGGATTCCACATGATCCTCGCGACACCGCAGAAGCTGCTGCAGACACTCGAACCCTACGTGGGCGCGATCACATCGGTATCGAATCCCGACCGCAACGCCTCACGGCTCGCGAACGTGGTGTTCTCGGTCGATGAGACTGAGGTCGCCGCCCCGCCGCACGCGGAGTCGCGCGCGTGACCACGCTCGTCACTCCGGCCGATGTGCGCGCGCGGGCGAAGAAGCTCTTCGACCGCGACGCACGCACGTGGGCAGCCGAGCAGCAGACGGATGTCGTGCTCGACGTTCCGCTACGTCCGCCAACCGAGCGCGAGGCGCTGAGCGACCTCGATCGCGTTCGACAGTGGGTCGACGGCTGGCGTGGCGTGAGCGAAGACTCGGGAATAGAGCTCGAGTGGGCCGTCCGCAATTGGTCACGCATCGGGTCGCAGGAAGTCCCCGTTCGCGCGGTGCTGCGCGGTTCGGATTCGATCGCTCGAGCGGCGGGCGAGACGGATGGCTGGCGACTTCTGGTGGCGCGACTTGACGAGTTGAGAGGCCTGGCCGGTTCCGACGCCAGCAGTGTGCTCCGCGCCAGTGCCCGTGCGATCGCCGATCTCGATGGCGCGGATTTCGACAGGCTCGTCCATGTGCTGGCCTGGTTGCGCGAGAACCCGGAATCGGGCCACCTGGTGCGGGAACTGCCGATCCGCGGCATCCACACCAAGTGGATCGAATCTCGCCGCGGGCTCGTCGAGGCGTTGCATCGGGCGGGAACCGGCGCGCCCGGACTGGGCCTTCGCGAGCTGTCACCGCTCATACGGATCCGTGCTCTCGATCCGTCGCTCTCGTTCCAGGGGCTCACCGATGTGTCGGCGCCCGTCGACGACCTTGCGGCAAGCACGATCCGGCCCGAGCGCGTGTTCGTGTTCGAGAACCTCGCCACTCTGCTCGCGATGCCGGATGTGCCCCGAGCTGTAGCAGTGCACGGTGGTGGTCACCGCGTCGATCTCGTCGCCCGCCTCCCGTGGGCGCAGACGGTCACCTACTGGGGCGATCTCGATTCGCACGGATTCGCCATACTCAACCGACTTCGAGCCAGGGGAGTGGACGCAACGTCGGCATTGATGGATATGGATACTCTGTTCGCTCACCGTGATCTGTGGGGGACCGATCCGGATCCGAACGTCGGCGTGTTCGAGCTGCTCACGCCTGATGAGCGCGCGACTCTTCAGTCGCTGAGCGCGGAGGGCAACATACGCCTCGAGCAGGAGCGCCTCCCGTGGAGTTACGCGCTCGAACGGCTCGGGGTGTCCTGACGAGGCATCTAATCGTTGCCCCAGCGCGCTCCTATTGACCTGTCGGCAACGCGTGCTACCGTAATCGCAACAAACGCAACTTCCTGCGTTTACGTGTATTGAGGTGATTTTCGTGTCTCGCGCTGCCGTCGTTGAAGAGACGTACCTTCCCAGCAGGGGCGTCGAGCTTGCCCCTGTGCTGGACTTCCTCACCGCCCATGAGGCCGCCGGCCGGGCTCTTCCCGAACCAAAGTACTTCCTTGCCGGGGCTCGTCCAGGTGACCAGGTAGAGCTTCCGGAAGAGGTCTACCTCGCTCTCCGCAAGATCGTGGACGCAATGCAAAGCGGGCTCGCCGTGTCAGTTGTACCCCAGACAACACGGCTCACCACCCAGCAGGCAGCGGATCTCCTGAACGTGAGCCGCCCAACCATTGTGAAGATCCTCGACGAGGGCGAGATCCCGTTCGAGAAGGCGGGAACGCACCGACGCGTTCTCCTCGCGGATCTGCTCGAGTACCGAGAGCGCCGGCGGGCGCGTCAGTACGACATGCTCGCCGCCACGCGTGACGGTGTCGGCGAAGACAACATCGAGCAGACGCTCGAGGACCTCAGGGCGGCGCGGAAGGCGGTCGCGGCGAGGCGGGCTGCCCGACTCTGACCTCGCAGGCTGACAGGATGGGGGCGTGTTCACGGCGACCCTCGACACCAGCGTGCTGTGGCCGAGTCTGCAACGTGACTTTCTCCTGTCCCTCGCGGTCGAGGGCGCGTATCGACCGACCTGGAGTTCGGTGAACCTTGACGAGCTCGAGTTCCACGAGGAGGCCAAGCTCGTGAAACGGGGGATACCCGTGACCGAGGCTGCTGGCCGTGCAGCGACCCTCATCGCCGCGATGCGGCGAGAGTTCGCCGACGCGGAGGTCGAAGGCTGGGAGCCGCTGGAGGGCACGTTCGGGCTTCCCGATCCCGACGACGAGCATGTGGTCGCCGCGGCCGTCATCGCGGGAGCCGGAGCGATCGTCACGGAGAACCTGAAGGACTTCCCTGCAGGCAGGATTCCGCCGGGCATCCAAGTGCTCAGCGCCAAGGAATTCGCGAAGAACACCGTTGTACTCAACCCAAGGCACGCGCTCGCCGCGGTGCAGGAGATCGCGAGTCGTTCCGGCCGCTACGGTGCAGTGCTCACCGTCGAGGAGATCCTGGACACGTTGCGGGACCGGTACGACATGATCGAAGCCGTCGAGATGATGGTCGAAGCTGCGTCCGCGTAGTCTCCAGCTCGCGTGACTGAAGGGCGAGTGCAGCCACCTGATTTCGAGCCGATACCCGCCACATTTCTGCCACGAATCGAACCCGGCCGACCTGATCCAGGAGTACGTCGGCGACGTCAGAATCCGCGTAATCATGCGGTTTGAGTTGGGTTCGATTGTCATTGGCGCGATTTCAAATCCCTCCGTCTCCGCCACGAACCGCTGGGCAGGGCCGCTTCACGGCATGCTCTGACAAGACCCGCCCGCATCTGACGATCTGCTCTCCGCCTCGCCGCGACTCTGCGCGCTCGGGCGCGCGAGCGTGCCGGAACCGTGAGCTTCGAACGGGTCCGCTGACCTTGTCGCCCTCGCAGCTTCACCACAGGACGACGGGTTCAGCCGCCGGGTCCGGTGGGGTCGATCGGGGCTCCGTCGCCGTTCTCGGGGATGTCGCCGCGCTGCACGGGTTCGGCGGGGCCGTCCGGAAGATCGGAGAAGAGCAGTTCGAGCTCGGCAGCAGAGGGCACGTGCACGGCCTGTGCGGCAGCCAGAAGATCCCCGGGGTCAGCGTTGTTCATCCCCGTGACGAGAATCAGCGTGTCGTCGCGCGCGACGATGTACTCGTGGGTGCTGCCTGATGTTCGATGCCAGCGGCCACCCTCGTCGGTGCAGGCGACCGGTTCGTTCCCGCCGTCCCACAGGGGGATGTCGGGGCAGGACGCGGCCGTGATCTCGCCGTGCTCCATGCGGATCGTCAGTATCCCGCCGGTGGCGGTGTTGACCCAGGATGCCGACATCCCGCCGCTGGGTGTCTCGCCGACCGACTGTGGCGCGAGATCGTAGCCGTCGACCGTTGTCGTGTAGACCAGATCGGCAGAGATGTCGGTGGCCGCTACGCGCTCGGCGATCGCTTCCGGATCGGCGGGCGCCGTCGACGCGCAACCGGCGACGGACCCGAGGACGAGTGCGGCTAACGCGATCGAGGCCCCGAGCGACGCCGGGTGGAGTGCCCCCGGTCTACCCATGTGCCCATTGTTCCTCATCGCCCGATGGCGTCGGCACCCCGCTTCGCCCCCTGGCCGATCGGAGCAGCCCGCGGGAGAGGCCGTCGTGCGCCGGGGTTAGGGTGAGAGCTGCCAGCCAGAAGGGGCACCGCATGACCGACTTCGCCCGGCGCGTCAACGCCATCACCATCGATCAGCTCCGTGCCACGGGAGCCACGAAGTGGGCGGGGACGGATGGCTCGATCGGCGCATTCGTCGCCGAGATGGACTTCGGCATCGACCCTCACATCACCGCCGCGTTGCACGCCGCGGTCGACCAGGGCGCGTTCGGCTACATGCCGAAGTACATCGCGGCAGATCTCTCGGACGCGACTGCCGGGTTCCTCGAGCGCCGCTACGGGTGGCAGGTCCCGGCGAGCGATGTGTGGGCCATCCCGGACGTCATCATGGGGCTGGAGCTCGCAATGGAGCATTGCTCCGCGCCCGGGTCGAAGATCATCGTCCCCACTCCGGCGTACATGCCGTTTCTCATGGTGCCGCCCATGCGGGGGCGCGAGGTCATCGAGATGCCGCTGGCGATCCGAGACGGGCGGTACGAGTTCGACCTCGACGCGCTGCAGCGCGCATTCGATGATGGTGGCAACCTGCTCCTGCTCTGCAACCCCTGCAATCCGGTCGGCCGGGTGTTCACGGCCGACGAGATGATCGGGATCAGCGAGGTCGTCGAGCGGAACGGCGGGAGGGTCTTCTCGGACGAGATCTGGGCTCCGCTCGTGTTCAGCGGTTCGACGCACATCCCTTACGCGACAGTGTCCCCTGCAGCGGCCGAGCACACGATCACCGCGATGAGTGCGTCGAAGGCCTGGAACCTCCCGGGACTCAAATGCGCCGAGCTCGTGCTCACGAGCGACCGCGACCGCGAGACCTGGGAGCGGATCGGACCGTTCGCTGGGCACGGCACCAGCAATCTCGGCGCGATAGCCAACACGGTCGCCTTCCGCAGCGGGGATGCATGGCTCGGGGACCTCGTGCCCTACCTCGAGGGGAACCGCGACCGTCTCCTCGCGCTTCTCGCGGAACACATTCCGGGGGCCTGGATGCCGAAGCCCGAGGGCACCTACGTGGGCTGGATCGACTTCCGCGGCGCCGGTATCGCCGAGCGCCCGGCGGAGTACTTCGGCGCAGCGGCATCCGTCGCTCTGACCGAGGGCACGATGTGCGGTCGCGCAGGCGACGGCTTTGCGAGACTGATCTTCGCGACGCCGCAGCCTGTGCTGGATGAGATCATTCGCAGGCTCGGGAAATCCCTCCCGGCCTCCGCTACGGCGTGAGCGGCGGCCGGCGGGGCTGAGGCGTGCGCGGGAGCTCTGCCCCGCACACGCACCGAGCGGATATCAGGACAGGGCGTCCTTCGTCTTTTCGCCGGCCTGCTTGAGGTCAGCCTTCGCCTGGTCTGCCTTGCCTTCGGCCTCAAGGCTCTCGTTGTCGGTCGCGTCGCCGACACCTTCCTTGGTCTTGCCCTTGAGGTCTTCGGCTGTGTTCTTGATCTTGTCGTCGAGTCCCATGATGCGTCTCCTCTCGTTGTGAGGTGGATGAGACGGCCACGATAGCCTCGGCCCGTGAGCCGGCGAGGGGGGTTGCCCTCGCTCCGCGATCAGGTTACGGACGACCCGGCCGCCCCACTGCAGCGTCAGCGGGCGTCTGCGCTGCCAGCCGCATCCAGGTCTCGACCACCGTGTCGGGGTTCAGGGAGATCGACTCCACGCCCTGAGCGAGCAGCCATTCGGCCAGATCGGGATGGTCGCTCGGCCCTTGCCCGCAGATCCCGACGTACTTCCCCTGGGCGCGGCATGCCGCGATCGTCATCGACATGAGCTGGAGGACCGCGGGGTCGCGCTCGTCGAAGGTGTTCGCGACGAGCGCGCTGTCACGGTCGAGGCCGAGAGTGAGCTGGGTCATGTCGTTCGAGCCGATCGAGAACCCGTCGAAGAACTCGAGGTACTGGTCGGCGAGCAGCGCATTGGTGGGCAGTTCGCACATCATGATGACCTTGAGCCCGTTCTCGCCGCGGCGCAGCCCGTTCTCGGCGAGCATCTCGACGACGGCATGGCCTTCGCCCACGGTCCGCACGAACGGGATCATGACCTGGACGTTGGTGAAGCCCATCTCGTCGCGCACGTACCGCAGCGCCTCGCACTCCATGTCGAAGCAGGCGCGGAAGTCGGGCGAGATGTAGCGGGATGCCCCCCGGTAGCCGATCATCGGGTTCTCCTCGTGCGGCTCGTAGCGCTCGCCGCCGATGAGGTTTGCGTACTCGTTCGACTTGAAGTCGCTCATCCGCACGATCACCGGCTCGGGTGCAAAGGCCGCGGCGATCATGGAGACACCCTCGGCGACGCGCTGCACGAAGAAGTCCCGCGGCGACGGGTAGGCGGCGACCCGCTCGTCGACCTGTGCGCGCAGCTCGTCTGGGAGGTCCTGTTCGAGCAGAGCACGGGGATGGATGCCGATCTGCCGGTTGATGATGAACTCCAGCCGCGCGAGTCCTACGCCCCGGTGCGGGAGCCTCGAGAAGGAGAACGCCTGGTCGGGCGTTCCGACGTTCATCATGATCTTGACGGGGAGTTCGGGCATCCGGTCCAGATGCGTCTCCTCTTCCACGAATGAGAGCAGACCGTCGTAGACGAAGCCCGTGTCGCCCTCGGCGCACGACACCGTGACCTCCTGGCCGTCCCGGAGCACCCGGGTCGCATCGCCGGCGCCGACGACGGCGGGGATGCCCAGTTCGCGCGCGATGATCGCCGCGTGGCACGTGCGCCCGCCTCGGTTGGTCACGATCGCGGCGGCCCTCTTCATGATCGGCTCCCAGTCGGGGTCGGTCATGTCGGCGACCAGGACGTCACCGGCCCGGAACGTCGCCATGTCGGCGAGGTCACTGAGCACCCGCACAGGTCCCGCGCCGATGCGCTGCCCGATGGCCCGTCCGGCTGTCAGCACCGTGCCCTTCTCGTGGAGCCGGAATCGGCGGATGACGTTCGCCCCCGGGCGAGAGACGACGGTCTCGGGCCGGGCCTGCAGGACATAGAGGCGGCCGTCGATGCCATCCTTGCCCCACTCGATGTCCATCGGTCGTCCATAGTGCTCCTCGATCACGAGGGCCTGACGAGCAAGCTCCTCCAGTTCGGCATCCGTCACGGAGAAGCGCGCGCGATCGGCGGGCGGGACGTCGACGAAAGTGGTGCTGGCTCCCGCCGACCGGCTGTCGGTGTAGCGCATGGCGATCGCCTTCTCGCCCACAGAGCGTTTCAGGATCGCGGGCCGTCCGGTCCGCAGGGCGGCCTTCGAGACGTAGAACTCGTCGGGGTTGACCGCGCCCTGCACGACCGCTTCGCCCAGGCCGTACGAGCTCGTGATGAACACGGCGCCGTCGAAGCCGGACTCGGTGTCGACGGTGAACATGACGCCTGCGGCGCCCACATCCGAACGCACCATCCGCTGCACTCCGGCGGAGAGTGCGACATCGGCGTGCGCGAACCCATGGTGGACCCGGTAGGCGATCGCCCGGTCGTTGTAGAGCGAGGCGAACACGGAGCGGATCGCCTGCAGGATGTTCTCGATTCCCGCGATGTTCAGGAACGTCTCCTGCTGGCCGGCGAACGAGGCCTCGGGCAGGTCCTCTGCCGTGGCGCTCGAACGCACCGCCCAGCTGACGCCGTCGGGGTCGGCATCCTCGGACACCAGTCGTGCGTAGGCGGCACGGATGCCCGACTCGAGCTCCGCCGGGAACGGCTGGTTCTCGACCCATTCCCGCACGGTCGCCCCGACCCGGGCGAGTTCGGCGACGTCCTCGGGATCGAGCGCGTCGACCGCGGCGCGGATGCGCTCTTCCAGACCGTCGTGCGCGAGGAAGGCGCGGTAGGCGTCGGCGGTCGTGGCGAAACCCCGGGGTACGGAGACCCCCGCCGACGACAGCTGCGAGACCATCTCGCCGAGAGAGGCGTTCTTGCCTCCCACCCGCGGGACGTCTGTCATTCCGAGGTCTTCGAACCAGGCGATGTGTGACATGGTCAGTTCCTTCGAACGGGTCATCCGTGCAGCTTCATGGACTGCATGATGACGGCGGACATCTCCTCGACGCTCTTGGCCGAGGAGTTGATGAAGGGCACGCGGGTGCGGCGGAACAGCTCCTCGGCGCGGCGCAACTCGAGAGTGCACTGCGCGATGCTCGCGTACCGGGAGTTCGGCCGGCGCTCGTGGCGCACCTGGCTCAGGCGCAGCGGCGTCGTGGTCAGGCCGAAGCAGCGCTCGCGGTAGGGCGCCACCATCGGCGGCAGCCCGTCGGTGGGGAAGTCGTCGTCGGTGAGCGGGTAGTTGGCCACGAGCAGTCCGTGATGCAGGGCGAGGTACATCGTCGTGGGGGTCTTGCCGCACCGCGACGGCGCGACGATGATGACGTCGGCGATCTCGAGGGCGCGCTCACTCTGGCCGTCATCGTGTTCGATCGCGTACTCCACGGCCCGCATCCGGGCGAAGTACCGCTCCACGTTGCCCAGGCCGTGGTACTGGCCGGGTTGCTCGGATGCGGTCACCCCGAGCGCCTGCTCGAGATCGGTCAGATGATCGCTCAGCAGATCGATGGTGGTGCCGGGGGCCGCGTGGAACACCGCCTTCACGGACGGGCTGCGCAGCGTCGTGAACACCAGGGGGACGGGCCCCGTCTCGGCGGCGGCCCGGATGTCGCCGACGACGCGCTGAGCCTTCGCGACGCTGTCGACGAACGGCACGGTCTCGCGCGCGAAGGTCACGCCGGGGAAGTTCGCCAGTAGTGCACTGCCCAGCGTCTCGGCGGTGACCCCGGTGCTGTCGGAGACGAAGAAGACAGCACGCGGATGCGGCGAAGGCGCGTCATCCGTCGTCGTCATACCCTGACGCTACGAGAAGAAGTCGATCCCTCCCGGCTCGCTGGCCTCGAAAAAAAGGCGGAAATTGACGGCTGAGCAAGGGGAGCGTCTGCCTCGCGGTCGGGCGAGGGCGTGCCTGCAACCTGCCGTCGAGTCAAGGCCCTGCCCGGCGCCGGCAGACGGGGCGTAGACCGGTGCGATCGGCGCCGACGGTGCGTCGTCGGACAGGAGCTATGCCATGGCACGACCGCGCCCTCCTGCACAGGCAGGGCATCGATCCGGGCGAGATCGCCGAGCGCATCAACTCGGCGCCGTGAGGGGGACACGGCAATGACGATCCCGCGGCTACGAACGATGGATGACTCGCTTCGGCTCCTTCGCGACGGCTACCTCTACGGCGGACGAGGGTTCCGACACGTCGGCGCCGACGAGTTCCACACGCGCCTCCTCGGCCGTCCCGTCACCGTGATGCGCGGGCTCGACGCGGCACGTTTCTTCTACGAGGAGAGCCGTTTCGACCGGTCGCCAGGGGCGGTGCCCCGCTCGGCGGTGCGTCTGCTGCAGGACGACCGAAGCGTCCAGACCCTGGAGGGTCGCGCCCACCAGGAGCGGAAGGCGCTCATGCTGTCCGCGCTGGCAGGCTCCGACGGTCTCGTCGCGGCCTTCCGCGAGCAGTGGGTATCGCGCGCGGAAGCATCGCGCGGCGAGGTCAGCCTGCTGGACTTCGCCTCTCAGGTGCTGTGGTGCGCGGCGGCGGAGTGGGCTGGCGTAGACGAACGCGCCATCCGCGTGACCGAGCTGACGTCGATGATCGACAACGCCGGCGTTGTGGGGCCGCCGAACTGGATCGCCCGAGCGCGGCGCGCGAAGACGGAGCAGACTGTCGGCGACATCATCCGCGAGCTCCGGCGCACGCCCGAGATCGCCCTCCCGGCCAGCCGGATCGCTCATCACCGGGAGGATGGTCGGCTTCTCCCGGTCCAGGTCGCCGCCGTGGAACTGCTCAACCTCCTTCGTCCCGTCGTCGCCGTCGCCCGGTTCGTCGTCTTCGCCGCGTACGCACTCGACCGCCAGCCTGATGCGGCCCACGGGGCACACGACCCGCGCGGAGCGAGGGCGTTCGCCAACGAGGTCCGCCGGTTCTTTCCCTTCTTTCCGATGATCGGAGGGCATGCCACCCAGCCCGTGGAGTGGAAGGGGGAGGAGCTGTCAGCGGGTGCCTGGGTGATGCTGGACCTGTACGGGACAGACCACCATCCGCTGCAATGGCAGTCTCCGTCCCGGTTCGATCCCGGACGATTCCGCGGCAACACCCCGGCCGTTGTGGCGCAGGGATTCGGAGACGACGTCGCCACGCACCACTGCCCCGGGGAACCCGCGACGAACGATCTCATCAGCGCGGCAGTCGGGCTTCTCCTCGACGGCCCGCCGTATCACGTACCCGAGCAGGATCTCCGGATCAGTCTGCGCCGCTTCCCTGCTGCCCCGCGCGACGGGTTTCGGATCGAATTCCTCCTCTAGAGCCCCTCCGCGCCCTATGGGGGCACCCCGAGGTCGTCCCCGCGCTCATCCTGTGAGTTCGTCCATCGCGCGCAGATGCCGGTAGGCACCCTTGAAGTAGAGCAGCGGCTCGTGCCTGTGCCACTCCGGCGGGCTCATGGCCACGACCCGCCCGAGGACGATGAGGTGGTCGCCGGCCTCGTACTCGGCCCACAGCTCACAATCGACCCACATCAGGGTGTCCGCGATGAGGGGGTTCCCCGACGGTGCCGGAGCCCAGCGGACACCTGCCCACTTGTCGGTGCCCCGGCGGGCGAACTGGCTGGAGATCCCGTCCTGATCGTGAGCGAGGACGTTGACCGCGAACCTGCCGTCGACCGCGATGCGCGGGTAGGTGGTCGACTCCTTCATCACCGTGAACGAGACCAGCGGCGGATCGAGCGAGACCGACGAGAACGACTGGCAGGTGAAGCCGACGGGCTCCCCGTTGTGGATGCCCGAGACGATCGTGATGCCGGATGCGTAGTGGCCCAGCGTGTCACGGAATTGCCGGGGGTCGAACGCCGTGGGTGTGATGGCGGACTGCGACATGTGTGTTCCTCCTTCTTCGTCGTGTCGCAATCGGTTCAGGAGCGAACGGATGTCGCGATCCGTCCCACCCGGGTCATGTTCGCCGCGTACTCGGCGGCGGCGGCCGTCACGACCTCGTCGACTCTCTCGAGTTGGCTGAGCGCGAGGTAGAAGCCGCGGCCGGGCACCGTCGCGCCCAGCTCCACCAGAAGGGGCGCGAGCGTGAACGTCGGACCCATCGCGTGAGTGAAGTCCGCCCCGGTGTGCACCGGGATCGCCGTCACGCCGGCCAGGCCGTTCGCGGGGTAGCGGTCCAGGAACGCCTTGAGAAGACCCGTGTAGGTCGCCTTGTAGGTGGGGGAGGCGAACACCGCCAGGTCGCTGTCGGCGACCTGGGTGTTCAGCTGCGCCATCTTCTCGGAGGGCCAGGCGAAGATCTCGTCGGTGTGCTCGGCGAGGTCGATGACGGATGCCTCGTAGGTCCCCGGCTCCAGGAGCTTCTCGACGAGGAGCTCGGCGATCTTGCGCGTGCGGGATGCAGGCTTGGGGTTGCCCACCACGATCGAGACCCTCAGCGACATGTATTACTCACTTCCGTACCGATTGACAGGAATCGGAAGAGTCGCTGCCCACACCGGTACCGGGACGTGGAGCAAACGACATCTCCACACGCCCCGGGGTCTTGTGGCCCAGTGCGCCCGCAACGGCTTACGCTGCACCACCATTGTGCACACGCTTGTGTTTCGGTCGCGTAAACCGCTTCTCACAGTCCCCGCATCTGCATCTGCTCGGGCCAGGCGGTGAGCCGCGCGTGTTGCCCGGGGTGATACCGACGGCTAGGTTGTCCATGCTCACGCCCACGGTCGTCAACTCGTTGCCGAGGAGGTTGTCATCGGCCGCCCGAATCGCCCCATCCTCAGTCGGAAGCTCATCGCCGACACCGCGCTTGCGCTCATCGACCGTCATGGTGCGGATGGGCTCGGCATACGGCAGGTGGCAAGCAAGCTCGGCGTGAACCCGGCATCGCTCTACAACCACGTGCCGAACCGGGCGGCGATGATCGAGGATGTTCGCGCGATTGTCTCGGCGAGCATCGACTTCCGCCCGTTGCGCGAGCTGCCGTGGGAAGAGGGTCTTGTGGCCTGGGCGCGCTCGTACCGCCGTGCGTTCGCCCGCCACCCCAAGGCGATCCCACTGCTCATGACCACTCGCGCATCAGCGCCGGTTCTTCTCGCCGGGTATGAGGACTTCACCATCGCGGCCCAGGCGGCCGGGTGGGCGCAGCGGGATGTCCTTCCGCTGCTGACGGCGTTCGAGTCCTTCATCCTGGGGAGTGTCCTGGACATGTCAGGGCCGAGCGTGGTCTTCGATCCGACCGGGCAGGAGTCCGACGTCCCGCGCTTCGCCGCGGCATACGCCACGCTCGCCACCGAGAACCCCGACGACCCTCTTGCCACTCGGGCGTTCGAGCTGGGGTGGCGGATGCTGGTCGCCTCGGCACGACCCCGGTAGCGTCGCGGCCTCACAGGTCCGCGCAGTGGCGCGTGAGCCAGACGGTCAACCTTTCGCTCGCCGATTCGATGACCTCCAGGATCAACGGCGGCGTGGCCGACGGATGCGGCGTCGGTGAGGAGGTCGGTGACGGCGATCGAGGAGACGCTGCCGCGGATGTCGGGGTGGGGGCTGCGGCATCCGTGCGAGGGAGCTCTCGAACCGCGTCTTCGACCGAGCGATAAGTCGGGCGCAAGTCGGCGGGTGCGAGTTCCCGCATCTCAGCGAGTTCATCCAGAATCGCCTCCGCCCCGCCCTCGCTCAGCCCGATCTCGGCGGTCCCCTCGATGGTCTGGAGCGTGATCAGGTCGTCGGCGATCGCCGTGCAGGCCTGCGACAGGCTGTCGTAGCCACCGGGCCCCGAGGTCGGCGTCGGGGTCGCTGTGGCAGAGGCCGACGCGGTCGAGGGCGGGGTCGCCGATCCGGTGCACCCTGCAAGACCCGCCATGACGGCAAGAGCGGCCAGCACCGCCGCGGCGCGCGTAGGCTCGATGATGTGCGCGGGCGGATGCCGGAAGAGTCGGCGCCTGCTGCGCGCGCTCATCCGGTGACCTCCCCGGCGAGGCAGCGCGGAGTGCGCGCCCTCGTCATCGCGCTGCGGTCGGCGGCGCTGATCACGACGGCCTGGGCCCTCATCTCGCGCGCCGACTGCGTCTTTGCCACCACCTGTCGAGCCACCAATCTGCTGAGCTACTTCACCGTTCAATCGAACATCGCTTTCGTGCTGTTGACCACCCTCCTGATCATCTGGACGGCGATGGGTCGCGCCGAGACATCCTGGCTGACGACGGTTCGCGCGATCGTGACAAGCTACCTGGTCATCTCCGGCGTGACCTTCGCCATCCTGATGGAGACCGCGGGCCTGCGAGAACTCTCCTTTCTCGTGCCGCTGTCGTCGAAGGTGCTGCACTTCGTGGTTCCGGTGTACGCGGTGATCGATTTCGCTGTGTTCCCGGGGCGGCGTCGCGTGCCCCTTCATCGGGCCCTCTGGGCACTGCTGTACCCGCTCGCGTACAGCATTCTGATCACTGCGCGGGGCAGGTCGCTCAACTGGTACCCGTACGTCTTCTTCGACCCCGAGTGGGTCGGCGGGTATGCCGGGGTGCTCGCGTATGCGGCAGTGTTGGCGGCCGCCCTGGTCGCGGTCGCCGCTCTGCTCGTGCTCGTCACCCGCTTGCCGACGCCGGCACAACCACGGCCTGTGCGCGGATCGGCACGTCCCGGGCCGTCGCGCCGTGCCGGGATGCCCCGTGATCGCCCAGGGGGCTGACCCCGACGGATCGGCGTGCAAGACTGGCCTGCTATGGGCATCCTCGCGACGGTGGTCAACGTCTTCGTCGACGAAGCGGGTGAGCACGGCAACCCGCTCGGGATCGTGTGGGCCTCACGGGCGACGCGCGGCCGCGAGCAGGAGATCGCCGCAGACCTCGGGTTCAGCGAAACGGTGTTCATCGACGAGGTCGACGGCCGCACCGTGCGCGCCCGAATCTTCACCCCGAAACAGGAACTACCCTTCGCCGGACACCCGACGGTGGGCCTCGCGGCGTGGCTGCGGGCGGCGGGCGACGATATCCGCCACGTCACTGTTCCGGCCGGCTCGGCGCGGGTGCGTGCCGATGGGGACCTCACCTGGATCAGTGCCCAGGTCGCGTGGGCCCCCGAGTTCGAGATCGAACAGCTCGATTCGCCCGCCGAAGTCGACGCCGTCGATCCGGATGCCTACACCGAGGGAATGCACTACGTCTGGGCCTGGCTCGACGAGGAGGAGGGGCGCGTGCGTACGCGGATGTTCGCCCCGGGACTCGGCATCCGCACTGACGAAGCAACCGGATCCGCGGCGATCCGGCTCACCGCTGCGCTCGGACGCGACCTGAGGATCGAGCAGGGTGCCGGGTCGCAGCTGTTCACGCATCGCCGAAACCTCGGTCGCGAGGTCGAGGTCGGCGGACGCACCACGGCGGGCCGCGACGTCGAGCTGGCCTGAACGGTCTCGGAACGGCCAGCCCGATGAGGCGTCAGTAGAGCTGGAACAGCTGCGAGGCGATCGCGCCCAGGTCGGCGTTGGCCTGGAGGACGGCCTGCACCTGGTCTATGGGCACGTCATTGACGAACACCGCGAATGCGAGGCGCCGGCCGGACGCGGCCTCCAGATAGCCCGCGAGCGCCTTGGTCTCGAGGACGTAGGGTGTGTCGGTTCCCGGGCCCACGAGTGTGCCCGTCTTGGCGTGCGCGGAACCGATCGCGGGGTCCCCATCGGGCAGGACGTTCGCGAGGGACCCGTCGACACCGAGGATCGGGGTGGAACCGAGGAACGTCTCGAACCAGGGGGCTTTCGTGACGAACGCGAGGTAGGTGGTCATCGCCGCCGGGGTGATGCGGTTTCCCGGCAGCCCCTGACCATCGGTGATCACGACGTCATCCGGGCCGAGCCCTGCATCCGCGAGAACGCCCATCTGCCGTGCGAGACCGGCCGCCAGGGTTCGCTCGCCCGCGTGTGCCGCGAGGAGCAGCGGTAGTTGATTCGCCCCGAGATTGTGGCTGACCTTGTTGATCAGGCGCGCGGTTTCCGAGAACGGCGGCGAGGTGAACGCCGCGACCGGGGTTGCGGCGTCGAGGTCGTCCATCGGTGGAAGCGCACTCGAGCTCGGTGACCGCGGGTCAGCCTCGACGGCGACCCCTGCCCGGCTCAGCGCCTCGATGAACAGCGTCCGGGCCCACGCCGCGGGGTCGGGAACCTGATACGTCTGCACCACCGGATCGACGCCCACGGGGATCGTCCCTGCGGCGGTGAGGATGCCGTCCTCCTCCGTGATCGTCACATCGAACCCGCTGTCGGCATCCGCTGTGCTCACCCGGTTGTCGAGGGAGTAGGCGGAGGTCTGGGGTCGCCAGCTCGCGGTCGTGGGATCGCCGACCGCCGCACCCGGCGTGATGACGATGTCGATGAGGTTGTCGTTGACCACGATCGGGGAGATCGGCACACCGTCCAAGACGGGGGGATCCCAGAGTCGGTCGTCGACGAGGACCTCCCCCTCGATGGCACGGATGCCTGATGCTGCGACCTGCCGCGCGAGATCGTCGAGACCCGCCAAAGGGTCCTCGGGCGTCAGGGTTGCAAGGCCGGGGAGGACGTTCGCGTCGTAGTGGTCGAAGATCGGCACGTCGATCGTCCCGTCGACGCTCGTTCGGCCCCCGAGGGTGAGGTCTCCGGACCCGCGCAGAACGAGGTCTCCCTCGAGGATGCCTTCCGTGACCTGGCCGACGGCGAAGACGGGGGTGGTGAATGTCGCGTCGGCACCCAGCAGGTCGAGGGCTGCGGTGACGGACAGGATCTTCGCGGTGGACCCCGTGAGGAACTGTTCGTCGGAGTTGAGGGCGATGAGGGTCTCGCCGCTGTCGATGTCGATCACCGACATCCCCCAGCTGCCGCCCTCGTAGGTGGGTTGGTCCATGATGGCCGCGATGGTCGGGGGTACATCAGAATCGGCGACAGGCGGGGAGACGGTGCAGGAGACCAATCCCGCTGAGAGGCCGACGACCGCTGCCACCGCCACCGTTCGTCGGGTGCGACGGAGCATGAGGCAGAGTCTAGCGAGCCACCCCTCCCGTCTCCGCCCTCCCGGAGTTCGGGGGAGGTACGCTTTACATGTACTAAGACATGGAAAGCGTCGGAGGGAGGCGTGGATGAGCATGATGCGCGGAGGCTTCGGCGGCGGGCTCACTCGAGGAGCCGACGAGCGAACGCAACGGGCGCGTAACGCGGAGGCGCCGCACATCCCGCACCTCGGTCGCCGCATCATCGCCCTGTTCGCCCCGTACCGCGGTCGGCTGATCGTCACCGCGTTCCTTGTCGTGCTGAGCGCGGCGCTCGGTGTCGTTCCCGCACTTCTGGTCGAGCAGGTGTTCGATGTCGCGCTGTTCCCGCCCTCCGGCGCCCCTGACATCCCACTGCTCGTGGAGCTGGTGGCCCTCATGGTCGGGCTGTTCGTGGCATCCGCCGGCCTGAACGTCGTGCAGACGTGGCTGACCTCATCTGTGGGAAACCGCGTGACCGGCGACCTGCGGGTGGGGCTGTTCCGCCATCTGCAGTCGATGGAGCTCGCCTTCTTCACGCGCACCAAGACGGGCGTCATCCAGTCCCGGCTCCAAAACGACGTGGGCGGCGTCGCGAGCGTCCTCACCAACACCTTCACGTCCATCCTCGGGAACACCGTCACCGTCGCCGCGTCGCTGGTCGCGATGATCATCATCGACTGGCGGCTCACGCTCGTCGCGGTGGTCATGCTGCCCGTCCTCGTGGTGATCCAGCGCCGTGTCGGCCAGGTGCGGGCTCGTATAGCCGCCCAAGCTCAGGAGTCGCTCTCCGCGCTCACCGCGATGACACAGGAATCACTCTCGGTGTCGGGAATCATGCTGACCAGCTCGTTCAACCGATCCGAGTATGAGACTGCCCGCTACGCCGACGAGACCCGCCGGCAGGTCTCGCTGCAGATCCGTCAGGCCATGAGCGGACAGGGATTCTTCGCTGTTGTCGGCGTGATCATGTCGGCTGTTCCAGCCATCATCTATCTGCTGGCCGGAGTGTTCATCACCGGGGGCGTCGACATCACGGCAGGCGCGATCGTGGCCTTCACCGCCGTGCAGGCGCGTCTGCTCTTCCCGCTGACGGCGCTCATGCGCGTCGCGCTCGACGTCCAGACGTCGATGGCGCTGTTCGCCCGCATCTTCGAGTATCTCGATCTGACTCCCGCGATCGTCGATGCTCCGGGCGCCATCACGGTCGCGGAAGCTCCCGGACCGATCGGCAGAGTCGAGTTCCGGGGCGTGTCCTTTCGGTACCCGGGCTCGGGGACGGAGGCCCAGACCCTGCACGATGTCTCCTTCGTCGCCGAACCCGGTCAGCACGTCGCCTTCGTCGGATCCAGTGGCGCCGGCAAGACGACGATCCTCTACCTCGCTCCGCGCATGTACGAGGCGTCTTCTGGGGCGGTGCTCTTCGCCGGCGCTGACGTCCGAGAGCTGCAGCGCGCGTCCCTGCTCGAGAGCGTCGGGATCGTGTCGCAGGAGACCTACCTGTTCCACGCGTCGATTCGGGAGAACCTGCTCTACGCGAAGCCGGATGCCTCACTCGACGAGATCGAGCAGGCCTGCCGGGGTGCCCATATCCACCATGTCATCGAGGCCTTCCCCGAGGGGTACGACACGATCGTGGGCGAACGAGGGTACCGCCTCTCGGGCGGGGAGAAGCAGCGCATCGCGATCGCGCGGGTGCTGCTGAAGAACCCGCCCGTGCTGCTGCTGGACGAAGCGACCAGCGCTTTGGACACCGTGTCGGAGCGGGCCGTGCAGCAGGCGCTGGACACTGCTGCTCGGGGGCGGACCACCCTCACGATCGCACACCGCATCTCGACGATCGTCAGTGCGGATGTGATCCATGTCGTGGAGGCCGGTCGCATCGTGGAGAGCGGGACACATGCCGACCTGCTCGCAGCAGGAGGCTCGTACGCCCGGCTCGTCGCCCACCAGCAGGAGGCTGCGCTGTCGTCGCTGTAAGGATCGTCTCGGCCGCGCCGCGCCGCGCCGCGCGGCGAGGTTCCCTCGACGCTTGCCGTCGCGGATGCCCGCTGGGATGCTGGGATCGCGTGAGCTCCCGTATCCGCGGGCCGCGCGTGAAGGGAAGACCATGGCCGCCAGGTTCGACTTGGACACGACGACTCTCGGGCAGCTGCTCGATGACCCCGAGGCGCGGGCCGTCATCGAGGAGCTGGTGCCGGAGCTGCCCGGTCATCCGATGATCGGGATGGCCAAGGGGATGCCGGTGAACACCGTCCTCTCCTTTGCGGGCGGGCAGATCGACCCGCAGCTGGTCGCCACGCTCAAGGAACGCATCGCCGCGCTCTGAGCGGTGTCCACTGGCGCCGCATGTGCCGCCGCCGCTGTCACCGAAGCGGCGCAGCACTACGCTGAGGGCCCATGAGCGATGTCACCCAGCCGGCGCGCCCGGCCGGTGTGCGCGAGGTCGCCCGTCTGGCGGGGGTGTCGACCCAGACGGTCTCGCGGGTCATCAATGACTACCCCCACATCCGTCCCGAGACGCGGATCCGCGTGCTCGACGCGATGCGCGTCCTCGACTACCGGGTCAACAACGCCGCTCGGGCGCTGGGGACCGCGTCGACGCGCACGATCGGTGTCATTGCCACGGATGCCACGCTCTACGGCCCCACCGTGGGGATCACCGCGCTCGCGGAGGCAGCGCGGGAGGCTGGTCGCTGGATCGCCACGGCGTACGCGGATGCCAGCGACCCCGCCGCGATCGACAGCGCGGTCGCCCACGTTCTGGCTCAGGGCATCGACGGTCTCGTGCTCGTCGCGCCGCATGCGCGGATGGTTTCCCTGCTTCGCGAGCGCGCGCTGGGCGTGCCGGTGGCCGCGTTGCACGCTGACGAGGGTGCGGCAGCGCAGCACGAAGGGGCGGCTCTGGCAGCGAGGCATCTGCTCGACCGCGGTCATCGCAGGATCGGGCGACTGGGAGGCCCGGTCGACTGGCTCGAAGAGGCAGCGCGCGCCGAGGGGGCAGTTGCCGCGCTCGAGCGGGCCGGTACAGCGCTGTCCCACCAATGGCGCGGTGACTGGTCGGCGCGATCAGGTGCCGCGGTGGCGCGGGAGGTCGCTGCGGCGGTGCGCGCGGGCGAACTGACGGCTGTCCTGGCCGCGAACGACCAGATGGCGCTCGGTCTCATGGCCGGGCTCGCCGAGGAGGGCATCCGGATCCCCGACGAGCTCGCCGTCGTCGGGTTCGACGACAACCCGGATGCTGCCTTCTATTCGCCCGCGCTGACGAGCGTGCGCGTCGATGTGCTCGGCGATGCGCGTCGTTGTGTGGCGCATGTGCTGGGCTCGGCCCGTCCCGCCGCGCCCAGGCACGCGTCGGGGCGGGAGGGTGCCCCCCGCCTCGTCGCTCGCGCCTCCAGCGAGCCCGGTCGGGGATAGGCCTTTCCCGGTCTACTCCGGCGGACTGGTGCGTCCGATGTGTTACCGGTAACATTCCCAGGGAGCCTGGTCGGCGCATCGACGCGCGGCGACGAGGGCGTCTCGGAGGGAAAGCAGCCATGACCGAACTCGACAATGACCTCGCCGCCGCGATCACGCGTGTACGGGCCGACGTCGCACGGCTGCACAGCGAGCTCGTCCGCTACGGACTTGTCGTCTGGACCGGCGGCAACGTCTCGGGCCGCGTCCCCGGCGCCGACCTGTTCGTGATCAAGCCGTCGGGCGTCTCGTACGATGACCTCGCCCCCGAGAACATGATCCTCTGCGACCTCGACGGCAACGTCGTGCCCGGAAGCGAGGGCAGCGAGCGCTCGCCCTCCAGCGACACCGCCGCTCACGCCTACGTGTACCGCCACATGCCCGAGGTCGGCGGTGTTGTGCACACCCACTCGACCTACGCCGTCGCGTGGGCCGCGCGCGGCGAGGAGATCCCCTGCGTCATCACCGCGATGGCCGATGAGTTCGGTGGACCCATCCCCGTGGGTCCCTTCGCGATCATCGGAGACGACTCGATCGGCCGTGGCATCGTCGAGACGCTGCGCGGTCACCGCTCGCGCGGCGTGCTGATGCAGAACCACGGCCCCTTCACGATCGGATCGAGCGCGAAGGATGCCGTCAAGGCAGCCGTCATGCTCGAGGATGTCGCCCGCACCGTGCACATCGCGCGGCAGGCGGGACCCGTGATCCCGATTCCCCAGGAGGCGATCGACAGTCTCTACAACCGATATCAGAACGTGTATGGCCAAGCGACGGATGACCGTCGATGAGCGCTCTGGACACCGCATCGGCCCGCGATGCCATCGCCGCGGGACGCGCGAGCCTGGGGATCGAGCTCGGCTCTACGCGCATCAAGGCCTGTCTTGTCGCTGCCAACGGCGCCGTGCTCGCCGTCGGCAGCCACGAGTGGGAGAACAGCTTCGTCGACCGGATGTGGACCTACCCTCTCGACGAGGTCTGGGCGGGCCTCCGCGCTGCCTACGCGGCACTGGCCACCGCGGTGCGAGAGCGCTACGACGTCGCGCTCGAGTCTTTGGCGAGTGCGGGCGTTTCGGCGATGATGCACGGTTACCTGGCCTTCGACGCGCGCGGCGAGCTCCTCGTTCCCTTCCGCACCTGGCGCAATACCACGACAGGTGCCGCCGCCGAGGAGCTCAGCGAGCTCTTCGGGGTCAACATCCCGCTGCGTTGGTCGATCGCCCACTATCGGCAGGCGATGCGCGACGCCGAGCCGCATGTGGCTCGCATCCATCGGCTGACGACGCTCGCCGGGTACGTGCACGAGGCGCTCACCGGTCGTGACGTTCTGGGGGTGGGGGATGCCTCCGGGATGTTCCCGATCGATCCCGCCACCGGCAGCTACGACGCGGAACTCGTCGCGCGGTTCGATGCCCTTGCCGGGGATACTGCCCCGCGACCCTTGCTCGAGCTGCTGCCCGAAGTGCTCACGGCCGGCGCGGACGCGGGGGAACTCACGCCCGCAGGCGCCGCGTTGCTCGATCCGGCGGGCGCGCTTCGACCCGGGGCGGTGTTCTGTCCACCCGAGGGCGATGCGGGGACGGGGATGGTCGCGACCGGCGCCGTCGCTCCCCGCACCGGCAATGTCAGCGCCGGCACGAGCATCTTCGCCATGATCGTGCTCGAGCGTCCGCTGTCCGCTCCCCACGACGAACTCGACATCGTCACGACTCCGGCGGGAGACCCCGTCGCCATGGTGCACTGCAACAACGGAGCGTCCGAGCTTGCCGCGTGGGTCGGGGTCTTCCAGCGCTTCGCCGACCTCATCGGCTCGCCGTTGCCGCCGGATGTCGTCTACCAGGCGCTGTTCACCGAAGCGCTTGCTGCCTCTCCGGATGCCGGTGGCATCCTGTCGTACAACCACCTCTCGGGAGAGCCGATCGCCGGCCTGGAGGAGGGACGCCCCCTCGTCCTGCGGACGCCGGACAGCGAGTTGACACTCGCGAACTTCCTGCGTTCGCAACTGTCCGGGGTGTTCGCCACGCTCAGCCTCGGCATGCGGGTGCTCGACGACGAGGGTGTCGAGGTCGACCGGATGCTGGCTCACGGCGGGATCTTCCGCACCGCCGGGGTGGCGCAGAAGGTGCTCGCGGCCGCCCTCGATGTCGCCGTGTCGGTCGAGCGCCGCGCCTCCGAGGGTGGAGCGTGGGGAATCGCCGTCCTCGCCGCCTACACCGCCGCCCGCCGCGGGGGCCAGACGGATGCCTCGCTACCCGACTACCTCAGTGAGGTCGTCTTCGCGGACGCCCAGTTCACGACCGTGCAGCCCGACCCTTCCGATGTCGCCGGCTACACCTCCTACCTCGAGCGCTACCGCGCGGGCCTCGCGGCCGAGCGTGCGGCAGTGACCGCCCTGTGATTCCCCCTTACCCCTCACCGAAGAAGGACCCCATGACTTCTCTTCACACGTTCGCCGCCCGCGAGGTCTGGTTCGTCACCGGCAGCCAGAACCTCTATGGGGAAGAGACCCTCCGCCAGGTCGCCGAGCAATCGAAGGCCGTCGTCGCCGGTCTCGACGGACTGCCGATCCGCGTCGTGTGGAAGCCCGTCCTCAAGGATGCCGACAGCATCCGCCGTCTCGCGCTCGACGTGAACGCGCGCGACGAGGTCATCGGGATCATCGCGTGGATGCACACCTTCAGCCCCGCCAAGATGTGGATCGGTGGGCTCGAGGCGCTGCAGAAGCCCCTGCTGCACCTGCACACGCAGGCCAACGTCGAGCTTCCCTGGGCGGAGATCGACTTCGACTTCATGAACCTCAACCAGGCTGCGCACGGCGACCGCGAGTTCGGGTACATCCAGACCCGGCTCGGGGTGCCCCGCAAGACCGTCGTCGGTCACGTCTCGAACCCCGCCGTGCGCGACCAGATCGAGACGTGGCAGCGTGCTGCGGCGGGCCTTGCCGCCATCCGCAGCCTCAAACTCGCGCGATTCGGTGACAACATGCGCTACGTCGCAGTCACCGAGGGCGACAAGACCGAGGCCGAGATCCGCTTCGGTGTGCAGGTCAACACGTGGGGTGTCAATGAGCTCGCCGACGCCGTCGCGGCGGCATCCGACACCGCGGTGGATGCCCTCATCGACGAGTACGAGGAACTCTACGACGTCGTTCCCGAGCTGCGTCGCGGTGGCGAGCGCCACCAGTCGCTGCGCGACGGTGCGGCGATCGAGGTCGGGCTGCGGTCGTTCCTCGAGGCCGGCGGCTTCGGGGCGTTCACCACGAGCTTCGAAGACCTCGGCGCCCTGAAGCAGCTCCCGGGTCTGGCAGTGCAGCGCCTCATGGCCGAGGGCTACGGTTTCGGCGCCGAGGGCGACTGGAAGACCGCGATCCTCGTGCACGTCGCCAGCGTCATGGGCGAGGGGCTGCCCGGGGGAGCGAGTCTCATGGAGGACTACACGTACGACCTCGTCGCCGGAGACGAGAAGATCCTCGGCGCGCACATGCTCGAGGTCGCCCCGACCCTGTCGAGTCAGAAGGCGAGCCTCGAGATCCACCCGCTCGGCATCGGCGGTAAGGACGACCCGGTGCGCTTGGTCTTCACGGCCGACCCCGGCCCCGCCGTCGTGGTCGCCATGAGCGACATGCGCGACCGGTTCCGTCTGGTCGCCAACGTCGTCGAGAACGTCGCTGCGCCCGATCTTCCCCGACTCCCCGTCGGACGCGCCGTGTGGAAGCCCGCCCCCGACTTCGCGACCTCGGCCGCGTGCTGGCTCACGGCGGGGGCTGCTCACCACACCGTCATGTCGACCGCGGTCGGGATCGACGTCTTCCGTGACTTCGCGGAGATGGCCCAGACCGAGCTCCTCGTCATCGACGAGGACACGACGGTGCGCGGCTTCCAGAAGGAAGTCCGCTGGAACCAGGCGTACTACCGCCTTGCGCAGGGCCTGTGAGCGGCGCGGAGACCGGTGAGCTCGCCGTCGGGCAGACTGGGGACATGAGCGTCGAATCCGCAGCGGTGGTTCCCGCATCCGGGGTGCAGCACACGATCACCGCCGGCGACTACGAAGCGACGATCGCGAGTGTGGGCGCGACCCTTCGCACCCTGACCTATCGCGGACGCGATCTGGTCGTGCCGTTCGAGGCCGACACGGTGCGCCCCTTCTTCCGCGGCGCGACCCTCGCGCCGTGGCCCAATCGGATCGTGGATGGGCGCTACGAGTTCCGTGGGCGGCCGTACGAGGTGGCTCTCACCGAGCCCAGTCGCCAGCAGGCACTGCATGGCCTGGCATCCTGGTTGGACTTCTCGCCGGTGGAGAGCGCCGACAGCTGGATCACTCTGAGTGCGACGATCCAACCGCAGCAGGGCTACCCCTGGCGCATCCGGGTCGACACCACGTTCGCGCTCGGTGCCGATGGACTCACCCAGCGGGTCACGGCGACCAACCTCAGTCGCGATTTCGCGCCGTGGGGAACCGGACCGCATCCGTATCTCGTGGCTCCGCACGGGGAACTCGACGAATGGTCGCTCACGCTCCCCGCCGCGCACGTGCTCACCGTGACGCCCGATCGGCTTTCGCCCGTCGGCCTGCAGCCGGTCACCGCGGATGCCGAGCGATTCGACTTCCGCGAGGCCCGAACGATCGGTGCCGTGAAGATCGACCATGCCTACACGGACCTGGTGCGGGACCGTGACGGGCTCGTCACGGTGAGGGTGGCTGACGCGCAGGGCGCGGGGGCCTCGATCACGTGGGATTCGCGGTGCCCATGGGTGCAGATCCACACCGCCGACCAGCCCGGCGGCGCAGGCGCGCCCGGTCACCGCGCGGGACTTGCGGTCGAGCCGATGACGTGCGCGCCGGATGCCTTCAATGACGGCCGCTACCCCTTCGATACCGGGCTCGCGGTGATCGCACCGGCCGACTCCCACAAGGCATCCTGGCGGATCTCGGCGCTTTCCTGAGAGTTCGCTGGAAGCCGAGACGGCTTTCCCTCTAGGCTGTGGCTCATGCTTGCAGCTTCCATCACCGATCAGGCCAGTCTCGCGTCCGCCTGGACGTCATCGATCATCGGCCTCGCGTTCTACGTCGTCATTGCGGTCGCACTGTGGCGCGTCTTCACCAAGGCGGGTTGGCCCGGCATCCTCGCCATCATCCCGATCGTCAACCTCTTCATCCTGGTGAAGATCGCCGGCTACTCGGCGTGGCTGGGTCTGCTCTACTTCATCCCGATCGCCAACCTGATCCTGATGATCATCGTCGCCATCAAGGTCGGCGCGGCGTTCGGCAAGGGCGGCGCCTTCTCGTTCTTCTTGCTGTTCCTGCTGCCGTTCATCGGCTACCTCATCCTCGGCTTCGGCGACGCCCGCTACAGCAAGCCCGCCTGAGCTTCACACCCTCGATGCCGCAGGCCCCCGAGCGATCGGGGGCCTGCGGCGTTCGTCCGGGACGCTGGCGCCCGCCGCCCGATACCCTCTATCGAGGAGGTGGCGATGGGAAAGACCGCCGACGCGATCGCGGAGGGCGTCATCATCGCTATCGCGGCGGCCCGCCTCGCCATCCGCAACCGGATCCTCGTTGACGCGATCCGGCACGACGCGACCTTCTCGTTCGACGCTCTCAAACCGTTCGCGCGCCAGACTCTTGAGGCGCTCGCCGACGAGCAGTCCGCTGCAGCCGAGCGCGCCCGCGCGGACTGGCGGCGGGCATGGGGGCGGCAATCCGATCCGAGCGGCACGCACGACTATCGAGGGCGGGACTCCCGAAACCTGCGTCGGCGGGCACGGCAGTACACGGGCGTCGCGAAAGAACTCAGACTGCGCGCGACCGACGATGCAGCGCTGGAACAGCTGATCGCTCAGGCGCGCGATGCTGCGTGGGGCGATGTCGAGTCGAACCTTGAGCGGCGCCTGATCGTCGAGGCGATGAGACCAGACCTCGATCCCGATTACGGTGCCATGCGGGCGGCGCGCATGCAGTCGATCAGGCTCATCGATCTGCCCCGGCTCGCGTCGCATCAACGGCGATTCAGCACCCCTGCGGCGCGGGCGCCGATCACGGATGCCGACGACGCGGATCGTTCTCGGGACCTCGATCTGCCGGAAGCGGAATGACCCGCGGCGAGAACCGCCACGATTCGCTGTCAGGGGCATTCGTGGGGTAACCTGGACGCTGGTTTGCTCGCGAAAGCGCGCAGATCATGCGCCCGTAGCTCAATGGATAGAGCATCTGACTACGGATCAGAAGGTTAGGGGTTCGAGTCCCTTCGGGCGCGCGTCTGGTTGAGACAGGATGCGGTCCCTGAGTCTATTGCTCGGGGACCGCATCGTTTCGTTCCGGCTCACCTCGTTCAGGGAAGCTTGCCCCGTCGGGACAGGACCAGTGTGACGGTGCCGTAGCCGACCGCGAAGCCGCCGACCATCGTGAAGACGTGCAGGAACGACGGACCGCCCCAGATGTCGCCGAGCAGGCACAGGATGCCGACGATCAGCCCGCCGACGATCAGCCCGAGCGCAATGCCTTCTTGGTTCTTCATGCGCGAGAACGTAGTGAATCCGCGCTCTGAAGGCACCCCCCTTGCGTCTGGATCACGTCTGTGTCAGAGGATGCTGACGGTGCGGAACCCGCGCACCCCGAAGGTCTCGGCTTCGGTGCGGTAGCCGCCGTCCTCGCTACAGTGAGGAGAGCATCTCCGCAACAGAGCGAGGAACCGGATGCCTGGTCCGATGCCCCTGGACGGCGTCATCGTCGCCGACTTCAGTCGTGTGCTCGCCGGACCGCTTGCCACCGTGACCCTCGCCGATCTCGGCGCTGACGTGATCAAGGTCGAGCGTGCCGGATCCGGCGATGACACGCGCCAGTGGGGCCCGCCATGGACGGACAACTCCTCGTCGTACTTCGAATCCGCGAACCGAGGGAAACGTTCGATCGCGCTCGACTTCGACGACCCCGCTGATCTCGACCTCGCACATCGTCTCGCGGCGCGCGCCGATGTTCTCGTCGAGAACTTCCTTCCGGGCACTCTCGACCGCTTCGGCCTGGACTACGGATCGGTGCGGAAGGCGAATCCCGGCGTCGTGTACGCCTCGATCACCGGCTTCGGCAGCGGCGCCGGTTCGCACCTCGCCGGATACGACTTCCTCATCCAGGCCGTCGGCGGGCTGATGGACATCACGGGCCCACCCGACGTGCCCTCCAAGGTCGGTGTCGCCATCGTCGATGTCCTGACGGCGAAGGACGCCACCGTCGCGATCCTCGCCGCCCTTCACGAACGCTCTCGAAGCGGCCAGGGTCAGTATCTGGAGGTTGCGCTCCTGACGAGCCTCCTGGCAGCGCTTGTCAATCAGGGATCCGCCTACCTTGCCACCGGTCACTCGCCGCACTCGCTCGGCAATCGGCATCCCTCGATCGCGCCGTACGAGACCCTCCGCACCGGAGACGGCGTCCTCGCGCTCGCCATCGGTAACAATGCCCAATTCGCGCGTCTGTGCGAGGTCCTCGACGCCGATGACCTCGCCGCTGATCCGCGTTTCGCATCGAACGCGCAGCGGGTCACGCATCGAGACGCCCTCGCGACGGCGCTGGAGTCGCGACTGCTGACCGACTCGGCGGCCTCATGGGCGGCGCGGCTGATGGATGCTGGTCTTCCGGCGGGAACGATCGGCACCGTCGCCGACGGATTCGCGCTGGCCGAGCGTCTCGGCCTCTCGCCACGGGCTCCGGTGGCCGAGGGGACCGATCAGATTCGGTCTCCCCTTCGGTTCGACCGCACGCCGATCACCCGGTATCGACGCCCGCCCCGGTTCGACGAGCACGGCGACGACATTCGCCGGTGGCTCGCTGCCGATGCTGACACTCCTGCTCACTCGACTGGATCTTCCGAAGGAGAAGCCCGTGGCATCCCTGCATGAGGCGATCGACATCGCCGATATCGACGCGTTGCTCAGCGACGACGAGCGGGCGACCCGTGATGCCGTCCGCGAGTTCGTGGAACGTCGCGTCACGCCCTCCATCGCCGAGTGGTTCGAGCGTGGGGAGATCGATGACCTTCGGGGTCTCGCGGCCGACCTCGGGCACCTCGGCGTTCTGGGCATGCACCTGGAGGGCTACGGCTGCGCCGGGATGTCGGCGGTCGAGTACGGCCTGGCCTGTCTGGAGCTGGAAGCCGCGGACTCCGGCATCCGCTCCCTCGTCTCGGTGCAAGGGTCGCTCGCGATGTTCGCGATCTGGCGCTGGGGGAGCGAGGAGCAGAAACAGCGATGGCTGCCTGCGATGGCGGCGGGCGAACTGATCGGATGCTTCGGTCTGACCGAACCCGATGCCGGGTCGGATCCGGCCAGTATGCGCACGTACGCACGGCGCGACGGTGACGACTGGGTGCTGCAGGGCCGCAAGATGTGGATCACGAACGGTTCCGTCGCCGACGTCGCGGTCGTGTGGGCCCAGACGGATGACGGCATCCGCGGGTTCGTGGTCCCGACGGATGCCGCCGGCTTCTCGGCGCCGCGGATCCACCACAAGCTGTCGCTGCGCGCATCCGTCACCTCCGAACTCGTCCTCGATGGCGTGCGGCTCCCCGCCGACGCCGTCCTCCCCGAAGTAGTCGGCTTGAAGGGTCCGCTCAGCTGCCTCAACGAGGCTCGATACGGCATCACCTGGGGCGCGCTCGGTGCGGCCCGGTCGTCGCTGCTGGCGGCCCTTGCCTACGCGGGGGAGCGGGTGCAGTTCGGCAAGCCGATAGCAGCGTTTCAGCTCACTCAGCAGAAGCTCGTCGACTGCGTCGTCGAGTACGAGAAGGCCCTGCTGCTGGCCTTCCATCTCGGTCGCCGGAAGGATGCCGGGCTGCTCACGCCGCAGCAGGTGAGTCTGGGCAAGCTCAACAATGTTCGGGAGGCTCTGGAGATCTGCCGCACGGCTCGCACGATCCTGGGCGCCAACGGCATCTCGCTGGAGTACCCGGTGATCCGGCACGCGGCGAACCTGGAGTCGGTGCTGACATACGAGGGCACCGTCGAGATGCACACCCTCGTGCTCGGACAGGCGCTCACCGGCGTCCCCGCGTTCCGCTGACCGGCCGGAACTGTTCGCTCACGGCGATGATCTCGCGCACCCAGACACCTGGCACTCGAGGGCTGCGAGTGCTAATCTGAGGTCAGTTGAGTCACCACGACTCAACTTTCAGAACTCGGCCGGATGTGGCATCCGGCCCCGCTCACAAAGGAGACGAGATGGCAACCTATGACCCGCTCCGCGAGATGGAGCGATTCGCGAACGCACTCTTCGACGGCAACCGGCGCGGCCCGCGTCAGATGCCGATGGACCTGTACCGTGACGGCGACCACTACGTGCTCTCGGCCGACCTGCCGGGCATCGACCCGGGATCGGTCGATGTCGACGTCGACGGTCAGCTGCTGACCATCCGCGCCGAGCGCACGCTCACCTCGCAGGAGGGCGTCAAGTGGATCACGCGCGAGCGTGAGGCCGGCAGCTTCCTGCGCCAGCTGAGCCTGGGACAGGGAATCGACACCGAGGGGATCGCGGCCAGTTACGCGCACGGCGTGCTGACGGTCACGATTCCGGTGAGCCCCAAGGCCCAGCCCCGCAAGATCGAGATCGCGACGGATGCCCCCGCCACGATCACGGTCGACGAGTCCAAGAGCGAGATCCAGGAGACCGGCGCGAGCGCCTGATTCCCGTGACCGACGTCCCCGGCACCGCGCGACGGTGGCGGGGACGTCTCCGTGCGGGGCGGCCCTGAGCGGGTCCGCGACCGGTGGTGGTCTCGCGCGTAGGCTGACGGCATGCCCGAGTACGCCGTTCCTGCACCCAAGCGGAGGCGGGGACGACCGCCCGGCGCGACGTCGACCGCCCGGGAACGCATCTTGGCGGCAGCGATCGACGAGTTCGGTGACCACGGATATGACGGTGCCACCATGCGCGCGATCGCGGCGCGGGCAGAGGTCGATGCGGCCCTCGTGCACCACTACTTCGGAACGAAGGCCGATCTCTTCAGCGAGACCATCGGTGCGCCATTCCGTCCCGATCTTGAGCTGCCCCGGATCCTCGCCGGCCCCCGCGACGGGGTGGGTGAGGGCATCGTGCGCTTCGTTCTCACCGCATGGGACAAGCCGGAGGTGCAGCGCCGCGGCGTCGTGCTCATGCGCGCTGCGCTGGGAAACAAACTGACGACTCCGCTGCTCACCGGCTACCTTTCCCGCGAACTCGTCGGTCGGATCGCCCGCGAGCTCGGGTCCGCGGATGCCGAGTTGCGCGCAAGTCTCGCGGCATCGCAGATCGCGGGCCTGATCGTCGCTCGATACATCGTGAAACTCCCCGGAGTCGCGGGTGCATCGATCGATGACCTCGCGTCGCGGGTCGGCCCCGCGGTGCAGCGCTACCTCCTCGGCTGAGGAGACTGCCCGGGGTCGAAGCGGCCCTCGATCAGCAGTCGTCGACGACGCGGGGTCGGCGCAGCTTCGTGGTCAGGGAGCGCAGCTGCCGGAGTTCGTCGTCGCTCAGACTCGACATCCGTTCGGCGATCGACCGACCATGAGCTGCCGCGACCTTCCGAAACAGCGCGGCGCCGTGGGGCGTGGCCGTCACGATCGCTCCCCGGCCATCGTCGGGGTCCGAGCACTTGGTGACCAGGCCGGAGGCGACCATCCGGTCGACCAGTCGGGACACACTCGGCTGGCTGATCAGCATGTTCGCGGTGACATCCCGCAGCCGCGCCGACATCTCGGGCGCGCGCGTCACGGTGAGCAGCACGTCGTACTCAGCCTGGGTGAGTTCTCCCACGACGAAATCCCCGCTGATCTCGGCGAGGACCTCGTGCTGCGCGCGGAACAGGCTTTCCCAGGCGTCGATCGCCAGTCGCCGGTCCGTCATGCACACCAGAGTACGACCCCAGCGGCGCCCTAGGCTGATCACATGGCAGCCCGGATACTCGTGCGGCGATCCCTCGGTGCCGCCGCCGCAACCCTCGCCGCACTGCTCACCCTCGTGGCGTGCTCCTTCAGCGTTGCGGTCGGCGACAGTGCGGCCGCGGTGTCGACCGACGTCGACGACTTCACGTTCCAGAGCATGGACGCCGACTACACGCTCGGACGCACCGACGACGGGGTGAGCACGTTGCGGGTCGTCGAGACCTTCGTCGCGGTGTTCCCCGAGTACGACCAGAACCGGGGGATGCGTCGAATCCTTCCTGACTCGTACCTGGGCGCGCCGCTGCATCCCGAGCTCGTCTCCATCACCGACGGCGAGGGAAACCCGCGACCTGCGGAGGTCGAGAGCGAGGATGGCGTCTACGCGATGACCTCGCGGTCCGATGACTATGTCCACGGCTCCCAGACCTACGTCTTCACGTACACGCTCGAGAATGTCACGCGCTTTTTCGAGGACACCGGCGTGGACGAGTTCTACTGGAACGTCAACGGCGTGGATTGGGCTCAACCCTTCGGAACGGTGACGGCGACGCTGCACGTGCCGGCCGAGCTGGCGCCCGAGCTGACGGGGGCGCAGGCCTGCTACGCCGGCAGCGCCGGTGCGACCGACCCCTGCTCGATCGCCTCGACGACGGATGCTGACGGCGGCGTCACGGTGACCGCATCCGCCACCGATCTGCAGCCCTCCCAGACCGTCACCGTTGCTGTCGCGTTCGCGGCGGGCACCTTCACGGCGTTCGACAGCTCCTACTTCGCCTCGCCCTACGGCTGGCTGCAGCTGTTCGCCTTCACGGCTGCCATCGGATCTTTGGTGTGGGCGATCGTTTTTCGGGTCAAGAGGCTGCGGGATGAGCCGGGCAGGCCGACGATCATCGCCGAATACACCCCGCCGCCGCGCATTGATGCACTCGAGAGCGCGGTACTTCTCGGCAAGTCGGCCAAGGCCATCCCCGCCGAAGTGCTGGAGCAGGCGGTGGTCGGCAGCATCCGCATCGAGGAGGCGGGACGCAAACTCTTCGGCGGAGTGAAGCTCAAGGCGGTACTGCGGGATCCCTCGCGTGCGGATCGCGACGGCGTGCTCCTGCTTCAGGGTCTGTTCCCGCACATGACCCCCGGCGACGAGTACGAATTCGGATCGAATGACACGCGGCTCTCGTCTGCCGCGCGGCGCATCATCAAGGCTGCCGAGGAGGAACTCAGCGCGGGAGGTCTTCGCCGCGTGGTCCCGAGCGCCGCGAGGTTCTGGCCGATGCTGGGGTCGATCGTCTTCGGCATCCTGACGATCGTGTTCGGGTTCATGGCATTCGGAGCCTTCGTGGACTCGCCGATCGTGTTCTTGTTCATGGTCGCGGCATTCGTCATGGTCTTCGTGGTCGCCGCCCTCGTCTCGCGCAAACCCCTGACTGCGGCGGGCGCCGAAACGCGCGACCACCTCAAGGGGCTGCAGATGTTCATCGAGTGGGCGGAAGCGGATCGGATCCGGATGCTGCAGTCTCCGCAGGGCGCGGAGCGGGTCGCGGTGGACGACCAGGGTGCGCGTGTCGACCCCGCGAACCCCCGCCAGATGCTGCGGATCTACGAGACGTTGCTGCCGTACGCCGTGGTGTTCGGGCAGGAGAAGGAATGGGCCGAGCGCCTGGCTGTGCTCTATGACCAAACCGGTGTCCCCGGCTGGTACATCGGGACCGCGGGCTTCAACGCGGCGGCCTTCTCCTCAGCGATCTCAACGCTGTCGACCACGACCACGTCGTCCACCTCGGGGGGCTCCAGTGGCGGCGGCAGCGCCGGCGGCGGTGGCGGTGGCGGTGGCGGTGGCGGCGTCTGACCCACGCCGGCGGCGATCAGGGATGGCCGCCGCGTCGTGACAAAGTAAGGGCCGGTCGGAGAGGCTTCCGACCGGCCCTTGTCCCTTGCACCAAGAGTGTCCTGCAATCACATGCCGGTAGCTGCCACAGCAAAACAACTACCGTGCAAGCACTCTATAACGGTGAGGTAACGGAAGGGAAGACCTTGCCGTTATCTTTTTGTGATTCTCTGCCACCCATGCCGCGGTCAGGGTTCGTGGAGGTTTCGTTCAGGAACAACACCCAGACTCGGACACTTGTGTGCCATCCCGAGGCACCCTCGTCCGGGCCCATCGATGCTGCCCGCCCCGATTCCCCTCATCAGGAAGCCGCTGACCTTCGTGCGTACACGCCCTTCGTCATCCATGTCCGCCTCTCACCCTCGCGCCCGGGCCGTTGCCACAGCAGCTCTCGGTCTCACCCTGCTGTTGGGAGCTCCGTCCACTGCCGCGTTCGCGCAGACGACAGCGCCGGGGAGTGCACCGCGGGCAGACAGCGCTCCGCCGTTGCCCGCGTCGATCCAGCCCGTCTCGGCCACGGTCCAGTCGCTGACCACGGATGCCGAGGCTGCACTCGCTGCCGCGGCATCCGTCATCGCCGACGCCGCCGCGCTCAACAGTGAGGTCGCTGCGTCGGGGCTGACCGTCGACGGGCCGACCACGGTGTCGGTCTCCGCGGTCGATGCGGCAGTTGCCGACCTCGACGACCTGGATCTCCTTCCGATCGTCCTTCTGCCCTCGCTGACCGCAGCGGTCGCCGATGTCGTCGCCGAGGCCGAGAAGGACGTCGACGGACTGCGCGAGCGGCTCGCTGCGGCAGTGGCTGCCGAGGAGGCTCGCCGCGCTGCTGAGGAAGCCGCGGCCAAGGCCGCCGCCGAAGAGGCTGCACGCGTTGCCGCCGAGGAGGCGCGGCGCGCCGCAGCGGCTGCCGCTCCGGCCGTGTCGGGGCCGGTGGCCTCCACCGGCGACAACTCACCGGGCGCTGCGCAGGCAGCGGCTCGCGACATCATGGCTTCCCAGTACGGCTGGGGCGACGGTGAGTTCTCGTGCCTCGTGTCGCTGTGGAACAAGGAGTCCGGCTGGAACTACGCCGCCTACAACTCCTCGAGCGGCGCGACCGGCATCCCCCAGGCCCTACCGGGCAGCAAGATGGCCTCGGCCGGCGGCGACTGGGCGACCAACGCCGTCACCCAGGTGCGCTGGGGTCTCGGCTACATCGCCGGACGCTACGGCTCGCCGTGCAACGCCTGGGGTCACTCCCAGTCGGTCGGCTGGTACTGATCGCGGTCGGTGTCGATCCCGTCGTGACAAAGTAAGGGCCGGTCGGAGAGGCTTCCGACCGGCCCTTGTCCCTTGCACCAAGAGTGTCCTGCAATCACATGCCGGTAGCTGCCACAGCAAAACAACTACCGTGCAAGCACTCTATAACGGTGAGGTAACGGAAGGGAAGACCTTGCCGTTATCTTTCTGTGACTGTCTTCACTCGACCCGCAGCGGCGCCAGGGCGGTGCCCGGCGGGTAGAAGCTCCCGAGCAGGAGTGAGCCGTCCACGGTCAGTCGCACGCCCTCCTCGCCGATCGTTGCGAACGGCACCCGGGCTCCCCGGCGGCCCGCGAGCGTCAGGCGGGTCCCGTTCTCGTCCAGCCGTGGTTGCGCGATGAGCCAGTCCATCAGCCCGCCGTGGGCGACAAACCGGACGAAGCCGGTGAACGCTCCCTCGAGTGAACCGTCTGCGGGGAAGACGACGTCATCCCCGTCCAGCCGCGCCCCGTCGCCGGCCTCGATCGTTCCCTCCGAGGAGCGCACATAGTCGTGCAGGCTCTGTTTGACGCCCCAGCGCAGCGCGCCGGTCATCAGCGCACCCGCCGGTGCACGGACTGGTAGGTGAGGTAGGCGTGCAGGCCCTCGATGCCGTACTCGACCCCGAGGCCCGAGTCGTGGCGACCGCTGAAGGGGGCGGCGTGGTTGGAGGCGAAAAAGTTCACGCCGATCGACCCCGTGTCGATGCGCCGCGCGACCTCGAAGGCGCGGTCCTCATCGGCGCCGAAGACGATGCCGCCGAGCCCGAACGGCGTGGCGTTCGCGATCGCCACGGCGTCGTCGATGTCCCGCGCCGGGATGATCGAGAGCACAGGCCCGAAGATCTCCTCTCGGGCGATGCGCATGTCGGGGGCGACGTCGGCGAACACGGTGGGGGTGACGAAGAACCCCTCGGCGATCGCCGGGTCGACGTCTCCTCCCGTTACCGGACGGGCGCCCTCGGCGATGCCGCTGCGGATGTAGCCGCGCACGATGTCGCGCTGAGCCCGCGTCGCGGACGGGCCGAACACCGTGGCGCCGTCGAGCGGATCGCCCTGGACCGCTTCGCGGATTGTCGTGGCGACGGCCTCCACGACCTCGTCGTAGCGCTCGGGCGTGACGATGAGGCGCGTCGAGATGTAGCAGGTCTGCCCCGTGTTGCGCATGCACGAGCGGATCAGCACCCGCCGAAGGTGATCGAGGTCGGCATCCGGCAGCACCAGCGCCGCCGACTTGCCGCCGAGCTCGAGGGTGACGGGGCGCAGGAGTTCACCGCAGGCAGCGGCGATGCGGCGGCCGACCGGGGTGGAGCCGGTGAACGCGACCTTGTCGACATCCGGATGCCGCACCAGGCGATCGCCGACCTGACCGTCCCCCGTGACGAGGTTGATGACGCCGTCGGGGATGCCCGCTTCCACGGCGGCATCGAGCACGAAGCGGATCGACAGCGGAGTGGGCGACGCGGGCTTGATGACGACGGTGCAGCCGGCGATCAGCGCGGGCGCGAGCTTGATCACGACGAGGTTGATGGGGAAGTTCCACGGGGCGATCAGCGCGCACACGCCGACCGGGTCGCGACGCACTGTCGTGGCCTGTGTGGGGTCGAGAGGGGCGATGCGGATGTCGTCCTGCTCGAGGAGGGGCGCGAGCTCCGCGAAATAGCGGATGATGCCCGCCGCGTTGGCGGCAGCTCCCGCCGTCTCGGAGATCGGCGAACCGTTCTCGAGGGTGCTGGTCACTGACAGTGGCCCGGCGCGGCGCTCGAGCGCGTCGGCCCAGCGGCGCATCCGTTCGGCGCGCTCGCTCGGCGACACGGCAGCCCACGCGGGGAACGCCGCCCGTGCGGCAGCGACAGCGCGGTCGACATCCTGCTCCGACGCCTTCGGCACCGACGCCCAGATCTCCCCGGTCGCCGGGTCCACCACCTCCTCGACGCCGTCGCTCGCATCGGACCGGCGGTAGTGGCCGCCGACGAACACATCGTCCACGTACCGGTAGGGGAGGGTCAGCGCCGCGGCGCGGTGGCTCGCCATCATCGGCGTTGCGGATGCTTCCCGCAGTGCGTCGGACATCGTCAATGCTCCTTGGTCACAGCAGGTCGATCTTGAGCAGCTCGATCGTGCGTCCCATCTCGGCCTCGGCCATGCGCCTGCCCGAGGCGGTGATGAGCTCGTCGAGCACGACAGCCTCGAGGTTCGCGACGATCTCCCGCGGCGTGACCCCGAACCACTCGGCAGAGAACGCGGTTCCGGTCGGCGTGAACCGCCAGAGCCGGTCGGCGTCGCGCACGATCGCGTCCTCGAGCGAGTGGTGGTCCAGCCGGGTGTCGTGCCCGTCGATGATGTCGGTGACCTGCGTGATGAACGCGTCGTCGAAGCCGAGTCCCGGCAGCAGTTCCCGGGCGATGTTGCAGCCCTCGATCTCGTGCTGGATGCGGGCGTCGGAGGTGCGCCAGTTCTCGGACCGGAACCCTTCGGCGATCGTCTTGTCCGCGTCGACCCGCGCCCACCCCGTGTCGTGCAGCAGGATCGCGACCCGGGTCACGAGCTCATCGGCGTCGGGATAGTCATCCAGCAGCAGCTCGGCGAAGTAGAACGAGAGCGGGATGTGGACGTCATTGCGTCGCGCCCGCATGTAGGGCTCGGCCGCGCGCCACAGGTCGTCGAGATCGGTGTAGCTGCGCCGCGGCGTCTGCCCGTTTCCGACGGTCTGCACCGAGTCGAACGTGTTCACATACTGGGTCATGAGGCCTCCCGTTGTGCCACCAGCGGTTCGGTGATCGACTGCTTCAGGGGTGTGGACAGGTCGGCTGCCGCCTCCGGCGCGATGGTGTGCCCCTTGCCGAGTGCCCCCCGGATCGCGAGGAACTCGGCCGGCTGGTTGACGCAGTCCGCCGCGATCAGCCGCCCGTCCCGGTAGTAGAGCACCGCGAAGCGCTCATCCTCGGGGCGGCCTCGCACCACGACCCTGTCGTATCCGGTGCTCAGTCCCGCGATCTGCAGCTTCAGGTCTGCCTGGTCCGACCAGAACCAGGGCACCGACCGGTACGTCGGGCGCTCCCCGAGCAGGCTCGCGGCAGCAATCTTGGCCTGTTCGAGGGCGTTGTTGACGCTCTCGATGCGGGTCGGGCCCGGGATCCCGAGTGCGTAGGGGTTGGGCATGACCGTGCAGTCGCCGGCGGCCACGGTGCGGCCGTCCGAGGCGAGGGCGTGCTCGTCGACGACCACTCCCCGGTCGACCTCGAGGCCGAGCTGGACGGCGAGTTCCGTGCGGGCGATGACCCCGATCCCGATCACGACGAGGTCGGCGGGGATCCTGGTGCCGTCGGCGAACTCGACGGCCACGACGCGAGAGCGTCGGCCGGCGGCATCCGCTACCCCGCCGACGATGCGCGTGAGCGAGGCGCCGAGAACGACCCTGGTCCCGCGGCGCCGGTGCGCGGCGAGGTAGAACGCGCTGGTCTCTTCGGACACGACACGCCCGATCAGGCGCGGCGCTGCCTCGAGGACGGTGACTTCCTTGTCCATGCTGCGGGCCACGGCGGCGATCTCGAGGCCGATGAAGCCGCCGCCGATGACCACGATGCGCCGGTGCGCGGGGTCATGGAGCGCTGCTTCGAGGGCGAGGGCGTCGTCGGCGTCGCGCAGGTAGTGCACCCCGTGGAAGTCGGTCCCGGGTATCGTCAGGCGCCGCACCGAGGATCCAGTGGCAAGGGCCAGACGGTCGAAGCCCAGGCTCCGGCCGCCCTGGGTCGTGGCGATCCCGCTGCCATCCAGATCGCGGTGCACCGTGACGACCCGGTCACCGCTGATGAGTTCGACGCCCTGCGCGTCGTACCACTCGCGGGTGCGCAGAATCACGTCGCCCGGGACGAGCTCGCTCTTGAGCCATTTCTTCGACAGCGGTGGTCGCTGATACGGACGATGCGGCTCCTCGCCGACCAGCACGATCGGGTCGGTGTCGCCGAGTTCGCGCAGGGTCGCCGCGATCTGGACACCGGCCTGCGAGGCGCCGACGATGAGCGTGGTGCCCATCAGATCTGCGCCTTCGGGGTGCGGACGCGGTACTCGACGCCTTCCTGCAGCGTGATCTGGCACGACAGCCGCGAGGTCTCCTCGCGCTCGACCGCGGTGCCGTCGAGCATGTCGTCCTCGAGGGGACCCGCGGGCCCGCCGACGAGCGCGAAGGTCTCGGGTTCGACGAAGACGTGACAGGTCGCGCAGGAGAGGCTTCCGCCGCACTCGCCGACGATCCCCTTCACGCCGTTGCGGACGGCGGTCTCCATGACCGAGTCGCCGGGGCGTCCCTGGATCGTCGTTTCGGTGCCGTCGTCGGCGATGTAGACCACAGTGCTCACGGGTGCTCCTTGTCAGATGAACTGCTTGCCGCCGTCGACGACGATCGTCTGCCCGGTGATGTAGGCGGCGTCGGGGGAGGTCAGGAAGAGGGCGGTGCCGACGATGTCCTCGGGAACGCTGGCCCGTTTGATCGCTCGCGCCGCGACACCGTAGGTCTCGGCATCCTCGATCTGAGCCAGGGACGCCTCGGTGAGGGTGAAGCCGGGCGCGATGACGTTCGCGGTGATCCCGAGCCCGCCGACCTCGCGGGCCAGCGTCCGGGTCATCCCGATCACGGCGCCCTTGGAGGCGACGTAGTGCATCCACTGCGGGGAGCCGCTGAAGACCGTCGCCGAGGCGATGTTGACGATCGCGCCGCCCTCGCTCATGCGCGAGACGGCGGATGCCGAGCACAGCCACGTGCCCTTGACGTTGACCGCCATGACCCTGTCCCACTCGTCGGGATCGATCTCGGCGAACGGGGCGCGATGGATGGTCGCGTAGATCGCGGCATTGTTGACGAGGGCATGGATGCTGCCGAACCGGTCGACAGCGGCATCCATGAGCGCGTCCGTCGAGGCGCGGTCGGTGACGTCCGTGCGCACCGCGAGCGCCCCGACGCCCCGCGCCCGCACGAGCTCGGCCGTCTCGGCGGCGCCCGGCTCGTTGACGTCGGCGATGACGACGTTCGCGCCGCGCTCCGCGAATCCGAGGGCGAACGCGCGGCCGAGGCCTGCCGCGGCGCCCGTGACCACGACAGTGCGGTCGGCGTGGGTGGTGCTCATGCGTCCAGCTCCCGGGGGGTCGTCTGGGTCCACTGCGGGCTCTCGGTCATGCATTCCCACGCGAGGAATGCGCGTGACATGGCTTTGGCTTCGGGGGTGAAGAGGTCATCGACCGCGCGGGAGGCGTTGAGGATCGCCGACTCCTCACGGGTCAGGCCGAATCGCGGGACGGCGACGTCGATGCCGTGCGGGGAGACCCGCCAGACCTTGTCGGCATCCTTCACGACCGAGTCGTTGAGACTGATCGCGGTGAGCCGGGTGTCGTGCCCGTCGATGATCGCGACGACCTCCTCGATCACCGCCGGCGCGTGCCCGAGGCCCCCGAGCACCTCGCGGGCGATGCGAGCGCCTTCCTTCTCGTGCTGGATGACGATGTGGTGCAGGCTGCCGTCCCGGTCGGGGGCGATCGCGTTGAACGCAACGACTTCATCGACAGTGGACCACCCGGTGTCGTGCAGGATGATCGCCGGCAGGACCACATCGGGGTCGGCATCCGGGATCATCTCGCACAACGCCCGGGCGATCCCATACGACACGAGCGTGTGGGCGTCGTTGTCGCGGGTGCGAAGGAAGGGGAGTGCGGCGTTCCAGACGGCGTCATCCCGCTCCCTCATCTCGAACATGCCCTTGGTGGCGTCGCGCGACGGGATGTGCGCGGAGACGTCTCGTCCGAGCAGATTGACGGGGGAGCGGGATGTACGCGTCATGGTGTTCGCCTCCTGACCCTCAGTCGAGGATCGTGACCTTGCCCTGGTTGCCGTCCACCCGCAGGCGGGTGCCGGTGGTGATGGTGGTCGACGCCTTGCCGGTACCGGTGACGGCGGGGACGCCGTACTCGCGGCAGACGATCGCGGCGTGGCTCATCATGCCGCCGATGTCGGTGACGGTCGCCGCGATCTTGCCGAACACCGGTCCCCAACTGGGGGCCGTGACCGGGGCGACGAGGATCTCACCCTGCTCGAGTTCGCCCAGCTGCGACGCGTTCGTGATCACCCTGGCGCGACCCTCGACGACGCCGCCGGAGGCAGCCATGCCGGTCAGGACGCCTTCTTCGGCGTCGTCGGTTCCCAGCCACTGCTGCACCTGCTCGGTGGTGATACCCCACAGCATGACGGTGAAGGGCTCGCTGATCTGGGCGGGCGGCGTGTTGAACGCCGGCTGCGGGCGTTCCTTCTCGAGCGCGGCGACGATGGCGCGACGGCGTTCGATCTCGGCAGGCCAGTAGGTCGGGCCGATCGGTTCCGTACCCACCGCCCACGCGCTGGCATAGTCGAACAGCACGGGGCGCACCTCGTCGCGGCTGAGGTAGAGCAGATCGTTGGGCTGCGGCCAGAAACCCTGCTCGTGCAGCAGGTTCGACAACTGGCGGACCTTGCGCCAGAACACGCCCATCGTCCAGTGCTCGATGTAGAAGTTGTGGTCTTCCACGTACGGGTAGACGGTGCGGGCAAGGCCCAGCTTGCCCTCGAACGTGGCGCGGGCCTCGTCGTCGAGCACGGAGGCGTACTCCTCGGCGATCCGGTCGCGCTCGGCGAGCAGCTCCTCCTTGGGCCGGCCGAGCGTCTCGCCTGCCGCCACCCGTTCGACGTAGTCGCGGATGTAGCCCATCGGGATGTCCAGGTCGTCGCGCCAGTACTTGTCGTCGCCGTAGAAGCCGTTCCCCGACGTGTAGTTGAACCACGGGTCCTGCGCGGCTTCCCATGCCTGGATCCACTCCTGACCGCCGGCGGTCTCGCGCAGGAGGGCAAGCGTCGCCTCGGCATTGCCGTCGCCCTGGGCGAAGGCATCCTGCACGCCCAGCTCGACGGCGAGCTCCGACAGCTTCTTGAGCTCGTCGTCGGGACGGAACAGCACCGAGTCGACGCCGGCGACCATCTTCGCGATCGCCAGGTCGGGGATGCCGGGGAAGGCCTCCTTGCAGAACTGGAACAGGTCGAGGTAGGCGACGTATCCGAGGTTCAGGAACTCCATGTGGTGCTCCCAGTTGCGATAGGCCAGCGCGAGGAGCTTGTCGTATGCCTCAAACAGGTCCACCGAGGGGTCATAGCCGACGCCGTCGGTGATCGTCTCCATCGGCACCATCTCGGGCAGCGGCGTGAACTCGATCGCCTCGAGCTCCCTGATGTTGTCGGTCACCTTGGTGTGCCAGTTCTCCAGCAGCGACTCCCAGTTCTGGAAGTAGTGGCCGGCGCGGGCCAGGAAGTGCGGCACACGATCGGCGATCTGCTCGGGCGGCACCGGTACGGGGCTGAAGTAGGTGTAACCGTTGTGGATGCGGTAGTCGATGCCGTTGGCCGGCGGGACCAGGTAATGCCGGGTGTTGTACGCGCCGAGGTTGCGGCTGGCGAACTCGACCGCGGTCACCTCGAACGGCTTGAACACGTTCGGCCAGTGCTGACTGTCGCAGAACCAGAAGCGGCTGTCTTCCTTCTCACGCAGCTCCTCGCGGAAGACGAGGTTATAGGGGTACAGCGACTCCCAGCCCTCCGACCCCGCTGGCGCGGTGAGTTCATACGGGGAGGGGAAGGACTTGGACGTGGTTGCGGTGTCGGACATTGCATCTCCTTCGATACGTCCGCGACGTGCTCGGCGAGCGACGTCGTCTCGGGTGGTGTGGGCGGTGGAGCAGTACGCCGGGTCAGCGGATGCCGAGACTCGAGAGCATCGAGGTGGCGATGGCCGCGATCCCGGAACCCTTCGACGTGATCGTGATCGTGTTGGTCGTCGACTTCGGCGACCAGATCGTCTCGGGGCGGGCCTGAAGCAGCAGGACATTGCCGCCGGCCGGAAGGTCGGCGTCGATCGCCCACTCGATGTCCTGCGGCCGGCCGTAGTGCTTCTCGGCGGCCTTGGCCAGGCGCGCGACGGCCATCAATTCGTCATCGCTCAGACTCGGGGCACCGGCCCGGTCCTCCGCCACGGCCCGGCGCACGATTCCGCCGCGGCCGTTGGGGACGAGTTCCTCGCCCTTGTGGCTGATCGCGCGGGTGACCACGGTCATCATGACCTTGTCGAGGAGGAAGTTGTCGGGGGTGACCTCGCCCGAGACGACCATTTCGCCGAGTCCCCAGCTGGATTCCACGACGATCTTGGTGCGATCGCCGGTCTGCGGGTCGAGGGTCATCGCGACGCCGGACGAGCGCGAGTTGACCATCTTCTGGACGGCCACAGCCATCGACAGGCCCTCGTCGGGGATGCTGTTGCTCAGGCGGTAGGTGATCGCGCGAGCCGTGTAGAGGCTTGCCCAGCACTCGCGGATCTTGTGCATGACGTTGTGTTCACCCACGATCCATAGGTAGGTGTCCTGCTGTCCGGCGAAGCTCGCATCGGGGAGGTCTTCGGCTGTCGCGCTGGAGCGCACAGCGACGGCGACCTCGCCGCCGCAGTGCTCCATGAGTGCCCGGTAGGCACTTACGACCTCTTCGCGGACGTCATCCGGGATCTCCTGCGTGAGGATGAGCTCGCGCACGTGCTCGGCGCGGCGTTCGACCTCTGCCACGTCGGCGACGTCGTGAACGTTGAGATCCGCGAGGATCTCGAGGATGCGCTGACGCAGGCCGGTGCCGTCCATGACCTTGTCGAAGGCATCGGTGGTCACGGCGAACCCGGGCGGCACGGGCATGCCGGCGGAGGTCATGATGGCCAGGCTGTTGCACTTGCCGCCGAGACGCCCGATCGAGGGCTGCTCGCCGGAGTCGAACGCGAAGGTGTAGATCTGGGGGAGGGCGGGACTCACGGCGATCAGCTCCAAAGGACGGGGACAGCGTCGGGAACGCGGAAGGACAGGTTGTCGCCGAACGTGATCTGCACGTCCGGTACGAGGCGGAGGTTCGGAAGGCGGCGGGCGATCTCCTCGACGGCGATCTTCGTCTGCAGCTTGCCCAGCATGTTGCCGATGCAGTAGTGGATGCCGTAGCCGAACGACAGATGCGAACGGGCATTGCTGCGTGTGATGTCGAACGTGTCGGGGTCGGGGAAGACCGCGGGGTCACGGTTGGCGGCGCCCATCAGCAGCAGGACTTTGGCGCCGGCGGGGATCGTGACGCCGGCGATCTGCCCCTCCTTCTCGGCGTGACGGCGCCAGGCGATGATGCTGCCGCTCACCCGCAGCACCTCGTCGATCGCCCCGGGGATAAGGGAGGGGTCCTCACCGATGCGGGCGAACTCGTCGTTCGCGAGCAGTTCGCGGACGGTGTTCGAGATCAGGGTCGTCGTCGTCTCATGACCGGCGAAAAGGAGGCTGTAGAGGAAGGAGGCGATCTCGTGATCGCTGATCTCGTCGCCCTCGGCCTGGAAGCGGACCATATCGGACACGAGGTTGTCGCCGGGGGAGGTCTTCGCGTCGGCCACGAGCTGGCGGCAGAAGCGCCAGTACGCCACGAGGTTCTCGGCGTGGGGAACCTGCTCCTCGTCGGTGAGGTCGCTCCAGGTGATCGCCGTGCGAGAGCTTGCCCACGCCTTGACCGTCTCGATCATGTCGACCGGCACGCCGATGAGGGTGAAGATCGTGATCGTGGGCAGATCCCAGGCGATGTCGGTGAGGATGTCGCCGGGCTCGCCCTTCGCGACCATCCGATCGATCAGCACGTTGACGTTGTCGCGGATGAAGGGCTCGAGCACCTTGTAGCGGCGCGGAGTGAAGGCTTTGGTCGCGATCGCTCGAATGCGTGTGTGCTCCGGAGGGACGCGCGCGGAGAGCCCCGAGTAGGCGGTGAAGTCGCCGTCGGCGAGCACCTTCTTGGCCGCTTCGCCGAGCGGTCGGATGGGCTGCTGCGCATTGGCCGACGAGAACGTCTCCCAGTCGTCGAAGACGCCCTTGACGTCCTCGTAGCGGGACACGACCCAGTAGCCGATCCGATCGTCGTAGAAGACAGGTGCCTCCTCGCGGAGCGCCTTCCACGACCCGAACGGATCGGTGAGCTTGAACGGTTCGAACCCGTGGTAGTCCCGTGCCGCAGTCGGTGCGGTCCTGCTCATGCTGTTCCTCCTCGAACGAGTGCCTCGACTCTTCAACGAGGATCGACGGCGTGCAACCGGGTTTTCTCACCGCCTGAGAAAGATGCGGCCTGGGGAGCGATGCGTCGCATCACGGCGCCGGCGCTTCCTCCGCGCATCGCACGGCTGATCTTGTCAGCGGTGCCCTTGACCGCGGGGCGGAGGCGCTCGATCTCGCCTGCCTGGCTGATGTCGAACACCAGGGCGACCGAGGCCACGGTCTCTTCCTCGTACACGATGGGGGCTGCCAGCGAGATCGCGCCGAGCCGCATCTGCTCGTACGTGACCGACAGACCCTCCCGCCGGACCGTGTGGATGATCTCGGCCAGTTCCCCGGGGTCGGTCACCGTGCTCGGGGTGGGGCTCTCGAGCTCGCGGGCGAGGTAGGCGTCGACGAACCAGTCGGGTTGTGCGGCCAGGAGCACACGCCCGACCGCCGTGGCGTGCAGGGGCAGCCGGCCCCCGATCCGTGACACGATCGGCAGCTTGCGTGAGTTGTAGACCTTGTCGATATACAGCGAGTACAGCCCGTCACGAATCGCGAGATGAACGTTCTCGTGAGTCAGGTCGAAGAGGTCCTGCAGGAACGGATGAGCTCGGTCACGCAATCGTCGTCCGGCCTGCTGGCCCAGCGACCACAGCCGGAAACCGATCTGATATCGCCCGTCGGAGCCCTTGCGCAGCGCTCCCCAGCCCTCCAGTGACGCCACGATCCGGTACGTCGTCGAGACGGGCAGCCCCGCCCGCTGGGCGATGCCGGCCACGGTGAGGGAACCCGTGGTCCCTTCGAAGGCGGCGAGGACGGCCAGGACGCGGTCGATCACGCCGTGGGGTCCGTGTTTGTCCTCGGCGTCCGTCATCCTGGCTCCTCCATCGCGCTCACGTCGCTGCCGGCACCTCGACGAGCTCGGGGTCGGGCTTGCGGATCTCCGCGTGCGGGTCGATGCCGAGATCCTCGGCGATCTGGTGCCAGGCATTGAGCGAGCTGCCGCGGCCGATACCGGAGCCGGAGTGGACGTTGGACGAGCAGTTGTACAGGTTCGGCAGGATCGTGCGATAGCCCGCGAGTTCGGGGATCGGGCGGAAGCGTCCCAGCTGGCTGGCCAGATGCGCTCCCTCGACGTAGCCGCCCTCGATCATGTCCGGGTGTGTGGAGCGCACGCGAGGCGGAAGGAACCACTCGATCGCGGCGATGTTGTCGGCGGTCATGTTCTTCGCGTACGTCGGCCACTGGGCGCGGATGCGCGCGTCGAACTCCTTCTCGAGGCGGGCCCAGCCGTCATCGTCGAAGAACCGGATCGGGGCTGTGAACTCCTCGATGCCCGTGATGTGCTGGCCCTTCGGCGCCCGGGTGGTGTCCCACTGCGAATCCGTGCTCGAGAGCATCAGCATCCTGGGCGAGATGCCCTCCGAGAAGATGTGTGCCTGATAGCGGGTCGCGAACCAGTCGGGATCCTTCGGACCCCAGTACAGGCGGGGCTGCGCACCGGCCTCGGCGACGCCGGTGGTGCCCGCGTAGTCCGGAGCCTCGTGGGTGACGACGTTGGCCCACACGAGCTGGCCCCGGTCGTACACGACGTTGCGGAGGCGGTGACGGATCCGCTCGGCCACCTCTCCGTGGCGCATGAGCTGGAGCACGGTCTGGGGTAGGCCCAGGTCCGAGACGACGATGTCCGCCCCGACGAACGAGCCGTCGGCGAGTCGGATGCCGGTCGCCCTGCCGTTTTCCTGCACGATCTCATCGACGCGCGCACCGGTGACGTACTGCACCCCGCGCATCCTGCCGGCCCTGACCAGAGCCGCGGTGATCGCCCCCGTTCCCCCGATCGCGATCGCCGCGGGTTCGAGCGAAAGCACGAGCGCGAGGTTATGGATGAACCCCTGCAGGCCAGGAACGTCATCCGGGTAGCACCCCGTGGAGGTGACCCCCGCGCGCATGAACAGCGTGCGCAACTCGTCGGACTCGAACATGTCGTAGGCGAGCTGACGCATCGTCATGAACTGGTGCACGGGTTCGATGAGCGACCCGGGCACGTCGATCAAGGCTTCGAGCGGGTCGGGGGTCCCCCACGGTGGCGGCGGAGTGAACCGCTGCCGACCGAATGCGCCTTTGATATGCGCGGAGTAGGCCTCGTGCACCCGCAGGTACGTGTCGGCATCCCGGCTGCTGAAGGCGCGGATGTTGGCCTCGGTGCGGGCGACGCCCTCATCCCACGGTTCTGCGCGGCCGGACTCGTCGACCACGCGGGCTGCGGAGTAGCCGATGAAGACGGAGCCGTCGTCGAACACCATGGCTTCGTTGCCTTCGGGGAAGACGTAGCTCAGGCCGAGATCGCCGAGTCCGAAGTCCTTATAGGCCGGATGCCCGTAAAAGCGCGTCCAGTGCGCACAGGGGTTCTGCGTCACCCCCGCCGTGGGCCCGGGCATGCTCTGTGCGCCGCCGCCGAGGTGCGAGCGCGCCTCGAAGACGGCGACGCTCAGGCCCGCCCGCGCCAGGTACGGCGCGATGATCGTTGCATGGTGTCCGCCGCCAATGATGACGGCGTCAAAGTGATCGGTCACGTTTCATCCTCGAAGTCGCGATCTGGTTCGTCCCTGGTAGGGCGATCAACGTAAACCGACCGCGTGTGCCGTGACCACGGCCCTTCTCATCATATGAGAACGGCTGTTGCCCCTGCCATGGGGTCCCCGCACGATGGTGCCTCAACCAGAAGGAGGGCGACGTGGCCCAGGAACCCCTGAGCTGGCAGCAGCTGCTCGACCTCGTCACCGCTATGGACGGCGGTCACTACGACGAGGTCGCGATCACGTGGGGCGAGGTGTCGGTGCGGCTCTCGCGCACCGGGCCCATCGATGCGCCGGTTGCGCCATCCGTCACAGCCGCCCCGGCGCCCGCCATGGCCGCGTCCCCTGCCCCCGCGTCTCCTGCCCCCGCGTCGCCCGCGCCCGTGTCGCCCGCGCCGGCCCCCGTCGTCGACGCCGCCGCGACGGAGAGCGCCGTCGGAGCGGCGATCACGGCACCGATGCTGGGCGTGTTCTACCGCCGACCCGCTCCCGGCGCGGCGCCCTTCGTCGAGCCCGGAGACGCCGTCGAGGCCGACACCACGATCGGGATCATCGAGATCATGAAGCTCATGAACCCCGTCGTGGCAGGTGCCGCCGGCACGATCGCGGCCTTCGAGGCGGAAGACGGCGCGCAGGTGCAGTTCGGTCAGGTCCTCGCACGGTTCGAGGCGTGACCGGTGAGTGCTGACCGACCCGTCGTCCTCGTCGCCAACCGGGGCGAGATCGCGGCGCGCGTCGTGGCCGCGGCGCAGCGGATCGGCGCCGAGGCGGTCCTGGCCGCCAGCGCCGCCGACACGGACTCGCTCGCCGCGCGCGCGGCCGATCGGGTCCTCGTGATCGGTCCTGCACCGTCGGCGCAGAGCTACCTCAACCCCGAACTGATCGCCCAGGCCGCCGTCAACGCCGGCGCGGATGTCGTGCATCCGGGGTACGGCTTCCTCAGTGAGCAGCCGCGCCTGTGCGAGCTGCTCGAGGAGGAGGGGATCGCCTTCGCCGGGCCCCGCCCCGAGACCCTCCGCGCGGTCGGCGACAAGGGCAGCGCGCGGGCTGTGGCAGTGGCGGCCGGTGTACCCGTCGCCCAGGGCAGGGTCATCAGCGACGTGCACGACGTCGCGGCCCTCGGCGCCGAGATCGGCTACCCGCTGCTGGTGAAGGCCATTCACGGCGGCGGCGGGCGCGGCATCCGTCTTGCCACCACCGAAGCCGAACTCGTCGCGCTCGCTCCCCAGGCGGCGCAGGAAGCCGCGGCGGCCTTCGGCAACGGGGACCTCTACATGGAGCGGTACTACGGCTCGGCCCGCCACGTCGAGGTGCAGGTCTTCGGCGACGGCGAGGGCGGCGCGCTGATCTTCGGTGATCGCGATTGCTCGGTGCAGCGGCGCCACCAGAAGCTCATCGAGGAGTGCCCGGCCCCCGGGATCTCGGTGGAACGTCGCCGCATCCTGCACGATGCCTCCCGGGCGCTGGTGGCAGCCCTGCGCTACCGCGGCGCCGGCACCGTCGAGTTCCTCGTCGACACGCTCAGCGACGATGTGGTCTTCCTCGAGGTCAATGCCCGCATCCAGGTCGAGCATCCCGTGACGGAGGAGGCCTTCGGGGTCGACCTGGTCGCCGCGCAGTTGCTGCTGGCCCTCGGCCTGCCCACCGGTCTGCCGGTGCCGCCCGCCGTACCGCCTGCGGCGGCGATCGAGCTGCGCATCAACGCCGAGGACCCGGCCGCAGACTTCCGGCCGAACGCGGGTCGGGTCACCCACGTGCGGTGGCCCCGCGGCCCCGGCATCCGCATCGACACGCAGATCGAGTCCGGATTCGACTTCCCGCCCTACTACGACAGCCTCGCCGCCAAGCTCATCGTCCGCGCCCACGATCGCGCCGCGGCCGTCGAGGCGGCCCTCGCGGCGGTCCGCGGCACCCGGGTGGAGGGGCTCACGACCACGCTGCCGATGCTCGAGGCGGTCCTCGCGCACAAGGACTTCCGGGCCGGCCCCGTGCCGACGACCTGGTTCACCCGGGAATGGGAACGCATGAGGGAGGACACCCGATGACGGAGCACTCGCGCGCCGCCCACCTGTCGCCCCTCGGGGGCCGTCGCACCCGGGGACCCGTGCGCATCGTCGACACCTCGCTGCGGGACGGAAACCAGAGCCTGTGGGGCGCGACCGGGATCACGACCGGGATGGCGGAGGCGGCGGCGGTCGATCTGGGACAGATGAACCTCGCTGCCATCGATTTCACCAGCTCCACGCACCTGTCGGTCGGGGTGAAGTTCCATCAGGAGAATCCCTGGGAGCGGCTCGACCGTGTCAGCGCCGCGGCGCCCGGCGCCCTGCTGTCGGCGATCACGACCGGGATGCGCTTCATGTCGTGGGAGAAGGCCAGCGAGCCGGTCATGCGCCTCGCGCTGCGGATGCTCGCCACCCACGGGGTGCGTCGCCTGCAGATCGCCGAGCCGATGAACGACCGGGATGCCACCATCCGGGTGGCCCGCTGGGCGAAGGAGGAGGGCTTCACGCAGATCGTCGCCGGAGTCGTCTTCACCGAGAGCCCCGTGCACACCGACGAGAGGTACCTGGCCAACGCCGCCGCTTACGAGGCCGAACCCGCGATCGACCGCGTCTACCTCAAGGACCCCGGAGGGCTGCTGACGGTGGAGCGGGTCCGCGATCTCGTCCCGCTCCTGCGGGGCGCTGTGCGCAAGCCGCTGGAACTGCACAGTCACACGACCACCGGGGCGGCATCCCAGCTCTACGTGACCGCCGCCGCCCTGGATGTCGATGTTCTCCACACCGGACTGGGTCCCCTTTCCAACGGCACCGCCCAGCCGAGTCTCGAGCACCTCCTGACCAATCTCGACGCCGTCGGGATCCCCGTGGACATCGACCGGGATGCCGCGGCACGCGCCGCAGAGACGCTGTGGGCGATCGCTCGCTCTCAGGGGCTCGCGGCGGGCGCGCCGACCGAGTTCGATCTGGGCGCGCACGTGCACCAGGTGCCCGGCGGGATGATGGGGACGCTGACGCGCCAGCTCGGCGAGATCGGGATGGCCGACCGCCTGCCGCAGGTGCTCGAGGAGTGCGTGCGCGTGCGCGCCGAGTTGGGGTACCCCATCATGGTGACGCCGTTCAGCCAGTTCGTCGGCAGCCAGGCGCTCATGAACGTGCTCGCCGTCGAGAGCGGGCAGCCGCGGTACAGCCGCATCCCCGATGAGGTCGTGCGGTTCGTGCTGGGGCACTTCGGCGTGCCGGAGGGGGCGATCGACCCCGATATCGAGGAGCGGGTCCGTGATCTGCCGCGCGCCGCGGAACTGGATCGCCCCGTGCCCGAGCCGTCGCTGGAGGAGCTGCGCCGGATGCACTCCGAGCGGCTCGGACGGGCGCTGTCGGATGAGGACCTGCTGCTGGCGATCGTGCTGCCGCACGACCAGTTGGCCGCGATGTATGGCGCCGGCCCCGCGCCGCGCTGGTCACCGACACCGTCGGTGCCCCCGCCCACCGATCTCACGTCCTTCGTGGCAGCCGCGAACGCCCTGCCCCGCTGGCGCTCGCTGCGCATCGACGTCGGCGGCACGCGCATCGCCCTCGATCGCCCCGCTGAGGAGGACCGATGACGTCCCACATCCTTCCCCGGCTCGCCGCCGTCGACGGCGTCATGTTCGATGTCGACGGATGCCTCGTCATCTCTGACGGTCCCGCCGGCCAAGGGGGAACCGCCTTGCCCGGCGCGGCGGAACTGATCGACCAGGTGCGCGCGTCGGGCCGTGCGGTCTGCGTGTTCACCAACGGCACCGCCCAGGCCCCCGAAGACATCGCCGCCCACCTGCGAGGGCTCGGCCTGGATGTCGCCGACGCCGAGGTGCTCACGCCCTCGGTCGCGGCAGCCCGCGCACTGCGGGAGCGCTACGGCGACCAGCCTGTGCTCGCGTACGGCGGCGACGGGGTGATCCCCGTCCTGCGTGACCACGGGGTGAACGTCATCGATCCCGCCGAGCACGCCTCGGGCGCGGCCACCGGTGCCGCAGCGATCCTCGTCGGTTGGGACACGGAGTTCACCAAGCCGAAGCTGCAGTTCGCCGCCGAGGCGATCCTGGCCGGCGCCGCGCTGTACTGCACCTCGGACGCCCCCGCGTTCGCGAGCAGGGATCGCCTCAACGTCGGCGTCTCGGGCTTCATCGTGGCGGGGCTCTCGCACGTGACCGGTCGGCCGTGGACCGTGCTCGGCAAGCCCTCGCCGTTCGCCCTCGAGACGGTCTGCTGGGCACTGGGAACCACTCCCGAGCACACGCTGGTGCTCGGTGACGACGTCTATCTCGAAAGCGGCATGGCCCGTCGCGGCGGCGCGGTCGCGGGCATCGTGCTCACGGGCATCACGACTCCCGAGAAGCTCGCCGACACCCCGGCATCCGACATGCCCGACCTGGTCGTGGCCTCGATGACAGAGCTGGCGGCCCTGCTCGCCGATGCGGACGGGCTGCGGATGCCGGTCTCCTCCGGGTCGGAGCGATGACGGTGCCGGCGCACGGCGGGGCGGCGCACGAGGTGCTGTATCGTCCGGCGGCGGTCGTGCGCGATGCATCGGTGATGGCGCAGTTCCTGCGGTGGCTGGAGCGCGAGCGCGGTCTCTCGTTCGCCGATACCGCGACCCTGCACGCCTGGTCGGTGCGGGAGCTGGAGGCGTTCTGGCAGAGCGTCTGGGACTTCTTCGAGGTGCGCGCGCACGCCGCACCGCGTGCGGTGCTGTCAGGACAGGCGATGCCCGGGGTCTCGTGGTTCGAGGGCGCCGAGCTCAACTACGCCGAGCACTGCCTCCGCCATGATCCGGGCAGTCTCGCGATCTTCGCCACCTCGCAGACCCGGGGGGAGATCGCGCTGACCTTCGGCGAGCTCGCCGAGCAGGTGCGTCGGGCGCGGGCGGGGCTTCGCCGGCTCGGGGTCGGGCCCGGCGACCGGGTCGTCGCCTACCTGCCGAACATCCCCGAGACGGTCGTCGCGTTCCTGGCGGCGGTGAGCCTCGGAGCCATCTGGGCCAGCTGCGCCCCGGAGTTCGGCGCGCGCGCGGTGCTCGACCGGTTCGGACAGCTCGATCCCGACATCCTGCTCGTCACCGGCGGATACCGGTTCGGCGACAAGCCGGTCGACAAGACCGAGGATGTCGCGGCCCTGCGCGCCGGGCTTCCCACCGTGCGGCACGTGATCGGGGTCCCCTATGGTGAGTTCGACGTCGAGGCCGACGTGGCGTGGGCAGAGGTTGCTGCGCCGACCGAGGAGCCGCTGACCTTCACCCCGGTGCCGTTCGCGCATCCCCTCTTCGTCCTGTTCTCGTCCGGCACGACGGGGGCCCCGAAGCCCATCGTGCACGGCCACGGCGGCATCCTGCTCGAGCACCTCAAGACGCTCGGACTGCACTGGGATCTGCGGGCCGGGGATCGGCTGCTGTGGTTCACGACGACGGCGTGGAGGATGTGGAACACCCTCGTCTCCACGCTGCTGCACGGTGCCGCGGCGGTCCTGATCGAGGGAAACCCGCTCTATCCGGACCTCGATGCCCAGTGGCGTCTGGCCGATCGGACCAGGGCAAGCCTCCTGGGTCTCAGCCCCGGATTCGTGACCGCCTCGCGCGCTGCCGGGCTCACTCCCACGGCGACCCACGACCTGTCGTCGGTGCGGCAGGTCGGGGTCGCCGGCAGCCCGCTGACGGCGGAGGGCTTCGTGTGGATCCACGACCAGTTCGGTGACGACGTCGTGCTCAACGTGGGAAGCGGCGGCACCGACGTCTGTTCGGCGATCGTGCAGGGCTCGCCGTTGCACGACGTGTGGCTGGGCGAGATCAGCGGTGCGTCCCTGGGGGTGGATGCCGCAGCGTTCGACGCCGACGGCGCAGCCGTGGTGGACGAACTCGGCGAGCTCGTCATCCGTCGCCCGATGCCCTCGATGCCCCTGGGCTTCTGGGGCGATGCGGACGGCAGCAGGTTCCGCGAGGCCTACTTCGACATGTATCCCGGGATCTGGCGCCATGGCGACTGGGTGCGATTCGGGCCCGGCGGCAGCTGCGTCATCGCCGGACGGTCGGATGCGACCCTCAACCGGGGCGGCGTGCGCCTGGGGACCTCGGAGTTCTACCGGGTCGTCGAGGAGCTTCCCGATGTGGCCGACAGTCTCGTCGTCCATCTGGAGGACGCGGATGGCGGACCCGGCGTGCTCGTGCTGTTCGTCGTCCCCGCCCCGGGAGCGGGGAACCGGCCCGGCGAGTCCGCGGTGCGCAGCGGGTGGGACCACGAGCAGCGCGTTCGCCGCATCAACGCCGCTCTGCGTTCGGCGCTGACCCCCCGGCACGTGCCCGATCACATTGCCGTCGTCTCCGCCATCCCGCGCACGAAGACCGGGAAGAAGCTCGAGGTGCCGGTCAAGCGCGTGATGCAGGGAAGCGATCCGGTGGAGCTGGCCGCGCTGTCGTCCCTGGACGACCCGCACGCTCTTGAGGAGTTCGCGGCCTTCGCCCGCGCGCACGGTCTGCTTCCGGAGCGGTAGTCCGGCCGGGTCCGGTGCGCCGCGGCCGAGCTGTCGCCTACGGATGCTGCGTGTTCGCGCGGGGTCAGTCGGCGTCGGTTGGCCCGGTCCTGTGTGCCGACGCGTAGCGGTCGGCGAGCGTCGCGAAGGCCGCGGTGAGCTCGGCCGGACCGACGACCTCCAGCTGCGCCTCGAACCTCCCGAACCACGCCGCCAGCGCTCCCCATGACCAGGATCCCGCCTCGAGGCTGCAGGTGTGCTCATCGATGGCCGTGACCGTTGCGTCGCCGGCGAAGGGGAGGACCTCGCGGGCGGGGAGGTGCACGATGACGCTACCGCGGCACGGCCAGGCGTTGACGTCGGCCCCCTTGAAGCGGGCTGCGACGAGGTCCTCGACATCGCCCCCGGGAACCGTGCGCGGCGCGAAACGCGGGCCCAGCGGGATACGCGGGCGCATGCGGTCGGCCCGGTAGAGGCGCCAATCGTCGCGATCGAGGTCCCAGCCGAGGAGGTACCAGCGTCCGTGCGAGGAGACGAGGTGGTGCGGTTCCACGCGCCGGGCCGGACGGGAGTCCTGGGGGGTTCCGCCGCCCGGGCCGGTGCCGGTGTCGCCCGAGGCCGAGTAGTCGAAGCGCAGTGTCTCCCGGTCGCGGATGGCATGGGCGATCGTGACCAGGGTCTCCAGCGGGATGTCGGTGGGCGCCGCCTCGCCGGGCCGGGCGACAGTGGTGACCTCGAGGGCGTCGAGGCGGTGGCGCAGGTGCGAGGGCATCATCTGGCGGATGGTGCCGAGGGCGCGGACCGCCGCCTCGGCTATGCCCGCGCCCATGGCTGGTGCCGTTCTCAGGGCGAGGGCGACCGCGAGTGCCTGATCGTCATCGAGCAGAAGCGGGGGCAGCTCGCTGCCCGCGTCGAGGCGGTATCCACCATCCGGGCCCTTGGTTGCCTGGACGCGATATCCCAGCTCGCGAAGACGGTCGATGTATCGGCGCACGGTGCGGTCGCTGACATCGAGGCGCGCCGCCAAGACCGACCCGGGCCAGTCCCGGCGGTTCTGCAGCAACGACAGCAGGGCGAGCAGCCGCGATGTCGTCTCCATGTCAACGACCCTAGATCCCATATAGGACAGAAGTTGACCTATACGGGTGCGAGCGTGGAGGTGTCGAGCCGATCGGGCCGACTCTCATCAAGGAGAAGACATGACCATTCAGACGACCCCGCACCTGAACTTCCGTGGCGATGCGCGCCAGGCGCTGGAGTTCTACCAGTCCGTCTTCGGCGGCAACGCCGTGATCAACACGTACGCCGACTTCGGCATGCCGGCCGAGCTGCCGGGCGCCGAGAAGGTGGTGTTCGGTCTGCTAACGGCAGAGAACGGCTTCCGGGTGATGGGCTATGACATCCCCGGCCAGACCGAGGGCTCGATCGCCGGCGGCGGCTCGACCCGCCGCGAAAACAACACCACCCTCACCGACCAGGCCCTGTTCGTCTCGATCGGGTCCGACAGCTTCGACGAGCTCCAGGGATACTGGGACGCGCTGGCGGTGGACGCCGTCATCGTCGAGCCGCTGGCCGCGTCGGCGTGGAGCGCCGGCTTCGGCATGCTCACTGACCGATTCGGGGTCACCTGGAGTGCCAGCGTCACCGCATGAGTCCCGTCGTCGCGGCGTGGGCTCACCGGGCCCGCGCCGCGGCGGACGGCCCCGCCGCGGCCCCGGCACGGGGGCGGGGACCGTAAACTGGCGCCGCGTAGCCGACCGAGGAACGAGACGATGAGCAGCCAGACGCACGCCCAGGATTCATCCCCGCTGGCCCACCGCCCGTGGCTGGCCGCGTATGCCGACGGCGTGCCCGCCGAGATCGACCCCGTCGATCAGACGCTCGTCGACCTGCTCACGGCATCCGTCGCCCGCTACGGCGATGCTGTCGCGCTCGAGTTCTTCGGGGCGACGACGACCTACAAGGAACTCGGCGAGCAGGTCGAACGGGTCGCGAACGGTCTGCGCAGGCAGGGCGTGAAACCCGGCGACCGGGTCGCGCTCGTGCTGCCGAACTGTCCGCAGCACGTGGTGGCCTTCTATGCCGTCCTGCGGCTGGGTGCGATCGTGGTCGAGCACAACCCGCTCTACACGGCGCGCGAGCTGCGCCACCAGTTCGAGGTGCACGGCGCGGTCGCCGCGATCGTGTGGGACAAGGTGGCCGACACCATCGCCGAGATGCCCTCGGACATCAGACCCAAGGCGATCGTGCCGGTCCGGATGCCTGACGCCCTGCCGTTCGTGAAGCGTCTGGCCCTCCGGCTGCCCTTGCCCGCGGCGCGCAAGACCCGCGAAGCGATGACGGCCGCTCCGACCGCCAAGAGGCTTGTCGCATGGAAGAGCCTCGCCGGTTCCCGCCCGTTGCCGGCGAAGGTCGCCACCCCGGGCCTTGATGACACGGCACTGCTGCAGCTGACCAGCGGGACAACCGGCATGCCCAAGGCGGCGATCCTGAGCCACCGAAACCTGCGATCGAACGCCGCGCAGGGCCGGGCGTGGGTGCCGGGGCTGAAGGAGGGCGCCGAGACGTTCTATGCGGTGCTGCCGCTGTTCCACGCGTACGGGCTGACGTTGTGCCTGACGTTCGCGATCTCGATCGGGGCGCGTATCGTGCTGTTCCCGCGGTTCGACGTCGACTCGGTCATCGCTGCCGCGAAGTCGTCGCCGCCCACCTTCCTGCCTGCCGTTCCGCCGATCTACGACGCCCTTGCGCGGGCTGCCGCTCATCGCCGGATCGATCTGCGCAGCATCCGATTTGCGATCTCGGGTGCGATGAGCCTGCCGATTCGCACCGTGACCCGGTGGGAGGAGGCCAGCGACGGGCTCCTGGTCGAGGGGTACGGGATGACGGAATCCTCGCCGGTCGCCCTCGGCAACCCCATCGGGCCCACCCGTCGCCCCGGCACCGTCGGCGTGCCGTTCCCCAGCACGGAAATCCGTGTCGTCGATCCCGAGGACCCGCGAACCGATCGCGCCATCGGCGAAGCCGGGGAGCTGCTCATCCGCGGACCGCAGGTCTTCCAGGGCTACTGGCAGCGCCCCGACGAGACGGCGGCGACGCTGCTGGAGGGCGGGTGGCTGCGCACCGGCGATATCGTGACGGTCTCGGAAGACGGCTTCGTCACGGTCATCGACCGGGTCAAGGAGCTCATCATCACGGGCGGCTTCAACGTCAGCCCGAGCGAGGTCGAGCAGGTCCTCACGCTGCATCCGGATGTCGATTCGGCCGCGGTCGTGGGGCTGCCGCGGTCGTCGGGGGGCGAGGATGTCGTCGCCGCCGTCACGATGCGCGACGGAGCTCACTTCGATTCGACCGCGCTACGTGACTTCGTGCGGCCGCACCTGGCCGCGTACAAGGTGCCCAAGCGCATCGTCGAGGTACCCGATCTGCCGCGCTCGCAGATCGGCAAGGTGCTGCGCCGCGTGGTGCGCGAGAACCTCATGTCTGCGTGAGTCCCGCCCCCGGGAGGATGGCGTTCCAGCGTGGCCGCTGCGCCGTGGAGTCGATGTCGGCGAGAATCGCCGCCGCATCCGCTACCGGGAACATCGTCACGATGCGCCGGCCCGTCGTCGGCGTCTGCAGCGCGTAGGCCAGCGCCGCCGCACCGTGCGTGCGGGTCAGGGCGATGTGGGCGATCACGTCGCCCAGATCCTGCATCCGGCACAGGTGTCGATCCAGAACCGCCTGTCCGGCTGCCGTGACTCGTTCGAGCAGAGTGCGTCGACTCGCCCAGGGGATGAAGCTGCTCGAAGGAAGGCCGCACAGGGCCGCGAGCTCGCCTCTCGTCCACCGTTCGTGCTTGCGTCCGAACGGCGTCATGACCGGCGACAGGAGATAGCCGTAGACGTGGAGGAGTCCGGCGTTGCCGACGGGCCACTGTGCGTCCAGGCGCGCACGTTCATGCAGTGCCGCGAACAGTTCACGGCTCAGCACCGGCTCGCGGGTGTTCTCGTCGATCACGGTGGATCGGCCCCACACGACGAACCGGCCGGCCGCTGCGTCGGCGTCGATCGCTTCACCGAGCCAGGGCTCCGAATCGAGAGCGGCGCCCGGGTCGTGGATCGCGAGCGCGGACGCGGCCTCCAGGATCTCCGGCACGCCCCCAGCGTAGACGGCCAGCGGGGGGCGCACCGCCCCGGATTTCACGAGCTGTTCACCTTCTCATGGCCGAAACGTCCACATGATGATGCAACCATGGACGCAACGTCCCAATCGTTGCGGGCGGGAAAGCAGATCTGTGACAGCGACAATCGTGTTCGACTTCGACGGTACTCTCGCCCTCGGTACGGGGCCGATCGTCGCCTTCGCCCGGGCTACGGCCCGCCTCGCGGGAGACCCCGGCTTCCTTGACCGAGCGCTGATCGCGCTTGCGGCCTTCGAGGCCGGCAACGCGGATTACCGCGACGGATATGACGTCGTCGGCTCGCTCGCGGAGGACGCAGGAATCGACGCGAGCGTCCTCAGCGAGTCCTACTTCGCGTCGCGCGCCCTGCTGGGGTCGGCTGACGCGCCCGTGGCGGCTCCCACGGGTCTCGCCCCGTTCCTGACGCGGATCACGCGTCATGCGCAGATCCTGTTGGCGACGAACGCGCCCAGCGACAGCATCCTTCCCCTCCTGTCCACCTGGGGGGTTTCTGAGGCCTTCGATGCGCTGCACTTCGCCGTCGGCAAGCCCGACGGGCTGCGGCCGATCCTCGCTCACGCCCTCGAGACGGGCCCCGTGCTCTCGGTCGGCGACATCGTCGACCTCGATCTGGCGCCTGCCATGGACCTCGGCGCTGACACCGCGCTCGTCGGCGCGACGGCGTCGCGCGCCACTGCCCCCGTGACGATGCGCGGGGCCACACTCCACGACCTCTACCCCGATATCGAAGCCTGGGCCGCATCCGCGGCATCCGGGTCCTCCCGCACCATCCCACTCGAAAGGCACTTCTGACATGCGCAAGTCCCTGATGGTCACGGGCGTCGCGGCCGTTGCCGCCCTCGCCCTCGCCGGCTGCTCCGCAGCCTCCGACCCCTCCGCGTCCGGCTCGACCGACACCGCCTGGCCCGAATCGATCACGATCTCGCTCGTCCCGTCCGTCGAGGGTGAGGACCTCGCGGAGGCGCTCGACCCACTCACGACCTACCTGTCCGAGAACCTCGGGATCGAGGTCAACGGCGTCGTCGCGACCGACTACGCCGCGACTGTCGAGGCGCTGGGAACCGACCAGGCGCAGGTCATCATCACCGACGCGGGTTCGCTCTACAACGCGATGAACCGCTACGACGCAGAGCTCATCCTGCGTGACGTGCGCTTCGGGGCTACCTCGTATGCGTCGGTCGCGTTCACCAACAATCCCGACAAGTACTGCGCCGAAGCGCCGATCATGTCGACCTACGCGGCCAGCGGGATCGAACTGTCGTACTGCAACGGCATCGAAGGCGACGGCGAGAACGCCACCGGGCAGGGTCCTGCGGCGCTGGATGCCCTCGAGAAGATCGATGAGGGCACGAAGGTCGCGCTGCAAGCGGCGACCTCGCCTGCCGGATACCAGTATCCGGTGGTCGCGATGCGCGAGGCAGGGATCGACACCGACGCGGGAATCGTGCAGATCCCCGTCGAGGGCAACAACAACGCGGTCCTGGCGGTCTACAACGGCGACGCCGAGGTGGGCTTCGCCTACTGGGACGCGCGCACCACGGTCGCCGAAGAGGCCACCGACATCGCCGACAAGGTTGTGGCCTTCGCCTACACCGACATGATCCCCAACGGCGGTGTCGCGGTCTCCTCCGCGCTCCCGGCTGACCTCGTCTCGCAGCTCACGGAGCTCATGGACGGCTACGCCGACTCTTCGGAGGAGGCCAAGACTGTCATGTTCGACCTGGTGGGCCTCTCGGACTGGACGGACCAGACTGCTCCGGAGGAGATCACGCGCTATGGCGAGATCCTCGCGCAGTTCCAGAACTGATCGAACCGCGCGGTTCCCGCACAGAAAGTCGCGGTGCATGCACACTGATCCGCAGCGCGCGGAGGCCGAGGACACCCCCTCGGCCTCCGCGCCCGCGCCGTCGCCCGCCGCGTGGGCGATCGGTCTCAAGGACGTCTCGGTCGTCTACCCCAATGGCACTCGTGCGCTGCGTGGCGTGAGTCTGGAGATCGCCGCCGGCGAGATGGTGTCGATCGTCGGTCTGTCGGGATCGGGCAAGTCCACCCTCATCCGCGCGATCAACGGCCTGGTGCCGGTGACGGACGGGCAGATCACGGTCGGACCATCGGTGGTGACGGGCATGCGGGGCAGGCAGCTGCGCCGGTTGCGCGGTCACATCGGCATGATCTTCCAAGGATTCAACCTCGCCGACCGGGCGAGCGTGTACCGCAACGTGCTCGTGGGGCGCTTCGCGCACACGCCGACCTACCGCACCCTTCTCGGACTGACGAGCGCCGCCGACCGCGAGCTGGCGCTTCGCTCGCTCGATGCCGTCGGGATGCTCGAGAAGGTGTGGGTGCGCGCCGGTCAGCTCTCGGGGGGACAGAAACAGCGCGTCGCGATCGCCCGCGCCCTCACCCAGCAGCCGAGCATCATGCTCGCCGACGAGCCCGTCGCAAGCCTTGACCCGCCCACCGCCCACGCCGTGATGGACGACCTGCGCCGGGTGAACGTCGAGGACGGCCTCACGGTGCTGGTCAACATCCACCTCATGGACCTGGCGCGCCAGTACACGACGCGCATGATCGGTCTTCGCGCTGGTGAACTCGTGTACGACGGCCTGGCCGCCGACGCCACGGATGCCGACTTCGAGCAGATCTACGGGCGTCCCATCCAACCGATCGATCGGCTCGACCGGTGAGCCAGGCGCTCTCGCGATACACGCTCCCCGCGCGTCCGCACGCGCGGGGACGGACAGCGCTGATCGTGCTCGCGGTCGTCACCTTCACGGTCGCGACCTGCATCCCGGCGATCGGCGGGATCGAGCTGGATTTCGGTGCGATCATCCGGAACTGGAGCAACGGCTCCGGCCTCCTCGCCCAGTTCCTGCAGCCCGACTTCTCGTTCCTTCCGCGCACGATCGGGCCGATGCTCGAGACGTTGCAGATGGCGGTTGTCGGCGCGTTCTTCGCGGCGCTCGTGTCGGTGCCGCTGACCCTGTGGGCGGCAGTCCCGACGAATCCCCACGCGATTTCGCGCCGTCTGGTGCGCGCCGTGATCAACGTCATCCGTTCCGTGCCGGATCTGGTGTACGCCACCGTGCTGGTGGCGATCATCGGCGTCGGCGTGCTGCCGGGTGTGTTGACCCTCCTTCTGTTCGACATCGGCATCGTCGTCAAGCTCGTATCCGAAGCGATCGATTCCGCCGACCACGCGTACATGGAGGCGGGGCGGGCCGCGGGCGGGACCCAGACGCAGATCAACCGCACCACTGCGCTGCCGCAGACGTGGCCGCTGTTTGCCAACCAATGGCTTTACACTCTCGAGCTCAACGTCCGCATTTCGGCGATCCTCGGCATCGTCGGGGCGGGCGGAATTGGTCGGCTGCTGGATGAACGGCGGGCGTTCTACGCGTACGACGACGTCTCGGTGATCGTCCTCGAAATCCTCGTCGTCGTCGTCCTGATCGAGGTGTTCTCGAACTACCTTAGAAAGCGGCTGACATGAGCGCATCCGCTTCCGCGCGCGAACTCGGGTTGGAGCTTCCTCCGCCACCGTCTCGCCTCGCCTCGACGCTCACCGCTGTCATCGTGGGTGCGGTCGTGCTCTGGGCCACCGCCGGGCTGCCGATCGACTGGAGCGACCTCGGCGCCATTCCCGGAGAAATCCTCCACTACGGCGCGCTGATGTTCGCCGATCCCAACTGGGAGAAACTCCCGCGCGCTCTGTTCGAGACGTGGCGGTCGATCTCGATGGCCTGGATCGGTGCGATCCTCTGTGTACTGGTCTCCATCCCGCTCGGGATGCTGGCAGCTCGGGGTGTCGGTCCCGCCTGGATCCGGCTGCCGCTTCGGGGCGTGTTCGCCGTCATCCGTGCCGTCCCGGAAGTGATCATCGCCCTGCTTCTGCTGACCGTGACCGGGCTGACGCCCTTCACGGGAGCCCTCGCCCTGGGGATCGCGGGAATCGGTACCCAGGGTAAGTGGGTCTACGAGACCATCGAGTCGGTCGAGGAGGGCGCCTCCGAGGCCGTCCGCGCGGCGGGCGGCGGCACGGCGGAGGTCACCCGGTGGGCGCTGTGGCCGGCCGCGGCTCCTGCGCTGATGTCGTTCGCGCTCTATCGCTTCGAGATCAACATCCGCACATCGGCCGTGCTCGGGCTCGTCGGTGCGGGCGGAATCGGAAGCATGCTGGCCAACTACACCAACTTCCGGCAATGGGATACCGTCGGAATGCTGTTGATCGTGGTGGTCGTCGCCACGATGACGATCGATGCGATCTCGGGAGCGATACGCCGTCGGATCACGCAGGGGGCCCGGGTGCGCGGAATCAGACGATCCTCGAAAGGACGCCAGGATGTGGTCGGGATCCGCTGAGACGCCGCCGACGATGAGAATCGCGATGCTCGCTCCGTCTCTTCAGCCGACCGAGCGCCGAGTCGCAGAGTCCATCGTCGCCGACGTGGAGGCTGCGATCGAGCGCACAGCGCAGGAGATGGCAGATCTCGTGGGCGTCGGGCGGGCAAGCGTCATCCGCACCGCGCAGTCATTGGGCTACGAAGGGTACCCGCAGCTGCGGGTCGCGCTGGCTCGTGAGGTATCGCTGGGTGGTGCTCCCGTCGCGCCATCCGATGGGACGATGCTCGGCGCGCTGCGCGGGGCGGTTGACCGGTTCGCGTCGCGGCTGAGTCACACCGTGTCTGCCCTCACCGAGGCGGGACTGGAGGCCTTCGTCCGCGAGATCGATCAGGCGCAGCGGTTGCTCGTCGCGGCGAACGGGCTTTCGTCGCCGCTGGGCATCGACCTCGCGATGCGGTTGACGTCCGCGGGCCGCCCGACGGAGTACATGCCCGACACACTCGGTCAGCAGATCGCCGCGAAGCAGCTGGGGCCGACCTCAGCGTGTCTGGTCGTCTCGGGCTCGGGGGCGAACCGTGCCTCGCTGGATGTCGTCACCGAAGCACGTGCGAGCGGGGCGCGTGTGCTCGCGATCACGTCCTTTCCGCGTTCCCCGGTCGCCGAGGCGGCGGATGTCTCACTCATCGTCGCTCCGGTCAACGACTCGTTCCACGAGGAGTTGGTCCACACGTCGCGTGCGGCCCTCATGCTCGTGACCGAGTCCGTGGTGGGTCTGCTCGTCGCCCGTCGCGGCGACAGCGCCCGAGCCGCCCAGGCCGCCACGCTCTCGGTCCTCAGCCGCTCGCTGTCCGAGTAGCGTCACGATCTCGCCCGCGGCATCCGGGGAGGCAGACGGCAGACCGACCCGGTGTTACCGTGGTGCGCAACGACGACGAGCGGAACGGTGGGTGCCATGGACCTTGGAGCGTTCTCCCTCAGCCTCGCGGTAGCCGACCTCGACGCCTCACGCGAGTTCTACGCGCGTCTCGGGTTCGAGGCCTTCGGCGGCGAGGCGGAGCAGGGCTGGCTGATGATGCGCAATGGGAGCGCGGTGATCGGTCTGTTCGCCGGAATGTTCGAGCGCAACATCCTGACATTCAATCCGGGATGGGATGAGAGCGGTCAGGCGGTGGATCCCTTCTCGGATGTGCGCGACATCCAGCGGCGTCTGCGCGAGAGCGGCGTGGAACTGCATGAGACGGTCGACGAGGAGAGCTCGGGGCCGGGGTCGATCGTCGTGGTCGATCCCGACGGAAACCCGATCCTGATCGATCAGCATCGGTGAGCCGCCCCGGTCAGCTCCTCGGGATGTTGCGCAGCCGCGCCCTCTCGTCGGCATCGAGGTGTTCCGAGGCATAGCTCAACGTCGTCCGCGACATGGCGCCGGCATGCTCGTCGAGGAACGCGACGAGTTCGGCGTGACTGACGCGTTTGCCGACTTCGCGCAGCATCCAGCCGGTGGCCTTGTGGATGAGGGGCTGGTCGTCTGCCCGGAGAGCCAGCGCCACCCGAAACGCGGGCCGGGGGTCACCCGCGCGCGTCCAGGCCAGCGTGGCGATCGTGGCGATCCGTCGTTCCCAGAGGCTCTCGCTGCCGAGGAGTCGATCGATAACGCTGCGTGCTACCGCATCGGGCTGGTCGCGCAGCCATGACCCGACGAGAACTTCGGCGCTCGAATCGACGATGTCCCAGTTGTTCACAGAGCCGCGCGTCGCTGCGGTCAGGTACGCCTCGTGCAGACGAGCACGTGCGCCCTCATTCCGGCTTCGCGGCCTGCTCGCCTGCTCGAACTGCCTGACCATCACCAGCACTGCGGCCAGCCGAAACTCGTGAATCGGGCTGGCGAGCAGCTTCTGGGTCTCCTCGAGCGGCAGGCGATCGAAGACCTTCACGGCGCCGCGGAGTGCGGGCAGACGCACCCCGAGGAACACCTCGCCCTCGCCGTACTCTCCCGGCCCGGTCTTGAAAAAGCGCCGCGACGTCTCGGCGTCGCGATCGCTCGCCGCCGACTCCAGCGCCGCGGCCAGCGCCGCGGCTGTCATCGAAGCGGTGCCCACGCCGCGAGCGTAGCAGCGCGTGATCGAGCGTCTGGCTCTGTGTAACCCGGGCGAAACGCTGCGCGCGTATCGTGACGAGCAACGCTCATGAAAGCGAAAGCCCACACCGGGTGGGCGAGTGGAAAGCATGAAGCGGCTCGAGAAGGAGTTGCTATGACATTCCAGGTTCCCCTCGTGGACATCACCGCCTACGTCGTAGACGGAACACCCGAGGCCAAAGCGGAGGTCGCCCGGCGCATCGACGATGCGTGCCGCACCGTCGGGTTCATCCAGATCACCGGCCACGGCATCCCGGATGCCGTCATCCGCGGGCTCACCGAGGCGATGGATGCCTTCTTCGCGCTCGACCTCGAAGCGAAGAAGGGGTACCGCACGCCGCCTCAGATCAACCGTGGGTACAGCCCGCCGAAGTCAGAGTCTCTCAGCCTCAGCCTCGGTGTCGAGCAGGCCAGTCGCATGAACGACTTCTTCGAGGCGTTCAACATCGGAGCATCGGCCGCCACGTATCCTCACATGGCGGAGCTCCCGCAGCCCGACTACGCCGAGAACATCTGGCCCGCGATCGACGGATTCCCGTCTCAGGTGCAGGCCTACTTCAGCGAGGCTGCGCGCGTCGCCCGTGTCATGACGCGGATCTTCGCCGACGCGCTGGGGCTCGACCCGGAGTTCTTCGCCTCCCGGACCGACCACTCTCTCGATGTCATGCGTATGAACAACTACGCGCTCCCGCCCGGCACGGATGTGACCCTGGACGGTGATCTGGTCGGTATGGGAGAGCACACCGACTACGGGATCGTGACGATCCTGTGGGCCGATCAGGTCAAGGGTCTGCAGGTGCTCGGCGCGGACGGCTCATGGAACGATGTGGCGCCGGCCGACGACGCGCTGCTGATCAACCTCGGCGATGTGACCGCTCGGTGGACCAATGAGCGGTGGATGTCGACGCTGCATCGCGTGAAGCCGCCCGTGATCGACGGCACCATCGAGCGGCGACGGTCCGCTGCGTTCTTCCACGACGGCAATGTCGATGCACTGATCGAAACGCTGCCCTCGTGCGTAGATGCGGACCATCCCGACCTGTACGAGCCGATCACGGTGGGAGAACACATCGCGGCAAAGCTCGCCGGATCCCGTGCCGGCGTGCGCAACGACTCGGCCGCGCGTGAGTACGCCAGGGTGCTGGCCAGCCAGCGGAGCTGAGCCGGGTCAGAGCCGCCGTCGGCGTTTGCCCGCCGCTGCGGCAAGGCCGGCTCCGGCGAGGACGATCAACGCCGCTGCGGGAAGCAGAACCGCGGGACTCTCGCTCGGTCCGGTCGCACTGAGCGAGGCCCGGGTGTTCACGGCTGCGGGAACTGCTGAGTCGGCTGCGACGCTCACGCCGGTCCATCCGAGCAGCGTGCCGTCGGCCGCGAGCACCGCGAGCCGGTGAGCGCCCGCCGGCACCGTTGCGGGGATCGTGAAGGTCGCGGTGCCTGACGCGCCCGTCCATGCCCATCCGAGCGACGTCGGCGTCGAGTACAGGTATCCGGACACCCAGTTCAGGGGAGGGAGGCCGGTGACGGTGACGCTGTCTCCGACAGTCAGCGCGCTGGGCGAGGCTGCGATACCTCCGGTGCCGCCCGGTGTCAGCGAATCAGGTGTCGGTGGCGTGGGTAGGGGGGTCGGTTCCGGCGGGCGCGGTGTCGTCACGGATGCCGTCACGCCCGTGCCGGCGTAGCCCTCGCCGTCGACGACCGAGACGGTCACCGCGTAGGAGGTCTCCGGGTTCAGGTCGGCGTAGGTGACGGCGGTCTCGTCGTCGGCGAGGGTTGCCGCATCGATCAGTTCGTCGCTCGAGCGCAGCTCGACGTGGTAGCCGCTCGCGGTCTCCACGGCATCCCAGCTGACGGCGATGCTCGTGGCCGCGATCGCCTCGGCGCTCAGTCCCGAGACCGTGGGCGTGGGAAGTGCGGCGAGCGTTCCGTAGGCGTCGGCCAGGCCGGCTCCGAACACCTCCTCATCCGCAAGGTACTCCGGAAAGGGGTTGGTCATCCCCGCGGCGGTGTCCAGGATCGCCGAGATGATCTCGTCGGCGCTGGATTCCGGTGCGTACTGGGCGGCGAGCGCGTGGATCGCAGCGACGTGCGGGGCCGCCGCTGACGTCCCGGAGAAGCGATGCTCTCCGTCGGTGGTGTCGGCAGGGAAAAAGCTCGTCTGCGTCGCGTCGACGCCCGTGATCGACGGTGCGGGTACCGTGACAAGCTCGTCGTACTCCTCGGACGGTTCACCCGAGGCGGGGTCCACAGGGGCGAACCGCAGGAATCCCGGGCCGGGGGAGGTGAACGACTCGGGTGAGCCCGCCCCGTCCCACGGCGCGGCGGCGACGCCCACCGCATCGCCGTGAGCAGGGTGGCCGAAGCTGACCGGTCCCACCAGGTCGTCTCCGGCGCTCTCGTCGTACTCGAGCCACGTCAGGTTCTCGACTCCGGTGAAGAACGTGATCCACACGGCGGGCGAGGTCACGTCTTCGTCAGCGAGGCCGGTGAGATCCCGCATCAGCACGAGCTGATAGTCGGCAGTGTCGGCATCCTCGGTGAAGCCCGACAGCTGCACCGGGACGGCAGGATCCACGACGCTCGGCGCGCTGACCGCGCGAGGTTCGGCATCCGTCGTGTACGCGAAGAGCCCGAACTCCGTCGCCACCGCGTACTGCGGTTCTGCCCAGCTCAGCTGCAGGACCGGTGCCGTGCTCTCGAACAGGCCGAACGTCAGGGTGGGGTCCGCGCCGACGCCGGGGTCGAAGTCGAGACAGTCGTAGCGCTCGACGCCTGCCCCCGGGTCCACCCAGTCAGGGCAGTCCATCCCCCGGTAGGCCGTCGTCTGCCAGGAGGAGATGGGCTTGCCCTCGCTGGGGGTGCCCTCGGCGCCCTGGACACCACTGTTGCCCGCGGAACTGTAATACGCCACTCCCTGATCCCGGACCTGGGCGATCGCGAGCGACACGACACTCTGCTGGTAGTACGGTTCGTCGGCGAATCCGAGGTCGTCGACGATGATGTCGGCTCCGGCGTCGGCGAGGTCGAGGATGGCATCGGCGGTCGCGGCACTGCCCGCGTAGCCGGTCGCGAAGACCAGTTCTGCGCCCGGCGCGATCCCGTGGATCAGCTGCGCCATGGCGCGACCCTCGTCCTTGCCCTCCTGCGAGTCGTCGAGCACGCGGACGGGTGTCTCGTATCCGCACGGGTTGCCCGGTCCCGGCAGCAATCCGGCGGCGACGTCCTCCTCGGGTGTCGTCGTCTCCGTGAACCGTGCGTAGGAGTCCGAGATGATACCGATCGTGATGCCGCTCCCGTCCACGCGATACACGTCGCGGGCACGATCGGAGCGGTGCGGCTCGTCGGCCTCGACGGGAAGGCTGCGACAGGATGCATCGGCGCTGGCGAACGGAGCAGCCCGCGTGAACTCGCTCCAATCGCCGGGCGGTAGGGCGCCGGCCGCCGCCTCGCGCCCCGTGCTCGGTCGGACGACCGGCACGACCGAACTCACTCCGGGCACCGCTGCGAGCGCATCGAGGTTCTGTGGCTCCACGGATGCCTCGACGGTCGGGGTCAGGCGGTGCACCCGGTTGACGGAGCCGATCGCTTCGACAGCGGCGATGTCTGCCGCTGTGGGACGCGAGGTGAAGGTGACGGTGACGGTCAGGCGGCCCGCACTGTCCGCGGCAAGACTTCCCGCGCCCTCGACCGGAAGCGCGGCGGCGGCGGACAGCTCCTCGGCAGAGGTCGCGCCCGCGCGGGTGGCCTCGGTGATCCTCTCCAGGACGGTGCTGGGTGCGGCGCCGGTGTCTTCGGGGTCGGTGGTGGCGGCCGCGGGGTGGGCGACACACACGCTCACGGTCAGGGCAGCGGCGGCTGCGGCGGTCGCGAGCGCGCGAGTAGCACGATGCATGACGATGTCCCCCCGAAAATGACTGCAGGCATACTCTTCCATAGGGCGAGCCGGCCGGTGAACAACTCCACGCGGGAGCGGCGAGCCGGGACAGGGACCTCCGCCCCTACATGTGGCCTGACCACAGCGGTACCGTGCCGATGTGCGCACGATCGAAGACACTCTCGACCTCCAGGCCGACGCCGCCCTCCACAAGATCGAGGGGATGCGGCATCCGATGCGGTTCGCGGTCTCGGGAATGCTCGCCGGCGCCTACGTCGGCGTGGCGGTCGTGCTGATGCTCAATGCGGCCGGACCGCTCGCCGAGGCGGGGGAGGGGTGGGCCAAGCTCGTCAGTGGCCTCGTCTTCGGCGTCGCGCTGACCCTCGTGGTGTTCGCGGGCGCCGAGCTGGTGACCTCGTCGATGATGACACTCACGCAGGGCACGCTCATGCGCGCCACGTCGCCCGGTCCGGCGTCCGGCGCGCTCGGGTTCACGTTCGGTGCAAACCTTCTCGGCTCCGCGCTGTTCGGGCTCCTCGTCGCGACCTCCGGTGTCCTCCACGCGAATCCCGCCGCTGGCGCGATGCTCGAGGGGATGCTCGATGCCAAGGCGCACGAGTCGCCGATCGAACTGTTCGTGCGCGGCATCCTCTGCAACGTGCTCGTCTGCCTCGCGATCTGGATGGTGGCCCGCTCCACGACCGACGGTCCGAAGCTCGTCGTCATCTTCTGGGCTCTGCTGGCGTTCATCACCTCGGGTTTCGAGCACGTGGTGGCCAACATGACGACGTTCACGCTGGGACTTGCGACCGGCGTTCCGAGCGCCACGTGGCTTGCCTTCGGCACGAACATGCTGTGGGTCGGGCTCGGAAACCTCGTCGGCGGCGCGGCGGTCGTCGGGCTCGCCTACTGGGTCGTCGGCGGTTCACCGCGCTGGCCCGAGGCCCACGCGCTCACTCCGGCCGATGCGGAGGCATCGGTGTGACGGATGCCGCCAGCTGCGACATCCGCCTCTGACGCATCGCCAGGAACAGCGGGAAGGTGAATGCGAACGCGGTGAGCCCCGACGCGAGGATGTACAGCCACGCCCCCCGCATCCCGAGCCGTCGCGCTTCGACCACGATGAAGACGCAACCGGCGATCGCGACCACCAGCAGATCGACCGTGATCGACGAGACCGCGGGCCCACTTGTGACGAGGTCGCCGATGAAGTCCCGCAGCTGGATGATCGCGAGGGTGTTGAAGTACCAGGTTCCTCCCAGGCCGGCGACCGCGAGCACGAGATAGGCGACGGCGAGGGGACTCCAGTGGCGGTTCATGGCTCGATCCTGGCAGGTGCGCGCCTCGGGCAGGATGGAGGCGTGACCGATGACCCCGCCGCCCGAACTCCGTCCGAGCCGACCGACCTCGATGCTCTGGCCGGCCGAGGCAGCGAGATCCGCCTGATCGCGGTGGACATGGACGGCACCCTGCTCGACGGCGACGGAAAGGTTCCGCCGGGGCTGTGGTCGATGCTCGACCGGCTGCGGGAGGCCGGGATCGCCTTCGCCCCCGCAAGCGGCAGGCAGCACGCGACGCTGCGCCGCGAGTTCGGAGCCCACGGTGACGAGCTCGTCTTCATCGCCGAGAACGGCACTCTCGTGACGCGTGGGGACGACGAGCTCAGCTCCGATCCCATGGACCGCGTGTTCGTCGACGAGCTCCTCGAGGACATCCGCGGTTTCCGCCACGACGTGGGGGTCGTCCTGTGCGGCAAGGCTTCGGCATACATCGAGCGGACGGATGCTGCCTTCCGCAGCCAGGCCGAGAAGTACTACGCCCGTCTGGCTGACGTCTCCGATCTGACCGCCGTAGACGATGAGATCCTGAAGGTCGCGGTGTTCGATGTCGAGGATGGCGAGAAGCACACGGCTCCTGCGCTCGAGCGGCACCGACTGACACACCAGGTGGTCGTATCGGGTCACCACTGGGTGGATGTCATGAACGCGGGCGTCTCCAAGGGCCGGGCCCTGCGGGCGATCCAGGATCTGCTGGATGTCACCCCTGAGCAGACCGCCGTGTTCGGGGACTACCTCAACGACCTCGACATGATGGACGCCGCCGACTTCTCATTCGCGATGGCCAACGCGCATCCGGACATCGTCGCGGCCGCCCGCTACCGCGCACCGTCCAACCTCGACCACGGCGTCATCCGGGTCCTCGAGCGCCTGCTGGGCTGACGGCCCTTCCTGTCGGCGCAACGCGGCAGGATGGAAGCATGATCTCGATCCCCACCGTGACCCTCGCCGACGGCAGCGCGTTTCCCGAGCTCGGTTTCGGCACCTACAACCTGCGCGGTGCCGATGGCACGGATGCGATCGTTTCGGCGATCCAGGCCGGCTACCGGTTGCTCGACTCGGCCGTCAACTACGAGAACGAGCGGGAGGTCGGTGAGGCGGTGCGCCGCAGCGGCCTTGACCGCGACGAGCTGATCGTGACGACGAAGATCCCGGGCCGTGACCACGGATACGACCAGGCCCGCCGCAGTGCGCGCGAGTCCCTCGAGCGACTGGGCCTCGACCGCATCGATCTGTATCTCATCCACTGGCCGAACCCGAGTGTCGACGCCTACGTCGACACGTGGCGGGCGATGATCGACCTTCGGGCCGAGGGTCTCGTCCGCTCGATCGGGGTATCCAACTTCACGGAAGCCATGCTCGACCGCCTCCAGGGCGAGACCGGCGTGATGCCGGTCGTGAACCAGGTCGAACTGCACCCCTACTTCCCGCAAGCGACGTTGCGCGCGTATCACGCCGAGCACGGCATCCGTACGGAGAGCTGGAGTCCCCTCGCGCGCCGCTCCGAACTGCTGAGCGAGCCTGTGATCACGGGCCTCGCGGCGGACCTCGGGGTCAGCCCCACCCAGGTCGTCCTGCGCTGGCATGTGCACCTGGGCTCGACGCCGATCCCCAAGTCCGGTCACGCGGGGCGTCAGCGCGAGAACGCGGATGTCTTCGGCTTCTCGCTCACCGAGGAGCAGGTCGCGGCGATCTCGGCGCTCGAGCGAGGGCGTCTCTGGGACGGGGACCCCGACACGCACGAAGAGATGTGACGGTCGGAGCCGGACGCCACCCACGGGTGTCAAGGCCCTCCCCGCGCTCGGTACCGTCGCGCACGCTGGTGCGATACCCGCTGCGCGGACGGCGCCAGGCGGGGGAGGGAGCCGACATGACAGACAGTGCCCGCGATCCGCTCGAGGAAGCTGACGTGGTCGAGCAGATCGCGCCGATCGAAGGAGCGGACTCCACGGTCGATCCGCAGCGTTCGTCGGAGGACGGTTCCGTCGAGGATGCCACGGTGGACATCGATCCCGATGTCCAGGCGAGCGGGGAACGGCCGTCAGACTCCGCAGCGGCGTCAGGACAGCACAATCCTGCGGCTCAGCCCGATGCGGAACCGGCATCGGACGTGCAGCCGGAGACGCAGGGGGAGGATCCCCTGCACGCCGACCTGGGCGAGATGGGACAGGGAGACCTCGCGCCGGAGGACGAGGCGTAACCTCGCCCGAAACTCAGCGGAAGCGGTGGTCTTCGGGGTGAAGCCGGGCGCCCCGCCTCGGCTCCCGGGGACCGCCGGACGCCAGGAGACGGATGACGCGCTGCCGATGACCTTCCCACGGGGCGAGGAGTTCGAGCATGCCGTCATCGTCGGTGCGCGATCCGGTGAGCGCGTAGCCCACGTCGTGCGCCAGGTGATAGTCCCCGACGCTGACGGCGTCGGGATCGCCGAACGCTTTGATGCGCGTTTCGGCCGCGGTCCACGGGCCTATCCCGGGCTGGCTGAGCAGGATCCGATCGATCTGCTCGGCATCCGGGGCTCCCAGAACGGCGCGGACGACCGATGCGCCGCGCTCAGCGATCCGCGCGATCGTCCGAGACTGCGGGGGTTCGAGGCCGGCGCGGTGCCATGCCCACGAGGGCACGCGTCGCCATCCGTCGATCGCGGGGGGTGCGAACAGTTGCCGCGGAGTCGGTCCCGGCGCTGGCGTTCCGTGCGTCGTCACGATCCGGCGCCAGGCGGCGAACGCCTGCAGTCCGGTGACCTTCTGCTCGACGATGGAGCTCACGAGCGCATCGAAGACGAGGTCGGTGCGGCCCAGTCGAAGGCCCGGGTTGCGGTGTGCGAGGTGCGCGACGACGGGATGCCGAGCGGCGTCGAACCCCGTCGTGTCGTCCTGGGCGCCGCACAGCGCCGGCGCCTGGTCGAGTGCCCATTCCGCTCCCGCGCCCCACGCTGCCACGCGCACCGAGCCGTCGGAAGCGCCACGCAACGCGATGGTCGCGACGCCGAGCGGCGTGCGGCTGGCGCGCCAGATGACGGAGCCCTCGACCGTCATTGTGGGGTCGTGCGCCCCGCGTCGCTGGAATCCGACCGTCGCGCGCAGGTCCAGCGGGTGTCGCGGGTGATAGACGGTCTCGATCGGACGTGCCTCACGCGCGCCGGTTGCGGCGCGCCGGTCGCGGCGTGCGCTCAGCGCTGCCGTCGCGGGAGTCGGCGCGAGCGATGTCATGCGATCACGATACGTGCGTGCGGAGACATCCGGCGGTGTGGCGATCGTTCGGTCGCGTCGTCGTGTGGGTGCGGGGCAGCGAGATCCGCGTCAGGGCGCGACCGAACCGAATGCATGGTGTCGCGCGTGCACCCGTGCGCTGCCAGGAGCGCTCAGAACCGGTCGGGCGAGGGGGTGCCGTGGCCGTAGCGGATGACGACGTCGGCATGGCGGTCGAATCGGTATCCGACGCCGCGCACCGTGCGCACGATGTCTTCATAGCGCCCGAGCTTGGAGCGCAGTCGGCGCACGTGGACATCGATCGTTCGCTCGCCGGGAACCTCGCCGTCCTCACCGCTCTGCCACAGCGACGACACGAGCTCAGACCGCTCGATCGTGCGCCCCTCGCGGAGGACGAGGTACTGCAGCAGTTCGAACTCGGTGAAGGTGAAGGGCGCTGTCTCCCCGTCGATCACCACGCGCTTGCGGGAGATATCGAACACCACGCCGCGAGCCGAGCGGTCAGTGTCCTCGGGTTCGGTCGCAGCGGTGACCGCGGCTACTGCGGAGGGCTCGCGCAGGGCGCGGCGCACGACGTCGACATCGCGGCCGCCGGCGCCGCGGGGAGCGAGGGCGACCGTGGCATAGGTCTCGGCGTCGGGAGCGAGCTCCGCGAGCGTGCGGCGGAGCGCATCGACGAGCACCGGGAGCGATACGCCCGCGGCGGCGGCTTTGGCTTCGTCGAGTCCGACGTAGAGAGCGAAGCCGCGCGGGGTGCGGGCGGGCGGTTCCTCGGTGATCGCGGGAACCGCGTGCAGGTGACGGGTGGGAGCGGGGCGGGTGAGAAGGGCGGTGTTCGACATGGGGATGATGGTCCTTGCGGAGGGCCCGGACGGTTCGGGCAGAGGTGTTGCGGTGACCCGTGAGGTCGGTGTCGAGCGGATCGGAGGGACGCGCTCGGGGAAGGGGCGAGGGGTCGCGCGATCTGGAGTGCAGAAGGCGCCCCGCTGACGTGTCGTCAGCGACACATTCGACAACACATGACTGCGCGGCCGGCCATCATCATGCCGGCAGTTCCGTTCGCCTCCCAGGCGGACAGGACATGCGCGTTGTCAGTCATGCGGCCGATTATGACCGAACGCGTCGAAGTGCGTCAAATCGCCACAATTGCGCCCGGAGCGGCGCCTCATCCTCACGCAATGTGCTCACTCCAGCCTCCTGGGGGTTCACATCTTGCGGACGGTCCCCGCGGGCGTGGCTCCGCGATGGGTCCGCCCGCCGGCGATCACGAACGCATCACGGTTTGTTGTTCATGGAGACAAAAGGTTGCGCTCGGCATCTTCTGTGCATAACATCGCCGTCGAAGCGTTTAGCGAAGCGCTTCGAGTACCCGGTAGGACAACAGCGGAGTCGTCATGGCGAAGATCAACGAGGTGGCAGAGGCTGCCGGCGTGTCGATCAGCACCGTGTCGTACGCACTCAGCGGAAAGCGCCCCGTATCGCCGGCGACCCGCAAGAGGATCGAAGACGCCGTCGCCAAGCTCGGGTACAGCCCGAATGCGAGCGCGCGGATGCTGGCGGGGCGCCGCACCAACATCTTCGCGCTCACCGAGCCGCTGCGCACCGACACCCATGTGCCGACTCACATGGCGTTCGTGCTGGCGACCGCGGTTGCCGCGCGTCGCCATGACTACGACATCCTGCTGCTGACCGAGGAGCAGGCCGTGTCGGGGATGAGCCGCGTCGCCTCGAGTGGTCTTGCCGACGCGATCCTGGTCCTGGATGTCGCGCCCGACGACGAGCGCGTGGCGTTGGCGCGCAGTATCGCCACGCCCACCGTGTTCATCGGCGTGCCCGACGACCACGACGGATTGGTGTGCGTCGACCTCGACTTCGAGGCGGCGGCGCGCACTGCAGTGGACAAGCTTGCCGCCCTCGGCCACACGCGCATCGGCATGCTCGGCATGACCGAGACGGCCTACGACAAGTCCAACTTCCCGCCCCGGGTGAGAGCAGCGTACGAGCGCCGGGCGGCTGAGCTGGGCGTCGAGACGTTCTTTCGGGCCAGTGGGCGGGTCCAAACCGATCGAAACGGATGTCGTGCAGCGCTGTCCGAGCTCCTGGCTGCCGGGGTCACGGCGCTGATCCTGCACTCGAACGAGGACGCGCACGCCATCGTGCTGTCCGAGCTCGATCAGCGCCAGATCAGCGTGCCGTATGACCTGTCACTCATCTCGGTCGGCAACAGCTTCGACATCGACACTCTGGCTCGACCGATCGACGCGCTTCCGCTCATCCCTGCCGAGTCCTGCAATCGTGCCGTCGAGCTCGCGCTTGAGAGCCTTGATGGAGACCGGCCGGAGCCGGGGCTTCACCTTGTTGCGCCCACGTATCTGTCCCGCGACTCGATCGGGCCCCGGGTCCGGTCGGCGGACGGCGCCTCGGAGACGGTCGCGGGTCCGTGAACCCACCACCGACCCCGCCCACGCGTGTCGTTTGTCGAAACGCTTCGATGACTTTCCACCCACAACTTCACAGCCCTTCCGATAACACCCGACCGACGCAGGTCACCAAGAAAGGAGTGCCACCGATGGCACGCTTCACCCGCACCACACAGCGAACACTGGTCGCCGCGAGCGCGATGACCGTAGCCGCACTCGCCCTGGCCGGATGCTCGGGCTCCTCCGAAGGCGAGAGCGGAGACACTCTCGTCCTCTGGCACTACGAAGGCGAAGACAGCGCGATGGGCAAAGCCTGGGATGCTGCGATCGAGGTCTTCCAGGAGGAGAACCCCGACGTGACCGTCGAGTTTGAGGCCAAGGGCTTCGAGCAGATCCGCTCCACCGCCAGCCAGGTCCTCAACTCCGACGAGGCCCCGGATGTCATGGAGTACAACAAGGGGAACGCGACCGCGGGCCTGCTCGCGAGCCAGGGTCTGCTGACCGACCTGAACGAGGTCGTCGCCGAGTACGGCTGGGATGAGCTGCTCGCGCCGTCGCTGCAGACGACTGCGAAGTACAGCGCCGACGGCGTGATGGGTGGCGACACCTGGTACGGCGTGCCCAACTACGGCGAGTTCGTCACGGTGTACTACAACGAGGACATGTTCGCGGCAGCCGGCCTCGAGGTGCCCACGACCTACGACGAGTTCATCGACGTGCTCGACGCGTTCGTCGCAGAGGGGATCACGCCGCTGGCCGAGGCCGGCGCTGAATACCCCCTCGGTCAGCTGTGGTACCAGCTCGCCCTGAGCCAGGCAGATCGTCAGTGGGTCGATGACTACCAGCTCTACGCGAACCCCGTCGACTGGCAGGGCGAGCAGATCTCCTACGCCACCGAAACCCTCAAGGAGTACATCGACGCCGGCTACATCTCGGCGGATGTCGCGGGCATGAAGGCCGAGGATGCCGGTACCGCATTCATCGCCGGGCAGTACCCGATCTTCGTGTCGGGCAGCTGGTGGTACGGCCGCTTCCTCAGCGAGATCACCGACTTCGAGCTCGGGCTGTTCCCCTTCCCGGGCTCTGACCTGAGCCTGGGCTCCTCGGGCAACCTCTGGGTCGTTCCCGAGAACGCCCAGAACAAGGAACTGGCCTACAAGTTCATCGACATCACGATGCGCCCCGAGATCCAGGCGATCATCGGCAACAACGGCGGTCTTCCCGTGGCCGCGAATGAAGCCGACATCACCGACGAGGCGAGCCTGAAGCTCATCTCCGCCTTCAACGCCGTGACCGCGCAGGACGGCCTCGCGTTCTACCCCGACTGGCCGACCCCGACGTTCTACGACGCCATCGTGGCGAACCTCCAGGAGCTGGCCAACGGAACGGCCACACCCGAGCAGGTGCAGACCTCGCTCGGCGAGGAGTACGACTCGTACGCCGAGCAGTACTGGCAGTAACCCGGACGCGGTGGGGGCGGGCAGCCCCCGCCCCCACCGTGCCACTTCCCCGGCCGGCCGCCCGGCCCCCCATCCACCCGAGGAATCGGAACATGACCGCAGCAGTCCCCTTCGTCCGGCGCAGCCGGACCCCGCGGCTCCCTCCAGAGGAGCCCCTGATCCCCCAGCGGGGACGCGCCCGCTCCGGTTCGTACTGGCTCTATCTGCTGCCGGGACTCGTGCTGCTGCTGGTGGTCGTGATCATCCCCCTGGTCTGGAACTTCTACCTCACGTTCACGGAGTGGCGCGGCATCCGCCCGCCGATCTGGATCGGACTGGAAAACTGGGCCGCGCTGATGCAGGACCAGAAGTTCTGGACGTCCTTCGGCAACAGCATCTGGATGATCGTCGCGATGGTCGTCGTGCCCACCGTCATCGGACTGATCCTCGCTGCGGTCCTCTTCGACCTCGTCGGCCGGAAGTTCGGGGGCCGCTTCGCGAGCTTCCTGCGTGCGACCTATTACCTTCCGCAGATCCTGCCGGTCGCCGTAGCCGGTATCGTCATCGGCTGGATCCTGCGCCCCCAGGATGGTGCGCTGAACACGATCCTCGAGAACATCGGCCTGGGCTTCCTCGCCCACAACTGGCTGGGAAGCCCCGACACGGCTCTGCCCAGCATCATGGTCGTCCTCATATGGGTGCAGATCGGGTACCCGGTCGTCATCTTCATGGCGGCGCTGCAGCGCGTGGACCCCGAGCTGTATGAGGCGGCCGAATTGGACGGAGCGAACTGGTTCCAGCGATTCCGCGCCATCACGGTCAGCATCATCCGTCCCGAGATCTATGTCGTGACCCTCACCACGACGATCGCTGCGCTGAAGGTGTTCGGTCCCGTCTATGTGCTGACCCGCGGTGGCCCCGGCACCTCCACGATCGTCCCCGCCTATTACGCCTACTCCGAGTTCTTCCAGGCTCAGCAGGTCGGCTACGGCGCCACGATCGCCACGGCGCTCACTCTCGTCATTGGCGTCATCGCCGTCGTGTTCATCCGGGCCCAGACGGCCTCGGAGCGCAAGGAAAGGGCGGGGCTGTGATGGCGACCGCAACCATGACCACCCCCGGAGCCAGAACGCCCCGGCGTCGTCGAGGCGGCATGAACACGCCGCGCGGGATCGACTGGCTGATGGTCGCGTTCGTCGTCATCGGCGCGCTGCTGGTCGTCGCGCCGTTCTATCTGATCATCGTCAACTCGTTCAAGTCACCCGCGGAGTATTCCAACAGCGGGCCGCTGTCGATTCCGACGGAGTTCTACGTCGACGGCCTCGTCGCCTTCTGGGAACGGGTCAACTTCCCCGAGAAGCTGTGGAACTCCTTCTTCGTCTCGGGCGCCGTGGCCGTGCTCGCCGTCCTCATCTCGATGCTCAACGCGTTCGCGATCGGGATCGGCCGCGTCCGCGGACGGAGCTGGATCGTGCTGCTGTTCCTGCTGGCGAACCTCCTGCCGCAGGAGGCGCTGCTGTACCCGCTGTACTACATGGCCAAAGCAGTCGGGCTCTACAACACCGTGTGGTCGGTGATCATCATCTTCACCGTCATCCAGGCTGCCTTCGGGACGTACCTCCTGGCATCCGTCTACGGCACCTTCCCGAAGGAAGTGCTCGAGGCGGCATCCATGGACGGCGCCTCCCGGTGGCAGATCCTGTGGCGGGTCGTCTTCCCGATCAGCAGGCCGACCCTCTCGGTGCTCCTGATCTTCTTCTTCATCTGGACCTGGAACGAGTTCCTCATCCCGTTGACGTTCCTCGTCTCCAACGCGACCCAGACGGTACCGGTCGCCATCAGCGTCCTGCAGGGCGACCGTCTCATGGACGTGACCACCACGAGTGCGTCGGCGCTGCTGGGCATCCTTCCGACCCTCCTCTTCTTCCTCATCTTCCAGCGCACGCTGACACGCGGCATCACGGCAGGAGCAGTCAAGTAATGAGATTCACCGACGGGTTCTGGCAGTTGCGCCCGGGCGTCACCGCGCTGTACGCGCAGGAGGCCTACGACATCTGGCAGGCCGTTCACCCCCAGGACGGCGACGCTCTGACCGTCACCGCTCCCACCGTCCGGATCGCCAAACGCGGCGACGTCCTGAACCGGCCGACCCTCACCGTCACGCTGTCCTCGCCGCTCGAAGGTGTCGTGCGCGTGCGGATCGCCCACCACGAGGGCGGGCACTGGCACGGCGGGTTCGCGCTCCCGGGTGCGACCGGCGGCGCGGGGACGGCTGTCGTGACGGATGCCGAAGGCACCCTCTCGACGGGAGCCCTCACCGCGCGAGTGACCCACGGTGCCCCGTGGTCGCTGTCCTTCGAGGTCGACGGCGTGCCCGTCACCGCGAGCGGACACAAGTCGGCCGGCTACATCCGTCTGGCGCCCGATGCCGACGTCGCGCACGGTGTGGCAGGAAACGCGCGCACGGGGCTTGCCGCCCCGGCATCCGACACCTACGTACACGAGCAGCTCGACCTCGGCGTCGGGGAGCTCGTGTACGGCATGGGCGAGCGGTTCGGCCCGCTCGTCAAGAACGGGCAGTCGGTGGAGATCTGGAACGCCGATGGCGGAACCTCCAGCGAGCAGGCCTACAAGAACGTCCCGTTCTACCTGTCCAACCGCGGCTACGGCGTGCTGGTCAACGACCCCGGACACGTGTCGTTCGAGGTCGGCTCGGAGGCTGTCGAGCGCGTGCAGTTCTCGGTGCCCGGCGAGGTCCTCGAGTACTTCGTCATCGCGGGACCGACCCCGGCCGACGTGCTCGGTCGCTACACCGCGCTCACCGGTCGCCCCGCGCACGTGCCGGCGTGGTCGTACGGGCTGTGGCTGTCGACCTCGTTCACGACCGACTACGACGAGCAGACCGTGACCTCGTTCATCGACGAGATGGCTCGGCGTGAGCTGCCCGTCTCGGTGTTCCACTTCGACTGCTTCTGGATGCGCGAGTTCAACTGGTGCGACTTCGAGTGGGATCCGCGGGTCTTCCCCGACCCCGACGGTATGCTCGCGCGCCTGCACGAGAAGGATCTGCGCGTGTGCGTGTGGATCAACCCCTACATCGCGCAGCGCTCGCCGCTGTTCGCCGAGGCCGCTGAGCAGGGATACCTGGTCACCCGTCCCGACGGATCGGTCTGGCAGTGGGATCTGTGGCAGGCCGGTATGGGGCTCGTCGACTTCACCAACCCCGACGCGACAGCGTGGTACCAGTCGAAGCTGCGCCGCCTCATCGACCAGGGGGTGGATGCCTTCAAGACCGACTTCGGCGAGCGCATCCCCCTCGATGTCGACTACTTCGACGGCTCCGACGACGAGCGGATGCACAACCTCTACACGCAGCTGTACAACCGCGCCGTGTATGACGTGCTCGCGCAGGCCCGGGGAGAGGGCGAGGCCGTGCTGTTCGCGCGGTCGGCCACGACCGGCGGACAGTCGATGCCGGTGCACTGGGGCGGAGACTCGACCTCGACGTTCACGTCGATGGCCGAGACGCTGCGCGGTGGGCTGTCGCTGGCGATGAGCGGCTTCGCGTTCTGGAGCCACGATATCGGCGGGTTCGAGGGAACCCCCGACCCGGCGGTGTTCAAGCGCTGGACCGCGTTCGGCCTCCTGAGCTCGCACTCGCGCTTCCACGGCTCGGAGTCCTACCGCGTGCCGTGGGCTTTCGATGAGGAGGCCGTGGACGTCACGCGGCTGTTCACGCGGCTGAAGATGCGGCTCATGCCGTACCTGTTCCAGGTGGGTCAGGATGCGGCATCCACGGGTCTTCCCGTCATGCGCCCGATGCAGCTCGAGTTCCCGGGCGACCCGGCCGTCGCCTACCTGGACCGTCAGTACATGCTCGGCTCCGACATCCTCGTCGCGCCCGTCTTCAGCGCCTCGGGTGAGGTGAGCTTCTACCTCCCGCCCGGAACCTGGACCCACCTGCTGACGGGGGAGCGGGTCGAAGGCGGCGGATGGCGCACCGAGGTGCACGGCTTCGACAGCCTGCCGCTGTACGTGCGGCCCGGCGCAGTGCTCCCGTGGGGTGCTCGGGACGACCGTCCCGACTACGACTATCTCGACGGACTCGCGATCCGCGTCTTCCCGGGGGGAGAGGGGATTGCTAGCGTCACCATCACGAACCCCGACGGTCACACCGAGACCTTCTCGGTCGACCGCGCCGCCGTCACCGAGCACGGACCGGTCGACGGGGAGCGCGCATGACCCCCGATGACGCACGCCTCAGCACGAAGGACACCCCCACGATGATCGGTTCCGCCGACTACCGGGATTCCGGTCTGGTCTTCCCGCAGGACTTCACGTTCGGTTCCGCGACCGCCTCCTACCAGGTCGAGGGCGGGTTCGACGAGGACGGGCGCGGTCCCTCGATCTGGGACACGTTCAGCAAGACGCCAGGCAAGGTGTGGAACGGCGACACCGGGGATGTGGCGTGCGACCACTACCACCGGTGGGAGAGCGACCTCGATCTGATGGCCGAGCTGGGTCTGGACGCCTACCGGTTCTCGATCGCGTGGCCGCGGATCGTGCCCACCGGTCGCGGAGAGGTCAACCCCGCGGGACTCGACTTCTACTCGCGCCTGATCGACGGACTGCTCGCGCGGGGCATCAAGCCGGTCGCGACGCTCTATCACTGGGACCTGCCGCAGCCGCTCGAGGATGCCGGCGGCTGGGCGAACCGCGCGACGGTCGACGCCTTCGAGGAGTACGCGCGGGTCGTCGGGGAGGCCTTCGGCGACCGGGTCCACACCTGGACGACCCTGAACGAGCCGTGGTGTTCGGCGTACCTCGGGTACGGCCAGGGTGGTCATGCTCCGGGCCGCCATGAGCCGGCCGCCGCGTTGGCTGCCGTCCATCACCTCAACCTCGCCCACGGTCGCGCCCTGCAGGCGCTGCGCGCGACCTCCACCGGCGACCCGCAGTACTCGGTGACGTTGAACTTCCACGTGCTGCGCGGCGAGGGCGAGCGTGCGTCGGAGGCGATGCGCCGGATCGATGCGCTCGCCAACCGGGCGTTCACGGGACCCATGCTCCGGGGGGAGTACCCGGCGGATCTGCTGGAGGATACGGCGTCGGTCACCGACTGGTCGTTCGTGCACGACGGCGACCTCGCCGACATCCACCAGCCGATCGATGTGCTCGGGGTGAATTACTACTCCACCGCGACCGTCCGGATGTGGGATGGCATCTCTCCCAAGCAGCAGAACGACGGGCACAAGGGCGCGGAGGGCGGCACCGCGTGGCCGGGCAGCGACCAGCTCGTCGAGTTCGTGGAGCAGCCCGGGCCGTACACCGCGATGGGGTGGAACATCGCTCCGGAGGGTCTCGAGGAGCTTCTCGTGTCGTTGCACGAGCAGTTCCCTGAGCAGCCGATGATGGTCACCGAGAACGGCGCGGCCTTCGACGACGCCGTGGCAGAGGACGGCTCGGTGCCCGACCCCGAGCGTCTGGACTACCTGCGGCGCCACTTCACCGCAGCCCATCGCGCAATGGCCAGGGGCGTGGACCTGCGCGGTTACTTCGTGTGGTCGCTGCTGGACAACTTCGAGTGGGGCTACGGCTACGCCAAGCGCTTCGGCATCGTGCGGGTCGACTTCGACACCCTCGAACGCACCGTCAAGGACAGCGGGCGCTGGTACCAGGAGCTCGTGCGTACACGGGTGCTCCCCGCGTCGCGCCCGACGACGTCATGAGGCGCAACACCGGCCGCGGGCTGGTCCCGCAGGCGTAGCCTGGGGGCATGAGCGAGACACGGTTCGCGAACGAGACGGATGCCTCCCGCTACACGCTGCACGTGGGCGATGACCTCGTCAGTGCGCTCGACTACAACGATGACGGCCGCTCGATCGCCCTGACGCGCGCATACACCGTTCCGACCTTCCGGGGGCACGGGTACGCCGCCGAGATCGTCGCGCGTGCCGTCGCCGAACTCGAGGAGCGCGGCGACCGCGAGGTGATCCCGGTGTGCTGGTATGTCGCTGAGTGGTTCGACCGGCACCCCGAGCACGCCGGCATCCTCAAGCCCCGCGTCTGAGCGTCCGATCGGGCGCCGTCAGGCGGGAACGCGCGCCGCGGCGAGTTGCCGCGTGAGCCACTGGACTCGAGCCGCTCGAGCCTGCTGGGAGAGAACCGCCTCCGGAGCCAGCGCATCGAACCCGTGCACGCCGCCGGCCCACACGTGCAGTTCAGCCTGTCCGCCCGCCGCCCAGATGCGTTCGGCGTAGGCGATGTCCTCATCGCGGAACGTCTCGGCACTGCCCACGTCGATGAATGTCGGCGGCAGTCCCGAGAGATCCTCCGCCAGGGCGGGGGAGGCGTAGGCAGAGATCTCGCCTGGTTCATCGCCCAGGTACGCCGACCAGCCCGTATGGTTGGCCACGCGATCCCACGCACCCCTCCCCGCCATCTGGTGACCGGATGCCGAGTCGTTGCGCGCATCCAGCATGGGGCACAGCAGCATCTGCGCGAACACCGCTGGCCCTCGCCGGTCGCGGGCCAGCAGCGCGGTCGCCGCAGCGAGCCCCCCGCCGGCGCTCACGCCGTGGAGCACGATCCGATCGGGATCCATGCCCAGCGAGGCCGCGTGCTCCGAGATCCAGGACAGGCCGGTGTACACATCCTCGACGGCCGCAGGAAAGGGGTGCTCGGGGGCCAGCCGATACGTCACCGACGCGACGGCGACCCCCGTCTGCGCGGCGAAACGCGCGAGGGCCGGCAGTTCGTCGTACGGGGTGCCGACGATCATGCCTCCGCCGTGGGCGTGGAACAGCACCGGCAGCGCCCCGTCGCGGGCCACCGGCCGCAGCAGAACCACCTCGGTGGCGGGGTGCCCGGCACGGGCGGCCAGATGCACCGTCAACTCGAACGCGCCCGACATCGTCATATCGTCGAGGCTCGGGCGCACGGCCCGTTCCCGAAGTGCGGTGATCTCGTGAGGGTGCAGTGTCGTCACGACATCCGGCGTCGATGCCAGCACCTGCTGGAGCTCGGGATCGATCGGGGGAGGTGTGCTCACCGCTCAGCCTTTCACGGAGCCCTGAAGCAGCGCCGAGACGAACTGACGCTGGAAGATCAGGAAGACGATGAGGGTCGGGGTCAGGATCAGCAGCGAGCCGGCGCACAGCAGCGGGATGTCGGTACCCCACTGCCCCTGGAACGCGCCGAGAGCGCCCGCCATGGTTCGCTTCGTCGGGTCGTCCACCAGCACGATCGCCAACAGGAACTGGTTCCACGTCCACAGGAACAGCAGGATCCCGAGCGAGGAGATCGCCGGCAGCGAAAGCGGAACGTGGATGCGCCAGAACAGCTGCCAGGTGGTCGCGCCGTCCATCCGGGCCGCCTCCGACAGGTCCTGGGGCATGTTCACGAAGTGCGCGCGCATCCAGGTGACGGCGAACGGCATGAACAGCCCGATCAGCGGCAGGATGATCGCCCAGCGCGTGTTGAGCAATCCCATGTCGCGGATCTGGTAGTACAGCGGCACGATGACGCCCTCGAAGGGCAGCGTCAGGCCCAGCAGGAACACGATGAACACGATGCGTCCGCCGACCGGACGCAGGTGTCCGAGAGCGAAGCCGGCCAGCGTGGCGATGATGATCGCGATTGGAACCACGCCCAGCTCGATGAGGATGCTCGACCACAGCAGGGCGGGCATGTTGGCTGCGTTGAAGGCGAGGAGGAAGTTCTCCCAGTGCGGCGTCTCCGGCAGGCTCAGGCCACTGGGATAGGTGCCGGGCTCGTGGAGCGCTGTCACGAACAGGCTGATGAACGGGACGATCGTCACGAGCATCATGAACACGAGCAGGATCCGGCCGAGCCACTTCTCGGTCGTCGAGACGATCATCCGTCGCGTCCTCTCAGTAGGCGTTGCAGCGGCAGCACGACCAGCAGCACGAGCGCCATGAGCGCGATACCCAGCGCCGAGGCGGTGCCGATCTCGCGCTCGAAGAAGGCCAGGTAGTAGATCTGCAGTCCCGGCACCAGAGTCGCGTTGCCCGGGCCGCCCTGCGTGGAGATGTAGATGATGTCGAAGCTTGCCAGCGCGGCGATGACGGTGATCGTGATCGCCACGGCGAGCTCCTGGCGCAGGCTCGGCAGGGTGATCGAGACGAACTCGCGCACCGGGCCGGCGCCATCGATGCGGGCCGCCTCATAGAGGTTGGGGTCGATCTTGGTCATTCCCGCCAGGAGGAGCAGCAGACAGAACCCGAACTGCACCCATGCTCCGATGACGCCCACGGCGGGCAGCGCCGTGGCGAAGTCGCCGAGCCAGGCGCGCGTGATCCCGCCGAGTCCGATCGCTCGCAGCAGCTGATTGACCAGACCGTCGGTGGCCAGCAGCCAGGTCCACATGATGCCTGCCGCCACCAGAGGGATCACCTGCGGCAGGAACAGGACGGTTCGGGAGACCCCGGCCAGACGCGAGGCGGCGATGCCGCGGATGATGTTCGCGGCGAACAGAGCCAGAACGACGGGGATGATGCTGAAATACAGGATCAGCTCGAACGAGTTGAGGATGGAGCCGACCAGCTTCGGGTTGGTGAAGACCTCGACGTAGTTGTCGAACCCGGCCCACGTCGCGGGGCCGATACCGTCCCAGTGATACAGCGAGTACTGCGCCGTCCGCCCGATCGGCAGGAGGACGAAGGTGACGTAGAAGAACGCGGCGGGAACCACGAGGAGGTAGATCCCCGCCGCGTTCCGAAACCGACGCGCGGGCTGCGTCGGGGTTCGGGGGAGTTTCGTGGCGGGGGCCGCGCCGGCGCGCGGCGCGGCCCCCGTGGGACGAGAGGTCATGAGCGTTACTCGCTCACTTCCTGCTCATAGTCGGCCTGCACGTTGCTGAGCAACGTCGCCGCATCCTCTTCACCGGCGGCAAGGCGCTGGACGTTCGGAGTCCAGCTCTGGGCGTAGATCGACCCGGTCGCGTTCGCGATGAAGTCCATCGCTCCGTTGACCTCGTTGATCGTGTTGCCCGCGGCCAGGGTCGCTGCGGTGACCGAGTCGGGGTCGACCTCGGGCATGAACGCGTCAGCGGGACCCATGGGGTGCGAGCCGCCGACCTCGACCGTGATGGTGCGCGCCGTCTCGTCGGTCGCGATCCAGTTGAGGAAGTACGCCGCGCAATCCGGGTGCTCCGCGCCGGCCGCGATGCCGTAGGTCAGCGGCGCGGACATCGCGCCCATCTGGCTGCTGCCCTCGAGCGGCGGCATCAGGAAGAAGCCGGCGTTGCCGGGCATCTGGGCGTCGAGGTTTCCGGACTCCCAGTCGCCGCTGAAGACGAACACGCTCTCGCCGCCGATGAACCGGCTCATCATCTGCGAGTAGTCGAGCGAGTTGATGTCGGGCGCGAAGTACCCGGCATCCACCCACTTCTGCAGGTGCTCGGCAGCGGCAAGGTTCTCGGGAGTGTCGATCGTGGCTCCGGGAGCCTGGAAGATCCAGTCGTTGATCGGCGCGGTGGGCCCGTATGACGCCATGAGGGCCTGGAGCGGGAAGAGCAGTCCGCCGGTAGCGCCGCCGTTGAACTGAGCCATCGGGGTGAGTCCGGCGTCCTTGGCCGCCTGCAGGTAGGAGTCGAACTCTTCGAGGGTCTGAGGAGGCTCGTCCATACCGATCTGCGCGGCCAGCTCCTTGTTGTAGAACACGCCGGTCATGGAGAAGTTCAGACCCATGCCATAGAGCGGGCCGGTTCCACGGCGGCCGTCCTCGTCCACCCGCAGCTGCTCGAGCTGCGACTCGGGCCAGTCGACCCAGCCGTAGGCCTCGGCGTACGGGTCGAGATCGAGCAGGAGACCGCCCGAGGCGAGCTCGGACATCTGCGGCAGGCGCATGAGGTCCGGCGGCGAGTCCTGCAGGACGCGGGGCGCGTTCTGCGTGATGACGGCGAACTGGTCCTCGCGGATGTCGAACGTGACGTTCGGGTGCTGGTTGGTGAACTCGGCGGCGAGCTCCTTGGGGAGGGGGAAGCCCGTCTCGATGTACATGTCGAGGACGACGTCATCGGTGCCGCATCCTGCGGCGGGGTCCACCGAAGCGGCGGAGGTCGGGGCGCTGTCGCCGCCGGGCGGGGCACAGGCGGTCAGCGCCAGGCCTGCGGCTGCGCCGACGGCGAGGATCGCGAGGGCTCGGGAGCGTGGGACTCGAGACATCGGTGTCTTCCTTCCGGTTGCGGGGAGGTACGGCGACGGCGCCATGGCTGTGTAACTTTCTGCGTCCGCGGAAGCGGATGCGGCATCCCTCGTCGTGCTAAATCGGATTAGCAAGGCCATCCTCCGTCACATCCACCGTTCTGTCAACCGCGGCGACCATACATCCCCGCGCACGGCCCGCGCGGCTCTCTCTGGCCCGGCGCTCTAGGATGCTGCGAACGAAGGAGATTCGTCGTGAAATCGAAGCGCGTGACCCTCGCCGATGTTGCTGCGGCGGCCGGGGTGTCCCGGACGACGGCTTCGCTCGTGCTGTCGGACCGCGGCGACGAACTGCGCATCTCGGAGGCGGCGCAGCAACGTGTGCGCCGCGTCGCCTCAGAGCTGGCCTACCGCCCGAACATCCTGTCATCGGCGTTACGCGGTGGGTCCAGCCGCACGATCGGTTTCGTCTCCGACACCGTGGCCACGTCACAACTCGCCGGTGACCTCATCAAGGGCGCTCTCGAGCACGCGCACCGTAGCGGCTACATGCTCTTCATCGGTGAGACCGAGGGTGCCCCCGATGAGGAGCGCCGGCTCGTCCAGGGGATGATCGATCGTCAGGTCGATGGGCTCATCATCGCGTCGATGTTCACCCGTGTGCGTGCGCTGCCGGCGGGCGTTGACCCGCGCAGCGCGGTCCTGCTGAACGCGCTGCCCGAAGACGGTGCCGCGGGGAAGGTCCCCGCTATCGTGCCCGACGAGTATTCCGCCGGACGCGCGGCGGTCGACGTGCTCCGGGCGGCGGGGCACTCCCGCATCCACCTCTTGGGTGCCGGTCCCGGCCTCGACGACGTCCCCGTGCAGACCGTCGCCGGAACCGAGCGGCTGCGGGGAATCCTCGATGCGCTGGCCGATGACGGTCTTGAGCCCGCCAGCGCCCGGCTCTGCTCGGTGTGGCTGCCCGAAGACGGGTGGGCGGCCACCCGGTCCCTCCTGGACACGGGTGCGCGCGGCGAGGCCCTCATCACCTTCAACGACCGCCTCGCCTTCGGTGCGTACCAGGCGATCCAGGAAGCCGGACTGTCGATCCCCGGGGATTTCTCGATCGTCTCGTTCGACGACCACCAACTCGCGAGCTGGCTGCGGCCACGGCTGACGACCTTCGCGCTGCCGCACTACGAATTGGGTGCCCTCGCGCTCCAGGTCTTGCTCGAGAACGACCCCTCGGAATGGGGGAGCATCCGGCGGGTGCCGATGCCGCTGCGCTCACGCGAGTCGGTGGCTGCTCCCGGGGCATGATCAGTCTCCGCGCCTGTCTCGTAGCCGCATCCCCGTGAGTCTTGGAACGGATGTCGGAGGCGCGCCGTAGCGTGTGAATATGCGCATCCTGCACACCTCCGACTGGCACATCGGGAGGTCGTTTCACGGCCACTCGACGCTGCCCGCGCTGCGCGAGGTGCTCGCCGCACTCGTCGGCCAGGTACGGGAGAACGCTGTCGATCTCGTCATCGTCGCGGGCGACGTCTTTGACTCCTCCACGCCACCCGCTGAGTGCTACACGCTCCTCACCGATACTCTCTCCGCACTGGCCGGCGCCGGAGCCACCGTCGTTGTGACCAGCGGCAACCACGATTCGGCGGCCCGGCTGGGGTTCCAGTCCGCTCTCCTGCGCGAGGGTATCCACGTCCTCACCGATCCTGCCCGCCTGAATGCCCCGGTCACGCTGGCCGACGCGGATGGACCCGTCCACGTCTACGGCATCCCCTTCCTCGAACCGGCGCTGCTGCGACGGGTGTGGCCCGGGGAGCCGCTGCGCACGCAGCACGACGCGATCGCCCATGCGATGCGGCTCATCCGTGCAGACCTCGCTACGCGGGGCGGCCGGTCGATCGTCGTGTCGCACTGTTTCACCGCGGGCGTCGATCCCACTCCCGGCCTCGAGCGAGACATCCAGCAGGGCGGACTCGATGTCGTCCCCCTCGCCGAGTTCGACGGCATCGACTATGTCGCTCTCGGGCACATCCACGGGCGCCAGCAGCTCGCGCCCTCGGTCCGCTACGCCGGCGCGCCCCTGCACTACAGCTTTGGCGAGGCCGACAAGCCCCGCGGCTCGTGGCTTGTCGATATCTCGGCATCCGGTGAGGTCTCGGCAGCCTGGCTCGATCTGCCGATTCCGCGCCGCCTCGTCACGATCCGGGGGACGCTCGATGAGCTGTGCTCCGCCGCCGAACACGAGCACGCCGCGGCCGCGTGGGTGCGCGCCGAGTACACGGATGCCACGCCGCAGCGCGACCCGTTGCGCCGGCTGCAGGAGCGCTTCCCGTTCTGCGCGTCGATCGTCCATGCGCCGCGACGGCAGCTCGATCACGATGGAAAGACGTACGCCCGTCGTGTGCGCGCCGCACGAACGGATGCCGACCTCATCGACGCCTTCCTCTCGCACGTCCGCGAGGGTGAGGGCGCAACCGATGCCGAGTCATCGTTGATCGCGCAGCTGCTGGAGGATCGCACCGTCGCGGAGGCCCTCGCGTGAGGATCCACCGGGTACAGATCGAAGGCTTCGGTCCGTTCCGCGAGGCGCAGCAGGTCGATTTCGATGCTCTGGCTCCGTCCGGTGTGTTCGTGATCGCGGGCCGGACGGGTGCGGGCAAGTCCAGCATCCTCGACGCGATCTGCTTCGCCCTCTACGGGACGGTCCCCCGCTACGACGGAGCCGAGCGCCGGCTGCGCAGCGATCACTGCGGCCCGGACGACCCGACGCGGGTGACCATGGAGTTCACGGCGGGAGCCGATCGATGGCGCATCACCCGTTCGCCGGACTACGAGCGCCCCAAGCGCCGCGGCACGGGCATGACCGTCGTCGCGGCGGATGCGTTGCTGGAGCGGCTGGAGGGGGTCGCTGCCCCGGATGGAAGCGGTGCAGAGCACTGGGTCGGCTACGCGGCGGGCCCGCGAGACGTGGGTCACGCCATCGACGACGTGGTCGGTCTTTCCCACCAGCAGTTCCTGCAGGTGATCCTGCTCGCGCAGAACAGGTTCTCGCAGTTCCTGCTGGCAGGAAACGCCGACCGGCAGCGGGTGCTGCGGACGTTGTTCGGAACGCAGATCTACGAGGACTACGAGAAGCGTCTCGACGAGCGTCGGCGAGAGTCCGAGCGTGAGCAGGAGCGGGATGCCGAGCATCTCGAGCGCCTTCGTCGTGAGCTCGAGACCCTCGGACGCGACTCGGGGTGGCTTCCCGAAGAGACGCCGATCGATCTCGAACGGATGGCGGCGCGCGCCGCCTATGACCTGCAGACCCGCGAGGAAGCTGTCGACCGCGCCGACGCGGCGCTGGCTGCCGCCGAAGCCGAGCATGCCCGCCTGCGGGCCGTGCGCGAACAGCAGCAGCACCGCACGAGCGCACGCGAACGTCTCGCGGCTCTGGAGCTCGAATCCGACGCGCTGGCGCCCGATCGCGCGCGCCTCGAGCAGGCCAGGGCCGCCGAACACCTGCGCGCGCCGGTGGAGCAGGCTCGCCGGGCCCATGCCGATGCCGACTCGGCCGGCAGTGTCGAGACGACCGCCGTTGCGGATGCCCCTGCCGATCTGGACACGGGACTCGATGTCGATGCCCTCGTCTCACTTGCACAGCACCTCACTGGCGAGATCGCGCGGTGGCAGGACGTGCAGACCGTCGAGCGGGGACTGGCGGCTGACCGTGACGAGGCCGACCGGGTCGCGAGCGAAAGACAGGCGTTGCGGGCGGCGTTGGCCGCGATGCACGATCACCGCGTCGACGCACAGGATGAGTTGACGCGTCTGGGCGAGCAGATCGAGCGGCTGTCCATCGCGGCCGCGATGCTCGAGGCGGCACGCACCGAGAGCGACGACGTGGCAGCCCGGCTCACGGCCGCGCGCGAGGCCGATGCATCAGCGCAAGAGCTCGCCCAGGTGACCGCTGATCGCCTGGCGGCATCGCGCGGGGTCGAGGATGCGGTAGCAGCGTGGGGACTGCTCATGCGGCGGCGCCTGGCGGGGTTCGCCGCGGAGCTTGCCGCAGAGCTCGATGACGACGAGCCCTGCCCCGTGTGCGGCTCGGTGGATCATCCCGCGCCCGCCCCGAGCGAGCACGACCCGGTCACGGATGCGGCGCTGGCCGAGGCGGAGGCCGCCCGCGATCGAGCCCTCGAATCCGACCGAGAAGCCGCTGCCCGCCACGCGGACGTCGCATCGCGCGTCGAGGCTGCCCGGGGCCGGGCGCGGGGAACCGTCGACGAGCTGGTGGAGAGGGAGCGCGACGCGCGCGCCCGGCTCCAGGCGGCCGAAGAGGCCGCGCACGCCCTGAGCGATGCCCGTCGTCGCCGTACGGAGCTCGATGCGCGCGAGGCGGATCTGCAGCGGGAGATCGACCATGCATCAGCCCGCATCGTTGACCTCGACACCGCGCACGCGGTGGTCTCGGGGCGCATCGAGCAGGCCGAGCACGCTGTCGCGGCTGCTCGAGGAACGTTCCCCACCGTCGAGGCCCGAATCGCCGACGCGCATGCGCGCCGCCACGCCGCCCAGCAGATCGCTGACGCACGTCGCGCCCACGCGGTGGCCCTCGATCGAGTTCGCGAGGCCGACCGCGCCCTCGACGAGGCAGTGGCGGGATCCACGTTCCCGGATGCCGAGTCCGCGCGTGCCGCATTGCTGTCGCCGGCTCAGTTCGAGGCGCTCGCCGCACGACTGACCGACCACGACGCCGCGATGAGGATCGCGAAGGAGCGGCTCCTCGAGCTCGAACTTCACCTTGCCGACGCGCCGGAAGAGCTCGTCGACATCGACGCGTCACTGCACTCGGCGGCGCAGGCCCGCGAGGCGTGGCAACGCGCGGTGGCCGAGCTCGCGACGGTTCGCGAACGCGTCGCGCGTTTCGGCGACCTGCGGGCAGCCGTCGAGGCTCTCGACCGGGACGGCGAGGTGCGCCGCGAACGCCACCGGACGCTCGTGCGTCTGGCGGACACCCTCGCTGGGCGTGCCCCCAACACGATGCGGATGACGCTCGAGACGTTCGTCCTGGCGGCCGAGCTCGAAGAGATCGTGGCAGCGGCCAACCTTCGTCTTTCCGATATGTCGGACGGCCGCTATCGCTTGGAACACACCGACGCCCTGGCGCGTCGCAATGCCGCCTCCGGGCTCGGGCTCCACATCCACGACGCGTACACCGGCCGTACCCGCCCTCCGCAGTCGCTGTCCGGGGGTGAGACGTTCCTCGCGTCCCTTGCCCTCGCGCTGGGACTCGCGGAGGTCGTCACGAGCCGGTCCGGCGGCATCCGTCTGGACACGCTCTTCATCGACGAGGGGTTCGGATCACTGGATGCCGAGACGCTCGATCTCGCCCTGCGAACCCTCGACGAGCTGCGCTCGGGCGGCCGCACGATCGGCGTCATCAGCCACGTCGAGGCAATGAAGGAACAGCTTCCGATCGGCATCCTGGTCGAAGCGACCCCCTACGGCCCGAGCGTGATCACCGAGGCGGTGCCCCACCTGCTCTGACCAGACGCGTCTCGATCGGAGCCCGTCGCCGGTCGGGGGGCATACGCTGGCAGGATGGGTGCGGATTCCGGGACGACATCACATCCCCGAACCACCGACATCGCGCTCACCAATCCCGCCCGGTGGCGGGCGTTCGGGGTGGCGGCCGCCGTAGCAGCCATCACGATCCTGGACCTCTCGAAAGTCAACGTCGCGCTGCCGTCGATCGAACAGGCTCTGGGTGCGGGGTCGACCGAACTCCAGCTGATCGTTTCGGGCTACGTGCTCACCTTCGGCCTCTTCCTGGTGCCCATGGGGCGCCTGGGCGACCAGCGCTCACGGCGAGCGCTGTTCCTGGTGGGCCTCGTCCTCTTCACGCTCTCGAGCCTCGCGTGCGCGCTGGCCCCGAACATCATCGTCCTCATGGTCTGCCGGTTGCTGCAGGGGGTTGCTGCCGGCATCCAGATGCCCCAGGTTCTCGGACTGATCCAGCAGATCTTCCAAGGCGCCGAGCGGGGGCGCGCGTTCGGCCTGTTCGGCGCGACGATCGGGCTCGCGACAGCCTTCGGCCCGACACTGGGCGGACTTATGATCGCTCTAGGCGGGCCGGATGACGGTTGGCGCTGGATCTTCTGGATGAACGTTCCGCTGGGCATCGCCGCCATCGCCGCCGCGGTGTGGGTCTTGCCGACCACGCGCGTCCACACCGGGCGGCGGGTCGCGCTCGACCCCGTCGGCGTGATCCTGTTCGGGATCACCGTGCTCGCATTGATGTGGCCCTTCCTGTTCACGACCGGGTCGCCCGATGACGACCCGCGCCGGTGGTGGCTGCTGACCGTGTTCCTCCTGTTCGCGGGCCTGTTCGTCGCCTGGGAACGGCGGTACGCTGCCCGGGGAAACGCGCCCCTGATCCCGTTCTCGCTGTTTCGCATCGGGTCCTACCGCAACGGCACCCTGCTCGCGACGTCGTACTTCGCTGCGCTGCCCGCACTTTTCCTGCTGACGACGCTGTATCTGCAGACCGGACTGGAGCTCGAGCCGGTCTTCGCCGGGATGGTCACGATCGGCTTCGCCATCCCGAGCGCGATCGCCTCGTGGGTGGGCGGCAATCTCGTGAGCCGCGTCGGCCGACCGCTCGTGGTCGGCGGGCTCATCATGGTGCTCGTCGCGGCCGGGGGCCTGGTCCTGGTGGCGGTCTTCGCCTCACCCGCGGCGACGCCCTGGATCATGGGAGCTGTCATGATCCTCGGGGGCCTCGGCGGCGGTCTCGTGCTCTCCCCGAACCAGACGCTCGCTCTCGCGGATGTTCCGGTGAGGGAGGGGGGTCTGGCCGGTTCTGTCGGGCAGCTCGGCCAGCGGATCGGCACAGCTGTCGGTACCGCGGTGGCGCTCGCGCTCTTCTACGCCACGATCTACCGGGAAACCGGCACGCGCGACTCGCTCGTCGTGTACCACGACGCGTACCTCATCGGAATGTCCTCCGTCGCGGTGTTCATCGCGCTGGCGTTCATCGTCTCGATCGTCGATATGTCTCGTCGGCGGGCCGCGGCGCGTGAAGAGGCGTCCGAGGACGAGCAGTTGCGCGCCGGCCCGACCTGACCGCTGGCGTTGGCGCTGAGGCCGACCACGGCGCCGAGGATGACGTCGGCGGCTCGGGACCTACAACCCGTAGTCGTTGCGGATCCGTTCCCGGAGCAGGGCGCTGCACGCATCCGTTGACTCGCCCCAGTCCGCCAGTGCCCCGTCTCGGGCGCGATCGGACACCGCCTTGAGGACGCGGATCGGCACGTCGTACTGCTGTGCGACCCACACGTACGCGTATACCTCCATGTCGACAAGGGATGCGCCGAGGGCCTGGATGCCGGCGGCGACCTCGGCGTCATCGATGAAGTGGTCGCCCGTCGCGATGGTGTGGCCGTCCTGGCCCAAGGTGAGCACGGCGGGAAGAGACACGTGCTGTCCGACGACGTGATCGAGGTCGGTGACGTCGTGTTGGATCGCGGATGTCACGTCGTGGACCGTGGCCTCGACATCCTCGTGGATCGCGCCCGCGGTGCCGACGACGACGATCTCTTCGTACCTCGTGCGTTCGAGCGCTCGGGTGAGAGCGTGGGTGGCCTGAAGCTTGCCCGGACCGGTCACGAGGCGCTCGAACCCCGGTAGTTCGGCGGGGAAGGCGACGAGTTCGCGCTCGAGCGCTGCGACGAGGAGTCTCATGGCTCCATTTTGCCTGGCGGACTCGGCTGGCCCCTGCTGCTCGTACGCGGGAGGATGGAGGCGACGACAGGAGGACGCGAGTGAAGTCTGTGCTGCTGGAAACCCCCGCCGGAATCGACGCGAGGTTGGGGTGGGACCCGTCGATGAGCGAACACGATCGCAAGCGGGTGCTCGCGAGGGAGCTGGTCGCCACGAGACTCAAGATCGACCCGAAGGACGTTCGTGTCGAGCGCGAGGCGCCCGCCCAGTTCGGCTTCCACACGCAGCTGTTCGCGAGCGTCGACGGTCAAGAGCTGTCGTTCCAGATCCGCAATGCCAGCTTCCGGGCGGCGACGGTGGTCGCTCTCACCGATCAGCCCTACACGATCGGACTCGACATCCGCGACCTGCACCCCGACGACTCGACGATCCATGAGATGCAGCGTCACTCCCACCTGTTCGACGAGAGCAACATCCTGAACCTCATCGACCACTGGACGCGCGTGCAGGCCGTCCGAGAAGCCGACGGTCGAGGGGCCCGGGTGGTTCCGGATGTCGTCAAGCTCGACGCGACCCGGGTGCGCGGCTGGATCCCCGACCGCAAAGCGCAGTACACGATCGCCGATCTCTCTCGCGACGGCTTCGTGATCACCCTCGCCTTCGCCGACGCCGAAGACGCCCGCACTCCCGTGTGAGGTGACGTCAGGCGTCGGATGCCGGACTGAGCGCGGCATCCAACTCTGCGAGCCAGGCTCGGGCATTGCCGTCGGAGGGAGCGCGCCAGTCCCCGCGCGGGGACAGCGACCCGGCCGGCGAGACCTTGGGCCCGTTCGGGATCGCCGAGCGCTTGAACTGCGCGAAGCCGAAGAACCGCTGCAGGAAGACCCGCAACCAGCGGACGACAGCGTCGCGATCGTAGGCGAAGCGCTCATCGAGCGGGAACCCGGGCGGCCACTGCCCGGCATCCGGATCGCGCCACGCCCGTTCGGCGAGGAAGGCGATCTTCGAGGGCCGGATTCCGTACCGCAGCACGTGGAAGAGCGTGAAGTCATGCAGCGCGTAGGGACCGATGCGGTCTTGCGTCGACTGGATCTTGCCGTCCTCGCCGGCGGGGACCAGCTCCGGGCTGATCTCGGTGTCGAGCACCGACTGCAGCACGGCAGTCGCCTCGGCGCTGAGAGCGGCGGCGCCCTGCGCCTCGTCGTGAGAGATGACCCACCGGATCAGGTGCTGAATGAGGGTCTTCGGGACTCCCGCATTCACCGCATAGTGACTCATCTGGTCACCGACGCCGTAGGTCGCCCAGCCCAGCGCGAGCTCCGACATGTCGGAGGTACCGATGACGATCCCGCCGTTCTGGTTCGCGAGACGGAACAGCAGATCGGTGCGCGCACCCGCCTGCACGTTCTCGAAGGTGACGTCGTAGACGGGCTCGCCCTGGCTGAACGCGTGCCCGATGCCGCGGAGGATCTCGGTCGCTGTGGGGCGGATGTCGATCGTCTCGACCGAGGCGCCGATGGCCGCCGCGAGCGCGATCGCGTTGGACTTGGTGTGGTCGCTGGTCGCGAAGCCGGGGAGCGTGTAGGCGAGGATGTCGGAACGCGGACGCCCCATGCGGTCCATCGCGCGCGCGACGACCAGCAGGGCGTGGGTCGAGTCCAGCCCGCCGCTGACGCCGATGACGGGCTTCGGGTCGCCGATCGCTCGCATCCGCTGGACGAGACCCTCGACCTGGATGTTGAACGCCTCGTAGCAGTCCTGCGCGAGGCGGGCGGGGTCATCGGGGACGAACGGGAAGCGATCGAGGTGACGACGAAGCCCGACATCCGCTGCCGGCGGATCGAGGATGAACTCGACGGTGAGGAACTCGTCGCGCGGGAGCGTGCCACGGTTGTCGTCGAAGGTTCCCTGACGGATGCGATCCTGACGCAGCCGGTCGAGGTCGACATCGGCGACGCTGCGGCGCGGGCCGTCGGGGAAGCGCTCGGTTTCGGCCAGCAGAGTCCCGGCTTCATAGATCATCGTCTGGCCGTCCCACGAGACGTCGTTCGATGATTCGCCCACTCCCGCCGCCGCATACACGTAGGCGCTCAGGCACCGCAGCGACTGGGACTGCACGAGGGTGCGCCGGTCGTCCGCGCGGGCGATCGTGATGGGGCTGCCGGACAGGTTCGCGAGCACCGTCGCGCCCGCCAGCGCCGCCCGCGAGGACGGGGGGACGGGGACCCAGACGTCTTCGCAGACCTCGACGTGCAGCACCAGACCATCGACGTCTCGAGCATCGAAGAGAAGGTTGGTGCCGATGACGGTCTCGTGAGCGCCGATCCGTATTGCCTCGCCCGACCACTCCTGGCCGGGGGCGTACCAGCGTCGCTCGTAGAACTCGCGGTACGTCGGCAGGTACGCCTTGGGCACGACGCCGAGGATCTCGCCGCGATGGATCACCACGGCGCAGTTGTAGAGGCGGTTGCGGTGCTGCAACGGTGCGCCGACCACGAGCACGGGGAACAGATCCACGGATGCCGCCACGAGGCGTTCGATCGCGGTCACGACCCCGTCCAGCAGCGCGTCCTGCATCACCAGGTCATCGATCGCGTATCCCGACAAGCACAGTTCCGGAAAGACCGCGACGGCCACGGCATCCTCATCACAGGCGCGCGCGGCGGTGAGGACCGCCTCGGCGTTCGTGACGGGGTCGGCGATCGCGACCGGAATCGTGCACGCCGCCACCCGCGCGAAGCCATGGCGGTACGCGCTCTCGAACGGCAATGTCGTGCTCACCGTCCCAGTCTCGCACCTCGCGTCCCTCGGCGTGCGGGCGTCATCGAGGGTGTCGGATGCCCCGACTATCGTCGGAGGCGGAAAGGCATCATGCGATACATCGAGCAGGAGCGTCGATTCGTCTGGAGCGCGAGCGACCTCAAGGCAGCAGCCGAGTGCGAGTTCGCCTGGGTTCGGGCCGTCGACGCGAAACTCGGCCGGATCGATCCCGTCGAGGATCCGATCGACCTCACCCTGGAGCGGGCCGGTCGGCTCGGCGGTGTGCACGAACGCCGCACACTCGCCGCGTACCGGGAGCGATTCGGTGCCGCCGTCGTCGAGATCCCCGAAACCTCCTCGTCGGATGCAGACGCGCTCGCGCGCGCCGTTTCGCTGACGAACGAGGCCCTGCGCTCAGACCGCGCGGCCGTCATCTACCAGGCGACGTTCGCCGACGACGAGTTCGTCGGCTTTGCCGACTTCCTCCTGCGCGGGTCGGACGGGCGCTGGGTCGTGCAGGACACGAAACTTGCGCGCCACGCCCGGGTCACGGCCCTCATGCAGCTTGCGGCATACGTCGACCGCCTCGACAAGCTCGGGGTGCCGCGGGCGGATGAGGTACAGCTGCTGCTCGGTGACGGGACCACCAGTACGCACCGGGTCGACGATCTCGCTCCTGTCTATGCGCTCCGCCGCGACCGCCTGCGCGCCTTGCTGGCCGACCGGCAGGCGGCATCCGTCCCGATCGCGTGGGACGATCCCCGCGGCGAGCTGGGTGTCGTCGCCTGCGGACGGTGCCCCACATGCGAACTCGAGGTCGTCGCGACGCGGGATCTGCTTCTGGTCGCCGGCATCCGTCCCGTGCAGCGAGAGCGCATGCACGCCGCGGGCATCCGCACGATCGACGAGCTTGCTGCGGCTGACGCGGCACCCTCGGGGATGAACCCCGACACGTTCGCGATGCTGCGGACGCAGGCTCGGCTGCAGCTGCAGACTCCCGCCGGCGTCGGAGCCTTCGCTGCGCCCGCAGGCGCGGTCGGGGAGCGCCCGGGACCCGGTGCCGCAGACGGCGGTGACCCCGTCGCTCACATCCCCGCGCCCCCTCCGTACGAAGTGGTCGCGCCCGCCGCCCTGGCGGCGCTGCCGCGGCCCGACCACGGCGACCTCTTCTTCGATTTCGAGGGCGACCCCCTCTACACGGAGTCCGGCGATCGCGACCCGTCCGGCCGCGAGCAGACGATCTCCTGGGGTCTGGACTACCTGTTCGGCTGGGTGGATGACCGAGAGCAGTACAGCGCCCTGTGGGCCCACTCGTTCGATGAGGAACGGGCCGCGCTCGAGGCCTTCCTCGACATGGTCGCGCTGCGCCGGCGTGCGCATCCCGACATGCATATCTACCACTACGCGCCCTATGAGCCGACGCACCTGCTGCACATGGCTGCCCGCTACGGCGTGCGTGAGGCCGAGGTCGACCGGCTCCTGCGGGATGGCGTCTTCGTCGATCTCTACCCCGTCGTTCGGCGCGCTCTGCGCGTGGGTTCGCGATCGTATTCGATCAAGAAGCTGGAACCCCTGTACATGGGGGCCGAGGTGCGCACGAGCGATGTGCAGCGCGGGGATGATTCGATCGTGCGCTATGTCGAGGCGCGCGCCCTTGCGGAAGACGGCGACACGGATGCGGCCGGTCTCATCCTCGACGACATCGCCGAGTACAACCGCTATGACTGCGTCTCGACCCGGCGGCTGCGCGACTGGCTGGTCGATCGCGCGCGGGAGACGGGTCGGCGTCCCGCCGCCAACCCCGAGCCCAGCGAGACGGGCTACGAGCCCTCGCCGCAGGCGACGACGCTCCTGCGCCTGGCCGGCGAGACGACGTCCGAGGCCGACGCTCAGGCGCTGCGCCTTGCCGCCGCGGCGATCGACTACTACCCGAGAGAGGCCAAGTCGTTCTGGGCCACCCACTACCTCCGGCTGCGCGAGCCGATGTCGCTGTGGGAGGACACACGGGATGTGGTCGCGATCGACCCCGGGCGATCCCGCGTCCGCGAGGACTGGCACCGGCCCGAGGGATCGCGCTCGGACCGGCGCATCATCGAGGTGCGGGGCGAGCTCGCGCCGGGTACGCGCCTGCGGCCCGGCGCCGAACCGTTCGCGATCTACGAGCTTCCGGCTCCGTTCCCCTTCGAGGCTTCCCCGCGGTGGATCCACGCCGACCACCGGGTGAGCGTCATCGAGGAGCTCGAGGACGGCGTCGTCATCGAGGAACGCGCGGTCGAGGGACTGACGTGGCAGGACCTGCCGATCGCGTTGACGCCCGCCGCGCCGCCTCGAGCAGCGAACCAGCAGACGGCGATCGATGCGTGGGCTGCGGCGGTCATCGATGCCTCCCCCGGTTTCCCTCGGGACCCGGCATCCGACATCCTGCGCCGCCTCCCCGCACGCTTCGTAGCCGATGCCGTCGGCAGCGCCGCCGCGTCCGTCCCCGCCGATCCGAGCGCCGCGAGCGACGACGTGGCTGTCCTCGTCGATGCGGTGCGGCGGCTCGATCACAGTGCCCTGTCGGTGCAGGGTCCGCCCGGCACCGGCAAGACCTACGTCGGATCGCACGTCATCGAGCGACTCGTGTCCGGCTACGGCTTCCGCGTGGGGGTCGTGGCCCAATCGCACGCGGTCGTCGAGCACATGCTGGCGCGCGTGATCGCCGCCGGGGTCCCCGCTTCTCGCGTCGCGAAGGCGCCGAAGGATGCCGACGCCGATGCCCCGTTCACCGTGATCCCCAAGAACGGCATCCCGGCGTTCGCCGCGGAGAACGCCCAGGGTGGGTTCGTCGTGGGCGGTACCGCGTGGGACTTCAGCCACGAAGGACGAGTGCCGCGCGGAAGCCTCGACCTCCTCGTCATCGACGAAGCGGGTCAGTTCTCGCTGGCGTCCACGATCGCGGTCTCGGTCGCCTCCCCGCGGCTGCTGCTGATCGGTGACCCGCAGCAGCTTCCGCAGGTCAGTCAGGGCACGCATCCGGAGCCGGTGGACACCTCAGCGCTGGGGTGGGTGATGGACGGCGAGGATGTCATCCCCCCGAGCTTCGGCCGTTTCCTCGCCGCGACTCGGCGAATGCACCCCGCCGTGACCGATCCCGTGTCCGGGCTCTCGTACCGGGGAGCTCTGCGGGCACACCCCAGCACGGCGCTGCGTCGCATCGAGGGGATCGCGCCCGGGGTCCGACCCGTCCCGGTGCGGCATCGCGGCCGCGCCACGCAGTCACCGGAGGAGGCCGAGACCGTCGTCGCGATCGTGCGCGACCTCATCGGCCGGTCGTGGACGGATGTCGAGGTCGACGACGATGACCGAGCACTCGTGTGCGCGCCCCGGCCGCTGCGCGACACCGACATCATCGTCGTGACGCCCTACAACGCGCAGCAGGTGCTCGTCGAGCGCGCGCTCGCGGCCGCGGGCTTCCCCGAGATCCCGGTGGGGACCGTCGATCGCTTCCAGGGGCAGGAAGCTGCCGTCGCGATCGTCTCGCTCGCAGCATCCTCGGGGCGAGACGCTCCCCGCGGCCTGGAGTTCCTGCTGCTGCGCAACCGCCTCAACGTCGCGATCTCGCGCGCGATGCATACGGCCTATCTCGTGTATTCGCCGGGTCTGCTCGATGACCTGCCGCGCACGCCGGAGGGGGTCGCTCGCCTCAGCGGGTTCGCCCGACTCGTCGGCGCGGTGCCGGGCGATGTCACGCCCACGGCGGGGAGGGGCGCGGCCGTGGCCGGCGCAGCCGCTGTCGTTCCCGGCGGCGATACCGGCGTCGGCTAGGATCCGGCCGAGACGCACACACGTCTCGGACTTCGGGAGTGCACCATGCCAGTGATCGACAGCGCCATCTACGTCGACGGGGTCCGCGTCGAGAGCCCCGCCTCACTGGAGGAGGCGTACCGGCTGCGCCAGGAACTCCACGGCTTCGCGTGGATCGGCCTGTACCGGCCGACTCCCGAGGAGTGGGACTCCGTCTCGCGCGAGTTCGACCTGCATCCGCTCGCGGTCGAAGACGGCTCCACCGGCCACCAGCGTGCGAAGGTCGAGCGGTACGACCGCACCCTGTTCGTCGTGCTCCGTCCGGCACGCTACGACGACGTCCGGGAGCGAGTGGAGTTCGGCGAAGTCCACCTGTTCGTGGGTCACGGGTTCGTGATCAGCATCCGCCTGGCCGAATCGCCGGACCTCGCCGCAGTCAGGCAGCGTCTCGAGCACTCCCCAGAGCTCCTGCGGCTGGGCTCGGAAGCGGTGCTCTACGCCGTGCTCGATCGCGTCGTGGACGAGTACGAGCCCGTGATCGAGGGCATCGAGAACGACGTCGACGAGATCGAGGACCAACTGTTCGGTGAGGGCAACGACGACATGCTGTCGCGTCGCATCTACGAGCTCTACGGCGAGGCCGCGGCGTTCGGACGCGCGGTCCATCCCCTCCTCGGGATGATCGAGTGGCTGCGCCGCGCCTACGAGAAGTTCGACGTCGATCTCGAACTCCGCAGGCACATGCGTGACGTGCTCGACAACGTGACCCGCGTCAGCGAGCGCGTGCAGGCGTCCCAGGCTCTGCTCGACAAAGCCCTCACGGTGCACTCGGCTCTCGTCGCCCGTCACCACACCGAGGTCTCGATTCGGCAGGACGAACAGGTCAAGAAGATCTCGGGGTGGGCGGCGATCATCTTCGCGCCCAGTCTCATCGCGGGGATCTACGGGATGAACTTCGACTACATGCCGGAACTCCACTGGCCGTGGGGCTACCCGATGGCGATCGGGGCGATGCTGGCGTTTGCGGGCGGGTTGTACGCGATCTTCCGCTCACGGAAGTGGCTCTAGCGAACCTCGCCAGAGCCGGGTCAGACCGTCCCGTAGAGGCGGTCGCCGGCGTCACCGAGCCCGGGGACGATGTACCCACGCTCGTTCAGGCGCTCGTCGACGGCGCCGAGAACGAGAGTCACGTCGCGATCGCCGACCAGTTCCTCGATCGCGGCGACTCCCTCCGGCGCCCCCAGGAGGCAGATCGCGGTGACGTCTTGCGCACCGCGATCGAACAGGAAGTCGATCGCCATCCCCAGCGAGCCGCCCGTTGCGAGCATCGGATCCAGCACGAAGCACTGTCGATCGCTCAGATCTGACGGCAGACGTTCCGCGTAGGTCGTCGGCTCGAGGGTCTCCTCGTTGCGGACCATGCCGAGAAAGCCGACCTCCGCAGTCGGCAGGAGCTTGACCATTCCCTCGAGCATGCCTAGTCCGGCCCGCAGAATGGGAACTACGATCGGGCGCGGCTCGCTGATCTTGACGCCGGTCGTCGTGGTGACCGGAGTACGGATCTCGATCTGCGACACCCGCACACTTCGTGTGGCCTCGTACGCCAGCAGCGTCACGAGTTCCTCGGTCAACTGGCGGAACACGGGCGAACTCGTGCGCTCGTCCCGGAGGACCGTGAGCTTGTGCGTGATGAGCGGATGGTCGGCGACGTGCAAGCGCATACGCCTCAGAGTAGTCCTAGGCTCGTGACGTGACCCACGCCGACGCCGACCGTGCGGCGATGGGCCGTGCCCTCGAGCTCGCGCGAGACGCCGCCGCCGCCGGCGAGGTCCCGGTCGGGGCCGTTGTCACGGATACTGCCGGCCGCATCATCGGAGAGGGGCGGAACGCCCGCGCGCAGACGACCGATCCCACCGCTCACGCAGAGGTGGTGGCGCTGCGGGAGGCGGCGCGGGCGACAGGCTCCTGGAATCTCAAGGGATGCACACTCGTGGTGACACTCGAGCCGTGCCTGATGTGCGCCGGAGCGCTCCTTCAGGCCCATGTGTCTCGTCTCGTGTTCGGGGCCTGGGATGAGAAGGCGGGAGCGGCGGGATCGCAGTATGACGTCGTGCGCGACCGCCGGTTGCCGGTGCGCGCCGAGGTGATCGCCGGAGTCGAGGCGGATGCCGCGGCATCCGTGCTGCGGGACTTCTTCGCCGCTCGGCGCGACGGCTGATCCGGCCCGGGACGAGGGCTAGCGAGGCAGGTGCGGCAGGATCTCGGTGCCCAGCTCGTCCAGTTGCTCGAGATCGGTCAGATCCATCTGCTGGAAGTAGATCCGTGAGGCTCCGAGCGAGGCCAGGCGTTCGACCTTCGCGGCGATCTGCTCGCGCCCGCCGAGGAACATCGCCTCACCCTCCACGCTCGACCTCTCGCGGCCGATCGCGGCCAGGCGGCGATCCAGCAGGACATCGTCGTGCGCAACGACGGTCGGCAGCGCCACCGACAGCCTGAGGGAGTCCGGATCGCGGTCGATCTGCTCACATGCGGCCCGCACGCGCGCGAAGCTCTCCGCAATGCGGTCTTCGTGCTGGAACCCGATATTGAACTCCGTCGCAAACAGCGCGGCCAGCGCCGGCGTTCGCGCGGGGCCCGCACCGCCGACGATCACCGGAACCGGCGACTGAATCGGCTTGGGGAGTGCCGGCGAGCGCTCCAGTCGGTAGTGGGCGCCGTCGAAGTCGAAGGTCGACCCCACCGGCGTCTGCCAGAGTCCGGTCACGATGGCGAGCTGCTCTTCGAGCAGACCGAAGCGTCGTGACGGGAACGGGATGCCGTATGCGCTGTGCTCCTGCGCGAACCAGCCTGCGCCGAGTCCGAGCTCGGCGCGGCCGTTCGACATCTCATCCACCTGCGCGACCTGGATCGCGAGGACACCGGGGTGACGGAAGGTGACCGGCGATACGAGAGTGCCCAGGCGCACGCGCTCGGTCTCCCGCGCGAGTCCTGCCAGCGTCGTCCAGGCATCCGTCGGTCCTGGAAGCGGGTCACCGTCGCCCATCGCGAGATAGTGATCCGATCGGAACCAGCCGTCGAATCCGTGCCGCTCGGTCAGCTGGGCGCTTGCCACCTGCTGCGCGTACGAGAACCCCTGCTGGGGTTCGGTGAAGATGCAGTACTCCATGCCGGTCTCTCTCAGGGATGCGTGCTCGTGCGGTCGGTCACGGTGGCGTCGTGGGCTCCGGCATCCGTTCGCGGTTCCCCGGGTGCGTGGTAGATGTCGGGTTCGAAGTAGATGACGCGAGCGATCGGGACCGCTTCGCGAACCCGCGCCTCGATGACGTCGATGTCGGCGGCGACCTCGCGGAGCGTCTTGTCGGGCGCGAATCCGAGCTTGCCGGCGACCATGAGCTCGTCGGGTCCGAGGTAGAGCGTCTTGAGGTGGATGAGTCGCTCAATGCTGCCGCTGTTCTCGATCGCCGCGACGATGTGGTCCCGGTCAGCCCGCGTCGCCCCCTCACCGACCAGCAGGCTCTTCGTCTCGATCCCGAGCGTGAGGGCCACGAGGATCAGCAGGGTGCCGATCATGAGCGTTCCGATCGCGTCGAAGACAGGATTGCCGGTCAGCCACGACATTCCCACGCCGAACAGCGCGAACACGAGCCCGGTCAGCGCTGCGACGTCCTCGAGCAGCACGACCGGCAGTTCCGGCGCCTTCGCGTGGCGGACGAACGAGACCCAGGATTGGCCCTTCGTCCGCACGAGGTTGCTCTCGTGGATGGCCGTGCGCAGCGAGTACGACTCCAGGACGACGGCGATCAGCAGCACGGTCACCGGGAGCCAGACGTTCTCGAGTTCGTGGGGGTGCGTCAGCTTGTCCACGCCCTCGTAGATCGAGAACAGGCCGCCGACCGAGAACAGGATGATGGACACCACGAACGCGTACACATAGCGCTCGCGGCCGTAGCCGAACGGGTGTTCCGCGTCCGCCGCTCGGCGCGATTGGCGCCCGCCCAGCAACAGGAGAAGTTGGTTTCCCGAGTCGGCGACCGAGTGGATGGCCTCGGCGAGCATTGCGGCCGACCCCGAGAAGAACCACGCGGCGAACTTCGACAACGCGATCCCCATGTTGGCGAGGAACGCCGCGATGATCGCGCGGTTGCCGCCCGATGCGCTCATGCGCGCGATTCTATGCCCGCCGCGTGACAGGGCGGAGACAGATCAGTCGGCGGAGCGGAGGATGATCGTCTCGGTGGCCGGCAGCGACGTGGGCGGCTGACCGACGTACCCGATGACCTTCAACAGCGCCGCGCGGACATCGGCTGGGCGCTCGAGATGCGGCGAGTGTCCGACGCCCTCGAGGCTCAACTCCTCGACGTGACCTCCCGCGGCGGCGTATGCCTCGAGCACATCCCGCGTCTGGGACACCATCTGTTGCGCGGGGGCGACGTCTTCCCCAGGCCACCCGGGCACGACCCCGATCTGTCCGAGGTAGTTCAGGTCATAGAACGACGTGTCCGACACGATCGCGTCGGCGGTGCCGTGGACCCACAGGATCGGCGGCTTCGGCTCGAGGTCCACAATCGACGAGGTGTTGAAGTACTTCGGGGCCATGGTGTTGAGCACCCCGACGGTCCCCGCGGCGAAGCCCGGCCAGTTCTCGCTGGGAACACCGTCGCCGGGGTAGTTGCCGGATGCGGTGGAGGTCGTCAGCATTGACTGCACCCACACATCCTCGTGCTCGCTGCTGTAGCCGGGTGCGACATAGCCGGAGCGGAAGACGCTGCGTGGTGATGTCTGTGCCTCATCACTCGTGTCACCGGCGTTGAGCCGCTCGACGAAGTCCGGGTTGCCGCCGCCGCCGCCCGTGCCGGCGTCGTCGTCGGTCAGGCGGCTGCCGTCACGGCGGGTCCCGCCGAAGCCGTAGGGGGAGACCGGCGCCTGGAGCGTGAGGCTCAGCACCGGGTGGTCGAGCGCGTACTGCATGACGACGCCGCCCCCCATCGACCAGCCGACGAAGTGCGCGGTCGGGATGCCTAGAGCCTCCATGGTCGCGAACACGTCGTCGCTGAAGTCCCGGACGCCGCGCGTGGCATCCACGGGCAGGCTCTCGCTGCCACCGAAGCCGCGCAGATCGATCGCAATGACGCGAAGGTCCGACGGCAGGTCCTGCATCATCTCCTGCCAGAACAGTGCCGACGACACGTTCCCGTGGACGAACACGACAGTCCGGTCGGCGGGCGTCGCCGGATCGTCGCCGGTGCGCTCCAGGATGTTCACGGCAAGGCGGGGGGTATCGATGGTGCGGGAGACGATCCCATCGAAAAGCGTCATAGCGGATCCTTGGTTCTCGAGTGCCGCTGGGTCCGGGGTGATCCAGGGCGGATGCGGTGCGACCGGTGCACCGCCTCTTCCGACGATAGCCCGCACCTGCCGCCGGAGGGGAGACGCCGAGCGTGAATATTGACAGAATGCGCCCGCCTAGGATGTCGCCATGACCTTCCCCGCGCTCTCTCCCGTCGTCGCCGTCCTCGGAGCAGGATCCATGGGGGGCGCGATTGCGCGGGGGGTCGCCGCGTCCGGATCTGCCGACGTCATCGCGACCAATCGGTCGCGGGAGAAGGCCGCCCTGCTCGCCGGTGTCCCGGGCATCCGCAGCTACGCACTGGGCGAGCATCCCGAGCGCAACCGCACCTCTGCGGCCGAAGCGGATGTCGTGCTCGTGGGAGTCAAGCCCGCGATGGTTCCCGATCTGCTCCGCGAGATCACCCCGTCACTGCGCGCGGGGACGATCGTCGTGAGTCTCGCGGCAGGGGTCACGACCGCCACGTACGAGGCGATCCTGCCGGAGAGTGTTTCCGTGCTGCGCTCGATGCCCAACACCCCCGCGCTTGTCAACCGTGCCGTCACCGGGCTCGCTGCCGGAAGCCGCGCGAGCGCCGACGACGTGGCAACGGTCCGCGCGCTCTTCGAGACCGTCGGGGTCGTCGTCGAGCTGGACGAGGAGCAGATCGACGCGCTCGGCACGATTTCGGGCTCCGGACCCGCGTACGTCTACCTGCTCATGGAGGAGCTCTCTCGCGCGGCCGAGGCCAAGGGTTTCACCCCGGAACAGGCGCGACTTCTGGTGGAGCAGACCTTCATCGGGGCAAGCGCGCTGCTGGAGGCATCCGGGGAGACACCGCAGGAGTTGCGACGGCAGGTCACCAGCCCCAACGGCACGACCGAGCGGGCGATCGCCGTGCTCCAGGATGCAGGGCTGAGCGACCTGTTCGGCCGGGCGACGGATGCGGCGCTGGCCCGATCTCGCGAGTTGGCCGCCGGCGCCTGACCGGGCACGCGGTCACGCCGTCGCGTCAGATCTGAGCGCGGCGTATGCTTCTCGATCGTGGCGGCGTCGGGCTGGTGGTTGGGACGCTCCGCGGTGACCCCGCCGGGACGACGTGGCCGGTGGCGTCCGCACCCGGCGCAGGTGATCGTGTTCGGATTCGCCTGCGCTGTCCTGGCCGGTACTGCCCTGCTGCTCCTGCCGATCTCAACGGTCGACGGGCGCAGCACGGATGTCATCGACGCCCTGTTCACGGCAACCTCGGCGGTGTGCGTGACCGGTCTGACGGTCGTCGACACGGCGACCCACTGGACCGGGTTCGGGCTCGCGGTGATCATGCTGCTGATCCAGCTCGGCGGTCTGGGGATCATGATCTTCGCGTCGATGGTCGGTTTGCTCATCGCCCGGAGGTTCAGCGTGCGCGCGCGGATGACCGCTGCCGCCGAAGCGGGTGCGCTCTCGACGCGGGATGTGAAGGGACTCGTCCGCGGAATCGTGCTGATGTCCCTCGCGATCGAGGCTGTCGTCTTTCTCTTCCTCTTCGCGAGGTTCCTCTTCGGATACGGGTACGGAATCGGGGAAGCCGCCTGGCACGCGCTGTTCCACGCCGTCTCGTCGTTCAACAACGCCGGCTTCGCGCTCTACACCGACAACCTCATCCCGTTCGCGACCGATCCGTTCATCGTGCTGCCGATCTGCGCCGCCGTGATCCTCGGTGGACTCGGGTTTCCCGTGCTGCTGCAGCTGCGCAAGGAGTTTCGCAGGCCGCTCCACTGGAGCATGAACACCCGCATCATGCTGTGGGGCACCGTCATCCTGCTGGTGGTCGGCACCGTCTACATCACGCTGCTTGAGTGGTCGAACGAGCGCACCTTCGGCACGTACCCGCCGGCGGCCCGCGTGTTGATGGGATTCTTCCACTCGGTCCAGACCCGCACCGCCGGATTCAACTCTGTCGACATCGGACAGATGCACGACGAGACCTGGCTCGGGATGGACGTGCTGATGTTCATCGGAGGCGGCCCGGCGGGAACCGCCGGTGGCATCAAGGTCACGACCTTCGCCGTCCTGTTCTTCATCATGTGGACCGAGCTGCGGGGCGAGGGAGCGGTGAACGTCTTCGGAAAGCGCCTGTCGCGTGCTGTTCACCGGCAGGCGATCACGGTCGTCCTCATCGCGCTAGGGGCGGTCATGGTCGGCACCATCACGCTCATGATCATGACGGGACGGGGGTTTGACGAGGTCCTCTTCGAGGTCATCTCCGCGTTCGCGACGGTGGGTCTGAGCACGGGCATCACCGCCGATCTGCCACCCGGCGGCGATATCGTCCTCGTGATTCTGATGTTCCTCGGTCGCCTCGGTCCACTGACTCTCGGTTCCGCGCTCGCGCTGCGTGAGCGCCGCATCCTCTATGAACTCCCCAAGGAAAGGCCCGCCATTGGTTAGGTTCGCGCTCTTCGCCGACTCCTCCCGACGCATCGCGGAGGCGGACTCCGTCGCAGTGATCGGACTCGGACGGTTCGGCAGCTCCCTGGCCAGGGAGCTCATGGCCGCCGGCACGGAAGTGCTCGGCATCGATACGGATGAGGACCTCGTCCAGGCGCACAACGGCGAGCTCACGCAGGTCGTGCGCGCGGACTCCACCAAGGTGGAGGTGCTGCGCCAGCTCGCCGTGGACGAGTTCGACCGCGTCGTCATCGCGATCGGTCAGGACCTCAAGGCGTCGATCCTCACGGCATCGCTGCTCATCCAGTTGAAGGTTCCGGTCATCTGGGCCAAGGCCGTCGACGACCAACACGGTCGGATCCTCGAGCAACTCGGCGTCCACCATGTGATCTACCCCGAGAAGGACATGGGTCGCCGTGTCGCGCACCTCGTTCGCGGTGCGGCGAAGGACTACCTCGAGATCGAGCCGGGGTACTCCCTGGCCAAGATCACGACACCGGACCTGGTGGTGGGGACCCCGCTCGGTCAGACCACCCTCCGGCGCAAACACGGTGTGACGGTGACCGCCTTCAAGCACGGTGACGAGCCCTGGATGAACGCCGACAACGAGACCGTGCTCGCCCATGGCGACAGCATCCTCATCGTCGGCCCCACCGACCGAGTCGAGGCTTTCGCGCAGCTGCGCTGAGGGCCTTGCGAGTCGGGTTCCGCGGCGCAGATGCGGGGCTCAGCGGTCGAGGGCGGCGAAGCGCTCGATGTCGCTGTTGGTGCCCGACACGATGATGAGGTCGTGATTGGTCACGACGGTGTTCGCCTCCGCGTACCGGAACGGCTTGCCGGGGCTCTTGACCCCCACGACGGTGACGTTGTACTTCGTTCGAACCCCGGACTCGCTCAAGCCGACACCGCGGATGAACTTCGGGGGATACATCTTGGCGAGGACGAAGTCGTCGTCGAACCTGATGAAGTCCAGCATCCGCCCGCTCACGAGGTGGGCGACGCGCTCGCCGGCTTCGCGTTCGGGGTAGATGACGTGGTTGGCCCCCACACGAGCGAGGATCTTGCCGTGTGACTGGGAGACGGCCTTCGCCCAGATCTGCGGCACCTTCAGGTCCACGAGGTTGGCGGTGATGAGCACGGATGCCTCGATCGAGGACCCTACCGCGACCACCGCGACTTGGAACTCCTGAGCGCCGATCTGCTTGAGCGCGTCGATGTTGCGCGCGTCGGCCTGCACGGTGTGCGTGACGCGCTCCGACCACTTCTGCACGAGCTCGAGGCTCTCGTCGATCGCGAGCACCTCGCGTTCGAGTCGATCCAGCTCGCCGGCGCAGGCGGCTCCGAACCGCCCGAGCCCGATGACCAGGACGGGGGAGTCGCTCCGGATGCGCTCAACCAACGATGGGCCTTTCCACGGGCAGCGAATACAGCTGCGAACGGGATGTCGCGGCCACGGCCGCGGCGAGTGTCACTGTACCAACGCGCCCCATGACGATCGTCACGGCCAGCACGTATTTCGCCGAGTCCGGCAGCTGCTCGGTCAGTCCGGTCGACAGTCCGACGGTCGCGAACCCCGAGATGACGTCGAACAGGACCGATGCGACATCGGCCTTCGTGATCTGCAGGATGATGACCGTCGACACCGCGACGATCGTCGATCCCCACGCGAGCACCGAGAGGGCGACGCGGAGCACGTCGCTCGGGATGCGGCGGCGAAACACCTGGGTCGAGGTGCGCCCCTTCGCCTCCGACCACACGGCCAACGCGATGACCGCGAGAGTCGTGACTTTGATGCCACCGGCTGTCGAGGCGGATCCGCCACCCACGAACATCAGCATCATCGCGACGATCTGGCTCGACCCGTTCAGCTCTGACATGTCCAGTACGGCGAAACCGCCCGATCGGGTCATCGCGGAGAGGAAGAACGACTGCATCGTCGTGTCTGCGGCATCGAGGCTGCCGAGGGTCGCGGGATTGTTGAACTCCAGCCCCAGGAAGATGAAGCCTCCGGCGAAGAACAGGGTCGTCGTCGTGATCAGCGTGAGCTTCGTGTGCAGCGGCCAGCGGCGGATATGCCAGAGCTCGCGGCGCAGCGCGAAGATCACCGGGAAGCCGATGGACCCGAGGAAGACGCCGCCCATCAGGACGGTGAGGACCCAGTAGTTGTCGGCGAAGGCCGCCACGCCCTCGACGTTGGGTGTGAAACCGGTGTTCGTGAACGCCATCGCGGCGTAGAAGGGGGCCTCCCAGAGGGCGACGTTCCATTCGATCCCGGATGCCAGCATGCCGGGGTACAGGAGGATCGCGACCACCAGCTCGATGACCAGGGTCGAGAGAGCCACGACGCGGAGCAGGGAGCCGATCTCCCCGAGTCTTACCGTTTGGCTCTCGTTGACCGGCCCGCCATGGCTGCGCAGGGGATTGGTGTCGCCCGCGGCGAGGAGTTTCGCCCGCAGGCCGAGTCGCCGTGAGATCACCAGGCCCAGGATGGAGGCGAGAGTCAGCACACCCATCGCGCCGATCTGCACACCGATGAAGATGATGACATGCCCGAACGGCGACCAGTGGGTGGCCATGTTGACCGTGGCCAATCCCGTCACACAGATCGTCGAGACTGCGGTGAACAGTGCGTCAGCCAGCGGCGTCACCTGACCGTCGGCGGCGGCGATCGGCAGGGAGAAGAAGCCCGTGAAGATCAGGATGAGGCCGACGAACACGAAGATCGCGAACCGCGAAGGGGAGTTCTGCGCGAGCGTGCGGAACACGTCGAACAGTCGGTGTCCGAGGGTGCGCAGGGGATGCGGCGTTGCACGCACGCCTTCGGACATCCCCACCCTCCCTGGTGTCGTGCTGGTCTCTCGCTCGGCCGGATCGCCCCCTCATGCTACTGCCGGGCGCGGGCGCGACTACCCTGAACACATGGCGGACATCTTCGACGTGATCGCAGACGGCACCCGGCGCGACATCCTGCGGCTCTTGCTCGACCGCGAGTCGGACGCGGGGACGAGCGTGTCCCAGATCGTGAGTGAGCTCGGGGTGAGCCAGCCCACCGTGTCCAAGCACCTCAAGGTGCTGCGTGATGCCCACCTCGTGTCCGTCCGCGAAGAGGGGCAACACCGCTACTACAGCCTCTCGCCCGAGCCCCTCGATGAGGTGGATGACTGGCTGATGCCGTTTCTCACCACCGACGATGATCTCGAGGTCGATCTGCCCCTCGCGTTGCCCGAGTCGGCGGTGCACGCCGCCGAGGCGGTCGGACGCGCCGCGGCATCCGCGCGCTACGCCGTCACCAACGCGTGGCGCAAGCTCCCCGGCCGCCAAGCCGAATAGCAGTCGGCGCAGCGGCGGTCAGCACATCCGTCTCAGCAGTCACACCGGTTTACACGCGTCTCGCGCAGGCTCTAGAGTGTTCGCTACTGCCGGTCGCTTCGGATGCCGGCGGGCGGTGTGCGGAAAGGGAGGCCATGGCAGAGCTGCCGGACGTGCGCTTCCTCACGGTCGCTGAGGTGGCGGAGCTCATGCGCGTCTCGAAGATGACCGTCTACCGGCTCGTGCACAGCGGTGAACTGCCCGCGGTGCGCTTCGGGCGCAGCTATCGCGTGCCGGAATCGGCGGTGACAGCCGCCCTTCAGCGGCCGATCGCCGACGTCGGCTAGACTAGTCCGAGGCATTTTTCCATTCATGCCCGTTCCCGGGCGAGAGCGCACGCAGCGCTCGACGCCCAGACCCCGACATTGTGAGGTTCTCCGTGGGTTCTGTCATCAAGAAGCGCCGCAAGCGCATGGCGAAGAAGAAGCACCGCAAGCTGCTTCGCAAGACTCGCCACCAGCGCCGCAACAAGAAGTAAGTCGCGGCCACTACACCAAGCGCCTGTCCGATGGACGGGCGCTTCGTGTTTGCGTGGTGCCCATGACGGCATCCTGCACCGTTCACCCGCGGTACCCGCCGCATGGAGGAAGGCGTTCTCGCCGACGTAGGACAGCCTCGCGCCGAATCGTCCTACCGGGCCGATTTCTCCTGCCTCGGCGACTCCTGGCGGGCCGGCTCCTCGTCACCGTCGCCGTCGGGGTCGCCATCCTGGACGGGAATCGCGTTGGTGTACTGGGCGGCACGCGCGTCTCCTTGCGCGCTCCCCGAGAACAGCCCCTCCGCCGCGCCGGTGTTCGTACTCTCGGCTTCGGTGGCCTCGGCCGGCTGCGTGACCAGAATTCGCTGCACCGGGAGGGCGTCGGGATTGGTGCGGCGCACCCAGGCCACCATCTCCTCGCGGACCAGGCACCGCAGGTCGAACAGTGTCCCCGCATTGGCAGCCGTGACCAGGATGCGCACCCGCACCAGTCCGCCGGTGGCTTCGGTCACCTGCAGCACGGCTGTGCGACCGTCCCACAGCTCGGTCTCGCCGACCACGCGCTGCAGGTGTTCGCGCATGCGGGCGGTGGAGATCCGCCAGTCCACGTCGAGTTCTACCGCTCCGAGCAGTTCGCTGCCCTTGCGTGTCCAGTTCTCGAACGGCGTTGTGGTGAAGTACGTGCACGGGAGGATGAGGCGGCGGTCGTCCCAGAGGTCGAGCACGACGTAGCTGAGGGTGATCTCGCCGACCCGACCCCACTGGCCATCGGCGACGATGACGTCATCGACCCGCAGCGCCTCGCTGAATACCAACTGGATGCCGGCGAACATGTTCGCGAGCACAGACTGCGCTGCGAGCCCAGCGACGATCGAGGCGATACCGGCGGAGGCCAGAACGCTCGCGCCGAAGGCCTGGATCGACGGGAACGTCAACAACGCGGCGCCGATCGCGAGGACGACGATGATCACCATCGCGACGCGTCGGAGGATCAGGACCTGGGTGCGGATGCGCCGTGCCACGCGATTGTCGGGCACGTCGATGCGGTAGTGGCCGAGCGCCATCTCGGTCGCAAATCGCACGAGCTCGATGAGCAGCCACGCGGCGGCGGCGATCGATCCGATCGCTGCCACGCGGTCGATGACGACGTCCCACGCGGCGTTGTCGGCACTATCGCCCCCGGCCAGTCCCAGCGGGAAGTACTGGTCAACGGCGATCCACAGCGCGATGATCAGGACGATGGTGCGGAACGGGCGACGGGAATGGCGAACGAAGCTCGACCCCCACGACCGTTTCCGCAGCGCCAGCCCCACCACCCCCGACACGATCAGGCTGAGGACAAGCCCGGCGGCCAGTGCGATGAGAACTGCGATCGCGAACACCATCCATGGGCCGAGCACCGTTGCCGTGGCATCGGCGACGTCGACGGCGGCTCGCCACCCGAGCGCGTGCTGGTCAAGCATCCGTTCCCCTCTCGTGGGTCTTCGTCCACGCTACGTGGCGCTGCCCGGGGTCCCGCAACCCGGCTCCACGGATACCGAGGCACGGGGACGCAGCTGCCCGGGATGCGACGACAGCGGTGTACGGGTCAGGTGAGGCGTCGGCGGAGGGTGTCGACGTCGTCGTCCGTGAGGCCGCTTGAGCGGAGGTAGTCGGCCGAGCCACCGTGCTCCGCCGCGACCCACTCCAGCGCGGTGACGATGGCGGACGGCGGGGTCGCGGCGACGAGGTCGTCAAGTGCAGGCGTGCGAGGCAGGCCCATCCCCTCGAGCATGGCGAACATTCGATCCGTCCACGGGCCCGCGAGGTTGCGCTCGGAGATGGAGTAGTCGGCGACGATCGCGTCGCGCTCGACCCCGATCGCGTCCAGGATCAGGGCGATCGCGACGCCGGTACGGTCCTTGCCCGCTGTGCAGTGCACGAGGACAGCGCCCTCGGAGCGAGCGACGGTGCGTGCCGTCTCGGCGAAGGCGCTCCCACCGTGCGTGAGCATCGACACGTAGAGGTCCGGGAGGGGCGGGATCTGCGCGAGCGCCTCATCGATGATGCGCGAAGCTGCCTGCGGGTCGCCGGCCGCCGAAGCGGAACGCAACACGCGCTGCGCCATCCCTGCCATCGCTCCCTCGAGTACGCCGAGCTGGACGACGTGTGGCGGGCGCGATGCGGGGAGCCGGTCCGGCGCCATCTGCTGCTCCATTGCCGTACGGAAATCGACAACGACGCCGATATCCGAGCCCGCGAGCTGCTCGAGGCCTCGATCGGTGAGCGCGCTGAGCGCATCTGACCGGTACAGGACCCCGGTTCTGGTCGCGCCGCCTGCCGACAGCGGCAACCCTCCGATATCGCGGAAGTTGTGCGTTCCTTGGGGGGCGAGGTCGGAGAAGTCGGATGCCGAAACCGAGGTCATGCCTCCAGCGTAGGCGCGGCGGGACCACGCTTCGGGGTGCCTCGGGACCTCGCGATCTGGGGCAGATCTAGGATGGGTGCGTGATGACCCTCACTCTCATCGGCCGCGACGGGTGCCACCTGTGCGAGGTGGCCCGCGGCGTCATCGACCAGGTGCTCGCTGATCTCCCCGACAGTCGCGCCGATCAGATTGAGCTGGTCGACGTGTCCGTCGACGCCGATCCGGCGCTGAGGGAACAGTGGGGGGAGAAGGTTCCCGTGATCCTCGTTGACGGACGGCTGCATTCGTATTGGCGGGTCGACGCGACCCGGCTGAAGGAGGCACTCGAGCCGAGTCGGGAGCCGGTGTCATGACGATCCGACACATCGTCGTCTGGTCGGTCACGGGAGACGATGACCGTGCCCGCGCCGAGAACGCGCACGGGATCGCCGAGCGGCTCCGGTCCCTCGAGGGTGTCGTTCCGAGCATCCGTGCCCTCAGCGCCGGACCCAACGTGGCCTATGCCGAGGTGAATGCCGACGTCGCTCTCGTCGCCGATTTCGACGACGTCGCCGGGCTCGATGAGTACCAGCGCCATCCGGCGCACCTGGAGGTCGCGGGCTTCATCCGCAGCGTCGCATCCGCGCGGATGGCCGTCGATCTCGAGGTCTGAGCCGCGGGTTCAGCGTCCGGTGTCGCGCGACGTCGGCCGCACGACGACCGGGGCGGGGAGTAGCTGTATCGCGACGGGTTGGTCGTATTCGACGCGTTCGGCGGCGGGGTGCCGGACGCGGACGAGCGTGCCGTCGTCCGTTCTGACGAGGGTCCGCCGGAAACTGCCGAGGAACGTGCTCTCCTGCACCCGTGCCGGAGTACCGGACTCTGCCGCCGGGGCGATCCTGACGTTCTCGGGGCGCACGAACACCTCGACCTCGCCGGCGGGTTGCGCGGCGTCGTGGAGGGGGAGGCGCTGACCCCAGACCGTGACGGTGTCGCCTGCCACGACGCCGGGCACGACGCTCGAGACGCCCACGAAGCTCGCAACGGTCGCCGTCGCCGGACGCAGGTAGAGGTCCTCGGGTGAGCCGATTTGCTCGATGCGTCCCGCGTTCATGACCGCGATCCGGTCCGACACCGCGAGGGCTTCCTCCTGATCATGCGTCACGAACACCGTCGTGATCCCCAGCCGCAGCTGGATGCGGCGGATCTCGTCGCGCAGTTGCACGCGCACCTTCGCATCCAGCGCCGACAGGGGCTCGTCCAGCAGGAGCACGCGGGGCTCGGTGACGAGGGCGCGTGCGAGCGCGACCCGCTGCTGTTGACCGCCCGAGAGCTGATGCGGGTATCGATCGGCGAGGTGCCCGAGACCGACGAGGTCCAGCGCGTCGGCGGCACGTCGCGCGGCGGCGGCCTTACCCAGCCCCCTCCGGCGCAGCCCGAAGGCCGTGTTGTCGATGACGCGCAGGTGCGGGAACAGCGAGTACGACTGGAAGACCATGCCGATGTCGCGCTTGTTGGTCGGCGTGCTCGAGACATCCGAGCCGCCGACGTAGACCGCTCCGCCTGTTGCGCTCTCGAGACCTGCCAGAACGCGCAACGCGGTCGTCTTTCCGCACCCCGAGGGCCCCAGCAGCGAGACGAACTCGCCGGGCGCGATGTCGAGGTCGAGCCCGTGCAGCACCCGTGTGCTGCCGTAGTCCTTGACGATGCCGCGGAACTCCACACGGGTTCCTGCGCCCTGTTCGGCGAGAAGGAGATTGTCGGCGGTGCGGGGGAGTGGATGCGGGGAGGTGTCGGTCATGATGTCGGGGTCCTTTCGGGACGGCCGCGCCCGACGCGACCGATGACGAGCAGCAGCAGGAAGACGAACAGGAGCGCGAGGAGCGTGAAGATCGCCGCCGCAAAGCCGTCGATCCGACTGACGACGAGAATTCCGGTCTGGAACACCTGGCGGTTGAGCAGCGACGCGATCGTGAACTCGCCGAGTACGACGGCGACCGAGATGAGACACGCCGCCAGCAGGCCCTGGCGCAGGTTCGGGGCGAGTACGCGCAGCAGCACCGTCCACCAGTTCGCGCCGAGCGAGCGGGCCGCCTCTGACAGCGTCCGCATGTCGACCGCGTCCATGTTCGCCTGGATCGAGCGGTACGCGAACGGGAGCACCGTGATGCCATAGGCGAAAGCGAGCGTCCAGGCGCCCGTACCGAGGGTGCGCCCGATCTGCAAGTAGATCGGCGCCAGACCGACCACCAGTACGATCGCCGGGATGGAGATGGGAAGAAGCACGAGGAACTCGAAGACCGGCTTGAGCGTGGCGAAGCGCAAGTTGATGAGCACCATCGTGGGCGCAAGCAGGAACAGCACGATCGCCACGGTCACGACCGCGAGGACGAGCGAGTTGGCAAGGCCCGTCCAGATCGGCTGGTAGAGCCGAGGGTCCGCAGGGTTGAACAGGTCGACCCAGTGCGCGAGGGTCAATCCGCCGGTGGTGTTGTCGCGCAGCGTGAACAGCAGTGTCGCGACCACCGGCACCACGAAGAACGCGCCGACGGCGATCGCGATGATCCACCGGGTCAGGGCTGAGGGGCCGATGCGCGTCATGACTGCCACCTCGCTGCACGTCGCTGGACGAAGGAGTACGCCGACATCACGATCGCGATCACGATGATCATCCCGAGCGCGAGGGCACCGGCGAGGTTCTCGCGCCCCAGCACCGTCTCACTCGTGAGTGCGGTGCGGATCTGCAGGGGAACGATTTGCGAGCCCTGGCTGGCGAGGGCCGCTGCCGTGGCATACGACGAGAAGGCGTTCGCGAACAGCAGCAACAGGCTCGCGAAGAACGCCGGCGCCAGGACCGGGAAGCCGACGCGCAGCCAGAAGCTCGTGGAAGTCCCGCCCAGGACGAGGTTGGCCTCCGCCCACTGGGGTCGCAGGGCTGCGAGAGCGGGCATGAAGGTGATGACCATGAGTGGGATCTGGAAGAACACGTAGGGCAGGATCAGGCCGGGCAGCTCATAGATCCAGGGGCCTCCCGCGAAGATGTCGATCCCGAGCACGTCCTTCAGAAAGAGGGTGACCATGCCGTTGAGGCCGAGGGTCGCGATCCACATGAACGCCAGCATCACGCCGCCGAACTGCGCGAATACCCCGGATGCGGCATCCACCGTGACACGCACCGGGTTCTCGTCGCGGAGGGTGAGCATCGCGTAGCAGACGAGTGCGCCGATGACGGCGCCGAGAACCGCCGTCAGCGCGGACAGCCAGGTCGAGTTCCAGAACGTGCGAAGGATCACCGGGTCGGTCAGGGCGGCGACGTTCTCGAAAGTGAACTCGCCATCGGAATCGAAGAATCCGGACCCGAGGGCAAGAACGGTGGGCAGGGCGAGGAAGACGAAGAGGTAGACGACGAAGGGGGCGAGGCCGAGCCACGCCCAGGCGGCGGAGCGGAGGGCGGACCTCCGCTGCACCGGGACCGAGGACCCCGGTGCAGCGGAGACGAGTGTGTCGGAGGTCACTGAACCGCCGCAGCCCACTCCTGGCCGAGCAGCTCGCCGGCTGCCGTGCTCTGCGCCTCAGTCGGGACGACTGTCTCGGCGGGGGCTTCGGGCAGTGCGGCTGCCAGCTCGGCGTCGATCGTGCCGGCCTCGGTCATCGCCGCCATGCGCACGGGGCGCGCGCCACCGGCGAGCCAGAGGTTCTGCACCTCGTCGCTGTACAGGAACTCCTGCCACAGGCGCGCCGCCGCGGGGTGCGGTGCGTCGATGTTGATCGCCTGGTTGTAGTAGCCCGCGTAGCCCACGCCGGGGAAGACGACGGTCTTCCAGTTCGGGTTGTCGGCGGTGTGGGTCGCGTTCAGGTAGTCCCAGTCGAACACGACGGGGGTCTCGCCGCTGGCGATCGTGGCCGTCGTCACGTCGACCTTCAGCAGGTTGCCTGCCGCGTTCAGCTCCGAGAAGAAGTCGATGCCAGGCTGGAAGTCGTCGAGGGTGCCGTCGTTCTGGACGGTCGCCAGGCCGACGGCCGCGAAAGCCGCGCCGGCCTGGGTCGGGTCGCCGTTGATCGCGACGGCACTGGTGAAGTCGGAGCCGAGCAGGTCCTGGATCGTCTCGGGCTCGGGGTAGAGCGACGAGTCGTAGCCGATCGACATGTACCCTCCGTAGTCGGCGACGAACAGACCCGAAGGCTCCTTGAGCGCATCCGGGATCTCATCCCAGGTCTGCACCTGGTACGGCGCGAACCAGTCGGTGTTCTGCAGAGCGACCGTCAGCCCGAGGTCGAAGACGTCGGGAGCCGTGTCCAGCCCTTCGTTGGTCTCGGCCGCCTGGATCTCTTCCGCGCTCGAGATGTCGGGCGAGAGCTCATTGACGGCGATGCCGGGGTAGGTCTCGATGAACAGGTCGATGATCTCGCCGTAGTTCGCCCAGTCCCGGGGGAGGGCGATGACGTTGAGCTGGCCTTCGGCCTCGGCGGCGGCGACCAGGTCCTCCATGGTGCCGAAGTCGGCCAGGCTCGTCGCCGTCGCCGCGTCGACGCCGGACCCGGACTCCGTCGCGGTTCCGGAGCAGCCGGCGAGGACGAGGCCGGCGAGGGTGACAGCGGCGGCGGCCGTGGTGAGTCGGCGCGCGCTGGGCAGGGTGATGCGCATGGGATTCCTCTCGTGGTGGATGCCCCGAGTGCTCGCGAGAAGCGGGTCGCGGGAGGGGGTGAGAGGAAGCTACCGAGCGTGAGTGACGTACTCGCTTGCTTCGGGTGAACGACACGCGCGGAGCCGGTGACGAGCTGGTCGGCCGCTCGCGCGCCGTTCACCGCGATGTCGGCGGCGAAGACTCAGGGGGCCAGGCGTGTGGGGCCGCGGAACAGGAACGTCACCTCGCGGATAGAGGATTCGCCCAGCAGCAGCATCAGCAGGCGCGCGAGGCCCATCCCGAAGCCGCCGTGGGGCGGCACGCCGTAGCGGAAGAAGTCGAGGTAGTGCTCAAGGCCCGCGACATCCAGCCCCTTCTCGACAGCCTGCTGCTCGAGCACCTCGACGCGGTGCTCGCGCTGGGCGCCCGTCGTGATCTCGGTGCCGCGGTACAGCAGGTCATAGCTCTTGGTCATTCCGGTCTCGGGATCGCGCATGTGGTAGAACGGGCGGATCTCGGGGTGGTAGTCGGTGACGAACACGAAATCGTGGCCGTAGGTCTCCTTGACGTATGCCGACAGCTGGCGCTCACCCTCGGGGTCGAGGTCGCCGTCGGCGCGGGGGATCTCATAGCCGCGCTCGGCCACGATGCGGCGCGCCTCGGCCAGCGGGATCCGCGGGAAGGGGAGGGTCGGCACTGTCACCTCGAGGCCGAACAGCTCCTCGATCTCGGCACCGTGCTTGTCCTTCACTGCCTGGATCGCGACCTGCAGCAGCTCCTCCTGCATCCGTGCGACGTCCTCGTGGGAGTCGACCCAGCTGATCTCGGCGTCGATCGAGGTGAACTCGGTGGCGTGACGGCTCGTGAAGCTCGGGTCGGCGCGGAAGGCGTCGGCGATCTCGAACACCTTGCCAAAGCCCGCTGCCTGCGCCATCTGCTTGAAGTGCTGCGGGCTCTGGGCGAGGTAGGCGGTCTGGTCGCCGAAGTACTCCAGCGAGAACAGTTCGGCGCGCGACTCGGCGGGGCTGGACATGAGCTTGGGGGAGTGGATCTCGATGTAGTCGCGCTCGACCCAGTACGTGCGCATCGCGTGTTCGAGCGTCGTCTGCACGCGGAAGATGAGGTTGTTGCGGGCCTGACGCAGATCGAGGAAGCGCCAGTCCATGCGCTTGTCGAGACCGCTGTCGGCGGCGATCGGGGTCTCGGGGTCGGATGCCGCGGCGATGTCGAGCTCGGCGATCTTGATCTCGACGCCGCCGAGCTTGACGCGCTCGTCGTGCTTGAGCTCCCCGGTGACGGTCAGGAACGTGCCCGTCGACAGGGCCGAGATCGTCTCGGTCAGCGTGAGAGCGCTGCGCGCCGCGTCGTCGGCATCCTCCGGCAGCTCGCGGGTCGCGGGATTCACCAACTGCACGGCACCGGTCTCATCGCGCAGGATGACGAACTGCACCTTCTTCTGGTCGCGCACCGTCTCGACCCATCCGGAGACGGAGACGGTGCCCGCGGGCAGTTGCTTCAGCTGGTTCACCAGGACGCGTTCACTCACGAGCGCCCAGTCTACGGGCCGGTGCGGCCGCAACCCCCGGAGCCCTAGGATGGGCCCGTGAGCGACCCCAAAGATCCCGTGTTCCGCATGGATCCGAGCACGTTCCGCGTGCAGGAGCCGGCACGGAGCGAGCACACCGAGGTGCCCACCGAGACGGATGCCGGTTCCGCGGCCCCCGGCAACGGCGACGCGGATGCTGCTCTCCCGGTCGCTCCCCGGACACGCAGGCCCCGCCGCCCGATCCGGTGGGCGGACATGATCGTCTCGATCGTGCTGCTCGTCCTGCTCGCGGGGGCCGCGGTGACGGCATCCGTGTTCGGGGCCTTCCTCTCTTTCGCCTCCGACTCCTGCGGCGTCACGGGGTGCAACTTCAGCGTCATGAGCATCGGTGTCTGGTTCGCGGTGCTTTCGCCGTGGGTCGTCTTCCTGATCGCGCTTGCCGGCACGATCGTCATGATCGTGCTGCGCCGGATCTCGTTCTGGATCCCGATCACCGCGTTCGTCCTGATCGTCGCGCTGTGGCTCATCGGCGCCGTGCTCGTGTGGGCGGGAACCTGACCTGACCCGCCCTACACAGCGCGCACCCAGCCCGCCGTAACCTGGCGCCCGTACCGTAGCCGGGTGCACACCGAGACAGCAGACGGCTCGTGGATGACGCATCTGATCGACTGGTCGGTCTCGCTCATGGAGATCATCGGACCGGCGGGTGCCGGAGTCGCGATCGCGCTTGAGAACGTCTTTCCGCCGCTGCCGAGCGAGGTCATCTTGCCCATGGCCGGCCTGTCAGCCAGCCGCGGGTCGTTCTCGCTTGCCGAGGCCCTGATCTGGACGACGCTGGGCTCGCTCGTGGGGGCTTTCCTTCTGTACGGCATCGGAGCGTGGCTCGGTGTGGACCGACTGCGCGCGATCGCGGCGAAGGTTCCGCTGCTGCATCCGGAAGATATCGACCGCACCGTCGCGTGGTTCCAGCGCCACGGCGGCAAGGCCGTCTTCTTTGGTCGGATGGTGCCGATCTTCCGCAGCCTGATTTCGATCCCGGCGGGGGTGACCCGGATGCCGCTGTGGAAGTTCGGTCTACTGACCGTGGCAGGCAGCGCCCTGTGGAACACGGTCTTCGTTCTCGCAGGCTTCTCCCTTGGCGAGGCGTGGCCCGTCGTTGAGCGGTACGCGGACATTCTGCAATACGTCGTGATCGCCGCTGTCGTGATCGGTGTCGCCTGGTTCGTCTATGTCCGCATCCGAGGCCTGCTCGCTTCCCGCAATGGCAGCGATCCGGCAGCGTCGCCCGACTGATCAGCGGGCGCTCTCAGCCCGTGCAAAGCGAACCCCCACGTAGACTGGGGGTGTGCCCGCTGACCGTGTCCATCTCGTGCGTCACGGGGAGGTCTTCAACCCGAATCGGGTTCTGTACGGACGGCTCCCCGGCTACGGGCTGAGCGAAGACGGGCAACGGATGGCGCAGCAGGCCGCCGACTGGATCGGTGGACTGGAGCGTCCCCTCGCCGCGCTGCTGGTCTCTCCGCTCCAGCGCGCGCAGGAATCGGCGCAGCCCTTCGTCGACAAGTTCGGGCTGCGGGCGACCACCGACGAGCGCGTGATCGAGCCGACGAACGTCTTCGAGGGAAAGCGAATGAAGCGTGCCCTCGCGAACCCGCTGAACTGGCGCTACCTCGCCCGTCCCGCCGTGCCGAGTTGGGGTGAGCCGTATGCCCAGGTCGTCGCCCGCGTGGACGCCGCGATGACGGATGCCTGGGGCGAGGCCGACGACGGCGATGTCGTGATCGTCTCCCATCAGCTCCCCATCTGGGTCACCCACCTCGCCGTGGCGGGCCTTCCCACCCAGCATGATCCCCGCCATCGCCGCTGCGCGCTCTCGAGCGTGACGAGCTTCGAGCGCTCCGGAGACGGGTGGGTCGAGGTCGACTACGTGGAGCCGGCTTCGACCTCCCACGCCATCGACGTAGGAGCGGTCTGACATGGTGATCCGTCGCGGCCGGGGGCCGGCATCCGTCGCGCTGGCGCTGTCCGGTCTGCTCGTTCTCGGGGGCGCACTGGCGGCGTGCACGGCCGATCCGCTTGCCGAGCAGTACCGCGCGGGCGACAACAAGGGGTTCATCGCCGCAGACGGGCTCGAGACCGTGGAGATTCCTTCCGAGCAGCGGTCGGCACCGCTGGAGTTCACGGGCGTCAGCGATACCGGCGAAACGATCACGAGCGAGGACTTCCGCGGCCAGGTGCTCGTCGTGAACTTCTGGTATGCCGCGTGCGGCCCGTGCATCGTCGAAGCGCCGGAGCTCGAAGCCGCCTACCGTGAAGTCGGCGGCCCCGACGTGGCGTTCCTGGGCATCAACACGGCCGATCAAGCCGCGACGGCCCGCTCGTTCGCGAAAGACAACGGCATCAGCTACCCGAGCCTGATCTCGGTCGGAGACCGGGAGCTCAAGCTGGCGTTCGCCGAGGCGACCCCCCTGAACGCGACTCCGGTGACCCTCGTCGTCGACCCCGACGGGCGCGTCGCCGCGCGCGTCATCGGGGCAGTCTCCGACGCATCGATCCTCACGACGCTCGTGAAGGACACGCTCGCGGAGAACGGATGAGCGTCGGCGAACTCATCGGCGGCGGCGCTCTCTGGGTCGCGCTCCCGATCGCGCTGGCTGCGGGCCTGCTGTCCTTTCTGTCGCCGTGCGTCCTCCCGCTCGTGCCCGGCTACCTCGGTTTCATCGGCGGATCGGTGACGACGGCTCGTGATGCCCAGGGGGTTCCGGTGCCCACCCGCGGCCGGCTGCTGTGGGGCGTCGCGCTGTTCATTGCGGGGTTCACGATCGTGTTCATGGCGATCACGATCCTCGGTGGCGCGCTCGGACAGTTCTTCATCCGCTACGGCGACGTCATCACGCGCATCCTCGGGGGCGTGATCGTCTTCCTCGGGCTCGTGTTCATCGGGCTGTTCGGCTTCGCGCAGCGCAGCGTCCGCCCCCAGGTGCGCGGCAACCTCGGCCTCGTCGGAGCCCCGTTGCTGGGCCTGGCGCTCGGTCTCGGGTGGGTGCCCTGCATCGGTCCGACACTCGCGGCGATCACCTCGCTGTCGTGGAATCTCGGCGACCCCGGGCGGGCGGCGGTCCTCGGTCTTGCCTACTCCCTCGGACTCGGCATCCCCTTCATCCTTCTCGCGCTGGGACTCGGCTGGGCGACCACCGCGGTCGCCTTCCTCCGGCGCCACATCCGCGCCATCAACATCGCGGGAGGCATCCTGCTCGTGCTGCTGGGCGTCCTCATGCTCACCGGTGTCTGGACGACGCTGATGATCTCGCTGCAGGGGGTGTTGGCCAATGTCCCCCTCCCGCTCTGAGGACGCGGTCGTCGATCCGCTCCGACCCGCTGATCACGCCGATGCCGGTCGCGACGCCGCCGACGACGCCGTAGGTGCGTCATCCGGAGACCGTTCCCCGGACGGCGGGGTGACCTCCCCCGCGCTGGGCCCGGTCGGGTGGGCGCGGTGGGGATGGCGGCAGCTCACGAGCATGCGCACCGCGCTGCTGCTGCTTCTTCTGCTGGCGATCGCGGCGATCCCCGGCTCTCTGGTTCCGCAGCGCAGCGCGGACCCCAACGGCGTGACGCAGTACTACGCCGACAACCCCGACCTGGCCCCCGTTCTCGACGGGCTCCAGCTGTTCGACGTGTACACGTCGGTGTGGTTCTCGGCGATCTACATCCTGCTGTTCATCTCTCTCATCGGATGCGTCATTCCGCGCACGCAGCACCACTGGAAGGCGTTGCGGGCGCGGCCCCCGCGCACCCCGGCGCGGCTCGAACGACTCGCCGCCTACCGCGAAAGCCTCGTCGAGGCAACGGATGTCGAACCCGCCGCGTACGCCGAAGAGGCCGTCGCGATCGCTGAACAGCAGTTGCGGCGGGGCGGATACCGCACGGAGCGCTACGACACAGGGCGTCCGGCCGGGTCGAGCTTCAGTGTCTCGGCCGAGCGCGGTTACCTGAAGGAGACGGGAAACCTGGTCTTCCACGGCGCGCTCGTCGGCGTGCTCATCGCCGTGGGAGTGGGCGGCGGATTCACCTACACGGGTCAGACGGTCATCGTTCAGGGCGACACCTTCACCAATGCGCTGGTGGATTATTCGTCGTTCAACCCGGGCCGTTTCGTCGACGAGAACGCGCTCGTTCCCTACGCGCTCACGCTCGACGAGTTCGGTGTGACGTACGTCGCGCCCGATCAGAGCGGAGCGGGGCAGGCCGGGGACTTCGTGGCCCGGCTCACCACCCAGCTCGCCGGGCAGGAGCCCACCCAGGGCGATGTCCGCGTCAATCAGCCACTCGATGTCGCGGGCGACCGCATCTTTCTCATGGGTAACGGATACGCGCCGACGATCACCGTGCGCAATGCCGACGACGAGGTGGTGTACTCCGCATCCGTGCCCTTCCTGCCGCAGGACCGGAACCTCACGTCGCTCGGTGTCGTCAAGGTGCCCGACGGGTTGCCCGAACAGATCGGCCTCGTCGGCTTCTTCTATCCAACGGTCGCCGAGCTCGAAAGCGGCGCTCTCACGTCCGGTTGGCCCGCGCTGGTCTATCCCGAGCTCACGTTCAACGTCTTCGAGGGTGATCTCGGCATCGACGGTGGCATCCCTCGCTCGGTGTACACGCTCGACACGACCGACATGACGCAGTTGACCGGAGGAGACACCGGGGTCGACTCGATTCGCTTGCGGCCCGGTCAGACCGCCGAGATTCCGGGGGGACGCGGCACGATCACCTTCGAAGACGATTCGGCCGTCACCCCGGTCGGTGAACCGGTCAAACGATTCGTGTCGCTGTCGATCCACCGGGATGCTGCCGCGACGTGGGTGCTCGTGTTCGCCTCGCTCGCCGTCGCAGGGCTGCTTGCCGCCCTGTTCGTCCCGCGCCGCCGGGTCTGGGTGAAGGCGACAGTCCAGGGACCCACTGTGCGGATCGAGTACGCCGGCCTGGCGCGCGGTGAGGACCCGACCCTGGCCGCGACGGTCGATCGGGTCGCGCGAGACCACGGCGCCGCCCTCGCGGGACGCCGCTCCGGCGAGCCCACGTAAACTGGGTCCATGCCCGTCGATTCCGCGTTGTCCCTCGAGTCGGTCTCGTTCCTCCTCGTGTGGACCGCGATCGCGATCTATGCGCTCGCGTTCATCGCCTACGTCGTCGACCTTTCACGCCGGTCGGTCGCCGCGGTGGACGCCCGACCGGCTCAGCGCGAACTCGTCGCCGTCGGTGCCGGTGAGGCTGGGGCCTCTGCGGGAGCCGCGGATGCCGCATCCGCCGTCGACAACCTTCGCGCGCAAGAGCGAGCCGCTGAAGACAACCTGAACGCCGCGCCCGGACGTCGCGCGCGCCTGCTGTGGGCCCGCATCGGCACGAGTCTGACCTGGCTCGCGTTCCTCTTTCACCTCGGCGGCGTCATCACCCGAGGCATCGTCGCCGGCCACGTCCCCTGGTCGAACATGTACGAGTTCGCGCTGACAGGGACGATGCTCATCGTCGCCGTGTACCTCGTCGTGCTCTTCCGATACGACCTGCGCTTCCTCGGCTCGCTCATCACGGGCATGGTCGTGCTCATGCTCGGTGGCGCGTCGTTGCCGTTCACGTTCTACGTCGAGGTCGTCCCGCTTGCGGATCCGCTCAAGAGCGTTTGGCTCGTCATCCATGTGTTCGTCGCGTCGCTCGCGACCGCGCTGTTCGCCATCGCGTTCGGACTCTCGGTGCTTCAGCTGATGCAGGCTCGCCGGGAGCAGCGCGCGATCGCCGCGGTCGGCACGGGCGCGACGGTGCGGTCCGGCCCCGGGTTCTTGCGCACCCTCCCCGGTTCCGAGGCGCTCGAGTCGCTCGCGTACCGCTTCGCGATCATGGGCTTCGTGTTCTGGACCTTCACGCTGATCGCCGGATCGATCTGGGCGAACGACGCGTGGGGCCGCTACTGGGGCTTCGATACGAAGGAAGTCTGGACCTTCGTCATCTGGGTGCTCTACGCCGGCTACATCCACGCTCGCGCGACACGCGGCTGGCGCGGGGCGCGTTCGGCGTGGCTGTCGATCGTCGGATTCACTGCCGTCATCTTCAACTTCACGATCGTGAACATGTTCTTCAAGGGTCTGCACGCCTACAGCGGCCTCAGCTGAGGTCTGCTCGCCCGACGTGAACTGCGTCCGCACTGAGGCGTGGCGTTGCGGTTAGCTCGCGGCCGACGAGGCGAGGATGGCGCGGGCTGTCGTCGTGCGGCGTGCGGCGACCGCGAGGATGGTCGCAACGAAGGCCAGGCCGCCCCAGATCAGGAGACCCGCGACCCCGGCGCCGACGCCACCCGAGCCGGTGAGGGCGCCGAGCATCGCGTTGTAGGCCGGTGAGATGGGCAGGACCGTGTCGATCGCCGTCAGCACCCCGGGAACCGTGGACACGATTCCCGTCGCGACCGCGAGCACGCCGATGAGCGCCGCGATCCAGCGTCCTGCGCCGCCGAAGACGGCCACGAGCGCCTGGTTCACAGCCGCGAAGGCGACACCGGCCAGGATGCTGACACCGGCGAAGATCGACCAGTCACCCCAGTCATATCCCGCGGAGATCTGCACAATCCCTGCCACGAGCAGACCCTGAACGGCCCCGATCGCCGCCGCGGGCACAAACGAGCGCAGGGCGAGAAGGGGCGAGGCCGCCCGGGAAGCGAGGGTGCGGGCCGGGAAAGCCCGGAGTGCGACGAACGAGCCGAGCGCGCCGAACCACAGCGCGAGAGCCGTCAACAGCGGAATCGCGGATGCTCCAAAGAGGTCGGAGCCGACGCCCTCCGCTGCCACGGGGTCGGCGACGACCTCCGCGAGGCTCGCGGCTTCGGCATCCGTGTACGAGGGGAGTTCCTCGACGGCTGTGTGGAGCCCGTCCGCGAGGGAGGTTGCGCCCCCCGCGAGCTGTGTCAATCCGTCGGTGAGGCTCGTGGCGCCGGTCGCGGCCTGCGCGGCGCCGCTCTGCAGGCTCTGCGCGCCGGATTGCGACTGCGTGGTGCCGTCGGCCAGTTGCACCAGTCCGTCGGCGAGGCTCTGCGTCTGGGTGGCGACCTGTCGCAGGCCGGCGCTGGTCTGCGAGATGAGGGTCGAGATGCCCGGAACGACATTCTCGCCGTACCCGGCTGCCGTCCCCGCTGCAGTCGCCGCCGCTCCAGCATTCTGTGCGACCGTGGCGGCGTTCGCTGCGGCCGCGGCGACCTCCTGGCAATACCCGACCGAGCCGTCGCACGTTGCGGCGAGTGCCCCCAGTTTCTGCGCGAGCGCGAGCGCGCCGGGCTTGCCGTCCTCACCCTGCAGGACGGTCACCGTCTCTGCTGCGGCCGACTGCATGTAGCCGTACATCTCGTTCGCGGCCCCGGGAAGCGGCGCCGCATCCAGCCCGTCCGCGATCTGGTTCTGGGCAGCTGCCAGCTGCGCCGCACCGCCCGCAGCCTGAGAGGTCGAGGTGGCGAGGGTTCCGAGACCCGAGCCGAGCGCGCCGGCCCCGGAAGCGAGCTGGTCGATGCCGCCCGCGAGCTCCGCGGACCCGTCCGCCGACTGCCGGATGCCGTCGGCGAGCTGATCGGCGCCGCCCGCTGCCTCGCCGAGCTGATCGCCGAGGGTCGTGAACCCGAGGAACACGTTCTCGAGGTACTGGGTCGAGATCTGCTCCCCGGTCAACGTCGCCGCGGTCGAGGTGATCTGAGCGGTGATGGCGTCATCGACGATGAGGCTGTCGGGGGGAGTCGTGACCTCGATCGTCGCCTGCTCGGGGGTTTCGCCCGGCCGCGTGGAGGTGGCTGCGGCGGAGAAGTTCTCGGGAATCGTGACGACCGCCGCGTAGGTGCCGTCGGCAAGCCCCGCGGCGGCGTCGTCGGCGTTCGAGATGGTCCAGGTCAGGTTGCTGTCGGCATCCCCCGAGCCTTCGACGAGCCCGGCCGAGAGCTGGCGCCCCAGCGGAACATACTGGCCGTCGATCGTGACAGGTTCGTCCTCGTTCACGATCGCGGCGTTCATCGTGTCCAGTCGCGTGGTCGGGTCGTACAGGGCGACCACGAGGATGCCGCCGATGACGGCGGGTAGCAGGATGACGCCGAGGATCGTGAGCCACGTGATGGGCTTGCGGCTCCGGGCGCGTTCGACGGACATACTCATGCGTGCTCCTCCGCGGGTGCGGGAACTGTCGTTTCGTGCCGCGAGCTCAGCGCGAGCGAGCTCACAGTGACGCGGCGGGCTTCGGTCATCAGCGCGCGGGCGGCGTCCTCGCGCTGCGTCGAGGCAAGGATCGTCAGGGCCGAGGACCCATTGCCCGGGCGCTCGCGGCGCGTGAGCGCGGCGTCACGCAGGAGCGCTGCCGCCTGGTCGCGCATCGCCTCGCTCTCCAGCCTGTCAAGACCGTCGATCACGATGATCTGGGCGGATCCGCGCAGGGGATGGGCAAGTTCCGCGATCGGATCGTCGGCATCCGCGAGGAGGGCGACCCCCACGTGCGAACGCACCCAGGCCGCGCGCTCGGGCAGCAGGTGCCCCGACACGCGGAGGCGGCCCCCGGTCGGGGCCAGGCGCCCGGCGATGGCCAGCAGGAAGGCGCGTGTTGCTCGCGGATCGCCGTCGACGAGCACGGTGTCGCCGAATTCCACGCGGGTGCTCACGCCCGAGAACACATCAACATCGCTTCCGTGCCGTCGCCCGAAAGCGTGCAGTGCGAGGTCTTCCGCAACAACGGCGGCCGTCGTGTTCGGCTCGGGCCAGTTCCGCAGCGAGAGCTCGCGCTCCACGGCTTCGCCCTCGATGTCGAAGTGCGGAAGCACGCGATGCATCCACCGCGGCATCCACCACGCGTGCTGCCCCAGCAGCGCCATGACGGCGGGGACGAGCGTCATGCGCACGAGGAACGCATCGATCGCGATGCCCGCCGCAAGGCCGAGCGCGATGGGTTTGATGTTGATGTCGCCCTCGGGGACGAATGCGGCGAACACCGCGAACATGATGACGGCGGCGGCGGTGACCACGCGGGCTGACGCGGTGAAACCCGACCGGACGGCGCTGATCGCGCTCGCGCGGTCGGCGCGTCCGCCGCGGGCCCGTCGCAGGTGCACATAGTCCTCCCGCATCCGGGACACGAGGAAGACCTCGTAGTCCATGGCCAGTCCGAACAGCACGCCCATGAGGATGATCGGCATGAAGCTGATGACCGGTCCGGTCTTGGACACGTGCAGGGCATCGGCGAACACGCCCCACTCGAACACGAGCGCGACGATGCCGAACGCGGCGGCGACCGAAAGCAGATAGCCGGCCGCCGCCTTCAGGGGCACCCAGATCGATCGGAACACGATCGTCAGCAGCACCAGCGACAGCCCGACGACGAAGATGCCGAACGGGAGGAGGGCGCCGCCGAGGCGGTCCGAGATGTCGATGGCGATCGCGGTGAAGCCCGTCACCTTCAGGTCGACGCCATACTCGTCGAGGAGTCGGTCGTGCTGGGCGCGCAACTCGCGCACGAGCTCCGCGGTGGCGGGGTCATCGGGTGCCGTCTCGGGAACGATCTGCACGATGCCCGTGTCGGCGGTGCGGTTCGGAGTCGCCAGGGCCACCTCCTTGACCCCGGGGATCGTCGCGATGTCGTCGCCGAGATCCTGCATGAGCGTCAGTGGATCGGTGGAGGTGACGATCGTGCCGGTCATGATCAGGGGGCCGTTCGCGCCGGCGCCGAAGTGTTCGGCGACGAGGTCGTAGCTCTGGCGCGCCTCGTTGTCTTCGGGCAGCATCCCCGCGTTGGGAAGAGCGAGCGCGAGGCTCCCCGCCGGGATCGCGAGCGCCGCCAGCAGCGTCACGACAGAGACCGTGGTGACGATCGGATGCCGCGTGACCAGGGTCACCCATCGGTTCGTCCTTTTCCCGGCCCCGGCCGGACTGGCGGATGCGGGGGCCGCCGTCTCAGCGCCCGCCGCCGCCTCATCGAGAGGAGCAGCGGCAGTGCGCGCCGACGCCTGGCGCCGCCGCTGCGTCCGAGTGCGGCGTCGGGGCCAGCCCACCACGCGACCCTTGACGAATCCCAGGAAGGCGGGGGTGAGGGTCACGGCGATCGCGACGGCGATCGCGACGGCCACCGAGGCCGCGATCCCCATGGTCGTCAGGAACGGGATGTTCGCGAACGAGAGGCCGATGAGGGCGATCAGCACCGTGGCGCCGGCGAAGACGACAGCCGACCCCGCCGTTCCGGTGGCGCGCGCGGCCGCTTCTTCGGGGTCGACGCCCTCGCGCACGGCATCCTGCTGGCGGGAGATGATGAACAACGCATAGTCGATGCCGACGGCCAGCCCCAGCATGAGGGCGAGCATCGGCGTCGTCGACGAGATCGTCGCGAAAGCCGTCGAGATGAAGATGAGCGCCATCGACAGGCCGACGCCCAGGATCGCGGTGATCAGCGGGAGTCCTGCCACGACGAACGAGCGGAACGTGACGATCAGCACGACCAGGGCGAGTGCGACACCGAACAGCTCGACGATCGAGAGGGTGGGCAGGGACTGCGAGAACAGGTCTCCGCCGAGCGCCACCGTCGTCCCCGCGGGAAGCTCGGCCTGCAGGGCATCCGTGATCTCGAAGAGCTGGTCCTTGGTCTCTTCGGACACCGAGGATGCCTGACCTTCGAATTGGAAGCGCACCAGAGCCGCCGACCCGTCATCGGAGATCAGGCCCGAGATCGACTCGTCATACGGATCACTGACCGCCAGGACTCCGTCGATGCCCTCGATCTGATCGATGGTGGCCTCGATCTCGTCGGGGAACGGCGCATCCTCGACCGTCGTGCCGTCGGGGGCGACGACGATGAACTGCGCGCTGGTCCCCGAGACCTCGGGAAAGGTCCGTTGGAGCTCCTTGAGTCCTTCCTCGGACTCGGTGCCCGGGATGGAGAACGTGTTATCGGTGCCCTGCTGAAAGAGCAGTGCGCCGCCGCCCGCGAGGATCAGCACGAGAAGCCAGGAGGTCAGCACCCGCCACGGATGCCGATACGCCCATCTTCCGAGGGCATACAGAGCGGTGGACACGGGTCTTCCTCCGGGAGTCGTCGAGTGAGGGTTCGATACACCGGTGTATCCGATACGCATGTGTATCGTAGACGATTGCAGAGACGCCCAGGCTGAAGGCTCGGTGTGAACGCGTCGACGGGAGGAGGTCGTGATGGAGCAGTCGGATGACGCTGCCACTCGCCACATCCTGGACGCCATCGACGGGATCGTGCCCGAGGAGGCCCGCGGCCGCGAACGCACGAAGGCCCGGCTCATGCGAGCCGCGTACGAGGTGTTCGCCGAGGTCGGCCTGGACGGGGCATCCGTCGAGGCGATCTGCGAGCGCGCGGGGTTCACGCGCGGGGCGTTCTACTCCAATTTCTCCACCAAGGATGAGCTGTTCTTGGAGCTGGTCCGCGCCGTGACCGATCGCAAGCTCGAGGCGGTGTCCGACCGGGTGGACGGGTTGCGCGCCCGGGACGCGACGTTGACGCCGAGCGAGCTCGTGCAGAACGTCCTCGAAGGCACCGTCGAGGGGCTGCTGGATGTCGTCCTCATGAACGAGATCCGACTGCGTGCGATGCGCGATGACGAAACGGCGCGCGCCTACCTCGCCTGGCTGTCGAGTCTGATCGACCGGGTGCAGCAGATGATCGAAGCGCTGGCGGACTCCTACGGCCTGCGGCTTCGGCTCCCGGCGCGGGACTTCGCTCGACTCGTGCTGATCGTCTGGGAGGATGCGCTGGTGTCAGCGGCGATCGAGCGGCTCGACTATGTCGGATTGCGGACTCGGGCCGAGAAGCGTACCCAGCAGCTCGCGATAGCGCTGGTCGACACGTCATCCTGAACGATCGGCCGCGTCGGTACCGGAGTCACCCGACGGATGCGGCAAGCAGCGCGTGGCACCGCGCGAGGCGTTCTGCCCACCAGCGGCTGCGTTCGGCGGGCGCCGCGTACTCCGCCAGGGCTGACGCATCGACCTCGGGCCTGCGAACCGGGACGGTTCCGTGCTCGGGTCGCAGCGGGTCGACGGTGACGTCGGCCCCCAGCAGCGATGCGGTGCCGAGACCACAGTCGTAGTCCAGCCGGGGGAGCGCGCCCGCGAGGGCTGCCCCCATCGCCAGTCCGACGGAGGTGTCCAGGGCGCTCGAGACGACCACCGGCAGACCCGCCTCGGCCACCAGCTGCAGGACGCGGTGCACCCCACCGAGCGGCTGCGCCTTGATCACCAACAGATCCGCGGCGTCCGCGCGGGCGACCGCGAGCGGGTCGTCGGCCTTCCGCACGCTCTCGTCGGCGGCGATCGGCACTCCCATATAGCGGATTCGGCGACGGAGCTCCCGCAGCTCGTCCAGGCGTGCGCAGGGCTGCTCGACGTACTCGAGGTCGAACTCCGCGAGCGCGTGGACGGCGTGCTCGGCCTCGTCGAGGCTCCAGGCTCCGTTCGCGTCGATGCGGATGCGGCCAAGGGCGCCCATCGTCTCGCGCACCGCACGCACGCGGGCGATGTCGTCAGCCAGGGTGCCGCCGCGTTCGGCGACCTTGACCTTGGCGGTGCGGCATCCGTCGAATCGCGCGAGAACCTCCGGCACGGCAGCCGCCGAGACGGCGGGAACCGTCGCGTTCACACGGATCTCGGTGCGATGCGCGGTCGGGGCATTCTGCCAACCGAAGTCGATCGCCGCCGCGAGCCAGGCGCTCGCTTCGGCATCCTCGTACTCTGCGAAGGGAGAGAATTCGGTCCACCCCGCGGGTCCTCGCAGCAGCATCGCCTCGCGGTGCGCGAGGCCGCGGAACGGGGTCACCAGGGGAAGCGAGACGACGTACGCGTGAGCGCGCACCTCGTCGAGTGGAGGAACCGACGGAAGGTGCAGGGCGGCTGGCATGCTCTCATCCTGCCCTGCGTGCGAGGTGTCTGCTCGAACCGTCGGCCCGGTCGAGCCGTCGGCCCGGTCGAGCCGTCGGCCCAGCCGAACCGTCGGCCTCGGCCCGGCCCGCAGCCGGGTCCAGGTCCGTAGGCTGACCATATGGCCCTCCTCGAGACTCCCGTCCGCCTCGGCATCCAACTGCGCCCCCAACACGTCGCGTACTCCCAGATCCGGGACGCCTTGCTGTGGGTCGAGGACTTCGGGGCCGACATCGCCTTCACCTGGGATCACTTCTTCCCGCTGTCGGGGGACCCCGACGGTGCGCACTTCGAATCGTGGACCATGCTCGGCGCCTGGGCCGAACAGACCGAACGGATCGAGTTCGGCGCGCTGGTGAACTGCAACAGCTATCGCAACGCCGATCTGCAGGCGGACATGGCCCGAACCGTGGATCACATCAGCGCCAAGGGCGGCGGCACGGGGCGGTTCATCTTCGGAACCGGCTCCGGATGGTTCGAGAAGGATTACGACGAGTACGGCTACCCGTTCGGTACCGCAGGATCACGGTTGGACGATCTGGCGTCGAGCCTGCAGCGGATCGAGGAGCGATGGGGAAAGCTCAATCCGGCCCCCACCCGCGCGATCCCCGTCATGATCGGCGGCGCTGGAGAGCAGAAGACCCTCCGACTGGTGGCGCGCCATGCCGACATCTGGCACAGCTTCGTCGGCCCCGATGACCTCCGCCGCAAGCTCGACGTGCTCGAGGAATGGGGGCAGCGCGAAGAGCGCGACCTCTCCCAGCTCGTGGTCTCGAACGAGATCGGCAGGCGCGAGACGGACGAGGTCGAGAGGCTCTACGAGAGCGGTGTCCGCCTGTTCACTCTCGGCCTGGACGGGCCGGATTGGGACTTCGCCGCCGTCAAGCGCTGGATCGCGTGGCGGGACGCGAAGAACGCCGACTGACCGGCCCGCTGCCCGCAGGGCTCGGCGCCGTCAGTCGACGGGCCCGCCGCACACGCCGCAGATCCCGCTGGGGGGAACCTCCACGAAGCAGGTCGTGCAGACGGAGGCCACGCGCTCGGGCGCTGACGGCGCGCGGCTGGTGCGCGGTTTCGGTGCCGGGCGCGACCGGGCACGTGCAGCGGGCGCGGACGCCGGCCGGGGAGCGGCGACGGCGGGACGGTGGGTGAGGCAGTAGAACCGCACGAATCCGGCGGGGTTGTTGGGGTGCCGGTGCTTGACCACCCACAGCTCGGTGCGTGGGAGCGGAGCGGATCCGGAGGGGCAGCGGGCGCAGCGGCTGTCTTCGCCGGGCACGACCTCGGATGCCTGCAGCGGAGTGTCGAAGGGGAGCGCGTCCCGCCAGTCGGACGACGTCCTGATCTGCATCCGCGTGTCTCCTGCCTGTCCCTCCCAGGCTACCGGTCTCGCGCCCCCCGGTCGTTTGCCGGCCGGTGACGCCTCGAGGAACTCCAGGCCGTCTCGCTGCCCGCGTAGGCTGGGCGCGTGAGCGTCTCCGAGCTGTTCGATCCGGATGCCTGGGTTCTTGCGCCCGGCGCGGAGGACTACACCGACATCACTGCGCACGTCTCGACCGACGGGCGCATCGCCCGCATCGCGTTCGACCGGCCCGAGGTGCGCAATGCCTTCCGCCCGCGCACCGTCGACGAGCTCTACCGCGCGCTCGATCTTGCCCGACAGGACTCGCGGATCGGCGTCGTCCTGCTCACCGGGAACGGCCCGAGCCCGAAGGACGGCGGCTGGGCGTTCTGCTCCGGGGGTGATCAGCGTATCCGTGGTCGCGACGGCTATACGTACGCCGCCGACGACGCGACCGCGCCCGATCCGGCACGAGCCGGCCGACTCCACATCCTCGAGGTGCAGCGGCTCATCCGCTTCATGCCGAAGGTCGTCATCGCCGTCATCCCCGGCTGGGCGGCCGGTGGCGGGCATTCTCTGCACGTCGTCTGCGACCTGTCGATCGCGAGCCGCGAGCACGGGCGGTTCAAGCAGACGGATGCCGACGTCGGCTCCTTCGACGCCGGGTACGGCTCGGCGTATTTCGCCCGGCAGATCGGTCAGAAGTTCGCGCGGGAGGTGTTCTTCCTGGCCGAGGAGTACTCGGCGCAGCGTGCCTACGAGATGGGGGCGGTCAACCGGGTCGTGGGCCACGCCGACCTCGAGCGCGAGGCTCTCGCGATGGCCAGGACGATCCTGACGAAGTCGCCGACGGCGATCCGGATGCTGAAGTTCGCGTTCAACGCCGTTGATGACGGACTCGTCGGTCAGCAGGTCTTCGCCGGCGAAGCGACCCGGCTGGCGTACGGCACCGAGGAAGCCGTCGAGGGGCGGGATGCGTTCTTGCAGAAACGCGATCCTGATTGGTCCCCGTACCCGTGGCACTACTGAGCCTGCCGGGACGGCAGCCGGAAGACCTGCTCGCCGCCCTGGCGGATGCCCAGGCCGACACTTCCGTCCTCGTCGAGACGTCGGGGTCGACGGGATATCCGAAGACGGTCGTCCTCCCGATCGCGTCGCTGCGTGCGAGCGCCGAAGCCACTGCCGCTCGCATCGGGAAGGGAACGTGGCTGCTCGCTCTCGCGCCGACGTATGTGGCGGGGCTGCAGGTGCTCATGCGCAGCATCCACGCCGGAACCGTGCCCGTCGTGGTGCCGCCGTCCGCGTCGGCGAGGGAGTTCGCCCGCGCTGCGGCCGCGATCGCCGCGCCGCGGTACACCTCTCTCGTTCCCGCGCAGCTGGCCCGGCTCCTGGATGCCGTCGATGAGCCCGCCGTTGCGGATTGCCTCCGCGGGTTCGAGGCGATCCTCGTCGGCGGCCAATCGTTGCCCGCGGAGCTGGCGGATCGGGCGTCGGTCGCGGGTGTGCGCGTGGTGCGCACGTACGGCTCGAGCGAGACCAGCGGCGGATGCGTGTACGACGGTATCCCGCTCTCGGGAGTCGGCGTGCGCATCGTGGACGGGGAAGTGCAGATCTCGGGTCCGGTCCTCGCGAGCGGGTACCTCGACGACCCGGAGCGCACGGCGTCGGCCTTCGTCACGGATGCGGCCGGAACGCGGTGGTACCGGACCGGCGACCTCGGCGAGTTCGATGGCGTCCTGCGGGTGACCGGCCGCCGCGACAACGTCATCGTCAGCGGCGGCATCAACGTGTCCCTCGATCGCGTGGAGCGCGTCGTGCGCACCGTGCCCGGACTCGAACGGGCGGTGCTGCTCGGGGTCGACGACCCTCGCTGGGGGCAGGCATCCGTCATCGTGATCGAGCGACAGTGCGCGGGAGATGAGGGCGCGCTCGACGAGGCGCGGCGGCGTGTCGAGCGGGAGATCGGCGCGGCCGCGCGGCCCCGCCAGGTGGTCGCGGTCGCGCAGTTTCCGCTCCTGCCCTCCGGCAAGACGGACGTCAGGGCGCTCCGCGAGCAGATCGCAACGCTCTAGGATTGCTCCCCGTGGCAGCACCCTCGAAGAAGAAGAAGCGTTCTCGGCCTCGGAGCACGCCGCATCCGGGTTCGACCAACGCCGCGCGCCGCGATCACCGTTCCCCGGTGGCGGCGCCGACACCGGCGACCGCGCGCGACTGGATCGGGGCAGCGCGCCTGCGGACCCTGCCGCTGGCTGTCACCCCGATTCTCGTGGGGACCGGTGCGGCGCTCCTGGTCGAGCGGCCGCTTCACTGGGTCATCGCGCTCGCGTGCCTCGTGGTCTCGGTGAGCCTGCAGATCGGGGTCAACTACGCGAACGACTACAGCGACGGCATCCGTGGCACCGACGCGTACCGGGTCGGCCCCGCCCGCCTCACCGGCGCAGGCAAGGCCAAGCCGCGTACCGTGCTCGTGGTCGCGCTCGTCTTCTTCGGGATCGCGGGGGCCTCGGGGCTCGCGATCACGATCCGCACCGAGCAGTGGTGGCTGATCGCCGTCGGCGCAGCATGCATCGTGGCCGCGTGGTTCTACACGGGCGGAAAGCGACCCTACGGATACGCCGGACTGGGCGAGCTGTTCGTGTTCGTCTTCTTCGGGCTCGTCGCCACGCTGGGTACCACCTGGGTTCAGGCGTTCGCGCTGCCCCAGGAGGCATGGTTCGGTGCCGTCGGGACGGGTCTGCTCGCGTGCGCCGTGCTCCTGGCCAACAACCTGCGCGACATCGACCAGGACCGTGTCGCCGGCAAGCGCACGCTCACGGTGCTGATCGGCCGCCGCGCGACGCAGGTCGTGTTCACGGTCTTCGTGCTCATCCCCTTCGGGATCGCCGCCTACCTCGCGCTCTTCTACCCGGTGGCCTGGCTGACGGCGATGGCGCTGCTGCTGGCGCTTCCGGCCATCCTCATCGTGTGGACCTACCGTCAACCGCGGGAGCTGGTCATCGCGCTCGCGCTGACCTCAGGGACGTCCCTCGCCTACGGGGCCTTCCTGTTCTGGGCGTTCGCCGGCTGAGCGTGTGGCGTCGGCATCTGCCGCTTCCGCCCGATCACGAGGGTCGGCCGCGCCCGTCGGCGCCGCCTCGCCGACGGCAGCATCCTCGACCTGCTCATCGGTCGGGGCCGCGCGCCGCGTCCGCCGAGCGGCCAGCGACGCGGACACCTCGTCGAGCGGTCGGCGCAGGAACAGGACCGACAGGCTCAGGCCGATGAGCGCCGCGAAGATCGCCGACAGCCAGTAGAACTCGCGGCCGATGGGCAGCAGCATCAGGATGCCGAACGGAACGAGGAAGAACAGGATGCGCAGCACCGTATACAGCCAGAAGGAGCGCGCGTTCACCCCTCCATCGTAGGCGCCGGCGTGGGTGCTCGATTCGAGCGGGCGGTCAGTGCCTGCCCAGCCCCGGTCGGCTGAACCGACCTAGGATGGAGATGTGCCCCGCGTGCTGTTGATTCTGGCGTTGGTGGCGACCGCGTTCTGGGTCTACACCATCGTCGATTGCGCTGTGCAGCCACCGACCCGACACCGGGGCGTCAGCAAGCCGCTGTGGATCGTGATCGTCCTGGTGCTTCCCGTCGTCGGTGGCGTGCTGTGGCTGCTTGTGGGCCGCGCCCGGCGTGCGAAGGTTCAGCCGTCGCGCGCTCCGGATGACGATCCCGAGTTCCTGGGTCGTATCGGGTCCATCTCCGATCAGGACGAGCGCATTCGCCGACTCGAAGAGGAGCTCGCGATGCTGGATGCCGAAGAGGCGTTCGAGGCTCCGACCCAGCCAGGACCCACCACCGATCCGGAGGCGGCAGCCACACCGCGCGATGATGACGATGAGCCCCGCGGATCACGCGGAGCCGCGTGACGGGCATCCGGTGAGCGACCATCCTCGCGGGGGGACGCGTTCGCCCGCGACCGACGCCGCGGCGGCGCTGCTCGATCAGCTGATCGAGCTCGGGATCCGTGACATCGTCCTGAGCCCGGGCTCGAGGTCACAGGCCCTCGCGCTGGTCGCCGCCGACGCCGAGGAGCGGGGGTGGTTACGACTGCACGTGCGCATCGATGAGCGGGTGGCGGGATTCACCGCGCTCGGCATCGGCCGCGAGTCACGGATGCCGGCGGCTGTCGTTTGCACGTCCGGCACCGCGGTCGCAAACCTCGCACCTGCCGTCCTCGAGGCTCACCACTCGGGCGTTCCGATGCTGCTGCTGACCGCCGATCGCCCGCCGGAGCTTCGGGGCGTCGCGGCCAACCAGACCACCCGTCAGCCCGGGATCTTCGGCCCGAATACCCGCTTCGATCTCGACGTGCCGACTCCGACCGAGATCGACGACACCGGTGACGGCGACTCGTCGGCGGCCCTCCGCGAGATCGCCACGCAGGCGATGACCGCCGCCCTCGGCGACGACCTGCGTCCCGGAGGTCCGGTCCACCTCAACCTGCCCTTCCGTGAGCCGCTCGCCGGTGCTCTGCCGCCGTGGTGGTCCTCGTCGTATCCGCGCACCGCAACCGTCGACATCCGCCCCGAGCACGGTGCGGCCGCCGAGACGGACGCGGCGTCCGAGCCGGGGTCCGAACAGTCCGGCGCGCTGTACCAGGGCGGCGGGGGTATCGGCGATGCGGAAGACCTGGTGCCCACGGGCGGCATGCCGCACGTGCTGACGCGCGGCGTTCGCACCCTCGTGCTCGCCGGTGATGGGGCGGGTCCGGGAGCGGAGGCACTCGCGTGGGACGGCGGCTGGCCCCTGATCGCCGAGATCGTCAGCGGAGCGCGCTTCGGGCGTCATCTCGTGCACGGCTACCGAGAGCTGCTTCGCCGACCTGAACTGCGCGACCCGATCCAGCGGGTCGTCGTGCTCGGACACCCGACGCTCGCGCGGGAGACCACGGCGCTCCTGTCCCGCGCCGACGTCGAGATCATCGCGCTGCGCGGCCCCGGTGAGACCGTGAATCTCAACGGCGCGACCGTCGCGGTCTCCGCGCTCGCCGCGGCGCCGCTGGCCGAGACCACGCCGGAAGCTGTCGAGGCCGATCGCGCGTGGCTGGGTACGTGGATGCGGGCATCGCGCGCGGCATCCGTCGATCTCTCGATGCCGGCGCCGGACGGTGCGGCGCTTGCGTCCACCGACCCGCAGACGCGACTGGGGGCGATCTCTGCCGAGCTTGCGGTGCTGCGCGAGAAGGTCGACCGGGTTGCCCTGGTGGATGCGATCTGGCGGGCGAGCTGGCCACACGACCGACTCGTGTTCGGTTCCTCTCGTCTGGTGCGTGTGGCCGATGACGTCCTGCCGGGCAAGAAGGTGGTCGTGCACGCCAACCGCGGGCTTGCCGGGATCGACGGCACCGTGGCGACCGCGATCGGCGTGGCGATCGCCAGCCAGTCGGAGGGAGCTGTCGGTGTCACCCGAGTGCTGGTGGGGGATCTCGCCCTGCTTCACGACGTCGGAGCGATGCTGCTCAGCCCCACCGAGCCCGCACCGCGCATCCAGCTGATCGTCGGCAACGACTCCGGCGGCACGATCTTCGACGGTCTCGAGGTGGCCGCGCTCGGATCGCAGGCCCTCCGCGACCGAGTGTTCTACACCCCTCACGAGGCCGACCTCGGCGCGTTGGCGGCGGCATATGCATGGAGCTACGTCCGCGTCGACACGCGCGCGCACCTCGATCAGGTGTTGACGTCGCCGGTCCACGGGCCCCAGCTGGTCGAAGTGCCGCTCCCGCGCTGAGCGCTGTGCCGGGTCCATGATGGACGGGTGATCGCGAGAAGTCAGACGTACTGGACCGGCGACGTCGCCGAGCTCCTCCGGGTCGGGGAGGGCTTCGTGCTCTCGAGCGTGGAGCCGGGCTCGACTCCCGGCTACGGAAGCGACAAGAAGCAGGCGGCGCAGGACCTCGCCGCAGGGGTCGCCGAACTCGGCCTGTTGCAAGAGAAGCTGTTCGCCCAGAGCAGGGTCGGCGCGACGGATGCGGCGGTTCTGCTCGTGCTGCAGGGCATGGACTCGTCAGGCAAGGGCGGTATCGTGCGTCACGTCGTCGGATCGGTCGATCCGCAGGGGGTCTCGCTCGCGTCCTTCGGCGCGCCGACCGAGCAGGAGCGCGCCCACGACTTCCTGTGGCGGATCGAGCAGAAGCTGCCCCCCGCGGGTCGGATCGGCGTCTTCGACCGATCCCATTACGAGGACGTGCTCATCGGGCGGGTGCGTGCTCTCGCGGATGCCGAGGAGATCGAGCGTCGCTACAGCGCGATCAACGAGTTCGAGCGGCAGATCGCGGCCTCCGGAACCCGCATCGTCAAGGTGATGCTGCACATCTCGTATGCGGAGCAGAAGGCTCGACTCATGGAGCGTCTGGATCGTCCCGAGAAGCACTGGAAGTTCACGCCCAGCGACGTCGACGAACGCACCCGCTGGCCGTACTACATGGCGGCGTACCAGACCGTCTTCGAGCGCACCTCGACCGAGCATGCGCCCTGGTATGTCGTCCCTGCCGACCGCAAGTGGTACGCCCGGCTGGCCGTTCAGCATCTCCTGCTCGAGGCGCTCGAATCCATCGATCCGCAGTGGCCGAGCGCGGACTACGACGTCGCGCTCCAACGGGAGCGTCTCGCTGCGACGTGAGAGTTCACCGACCCGTACCCGGTGTCTGCAAGGATGCGGCCCATGGATGACGAGTTCGAGGGATTCCTGCAGCAGGTGACGCCGCTGCTGAGAGAACGCCGACTCGACGAGTTGCGCGCTCTTCTGGCCGACGAGGATCCCGCCGAGATCGCCCAGCTGCTCGAGCGCGAAGACGCGCGCGACCGGGCGGTGCTCTACCGGCTGCTCCGGCGCGACCAGGCGCTGGAGGCGTTCGAACTGCTCGATCCGGGGATGCGCGCCGAGCTCATCGGTGGCCTTCGCGAAGAGGATGTCGCGAAGGTGTTCGAGGAGCTCGACCCCGACGATCGTGCCCAGTTGATCGATGAACTGCCGGCCGGTGTCGCGAGGGAACTCATGCGCGGCCTCTCGCCCGCCGAGCGCGAGCTGACCGCGCCGATGCTCGGCTACCCGAAGAACAGCGTCGGACGGTTCATGAGCACCGAGTACGTGCGCCTCTCGCCGCAGCTGACCGTCGGGGACGCGCTGACTCACGTGCGTCACCGCGGCATGGATGCCGAGACCGTCTACATGCTCCCGGTCACCTCGCCCCACCGCCGGGTTCTCGGTGTCGTGGGTCTTCGCGAACTCGTGATGGGGCGGTCGGACTCGAGTGTCGACGAGCTCATGACCGAGGCGCGCACCGCGCGGGCAACGGATGCCGCAGAAGCCGCAGCGCGGTCGCTCGTTGACTCCGGCCTTCTTGCCATGCCGATCGTCGACAGCGAGGACCGGCTCCTCGGCATCCTGACGGTCGATGACGCGGCCCGCATTCTCGAGGAAGCCGAAGACACGGATGCCGCGCGCCAGGGCGCATCCGAGCCGCTCGGGCGCCCCTACCTCACGACTCCCGTGCTGAGGATCGTCCGCGCGCGCGTGGTATGGCTGTTGGTGCTCGCCGTCTCGGCGCTGCTGACGGTGCAGGTGCTCGGGATCTTCGAGGCGACGCTCGAGCAGGTGGTCACCCTCGCCCTGTTCATCCCGTTGCTGACCGGCACCGCCGGAAACACCGGGTCGCAGGCGGCAACGACCGTCACCCGTGCCCTCGCGATGGGTGAGGTGCGAAAACGCGATGCGCTCACGGTGATGTGGCGGGAGATGCGCGTCGGGGCGTTCCTCGGTGGACTCTTGGGCATCCTCGGTTTCACGCTGGCAAGCCTGGTGTTCGATCCCGCTCTGGGCGCCGTCATCGGGCTCACGCTGCTGTTCATCTGCACGCTGGCAGCGACGGTGGGTGGGCTGATGCCGATCCTCGCGATGGCCGTGCGCGCCGACCCTGCCGTGTTCAGCACGCCCTTCATCTCGACGTTCTGCGACGCGACGAGCCTCATCATCTACTTCGCCGTCGCGACCTGGATCCTGCAGCTGGGCTGACCGCCCGGCGGGATCAGGCGAGGGCGTCGACGATGGGCCGGAACTTCACCCGGGTCTCGAGAAGCTCGGTCTCGGGGTCGCTGGCTGCGACGATGCCTGCTCCCGCGTGGGCGACTACGGGGATCGTGTCGGAGTACATCGCGAACTGCCGTTGCTGCTCAGCGCCGATCTGCGCGCAGCGCAGGGCGATCGCCCACTCGCCGTCGCCGCGGGCATCGATCCACCCGACCGGTCCGGCGTAGCGACCGCGGTCGAACGGTTCGAGGCGGCGGATCACCTCGAGGGCGGCATCCGTCGGCGTGCCTGCGACAGCCGCGGTCGGGTGCAGCACGCGGACGAGGTCGAGGGCAGACGCGCCGTTCGACAGTCGGCCCGAGACGTCGGTGGCCAGGTGCCACAGATTCGGGAGCTCAAGCAGGTGCGGCTCGTCGGGAGCGACCAGATCGCGGGTCAGGGGGGCTAGCGCCTCCACGACGCTCGTGACGGCGAATCGGTGCTCATCGAGGTCCTTGCGGCTCGCCTCGAGCGCGTGCGCGGCCGCGGCGTCCTCGTCGGCATCCGCGCCGCGCGGGGTGGTGCCGGCGAGCACACGCGCTGTCACGGTGCCGTGGTCGACGGTGATGAGGGTCTCAGGGCTCGCGCCGATCAGGCCGTCGACGGCGAACGTCCACGTGTCGGGGTAGTTCGTGGCGAGTGCGCGAACGAGGCGCCGCAGGTCCGCGCCTGCCGGAATCGTGCCGATGAGATCCCGCGCAAGGACCACCTTCTCGACCTCGCCCGCCACGATCGCCTCGATGCCGGCACGCACGGCCTGCTGGTAGGCGTCCGGCAGCAGCAGACCCGGTCCGAGGGTCGCCGACCAGTGAGGGCCGTACGGTTCCGGTGACGGGGCCGCGCTCTCGTCATCGGTCTGGCCCTCGCGGCGGATCGTGGTGGTCCACGCGCGACCCGCGTGTACCCCGGTGATCGTGCTCGGCACGACGAGGTACGGGCGTGTGGTGGAGGTCGGGTCGAACCCGAGCGCTCCGAATCCGACCAGACCGGTACCGGGCAGCTCCAGGGGATCGGACACCCGGGCATCTGCCGTGATCTCTCGCCAGATCTCGGCGAGCGGGATCGACATCGGGGGCGCACCCCGGCCGCCCATCTGCATGACCGGGCGGCCCGAGCCGACGATGCCTTCGCCGCGACGCAACCACGCGAGCGGGTTGCGCGGGTCGGTCAGGACGAGCAGATCGTCGACCGGTTCGATCTCCCTGGTCTCGACCACCAGGGGTGGCAGACGAAGCGAGCGGGTCACCTCACCAGCCTAGACTTCCGACGTGGATGCGGATCGAACGGGCAGGCCCGCGCCGGGCACGGTGACGCAGTTCCGGTGGCGCAAGTGGGATGGCGGCGTGCACTGGGTGCACGACTGCGTCTATCTCGGTCACGACGAGTGGGGCGAGTGGTTCGGACAGCCCGTCGGATGGCGCAGCATCCGTCCCGGCCGGGACGTCGTGACCTCGGCGCCCAACGTGTCGCTCATGCCCCCGAGCGGTCAGTACGCGCTGACGGTGAACGCCGCGCCCTCCCGGACTCGCGTGTACATCGATCTCGGCTGGGACATCGGCTGGTCGCCGTCCGCTCCCGGCGTCGCCGAGGGCATCGACATGGACCTGGATGTCGTCAAGACGCTCGACGGGCGCGGAATCTGGATCGATGACCGCGACGAGTGGGACCAGCACCGCGTGCGCTACGGCTACCCGCGCGAGGTGGTCGTACGCCTCGAGGCGCTCGCCGTCGATCTTGAGCGGCGAGTGCGGGCGAACGAGGCGCCGTTCGATGACGCGACCGCGGATGCCTGGCTCGAGCGGCTCGCCGGACTCGGACTTCCGCCTCAGGAGTTCGGTCGTTGAGCGAGCGCAGCGAGACGAAACGCCTCGGACTGGCCCCTCAGGCTGCGCTCTAGACTCGACAGGTGAGTTCCGACCAGGCGCATCGCGCAGACCTTCAGAAGGACCCGGCCCGCGTCAGCGGGATGTTCGACGAGGTTGCCGCGGGTTACGACCGGACCAACACAGTCTTGAGCGTCGGCAACGACCGCTTGTGGCGGAAGGCGACCACGCGTGCTCTGTGCCCTCGCCCGGGTCAGCGCATCCTGGATCTGGCGGCGGGAACGGGCACCTCGAGCGTCGCGATCGCCCGCACGGGTGCTGAGGTCGTCGCCGCGGACTTCTCTCCGGGAATGATCGCTGAGGGCCGGCGGCGCCACGCGAACGTACCCGGTGTGACCTTCGTCGAAGCCGACGCGACAGCTCTGCCGTTCGGCGACGCGGAGTTCGACGCCGTGACGATCTCGTTCGGCCTCAGGAACGTGCAGGACCCGGATGCCGGCCTTCGCGAGATGCTCCGCGTCACCAAGCCCGGTGGACGCCTCGTGGTGTGTGAGTTTTCGCACCCGACCTCACCGGCGGTGGCATCGCTGTACCGGCTCTACAACGATCGTGTCCTTCCCCCTGTCGCGCGCCTCGTGAGTTCGAATGCCGACGCCTACGACTACCTCAACGAGTCGATCCGGGCGTGGCCCGACCAGCCGACACTGGCGGGGCGCATCCGGGCCGCCGGTTGGGTCGACGTCGCATGGCGCAACCTCACGTTCGGTGTCGTCGCCCTGCACCGGGCCCGCAGACCCGTCGAGGACGGTGGGTCACAGCCCCGGTAGGCTGTTTGCGTGACCCCTTCCGCGTCAAGCTCCCGAATCGCGAGCCAGCTGGGTCTCGCGGAACGGATCTTCGCGGGGCCCCGAGCGCGGCGACTCATCGACGGCGTCGAGGCCGGTCTTGATCGGGTCGACACCAGCCTGGAACGCGAACTGCACGTCTCCGACGCGCTCGCAGACGCGACCAGCCGCTATTTGTTCGAGGCCGGCGGTAAGCGGGTGCGCCCGATGCTCGCGCTCCTGACCGCCCACCTCGGTGACGGTGTGACCGACGAGGTCGTCGAAGCCGCAACGGCTCTCGAGATGACACACCTCGGCTCGCTGTATCACGACGACGTCATGGACGACGCCGACAAGCGCCGGGGCGTCCCCAGTGCCCACTCGGTCTGGGGCAACAACATCGCGATTCTCACGGGCGACCTGCTCTTCGCGCGGGCGAGCCAGATCATGGCGCGGCTCGGTGAGGGCGCCATCCGTCTGCAGGCGAACACGTTCGAGCGTCTCGTGCTCGGACAGATGCACGAGACGGTCGGCCCGGCGGATGCCGACGACCGCGTCTCGTTCTACCTCCAGGTGCTCGCTGACAAGACCGGTTCGCTCATTGCGGCGGCAGCGCAGTCCGGCGTCGTCTTCAGCAATGCCCCGGACGAGTACGAAGAGCCGGTCCGGGCCTTCGGCGAGGCGGCAGGCGTCGCGTTCCAGCTGCTCGATGACGTCATCGACCTCTCGGCCGACCCCGATGAGACGGGGAAGGTGCCCGGAACAGATCTGCGGGCGGGCGTGCCCACGATGCCGTATCTGCTCCTGGCGCGTCGTGACGACGCGGAGGCGCGCGTCCTGCGGGAGCGCATCGACGACGGTGTGGCCCAGATCGCTGACGGAGCCGACCCCGCACTGCTGGATGAGCCGCTGGCGATGCTGCGCGCGGACCGTTCCACACGCGAGACCGTCGAGCTGGCCACCGCCTGGTCGCGCGACGCGATCGCCGCCCTCGATCCCATCCCCGACGGCCCGGTGCGCGAAGCCCTCACGCGGTTCGCGCAAGCGGTCGCCGACCGCTCGAGCTGAACGATCCCGGCGCCTCGCGTCGAATCACCGTGCTCTCGCGTCCCGAAAGGAACCCATGACCACTCTGAGGTTGGCCATCGTCGGTGCAGGCCCGGCAGGCATCTACGCCGCCGACATCCTGCTGAAGGCGGAGCGGTCGTTCGACGTGTCGATCGACCTGTTCGAGCAGCTGCCGGCCCCCTACGGCCTCGTGCGCTACGGTGTCGCCCCCGACCATCCACGCATCAAGGGTGTGATCTCAGCGCTGCGCGAGGTGCTCGACCGCGGCGACATCAGGATCTTCGGGAACGTCGAGTTCGGTCGCGACATCACGCTGGACGACCTCAAGCGCCACTACAACGCCGTCATCTTCGCAACCGGCGCTGTGCGAGACGCGACCCTCGACATCCCGGGTATCGACGCGGACGGCTCGTACGGCGCGGCCGACTTCGTCAGCTGGTTCGACGGGCATCCGGATGTGCCCCGTACGTGGCCGCTGACGGCCCAGTCCGTCGCGGTCGTCGGCAACGGCAATGTCGCTCTCGATATCACGCGGATCCTCGCCAAGCACGCCGACGATCTGCTGTCGACCGAGATCCCCGCGAACGTGTACGACGGACTCAAGGCCTCCCCCGTGACCGATGTGCACGTCTTCGGCCGCCGCGGACCCGCGCAGGTCAAGTTCACCCCTCTGGAGCTTCGCGAGCTGGGCGAGCTGCGCGACGTCGACATGGTGGTCTACGACGAGGACTTCGACTACGACGAGGCGTCCCGCACCGCGATCGAGAGCAACAAGCAGGTCAAGGTCATCGACCGCGTGCTGCAGGAGTGGCGGACGCGTCCGGGCGCGAACAACGCCGGAGGGACGGCATCCCGGCGCCTGCACCTGCACTTCTGGGCCAAGCCGCTCGAGGTGAAGGTCGACGACGAAGGCCACGTGTCGGGCTTCGTGTACGAGCGCACCCGGCCGGACGGGCAGGGCGGCGTCGTCGGCACCGGTGAGATCCGAGAGGTGCCCGTTCAGGCCGTGTACCGCGCTGTCGGGTACTTCGGCTCCCCGCTCCCCGAGGTGCCGTTCGATGAGCGCCACGGCGTCATCCCGAATCACGAGGGTCAGGTGCTTCACGCCGACTCGAACGAGCGTGTGCCCGGCATGTACGCGACCGGGTGGATCAAGCGCGGACCGGTCGGACTGATCGGTCACACCAAGTCCGACGCGATGGAGACCGTGCGTCACCTCATCAACGACCAGGGGTCGTGGTGGCAGCCCGAGGACCCGTCCGAGGCCGCGATCCCCGCGCTTCTTGCGCAGCGCGGGGTCCAGTGGACCGATCTGCAGGGGTGGCACCGTCTGGACGAGCATGAGATCGCGCTCGGCGAGCCGGAGGGGCGTGCGCGCATCAAGGTCGTGCCGCGCGACGAGATGGTCACCATCTCCCGGGGCGAATGACCTCCGCGCGGGGACTGTCGCCGGGGCTCATCGCAGCGCTCGGCTTCGTCGCCGCGGTCGGTCCGTTCGCGACCGACATGTACCTCGCCTCCTTCACCGACATCGCCAGCGATCTCGGTGTCGACGCTGCCGCCGTGCAACTGACACTCACGTCGTTCCTCGTTGGTGTGGCATCCGGTCAGCTCGTGCTCGGCCCCTGGTCCGACCGAGTCGGTCGGCGACCGGTCCTGATTGCGGGCGGAGTGGTCTTCGCGGTCTCGAGCATCGCCATCGTGTTCGCGCCGACGATCGCTGTCTTCGTCATCCTTCGGTTCGTGCAGGGCTTCTCCGGGTCCGCGGGAATGGTGCTCGCTCGCACCGTCGCCGTCGATCTCAGTCCGAAAGAGACGGCGGTTCGCGCGCTCAGCCTGATCGTGGTGGTCGTGGGCGTGGCGCCGCTGATCGCGCCGCCGATCGGTGGTCTGCTCAGCGAGGCGGTGGGGTGGCGCGGGGTGATGGCCTCACTCGCTGTCGTCGCGGTGGCGATGCTGGCCGTCTCGCTCTGGGTCGTTCCCGAATCCCTCGCGCCCGAGCATCGCCATTCGGGCGGGATGGGGGCAACGTTCCGCTCCTTCCGGAGCCTGCTTGCCGATCGCGGCTTCCCGCTGTACACGGGTGCCTTCGCGTTGACCTTCGGCGCGATCATGGCGTACGTGTCAGCCTCGCCGTTCGTCGGTCAGGTCGTGCTCGGCATGTCGCCGGCGATGTACTCGATCTCCTTCGCGGTGGCAGCGAGCGGCGTCATCCTCTCGAACCTCGTGAACGCGCGGATCGCGGTACGGTTCGGGCCGAGACGGATGCTGGTCGTCGGCCTTGGGTTCACCACCGGCGCCGCGGCGTTGCTGCTGGGTCTGACTCTTGCCGGCGCGCTCACGGTCGTCGGATTCGTGACCTGCGCGTTCTTCCTGACCCTCGGCCTCGGATTCACGATGTCCAACTCGAGCGCGCTCGGACTGGCTCGCGCCGACCGGGCCCGCGGCGCCGGATCCGCGATCATGGGCACATCGCAGTTCGTCGTCGGTGCGATAGCCTCCCCGCTCGTGGGGCTCGCGGGAGAGGACACCGCGGTGCCCATGGCCGTCGTGATCGCCGTGATGATGGCGCTCTCTCTGCTGCTCGGCCTCCTGGCCCTGCGAATGACCCGGCGCGGCCGCCGGTGAGGCCTGCGCGTGCGGGGTGACCACGGCGCTGTCGTAGATTGAGGGTGTTGATCTGCACCGGTGAGTGACCGACGTGCACCGAGTGAAGGAGTCGCCGTGTTCCGATCCCGCCTTGCGCCTGCCGCCGCTGTCATCGGCATCCTGCTGCTTGCCGGATGCGCGCCGACACCCGAGCCGTCATCCACCCCCAGCGCCGCAGCGAGCGAGAACGACGGTGCCTCGGCGGAACCCACCGTTTCGACCGAATCGGCCATCGCGAACGTTCCGACCGACTGCGCCGCCGTCGGCACTGCCGAGAGCCGCGCAGACACCGTCGACCAGCTCACGCTCCAGGGCGACGGGGTCGGTTTCGAACGCCCCGTTCCCGAGGGTGCCACACTCCTGCTCGGGTGCGATTGGATCGCCGGCGACACCACAGGGCTGCTGTTGCTGATCAGCGAGGTGGATCCTGCAGCCGCCGAGGCGTACGTCGCCACTCTCCCAGACCAGGGCTACACCTGCGTCACCGGGGATGCCGGCAACCCCGTCTGCCAGATGGTGACGCCCAGCTCGGAGTACCCCGTGGACACGGTCGAGACGATCACCAGCCGTGAGGACATCTGGATCTACTCCTCCTCGACCAACCTCGATGCCGACATGCTGCTGAGCGACCTGAACCAGCAGATCTGGGCGAACTGAGACACCTTCGTATTGCCGCTCCCGCGCGCCCGGGGCGGGAGCGGGCGTGGCAGGATCGACAAGATGAGCACGAACAGCCGCAGCGATGGTCCCCAGCCCATGAGTCGTCGTGGTCTTCTCGCCTCAGCCCTCGCGGCGGGCACCGTCGGTGCACTGGCCGGTGCGGCGGCGCCCGCGGCAGCCGCCGAACTCCCGCCCCAGGAACCCGATTCGCCGTGGGTCAAGGGCTCGGGTTTGAAGCTTGCTGACGAGTGGGTGCCGTTGCCGGCGGACTACCCCTGGCGCCCCGGCCGGATGATCTACTACACGATCATCGAGGGCGACCTGTCCGTACCGGGACGACGCCAGTGGGCTGTGGTCCTTCCGGATGGCAGTCAGCGCTCCTTCCCCGAGACGGCCTTCTTCTCCCAGCTGAGGATGGCGTTCGCTGAGCGTGGCTGGCGGTGGGAGTCGACCAGCCATCCAGCGGCGTCGCACGTCGTGGTCTACCTCTCGCTGAACGACTTCCTCGCCGCGGGACTGGGAAACGCGCCTGCGATCGCGTGAGCCGGTGCGGCGATAGTCTCGACGTATGGAAGAGGCCTGGCTTCCTGACCTTCTGGGCGGCCGCTTCGCGCAGCGCACGCTGCACCTGGGTAGCGACGACGAGGGTGAGGTCGTCGCGACTGTCGTGCGGCTCCTCCCGTCGTGGCCGGCCTCGTGGACGGGCTCGCTGCGCGATGTCGACGTCCTCTACGTCCACGGATGGTCGGACTACTTCTTCCAGACCGGCCTCGCGCAGTGGTGGGCCGAGCGGGGTGCCCGTTTCTACGCGCTCGACCTGCGCAAGTACGGCCGGAGTCTGCGCCCCGGCCAGACGCCCGGCTACGTCTCGTCGCTGACGGAGTACGACGCCGATATCGCCGCGGCGCTGTCGGTGATGGGGCGTGGCGAGAACCCGGGTCGGCGTCTTGTGCTGTTGGGGCACTCCACCGGAGGTCTGACCCTCTCGCTGTGGGCGGCCCGGCATCCGGGGGTCGCGTCCGCGCTCGTGCTCAACAGTCCGTGGCTCGAGTTCCAGGCGGGGGCGTGGGGACGAGAAGCGCTCTCGCCTCTCGTAGCGGCCCGCGCACGGTGGGATCCGCTGGGCACGCATCCGGTCGTCGACCTCGGCTTCTATACGCGTGCGCAGCGGGAGGTGGGGACTCTGCCGGACAGTCCCGACGGTTGGCGGCCGGAGCGCGGATTTCCGACTCGCCCCGGGTGGTTGAAAGCGGTGCTGGACGGACACGACACCGTTGCGCGGGGGATCGAGGTCGGATGCCCCGCGCTCGTCCTGCTCTCGAAGCGGTCGAGCTCGCCGCTGTCCTGGCGTCCCGAGATGATCGAAACGGACTCCGTCCTCGTCGTCGACGACATCGCTCGCGCCGCTACGCGTCTGGGCCGTCTGGTGACGATCGCCCGGATCGAGGGCGCGCTCCACGACGTGTTCCTCTCGCGCCAGCCGGCGCGCGACGAGAGCTACCGGGTCATGGCGGAGTGGATGCGGTAGTTCTCGGCCCGTTAGGTGTCCCCGCTCTCCGTTAGCGTTGAAGGGTTGCGCAGATCGAGGGGACACAGTGTGGTCACGGGTGAGCTGAAGCGTCAGGTCGACAAGGTCTGGGATGCCTTCTGGTCGGGCGGCATCGCCAACCCCGTCGAGGTGATCGAGCAGATCACCTATCTGCTGTTCATCCGGCGCCTCGATGACCTGCAGTTGCTCGCCGAGAAGAAGGCGTCGCGTTTCGGGGGCGAGGTCGAGAATCCCGTCTTTCCCGAGGGTTACGACAGCGATCTGCCGAGCCGTCGACCGTATCGGGATTTGCGGTGGAGCGTCTTCACGAACTTCTCGCCCGTCGAGATGTTCGAGGTTGTGTCGGAGCATGTGTTTCCGTGGCTGCGTCAGCTCGGCGCCGAGGGGTCGAGCTACGCACGCAACATGCGCGATGCGCGTTTCACGATCCCGACGCCGGCGCTGCTGACCAAGGTCGTCGACCTGCTCCGCGATATCCCGATGGAGGATCGCGACACCAAGGGCGACATCTACGAGTACATGCTCTCGAAGCTCGCGACGAGCGGCACGAACGGGCAGTTCCGTACGGCCCGGCACATCATCCAGCTCATGGTCGACCTGCAGCGCCCGCGCCCGGATGACGTGATCATCGACCCAGCGTTTATGCGCAAGTCGGATGTCTCAAGAGACATCCAAGCGCCGGTCAGGCTGGTGCTTGGAGGTTCAAGTCGGTCGCTCTGCTCTCCCGTGAGAACTCGAGCCACCACCCTGCGAAGGCAGCCGGCGCAATCACTTCCAGCCTGTGCACGCCTTCGCCAACCGGAAGGACCTTGACGAGGCGCGCGTCAGCCTGCGCGGATGTTCCGACCGGCGAACCAAACTGGGCCGATGGGTCCTCTCTGAGGGCTTCCATGATCGAGTGCGCGACTCTTTCCACGGCCACTGCGAGAAGCGTTTCAACGTCGCCATGGAGGTCAAGCTCGTAGGCGGACCACACCGCGGCGGGGTCGAGGTCACAGGTCACCGAGGCTGCGGCACGTGCCTCAGCGACGCCCTTGCGATCGATAGCTAGAACCTGCTCCAACGTGCCTTGCGGATGCGCCCACACCCCGTGGTCCGCAAGCAAAGTGAGGAGCCGCGCCTTTCGGATGCCCTCCGCAGTCGACTCGTCATCGAGACCGGCCAACCAAGCTCCCCTCGATGCGGGATCGCTCGGAACCTTAGCCTCATCCGCTTTGCGGATTAGGGGACGCAGCACCGTTGAGATCCGACCGGGGCTCTCGGCGAACGTCTCCGTGATTGCACTTGAGAGCCCCGGCAGTGAGTCGAGGGTGCGCTGCATCTCGGGGTCGAACAGCGCGTCAAGATCACACACCGCGCGTACGTCCAAGCCCAGCTTCGTGCAGATCTCCAGCCATAACGCCACACCGCCGCTCCCGCCGCAGTCGACGAGATCTGTCTGCGCGACCACTTCCGCCGACGCGACGCGTGTAAGAGTTGTAGACATCGCGGCGACATCCGTCACACCCTCGAGCAGAACAGGTCGGGGCGAGAACACGATGTCGCTTACCAGTTGTGGATTCTGTGCGAGCGAAGCCTCCACGCGGTCCGCTTGCACATCCAAGACGCTCTCGCTCATCCGGCGCGGCGGCGATCCGGCGCCGAAGACCCAAATCGACGCCAAGTCGCTGGCGAGTCGTGGCCGCAAGAAGCTCGGCTCGTGTGTGACTACGATCGCGGATCGTCCCGACTGCTCGCATTCTCTGTTCAGCTCGGCGAGCCACAGCCTGGCCATGGAGGGGTGCAGGTGGAGTTCCGCCTCATCGACAACAAGCAACCGCCAGTCATCTCGATAGACCGCGGCGAGGAGGACCACCAGCTCGCGAAGACCGTGACCCTCGTCTCGAAGCAACGAGTACTCGACTGATCCCATGCGCACGTACGGGTCTAGGAATCCGGCTGTTTCGCGCAGTTCGATGGATCGCCCGAGAGCGCGACGGATGAAAGCTGCAACGCGTAGCAGGACCTCTGGCTCCTCACGAAGCGCATAGAGCTCAGTGGTCGCGAGACCAGCGAGCCTTGCCATCTCGAGGATCTGTCGGCGTTCTTCCTCGCCGATTGGGACGCCGCGGTACTCGGTGGGTGTTGAACCCCAGCCGTGGTTAACAACGTTCATCAACCCGACCAGGCGATCGGTTGTCAGGATCCGCTCGCCTGTGGCCAAGGCGATCGCGCGAGCGGCCTTTGACTTTCCGCTGCCATTTCGCCCGACGAAGTACTGGACTGGGTGCGACCAGTCCGAGATCTCGATGAATTCGTGCTCAGAGCCAACCGAGTCGATCCCAAAGACGCCAGCTCGTCTGATGGTGACCGAGTCGGGGAACTTGTCACCATCAGTCGGCATTCGACTGATGGACGTCACCTTGAGCGGAGGGTCCCAGGTGTGGATGGCGAGGAACTGATCTGCAGCTTCCCGCTCACTGCCCGCGTCAACCTGCTGACGGTCGATACTGCCACCATTCGGCGCTACCGCCGACACGAGGAATCGGGTCATTGATCGTGTCCAGACTCTGGTCAGTTCTCGAAACCGGAGCTCGGGTCGAACTTGAGAACGCGCGCGTTCTCGGAGATCGTGCGCACTTCGCCTTCGTCGAATCCGTCGCTCTTGCTGGCCTGGATGTCGATGGTGATCTCGAGCTTGGCGCCGGCGCCGGCGAGGCGGTCGATGATTTCGCGAGTCACGTTTCCGATGTCGCGCGAGTACCGGTCGGGGTCGACCTTCACGGAGCCGAAGTAGCGGCTCGGGCGTCGCGGCGCGGAGCTCTCTTCGTTCGATCCCTCCTCGTCTGCTTCGTCATCGATCAAGACGACGTCCACCGGGCCGACCTCGGCGGCGCCGTCCTCTGCTGCGCGCCGGGCGGCTTCTCGAGCGGCGGCGGCACGATCTGCAGAGGCCTGTTCGTCGGCCTTGTTCCAGTCCACGAGGAGCGTGCTGTCGGTCACCTGGAGCGCGGCGTTCTGCGCAGGCGGCACGATCAGTCCGCGGTAGCGACTGGCCTCAGTGTCCTTCGCTGACGCGATCGCGAACTTCTCGCCGTCGACGAGGACCGAGTTGAGCGAGCGTTCGATCGCGGAGTCGAGCGTCTCCCTCTTGACGAGGCGCGGCAGGTAGACGTAGCGCGTGAAGTAGCCCCACAACTCGCCAACGCTGATCTCGCCCTTGTCGCGCCACAGCTGCCCAAGCTCCTGATGGAGGGTCGCTCCGAGGATCGGCGCACCCAGCTCGGTCACAAGCTGATCGTCGCGGGACAGCTTTGCGGCGACGCGCTCGGCAAGCGAGCGGCCGCTCGAGTCCGGCACCTTGTCGGTGATCAGCTCGAACGGCTTGGTGGCGTCGAACTGCTCGGGGTAGACCGCCCACACGAAGGTGTCGCGGATTCGATCCGAGACGGTCCGATCCAGGCGCGTGACCCAGTCGTCGGTCTGCTTGCGCTGCTGTACCGACAGGTTGAGGCTCTCGCTGGTCGCCTGCACGCGCTTCCACGCGAGATAGCTGCGAGCAGCGGCCTCCAGGCTCTCCAGCTCGCTCTTATCGGCCACCAGGAACACGAGAGTGTTGCGGTGCACGCGCTGGCTGGCGCCCTTGGTCTCGATCGCCTCGCGCACCCACTGGTGGGCTGAGGAGTTGGCACCGTCGGACTTCCGCCGCGAGTGGCGCGGGTGGACGATCACCAGGCGCGCGTCTTCGAGGTCGGGGATGTCGGCGCTGGATGCCGGCGCGACGTGAACTCGATCGAAGACACCGCGCGCACGTTCCTCGCTGCGAAGTCGCTCGGTGATCTCGTTCCACACGGTCTCGACGTCTTCGCGGAGTCGCTCGGCATAGTCGTTCGCAGTCTTCGTCACCGACGGCTGAGTGTCGAACCAATAGTGGCCCTGTTCCTCGTAGAAGTACGTCGACCGCTGCGCGAGCAGCTCGATCGCACTGCCGAAGTTGCCGAGCGTGTCACCGGGCGCCGCGGTTCCGAGCCAGACGTACTGCTTATCCAAGCCTTTCCGCGACGCCTTGATCCTCGGGGCAGCTCCCATGAAGATCGTTCGCGCGATCCGCTGCGTCACGAACCGCTGGCCCAGATTGGGGCGGTCGAGGTCGATCTGTTGCGCCATCGACCCCGGACCGTCGATGTCCGAGTCGATGATCGGCTTCCACTGGTCCTCGAGATACTGAGTGAGGTCGGTGTTGACCGTCGTCGCTTCCAGCGGCACGTTGCCGGGGAGGATCAGCGGGGACGTGTCGTTCGAAGCCCACAGCTCGTGCACGATGGACGACACGAGCTTGAGCACGCCGCGGGTGCGCTGGAACCGTTCCAACGTTGACCAGTCCTCGTAGAGGCGATCCAGCAGCTCGGGGTGCAGCGGGTACGACGCGCGAATGCGCTGCTCGTAGTCGTCACTCGGTGCCGCGGCATCCCGGGGGAATAAGGCGGTGTTGCTCCGATAAAGAGTGACGAAGCTGCGAGCTACGGCGGAGATCGTGGTCAAGCCCTCAGCGTTCGGCGCCTGGAAGATCCGGCGGCGGACGATCTCGAACGACTCGTCCTTGCTCGACGGTCGCCACTGGTCGGCGACCCGGCGGATCACGTTCTGCAGGCGCTCCAGCGCAAGCTGGCCGTTGGCGCCACCGATCTCGATGTCGCTACCGCTACCCGCATCACCGGTATCAGATGCCGGGATCGAGACGACGAGCATCGCGCCGGGCACTGACCGCACGACCTCCGTCAACGACTGCGCGAACGTGAACTGTGTCTCGAACGAGCCTGACGGAAGCTCCTTGTCCGTGACGAGCTGCCGGGCGTACGCGACCCACTCGTCGATCAGGATCAGCGCCGGCGAGTACTTCGCGATCAGCGTCCGCAGCGCTTCACCGGGGTTCGTCCCAGCACGGTCATCGTCTGCGATGAGGTCGTACGCCGCGCGGCCGCCGAGCTGCCACGCGAGCTCGCCCCAGAGCGTGCGCACCTCGGTCCCGTCGTCCTTAATGAGAGGTGATCCCGCCTTCAAGTACGTGCCGACGAGCGCGACGCGCTTCACGCCCAGCGCCGCAAGATCCGGGTTTCCGGTCTCGGCGATGAGCTCCTGCAGCTCCTGCGGGAAGTCCTTTGCGGGGGTGCCGCTGAAGAGGTGGTAGAGAGCGAGCATCGAGTGCGTCTTGCCACCACCGAAGTTGGTCTGCAGGTTGACGACCGGACTCGCGTTGCCGTCCCCGCCGCCCACGCGTCGGAGCGCGCGCGACAGCAGATCCCGCAGACCCTCTGTGAGGTAGGTGCGGGTAAAGAACTCGACCGGGTCGCCATACTCGGGGCTCGTCGCCTGACCGGTTCGCACGAGATGCAGGTCGGCAGCGAACTCGGATGCCGTGAACTCGCCGCGTGCCACATCATCGTGCGGGCGGATAACCTCGCGCCACGGCCGCAACCCCGAACCCGGGTCGAGCGTCACTGCCGTCCGCTTGACCTGCTTACGCGTCTGATCCTCGAAGACCGTGCGCTGTAGGTCGACCCGGAGCTTACGGACGTCCTCGGCCGAGTCCACCGCTCCAACGGCATGAAGCAGTCGCTCGATCGTGTCGAGCGCGCGCGCCGCGTCATCAGAACTGAACGGCTCGTTGTGCGCCCACAGATTTCGCGTCTCGCGGAGCTCTGAGCCGAAACCCTGCTGCGCACGCGACAGCACGTCCTTGAACCGGTAGCCCTGCTCGGTGATCGCGCGAAGCTGCACCTGCACATCATGCTTAGTCAGCGTTCGGGCTAGTCCACCCCGGCGCTGCGCGTCTTCTTGTGCCCACGCGGCAGGCCAATCCGACGTACCGTAGGCTGCGGTCATCACTTCATCGACGGAATCGAGCAGACCCTCCGACAACAGGTCGAAGGCCTTTCCCACGCGATCACGGTTGTTCATCGCCATCGAGCTCAGTCCCCATCCTCATCGAAGTCGAACGCCTGCTGAACGGCCCGCGGCGTACCGGCGTGCTTTCGCGCCTGCTCGTTCACGTCACCCCACGCACTCACCAGCCCGTTGAAGAGAATCGCGTCTTTGGTGTCGCGCTTCTTCTCGGCCTCGTGGAATAGCAGGAATCCCAACTCCTTCACCGCGTCGAGATTCACCCGCGTCTGAACTGAAGGAAGCAGGGAAGCGACCTGATCGGCTCCGTGCTTTGCCATCACCGCCGCAAGGCGAACCGTCGCCTCCCACACGCTGACGCGCTCGTCGGCGCTCACGTCCCATGCGCCTTCAAGCTGGGTCGGCGAGAGAAGTCGCGCCTTCCCGCCCTTTGCCTCGAAGATGCCCCCGCGCTCAAGCGCTCCGATCGACGTATCGGAAGAGCGCGCAAGCTGGTCAGCAATGCCGGAGTTCTCCTGGGTCCAGCCGTATTGGCGATACCACTTGACTGCGAACCGAGTGTCGGGATCGAAGTCCGACTCTTGCTCGCCGATTACTTCGTCCAGCGTGGCGTTTACGAGCAGGAGTGCGTCCTTCACACTCATGTCGGAGCCATCCGCCTCCCGCACCCGCGAGTACCGGGAGAACACGGATATGCCGGGTCCAATTGCCGCCTGCGCGAGATCGACGGGTGCAATCGCGCCCTGCATCAACGTGCGTAGCGCCTCTGGGAGCTCCGCCTTCAGTGCGGCCACGAACGCTCGTCGGGTCGTCGTAGGCGCATCGCTCGGGCGGGGGCGACAAGCCAGGACAATCGAAGAGGCCAGGGCGTTGGCATTTGAACCGATTAGCCTTCCGCTCATCTCGGTTCGCATGGGCCACGTCGCGGTTATCTCCCACCCAGAGTCAATGAGACCGTCCAGTAGCGTGTGCCAGCCGGTAGAGGAGGTCCCCTCGGCGTTGGCCTCCTGTTGCTTGTACGCGTAATAGACAGTCAGCGGGACATTCGGGTCTGCGCCCTCGCGGACTCGGGCAAAGACCGAGTTGAAGCCCTCGATGAAGAACTTCTCCGCTCCTGCTTTGCCATCATGTCGGTACGGATTAGCGACAAGCTCCTCGAACTTCGGAGTGAGCATAGTCCCAACCGTCTTCGAGTGGATCGTTGAAAGAGATCGTCGCAGCCAGACGTAAAAGAAGTCCGATAGGTCCGAGTAACCGATGTTGTCGTAGTAGGGCGGGTCGGTGGAGATGACGGCGCCCGAGTAGTCACGTGTCGAGGCATCCGCCTGACGTGCGGTGCTTCGACGTCCCGCCGGGAGACGGTCGATGGCGTCGGCCATTCCATCGATCTGGGTTATGAACCCTCCAGACCATGTCGAAAACACATTCGCCTCTGCGTAGTCCCACGCCATGGGAATGGCCTGACGAGAGAACACGTTTCGGATCTTCTGGAGACTGCTGTCCCAGCCGCAACTTGATGACGAGGCGTTGGTTTCTCGGCTGACCGCCAGCGCGAGATACGTTGCGACGGCATCTGCATAAGCCTCCGCGCCAGTCCCTCCATTCTCGAGTCGGTCGCCCTTCGGGAGACCCGCGGCAAGCGCGTCGTCGCGGACCTTCTCGCGGGCGTCCGCGACGAGATCACTCAGCGTGGTCAGCGCAACGAGCTGCCTATTGGTGAAGAGGTCGGAGAACTTCGTCAATCCATAGGCCGGTGGCGAAAACCAACGGGGGTTCGTTGGTACGTCGGCATCGATAGATGAATCCGGACGATCGACCGCCGCGGCCGCGGCCTGCTCTGCAGTGGGCGATAGGTAGAGTCGGCCGCGCGCGCCCTCCGCCACTACGGCTATGAGGTGTGCTCCAAGCTCGCCCCGCTTCCCCGCTTCGCGGACGTAGTCATACGTGAAGGGTGTGCCATCAGCAACCGAGCGGGCGCCTTTCCCGTGCTTGATGGTGCCGTCGTCATCACCCTTCGGGCCGTTGGCGTCATTGTGCACCTCGTAGTGGATCTTTCTGCCGACAACCCGGGCTTCGATCCACGCCTCGCTACCCTTCTTCTTGTTCAGCCACCAGGAGCGAACCAACGGAACCTCGATTGGGTTTGCCGGATTCGGGCTATTGACGGTGCGGGCCCAGATCCAGGCAATGACAGTGTGCTGCGTACCGTCTGGTCCGGTGACCTTGGGGTAAAGATGCCCGATGGTCCGCTCGGCTTGGTCTCGCATCCAGTTGCCGTACGCGCGAACATCCTCCGCCAATCCCTCGGAGCGGCCCCACGCATTGCGGGTCCCAGCAGCGCCTGGATGGACAGGTGGTCGGCCGGCGAAGGTCGGCGGAATCTCGATGAGCGCCTTGTTGATGAGGACCGCGACGGGGTTTAGGTCGCTCGCGTGCGCTTCGAGCCCCAGCCGCTGCGCTTCGAGTGGAATGGCCCCACCGCCGGCGAACGGGTCCAGGACGGAGGGTAGCTTGCCATCGTTGCTCTTGCGGATTTCCGCTCTCGCCTGGGCAAGAAGCGCATCATCATTGCTGTTCTCCCAGATGATCAGCCGCTCGAGCAGTCGATGCAGTCGTGCACGCTCCGCGTCCTGCGCATCGACTGTGGGGAACTCTTCCGGACGAGACGCAGGGTCGTCGACCAGCTGGGCGAAGAGAACGGCGCGTGCGACCGAAATAGGGCGGCGCGCCCAGTAAAGGTGCACCATCAGAGGTAGCCCTTTGCGGATCGACTTTTTCTCACGAGCGGCGGCGAAGTTGATGGCTTCGAGCGGCAGAGACGTCTCGATGAGCTTCTTCTTGGGTGCTGCGTTCACTGATGCATCTCTCGTGGGTCCGTTAGTCGTGTCGCCTGAATCTGTCATCGCGGTGGGCCTCCGCGATCCCAGTAGTCGTGCCATTCCTCGTTGTACGACCGTGTTGTCGCGGACGGCTCAATGTGGGTAAACGCGTCCATGACATAGCGAAGTCGGTCCCGCTTCTCGCCGTCCGGCGACACGAGGACGAGGGCGAGTCGGTGACGGTCGCCCTGCGTCTGCGCGAACGTGACCTCGTTCGTCGTGATGGTGAAGGTGTCGGACCCCTCGATCCGCCCCTTCACCTCGATGTAGTGAATGCGCCCGTCGGGATCGAAGGACTGGATGTCGTATCCGGGATTGTTCCTGGGCATCTCGTGGGGCGTGCGGCCGAGTGCGCGTTCGGTAGCGAGAACGGCTTCGACGGCTCGGCGTTCGACGAGCTCGGTGTTGCGCGCGTAGGTCTGAGGCGCGGCATCCTCGTCGCCAGGCGACAGTCGTTTGCTCGGCACGACGAGTGCTGACCCGCGGACAACGGCGGGAAGTGCGACGAGTTGCGTGCTCTCGTCGAGGGCGCGGAGCCGCTTGTCGAGTCGTTCGTCGAGCTGGCGGGCTCGCTGGAGCGCGGCGTCGGCGCGGAGGCGGCCTATGGTGCCGGAGCGTTCGAGCGCTTCGAGGCGATTGTGCTCGCGGTCCCAATGGTTGATCTCGGCCAGGAGGCGTTCCTTGACCTGCACGCGGGTGCGGTCGACATCCACGGCTATCCGCGCGGCGAGTTCGTCCATGCGAGGTGCGAGTCCGTCTCGATACGCCCACGTCCGGATAGAGCGTTCATGGTCGCTGTTTGCCCACTCGTCCGCGAGGACCTCGGCGATTGCCGCAGCCTCACCCGCGTGTGGTGCGTCGTAGTCGAGGTAGGGCGGCGCAGCAGCGAGCGTGACAGCCCCCGTGGTGTCGAGGACGGGGTAGTCGAAGTGGTGCGACACGGTGTCGGCATCGGTGGTGGCGTTCTGGATGCGCTGCTCGACGGCATACAGCAGTGCAGTGTGCTCGGATTGCTGTTCACGGCGATCGACGAACACGGTTCCTCGTTTGAGCACGGGCCCGAGGTCTTCGATCGTGAGTTCGATGACCGCTTGGAGGAGCGGGTGGCCGGGGGCGAGAAGTGCCGCCTGTGTCTGATTCTCGGGGCGAACGTGTGCAGTCTCGAACGTGGCTCGTTCGTACCGCTCCGGCACAGGTGCCCACCGGTTGAGTCGGCGTGCCGTGTCGATGACGCGCTGTGGTATCCGCGTGATCTCGTATCGGCCCTTCTCGCGCCGACGGATACGGCCACCGAGGCGTTCGAAGGCGGGGAGGAAGAACGCCGCGATGTATCCGGGCTGCAGGCGTCGCTCGCGGGCCTTCTCCATCCGCTCACGGATCTCTTCGAGATTGAGCGAGGAGTACATCTCGGGGTGCAAGGCTCGTTCAGCGACCATGGTGTCGAGCCCGTGGGCGACGCTCGCGTCGATGACTCGGTCGAGCTCGGCCTTGCGTTCCGGCTCGTCGCCGTACCGGATCGCCTCGATCAGCAGTTCACGGAGCGACTTCTCCTGGAAAGCATCCGCGTCGCCGAGAACGTTGAACAGGTTGCCGTTGTACGCGATCGACATCTGGTCGATCTTCGACAGCAACCGCGTGAACACGTCCCCCTCGCGTGTGTCCTTCGCGACCATGTTCCACAAGTGGCACACTTCCCGCTGGCCGATGCGGTGGATGCGGCCGAAACGCTGCTCGATCCGGTTCGGGTTCCACGGCAGGTCGTAATTGACCATGAGGTGCGCCCGCTGCAGGTTGAGGCCTTCGCCCGCGGCATCCGTCGCCAGGAGCACGACGGTGTTGCGGTCGTAGGTGAACTGCTCGCGCGCCGCCTTGCGGTCTTCGCGGCGCGTGCCGCCGTGAATCGTGATGACCGACTCCGGGCGACCCAGCTGCGTCGTGATCTTCTGCCGCAGGTAGTCAAGGGTGTCCTTGTGCTCGGTGAAGATGATGATCTTGCGCGGTTCGCCCGAGTCGTCGTGCACGAGTAGCCGAGGTTCTGTAAACGCACCTACCTCTCGATGAGAGCTAGGAAGGCGGTGGCTGAGATGAGCCACGATCAGCAGGAACGAACCGCAGGCAATGAGCCGAACGACCAGGCGACGGCGCAGGCGTCGCCGTCGTTGCGGGCGGTGGTGTATGTGCGGATCAGTGATGATCCCGAGGGCACCGAGCGCGGTGTTGACCGGCAGGAAGCTGACTGCCGGGCGTATGCGGCAGCGCACGGGTGGGAAGTCGCCCAGGTGTACCGGGAGAACGACACGTCGGCGTTCAAGCAGCGCACGATCACACTCCCGACGGGTGAGCGGGTGCGGCGCGTGGTGCGCCCGGAGTTCCGCGCGATGTTGAAGCACCTCAGCGAGCAGCGCGCCGGGGTGATGATCGCCTACGACCTGGATCGGGCGGTGCGCGACCCGAGAGACTTGGAAGACCTGATCGACGCCAAGGTACTCAACGGCTTCAGCGTCCGCTCCGTGACCGGCTCGCTGAGGTTGGATACGGATTCTGATGTGGCGATGGCGCGGGTGCTGGTCGCGATGGCGAACAAGTCCTCAGCCGACACCGCCCGCCGTGTCGCTCGGGCGGCGAAGCAGCAGGCCATCGAGGGCACTTGGCATGGTGGGCAGGTGCCGTTCGGCTACCGCGCCGAGAACCACACGCTCGTGATCGACCCCGAGGCTGCCGAGTTGGTGCGGGAAGCCGCGCGGCGGGTGCTGGCCGGAGAGACGTTGTACCGGATTCTCACCGACTGGAACCGGCGGGGTATCCGTACGACGCACGGGTGCCGGTGGTCGGATCGGACACTCAAACTGGTGCTGCGCAACCCCTCGATCAAGGGGGTACGGGAGTATCGACCGTTGTTGCCGGACGGCACCCGGTCGAAAACCTCCCTGATGCAGACGACCGCCGCGTGGCCCGCGATCTTGGACGAGGACACCTGGCAGCAGGTCTCCGATGTGCTCGATGCCCGCAAGCAGGCCCGAAACTTCCATCAGCCCGGCAGTGGGGCGGCGAAACGGCTGTATCCGTTCTCGGGTCTGATCCGCTGCTCGACCTGCGGACGCGCCATGCTGCATCGCGGCCAGGTGTATCAGTGTGTGCAACAGGTGCCGGGCGGGTGCAACCGCTCGATCCGTTCCGGCGACCTCACCAAACTCGTGGAGGAAGCCGTGCTCGCGACGTTCGAGCAGATCACCCTCAACCCCGCCAAGCGCCAGTCTCCGGGCGCGGATCAGGCCGCACGAGTGGGGCTTGCCGCGACGCTCGATGCCGACCGGGAACGCCTCGCCCGGCTCGATGATGACTACTACGACGGGTTGATCGACAAGTCGATGTGGGTGCGGCAACGCTCACGGATCGCCGAACGCATCGAACGCACCCGCCGCGAGTACGCCGCCACGGTGCCGGAGCACACTGGCCCGTCGATTGATATGACGACCGTCGCACAGGAGTGGGCCGACCGTACCCCGATGTGGCAGCACCAGGCCGCCAGTCTCGTCCTTGAAGCCGTCCTCGTTCACGCCCTGCCCAGGGGGATGAACGGCGCGACACCGGCGAGGCGGCGCAATGAGACCGTCGAAGCGTTTCATGCCCGCCGTGAGGTGTACCGGGCGGGGATTCTCGCACATCGGGTCGAGTTCGTCTGGCGCGCCTAACGCCCCCGCGCCTTCGGCAGGCCGCAGAGGGCTTGCAGTTGCTCACGCACCCGTGGGTCAGCGATGACCGGAGGCAGGCCCTGCGCTGCGCGGCTCTCCCGCGCGAGGCGTGCGCCGAGTGGTTCGGGGGCATCGGTCGAGGCTGGTTCGGGCGTGGTTGTGGTGGTCTGCGTCGAGGTATCCATGTAGACAGGTACGACAGGCAAACCACAACATCTAGTTGTACGGGGTCAGGACGTTGGTTGCAGTCGGCTGATCGGGGGGTTGCCTCCGAGGGCTGAGTGGCGTCGTCCAGTGTTGTAGTGCTCGAGCCAGGGGTCAAGTGCTGCGGTGCGGTCGTCGTTCGAGGTGAACGGTTGCCGGTAGGCCCATTCGGTTTGCAGGGTCCGGTTGAACCTCTCCACCTTGCCGTTCTGCCACGGGCAGTGCGGTTTGATGAACTTCTGCCGGATGCCGTGCGCGCCGCAGACGCCGCGCAGCGACCATCGGTAGGCCCAGGCGTTGTCGGTGATCAGCCGCTCGATGCGGGGGATGCCGTGCGCGGCGAAGTAGCCGATGGCGCGTTCGAGGAACGCGGCGCAGGTCGGGCCCTTCTCGTCGGGGAGGACCTCGGAGTATGCGAGCCGGGAGTGGTCGTCGACGACGGAGTGCACGTAGTCGTAGCCGACGACGGTCTGTTTCCGGGCGGCTGTGGAGCCCATCGCTCTGCCGTGCGCCTTCCACCCGCCGCCGTCGGGGATGCGACCGAGCTTCTTCACGTCCATGTGCACCAGCTCGCCGGGCTGCTCGCGTTCATAGCGGACCGCTGTGGTCTTCGACGCGCGGATCCGCTCCCCGGTCATCGGGTCCAGATCGACCAGACGAGGCAGCCCGGACCGGGCGATGATGCGCGACACCGTCCGCGCCGGCACCCCGGTGCGGGCCGCGACCTCGTCACGGCCGACTCGTTCCTTCTTCCGGATCGCGACCACCGCCGCGGCCCTGGCATCGGGGGTGCGGTTGGCGACGTGGTGAGGCCGCGAGGAGCGATCGTAGAGACCGGCTTCACCCTCGGCGCGGTAGCGGTCCAGCCACCGCTTCACGCAGCGTCGGGACACGCCCATTGCCGCGGCGATATGCGCCTGCTTCCACCCGGCACCGGCACGATGGACGATGAGCAGCCTGCCGTGCACGGTCAAGCGGGCATTACGGTGGGACACGAGAACCTCCGAGTTCGTGAAGACGTCAGACATCTCCACTAAGCCCGGAGGTTCTCCCCTTTCACAAGACCGGAAACGCCACCAACCTCATGGCCGGGTACATCTAGTACCTGGCATCGAGTTGAGGTACTATATGCAGACTTATCCACAGGGAGCTACCTGCGACCGACCCCAAACGGGGTATGTCACGGGGGTGCCGATTCGGTACCCTCGTGAACCGGCTCAACGGTGCCGCAAATTTTGCGGCACCGTTCGCGCCCGTGACGGCCAGCCGAGCGGAGCGAAAGCGCAGGTCCGACGGTGGTGGCGATTCGACACCACCGTGAACGGTCGCGGTGAGGTCGCAGCGGATGCGGCTTGGTTCGCGGGGGCAACGGCGAAACTCCTGGTCGGACGGTGGTGCCAATTTGCCACCACCGTCACGAGAACCACAACGAGCAGCACAGCGGGCCGAGGTCGCAGGCTGGACGGTGTGGGAAATTTTCCCCGACCGTCGCCCCGCGAGTGTGGTGCCGCCGATTCGACGGAACCACCCCGGCCGGGAGTAAAAGCCCTGGTCGCACGGTTCCGGCAATTTGCCGGAACCGTCACCCCCACCCCGACATGCAGGCGCGCCGGAGCGTATCGCGGTCGCGTGGTGGCGGTGCTCATCGTCGGGTTCCTCCGGTCGTGTGGGCAGGTGTCAGTAGGTAGGTGCGCACCCGTTCCCACGGGAGTCGTCGGCGCGTGCGGTGGCGATGCCGACGCCCGGCCCCGCCCGGCTCGCGGACGGTGGGCCGTAGCGCCGGTACTCGATGGGGGTCACGCCCATGTAGCGGCGGAAGATGCGCGAGGCTTGCCCGCAGTGGTGGCACCAGCCGACCCGTTCGGTGATCGTGCCGATGAGCAGATCGGTTTCGCGGATCAGGCGCGCCATCTCCTGTACGCGCAGGATCGACAGGTACACCGGCGGCGTCACCCCGAACGAGTCCTTGAACACCCGATTGAGCTGACTCGGCGACAGGCAGGCGTGCGCGTCCAGTTCGGTGAGCGGCCACTGCCTGGCGATGTTGCTCTGCATGAGCGCCGCCGTGCGCATAATCTCGCGGCGCACCGGCTTGAACTCCCGCCACCGGGGAGGCGCGACCCGCACGGCCCGCTGCCGAGAGGTCAGCGGCGGCACCTCCACCGGCGCGTGACGAACCAGCGGCGCGATGGCGGCGAGCACCGTGAACAGCAGCGCATACGCACGGAAGTAGCCGCGCGGCGATTGGTCTTCGCCGGTGAGTGTGGCGAGTTCATCGAGGATCGGCCCGAGCCGTTCGGCCTGCGATTCTCCGACGCGCAGCACCTGCACCGGATCGGGATACAGGTGAGTTGCGAGGTCGCGTGCGGCTTCGCCGTCCGCGAGCACGTCGAGGTGCTGCCAGAACAACTGCTCGACCAGTAATCGGTATCCACTGCCACTGTCCTCACCGTGACGGTGCCCTCGGGTTCGTACCCGAACTCGACGTTCGGGGCGACCAGCACCACATCACCCACCGACGCCGACCCGCCCGCATCGGCATCGGCATCGGCATCGGTGAGGATGATCGAGCCGTCGCGCACGACCACGAAGCGCACACAGTCATAGGCGGTCGCCGCCAATATGCGACGGTGACGGATGCTGGTGACATAGACGCAACTCCACGGCTCGACCGGCTGCACTATCGCGGGGTGCGGCGACTGCGGCGTCCTTGTAGGCTCATGACCGGTCGGCGTGGTCGCCGGGCGTTCGAGTAGCAGCGACATGACGACCTCCCTTCTCTGACCACCCCCGAGCAACCAGGGGGAAGAACCGGCCTACCAAGCACCGGCGGTCGCGGCGAAGCAGGAGACGAGCAGGCCGGGCGTTTCCCGGTCACTCCGGCACTTTGCCGGGCAGCGCGACCGGCTCGGTCATGGGAGGTCGGTCATGAGCGGGCGCATGTCTCGGTAGCGGCTCGGTGTCACTCCGGTGTGCGCTGTGGATGCTTCTACCGCGCGCGACCGGCTCCGCCACCCCACCCGCTGCCCGGTGGCGGTGACGGTGATGTTCGTCTCGCGTAGGAGCCGCGCCATCTCTTGCACGCGGAGCATCACCAGGTAGGCGGTCGGGGTCTTCCCGAACGTGTCCGTGAACACGCGCACCAGGTGCTTCGGAGAGAGCCGCACCAGGGCTGCCAGTTCCGCGAGCGTCCACGGGTGCGTGATCCGGCTGTGCAGCGCGTCGCGCACCAGCATCGCCTCACGACGCAACGGTTCAGGCACCCGACTTCGAGCGGAGAACGGGCGAGCGCGGGCACGTTGCAGCCGGGTCAGCCGCACCGTCGAGACGCGGATGCACGGCGCGATCACATCGGTGATGAGGAACCAGAGCGCCTGCATCCGATGGAACCGTTCCAGGTACTTGCCCTCGACGGTGAGGGCGACCAGCTCGTCCAGCCACGGCAACAACCGCCCGGCTCGATCCCGGCCCAGGTGCAGTACCTGGGCAGGTTCGGTGTACACCTTTCCCGCGAAGTCGTGGGCGTCGAGGCGGTCGTGCAAGATCGCGGAGTGTTGCCAGAAGAACTGATCCAGCGCCATGTCGGTGTCGATGTAGACCGTCGTATAGGTGACCCGCCCCTCGGGTTCGACGCCGAACAGCACGCTCGGCCCCAGCAGCACCGCGTCGCCAAAGCTGACGGGTTGCTGTCCGAACTCGCTGAACACGATGGCCGTGCCGTCACGGATCACAACGAGCCGGACAACGTTGTACGCCGCCAGGCCCACAGGTCGATGCGTCGTCCGTGTCCGAGCCGACAACGGCGGGGAGATGCGCCTATCCACTCATCGGGTGCTTTTCTGTCAGTTCACTGGGCCATGCGATGAGTTGCGTGCGAGTGTCGTCCTTGGTGGAAGTCTCCGCGACTGCCGCTCCGAAGTCGGCATAACTGATCGCTTGTCGGGTGAACGCAGTCTCGTCTGTGGAAGGGGAGACTCGTTCCCAGCGTGCTGTCGTCGGCCCCTCCGGTTCGTAGACGGGCGGCGGGATCAGATACGCCCATTCTGATCCTGCGTTGCCCGCTTCGAGGTGGTCGCGCAGCATGGCGTGTGCTCTCCCGCGCGGCAGTGTGGGTTCTGGGAACCGGGGGTCTTGCCAGAACCGTCTGTCTCCAGGGAGTCGGAGTGCTCCTGCTCCGCCGACCGTGACGATCCGGGCCGGAGCGCCGTTGGCCTTGGTGCTTGCCTCGATGAGTCGATCATGTACGGCCACGAGTTCGGTCGGGGCGATGTCCTCACGCAGTCGGATCGCGTTCATGACGACGTCGATGCCGTGCATTGCTTGCGTGAGACTGGCGTTCTCAGCGATGTTCACGACCGTGGAGGTCAGCGATGCAGCAGTCTTGGCGAGCCGCGTGGTGTCTGCCGGATCGCGCAGCGCAGCGGTCGCCTCGATGCCTGCGGGGAGATGAGCGAGGATGGCGGCTCCGGTGCGCCCGGTCGCGCCGAGAATCAGGATGCGAGTCATACAGGTACCTCCGAAGCGGGCGTGCGGGTGAGTCGGGCGAACCCGGTGAGGCTGGCGACGGCGAGCACCATGAGCGCGGCGAGACTGACGAGCAGGATCGGGAAGTCCAAGCCCAGGTAGGCAGTGAGTGGGCCGACGCTGGCACCGAGGAACAGCACGAATCCGTTGAGCGCCATCCCACCGGCCCGGTTCGGGGCGGCGGTCTCGCCGAACAGGGTGATCATCGCGGGCACCGCGAGCGCGACCCCAGTGACTCACACGAGACTCGCCAGCGCCGTGCCCGCGAGGGATGCCGAGAGTGCGGCTTCGATCAGCAGCCCAATCGCGGCGAGGGCGAACCCGGCACGTGCAACCCCCGCGCCGCCGAGACGCTTCGCAATAGCGCCCGCGAAGAGGGAGGCGAACATGCCCGGCAGCCCGACGAGGCGGAGCCAGATCACCTGCGATGAGTCCAGGCAGAGGTCGGTCAGGTGCGGGCCGAGGCCGGTGTACATGCCGACGAACGACAACAGCAGCGTTAGGTGCGCGAGGCTCAGTAGCAGCACCGAGGGGCGTGTGGCGACCCTCCCGACTACGGCGAAGCGACGCACCAGGCTCGCATCGTCTCTGCGACTGTGCGGCTCGGTGACGAGCACGGCGACGCCGATCATGCCGAGGCCGAGCATGATGCCGGAGAGGATGAACACCCACTGCCAGCCCAACGTCAGGCTGAGCGCGGAGGCGAGTACTTGGCCTGCGATCCCGGCAACGAGGAATGCCGTCGACATGGCCCCGATCGCCGTTGCCCGACGCTTCAGCGGGGTCGCTTCGGCCAGATACGCGAGCGCAACCGGCGCGAAACTCGACGCCATCACCCCCTGCACCCCGCGCAGCGCAGCAAGCATCGGCACCGTGGAGGCGAAGCCGCAGGCGATGGTCGCGACGGTGAGATACACCAGGCCGATGAGCATGATCCGCTTCCGCCCGTACTGATCGGCCAACGGCCCCCAGATCAGGAACCCGACCGCATAGCACACGCTGAACACCGTCGAGAGCGCGAACGTCACATCAGAGCCGAGTTCCGCACCGATCGGGGCGATCAGCGGGATTGCCGCGTACAACTGCGTGAGCACCAGCAGCGCCGTGACCACGAGCAGCACGACCACGCCGTTCCCTGCCGGGTGCTCGCGCGCCTCGCCTGCTCCCGCTATCTGTTCCGTCGAGTTCGCAGACACCACCACTCCAAATCCAACGTTTCCGTTGGATTTGACTGTAGTAGGCTAACCGCGAAGACGCAACGTGAGCGTTGGGTTTACCGCACGAGACGGGAGGTGGGAACGATGGGCTGGGATGTTGAGGGCAGGAAGCGCCGCATCCTCGACGCGGCGGTGGCCGAGTTCGCCGCGCACGGGCCGCACGGCACGACCATCGAGCGCATCGCCAAGGCCGCCGGGGTGAACAAGGAGCGCGTCTACACGCACTTCGGGGGCAAGGACAGACTTTTCGCCACCGTACTGCGCGAGGAACTGGCGAAGGTAGCCCGCGACGTGCCCGTCGAATCATTCGCAACCGAGGACGTGGGCGACTACGCCGGGCGCGTCTACGACTACCACCGCGAGCACCCCGAACTCGGCAGGCTCATGCGCTGGGAAGGGCTCGTCTTCGACACCGAAGTACCCGACGAGGCCGAGCGGCGCGAATACTACGGATACAAAGTCGCCGCCATGACCGACGGACAGGCCAAGGGCACAGTAACGAGCGACCTCGACGCCGACCACCTGATGTTCCTCGTGCTCTCACTCGCCGGATGGTGGTCAGCGGTACCGCAGGTCGCCCGCATGATCACCGGAGCCGAGAGCGACGCCGAACACGCACGCCGCCGTGCCTCCGTCGTCACCGCTGCCCGAAGACTCATCGGGCAGTAATCAGGTCACGAAGTTCGCCGAGAAGACTAGTCACTTCATCGAACCGAACTCCGAAAGTTCCCTCGAACTTTGTGACGCCAACTCTTGCCAGCGACACTCTGTGCGACGCTCTCGCGCTGACGCTCGGCTCCATCAGTCATCTGCCCCCTATCTCAGTGAGGGCAGCGTCTACGCCCGCGAAGTCAGCGGCGGAGGCAAGCACAGCCGCACCGTCGCCCTCCCCGCCGAGTACGTGAGCGAGTGGGCGCACCTGTCGTATGCCGCGACCGCCTACGGCGTCCAAGGCGCAACCGTCGATGCCTCCCACACGGCCTTGTCGGAGGCGACGAGCGCGGCAGGCGTCTACGTCGGCATGACGAGAGGCCGCCAACAGAACCAACTCCACGTCGTCGCCGCTGATATGGCGGATGCGCGGGCGCGGTTCGTTGAGGCGATGGAACGCGACCCGGCAGACCGTGGCCTCGACCACGCCACCGCCCAAGCCATCGACGCCGTGCAAGGCCTCGTCAGCGATGGCCCCGTGCAGCTCATCACCGAAGAACTCGCCCGCCTCACCGCCGAAGCCGAACGAGCCGAACGTGCGGCGGAACGCTGGGAGCAGACCGCTGCCAGGTTCGACGCCCAGCGCGCAACACACAAGACCGAGGACGACGAGCACGCCGACGTGCTCCGCCACGCCGAGGACGAGGCGGCGCGCATCCGTGCCGAAATCGCGGAACCGTTGACGGTGCAGGCCGAGGCAGACGGCACCACCTATCTCGATGCTGTCGAGCGCGAGGCCGCCGCAAGCAGCCGACTCGCCACCGTCGGCAGGCTCGGCAGGCGCAAGGCCCGCGCGGAGCACCGCCAGACGAGCGAGCACACCCGGACGGTTCGGGCACGGGTGCGCGAAACATGGGGCGAACCACCCCGCACCACCGACACCCTGCCCGAGTGGGCGGCACGACAGGCCGAGCGTCGCGCCGAGGCCGATCCCCGCGTGATCGACGCCGCCCAGCACGTCGAGGCCGCGCGAGCCGACCGTGACGAGTTGCGGCAGCGGCACGAGCAGGAACGCCGGGCGTTGCTGGTCAGCGAGTACGGGCCGCAGGCGGTGATGCGCCACCGGGTCGGGATGCGACTGCCGAACCCAGCACAGCAAGCAGGACAGGCGCACCAGCAAGCCACCGCGCTCCGAGCCGAGGCCGACTACCTCCGCGCGCTACCGATCCGCGACGCCGCCGCACGGATCGAAACCACCCGCGCCGAGCACGAAGCAAGGCAGCAAGCACTCGCCGAACGCGAACGGCAACTCCGCGAGCCGACCGAACGCGACCCGCGGCGCAACGACCCGCGACATGACGGGCCAGCACGCGGCCTATGAGCATCAGCAGCACGTCGCGTCGGCGTGACGTTCACAGCAGCCCCGCAACCCGAGCCACAGACGCCCAGCGCGATTGTCGGCCGTTCGACGTACACTTGAATACATGACACCCGACACCGCAACTCTGATCCGAGACGGCCTCGCGCTCGACGCCGATCAGCGCGCGGTCGTCGCTAACGCCCTGCTCGAAAGCCTCCATGATGCAGACGACGAGAGCGAGGTCGATGCAGCCTGGCGTGCCGAGGCTACCCGGCGACTGGCCGAGGTGCGTGAGGGTGCGGTCGATCTGGTGGATGCCGACGAGCACTACGAGCGTTTGCGCGCCTTGCTCACCGCATGACCTTGGCCCAGCGAGAGCACCCCGAGGCCGTCGCGGAGTTCGACGCCGCCGTGCGCTGGTACGAAGACCAGGAGCCAGGGATCGGCCTTGCGCTCATCGACCGAGCAAGGCAAGCCCGGAAAGACCTCGACCAATGGCCGAACGCCGCCCCACCATTCACGACCGCTGACGATGGCACCGTGATCCGCAGCAAGGCCGTTCGCGGATACCCGTACCGCATCGTCTACACGGTGGAGCCGGACACGATCCTGATCCTCGCCTACGCCCACGAGCGCCGCGAACCCGGCTACTGGCTCCACCGGCTGAACGACTGAACAGCACGCCGCCGGGCTCATGGCTCGGATCGGGTCTCGCGTACATTTCTGGCGCCGTCGAACCCGGTGGTGAGGTCAGCGAGGAGCAGCTCCGCCGTCTCATGGGGCACGGCCAGGACCCCAACACGAGCGAACAGTTGGGTCGTCCGTACCGCCGATTCGCAAGCACTGCCGAGCGAGTTGCCCGTCGGCTTGAGAAGCTTCCCGAGACCCTCGCTCCCGCTGATAGGGGTGCACAGGTGGCGTTGATCGAGGCGGAAGAGGCAGGGAAACCGACGGGTGTGTTCGGCGAAGTCGGTGAGGCGGGCGAGGTTCTGTCGGGTCTTGACGGCGAGGTAGCGGCCGTTGACTTTCCGGTCTTCGTTGATCTCAAGCAGGGCTTCGGCGGCATGCTGGCGGACGTAGGGGTCTTCGGCGTCGTCGGCGGCGATCTGTGGCCCAGACTTCGCGAATTCGGGCAGGGGTACTAAAGCCCACCCCCTGTTCCCGATCGGGCACACTGCAGAACTTACTCTCTCCCTCGCCGCCATCTGCAGTGCACGCGACTTCGCGATGGTTTGGACGCGGCTGTCGAGCGAGCCGAAGGTGAGGCGAGCAAGGCAGATCGCGCCTACGTTCGAGCCATCACCTTCGCCGCCGGTCAGTTGCTTCGCGCAGTCGCCGAAGTCCACCGGGCAAGCCTGGCGAGCCGTATTCGTCGGCGGTCTCGAGGCAGCGGTCGTGTGTGCAGCGCATGATGGCGGAGAGCCGGTCCTGCGTGTAGTCGAATGTCCAGGAGCCGCGCGAGGCGTTCTGCTGCGTCTCCAGAGCGCGCTGAATTTACCAGATCGGTGACGATTTTGGTGTTCTTGGTGGACTAATGACCGTTCTCGGGCAGGTCAGAGTCCCGCGCGGCGGCTTCGCCGTTGTCGAGGGACGCAAGCGTGGCCATCTGGTCGGTGCTAAGGCGGAAGTCGAAGACCGAGAGGTTCTCGACCAGGCGTTTGGGGTCTGACGATCTCGGCACCGGCACGAGGCCCTGCTGCACGTGCCAGCGGAGCACCACCTGTGCCGCCGTTCGTCCGACGTCCGCCGCGATCTGCACGATCGTCGGGTTCTCCCGCAGCTCGGGCCCGCGGCCGAGCGGGCTCCAGCTCTCGGTCACGATACCGAGCACCTCGTGCGCGCGTCGAGGAACGGTACGGGCGATGTCGGGGCTGAGCTGGATCTGGTTCACGTCGGGCACGACCCCGGTCGCGTCGATGATGGAGGCGAGGTGGGCCGGTTTGAAGTTGGAGACGCCGATGGCTTTGACCCGCCCCTCCTCCAACAGCTTGACGAGACCCTTCCAGGCGTCGACGTAACGGCCTTGAGCCGGGACCGGCCAGTGGCAGAGGAAGAGGTCGAGGTGGTCCACCCCGAGCCGCTCGAGACTATCGTCGTAGGCGCGCTGGACGCCGTCGACGCTGTGCGACTCCTTGTTGAACTTGCTGGTGATGAAGATCTCGTGGCGGGGCAGCCCGGAGTCATGGATCCCCCGCCCGACGGCGACCTCGTTGCTGTACTTGAATGAGGTGTCGATGAGCCGATAGCCGCTCTCGATGGCGACGCGCACGACCTCCTGGCATTCATCGCCGACCATCGGCCAGGTGCCGAGGCCGAGTGACGGGATTCGGTGGCCGTGCAGGAGGGGGAGCAGGGGCGCTGGGGGCGCAGGTTCGAGCTCTTCTGTAGTCATCGGTCGGTGGTCCTATCGTTGGTCGCTATCGGATGCCGAGGCCGGCGTGTTCGAGGTCGGCGAGATGGAATCGCCAGACGTGCTGTTCGTTGAAGGCCGGTCCGAGATCGGGCAGATCGTCGAGGTCGGCCGGCGCCACAGCGGCCGGCGTCACACCAGCCTGAAGGACCTGCAGCTGGATGCGAGCGAGGGCGTCGACGTTGATCGCGTTGATGACGGCGGATTCGACACTCGATCCTGTCGCCGTGAGCCCGTGGCCACGGAGTAGGCAGACCGGGCGATCGCCGAGGGCGTCGACCATGGCGCTGCCGAGCGCGTCCGAGCGGATCAAGACCGACCGGGCAAAAGTGGGGATGCCCGCCAGAGCCATTCGCATCGCCGGGATGTTGTAGGCACCCACCACGCCCAGAAGAGGGACACCGATCAGCGTCAATGCGACGACGGCTGGCGGGTGGGCGTGCACGACCGCGCTCACATCCGGGCGTGCGCGGAGGGTGGCGAGATGCAATGGCAGCTCGTTCGGCGCCGAGTATCCGTCGGGCAGCTCGGTACTCCCATCGAGGCGGACCAGGTGGATGTCGTCGGGCTGCGTGAACTTCAGCCCGCGTTCTTCGCGGCCTCTGCAGCGCACGAGCAGGGAGTCTTCGCCCACTCGAAGGCTGATGTGCCCCAGGATGTCGTCCACGAGCCCTCGCAGAGCGAGGATGCGGCATCCCTCGGCGACGAGCAGCCGTTCCTCTGAGTAGTCGGTCACCTGCATTCCGTGCTTCTCCAATCGATCCGGTGGTCGTTCTCCAATTGACCGCTTCCGCACATCAGAGTACATTTCTGCTAGACAGATAACAATCCATACTTCGACGGAGCGTTCAAGATATGACAGACCACACGATCTACGACGATGTCAGACGCGGCATGATCCCTGCCCACATCTACAACGACGAAGAGATCTTCGCGCTCGAGCGGGAGCGCTTGTTCAGTCGCGCGTGGATCTTCGTGGGTCACGAATCAGAGATCCCTCAGCCCGGCGACTACGTGGTGCGGCGAGTGCTCGACGACTCGTTCATCGTGGTGCGCGACGAGAGTGGCTCCGTCAAGGCGATGTTCAACATGTGCCTGCACCGAGGAATGCAGGTGTGCCGGGCGGAAATGGGCAACGCCTCGCACTTCCGCTGCCCGTATCACGGCTGGTCGTACCGCAACGACGGACGAATCGTGGGGCTGCCGTTCCACGAAGAGGCGTACGGTGGCGAGGCTGGCTTCAATCGCAAGGGAGCCAAGACCGAGCTCCTCGCACAACTGGATCTTGTCGCGAAGCAGGGGCTATGCAACGAACCGGGAGGAGAGCGAGGAGGGCGTGGCCTCGGTGGCCGTGGCCGTTCCCTCGGCGAGCGGGCTGCGGTTGGCGATCAACGCATCTGCCCCGGTGTTCCGCTTGCCTCCCCGCAAGGTGAAGACCCTCGTCGCACTCCTCGATGAGGCAGCCGTACGTCTGGCCGACCTGACCTCCTGAAGGCTCGTCGTCTCTTTCCCCTGCGACCTGGTGCAGGGGTCGTTCGGCGCGTTCTGAAGAGAGCTCGAGCCATGCTTGACTGTTGGCGCCGCGCAAGCTATTGTGTCTTCTAGTTAGGAACAAGTTCTGCTCAGCAGATAAATATGCGAAGAGGATGATCAATGCAGATCGTACTGGTGCACGGCGGATGGGTAGGCGGCTGGGCGTGGGACGGCGTCGCCGACGAATTGCGCAGAATGGGGCACGAGGTGATCGCGCCGACGCTGCGCGGTCTCGAAGACGGTGACGTGGACCGCTCCGGCGTCACGATGAGCATGATGGCGCGCGATCTGATCGATCAGGTAAGAGAGCTCACCCAGCTCGACATCGTGCTCGTCGGTCATAGCGGCGGAGGTCCGCTCATCCAACTCGTCGCTGAGGCGATGCCCGAGCGCATCGGCCGGGTCGTCTTCGTCGACGCCTGGGTGCTGCGCGACGGCGAGAGCATTAACGACGTGCTCCCCGATCCGTTGGTCGCAGCGATGAAGGCGCTTGCGAGTCAGTCCGACGACAACACCATCGTCATGCCGCCTGAGCTCTGGGCCGCGACTATGCAGGACATGTCCCCGTTCGAGCAGCAGCAGCTCGCCGCGCTCGAGCCGAGGCTCGTCCCAACGCCGGCAGGCTGGTCCAATGAGCCGATCCGCCTCGACCGGTTCTGGGCGAGCAGCATCCCGTCAAGTTATGTGTTCCTCGCTCAGGACCAGACCGTTCCCGCTGAGATCTACCAGGCCGCGGCCGGGCGGCTTGATAGTCCGCGCACGATCGAGATCGACGGAAGCCATTTGGTGATGCTCACGCATCCGGAGAGGCTCGCACGGGCCCTCGACGCCGTCATTGCCTAACAGGCCTGGGGAAGCTATGGATTCGATTTCACGCCCAGACGACGTCGCGCCGATCTCGTACACCGAACTGGCGCCGTCGGGTGCGCCTGCTCGGTGGATCGTCCTCGTGCACGGGGGTGGTGCCTCGAACGAGTACTATCTCGAGACGCCCGACGGCCGACAGGGCTGGGCGGCACGATTCGTATCGCTTGGCTACGGTGTGCTGGTGGTGGACTGGCTGGGGTTGTCCTATGAGGCGGCCCAACACGTCGATGATCGTGCGGCGTCTGCGCGGCTGGACTATGAGAGCGTGTGCCGAGGGATGGGCGTGTTCCTCTCTGGTCTCGGCCGGAACGTCGTGCTGGTCGTGCACTCGATGGCAGGTCCGATTGGCTTCCGCCTCCTAGAGACGCATGGCGATCTCATCGACGGGCTCGTAGCCGTCGCTCCGGGCCCGCCTGGAAATATACAGGCGGTGCCCGAGATCGTGAGGGAGTCCGACCAGGAGGTCTCCATCCGTGGAGCGGCCATCGACTGGACCATCCCGAAGATGGGTTTCTGGGAACCCACAAGCGCCTTCGTGAACGACAAGGCCATCGGACCCAGCCGGCGGTTCCCCCGCGAGTGCATCGAGGTGTTCCGCCGCACCCTTCGGCCGATCCCGGCCCGGATGCTTTATCAGCGTCAGAACATCGGTGGGAGCCAAATGAGGATCGGGCCGACCGACGCGTTCACGAACAAGCCGATTCTCGTCTTCACGGGTGGAGCCGATACCGACCACCCCTCGCAGCTGGATCAGGACATCGTGGCCTGGCTCACCGATCAGGGCGCCGCCGTCACCTTCTGGTCGTCCGAACTGCCTCTTCTCGCTGGGAACGGCCACATGCTGATGGTCGAAGACAATAGCGACGAGATCGCTGACGAGATCGCGCGGTGGATCACGGCGCTCTGACTCGCCACCGTATCGTCCCGGCCATTATTTCAGCCGACCCGACGTCCCCAACAGCGGAGGAGAACGCCAGTCGTTTCCTTCGTGTCACTCGAGGGAACGCTGTGCCAGCTCGTTGCCGACTACGACTTGGTCGATCGGGCCCTTGCTCGAACTCCTCATTTCATACGTCTGGCGATGGACTCAAGGGAGATGTTCGCCGACGGCCGCGTGCAACTCCAGGTCATCGGTGGACAGCTGAGGCGTCTGCCACGACGCATCGAGACGATCGGTTCGCAGCTCGAACGGAACGTTCGGGCTGAGCATAAGGATGTTCCGAGACCTCCAGGAACGCGGATGGATCGGTTCGTTGGTCGGGGAGCTGACGACCACCCTGGTTGGCGTGGCGCTTATCGTCGCTGCGGTGCTACTTTCGGTCTCGGGGGGTGGCCCCCAGCTCGCCCCGACGTCGCACTCCTACCGTTCCTAGGGGCGGGGTGGTCGGCCTCGCGGGCAGGCTCCTCGTGCTGAGGCCGCTGCGCACCTCCTTGATGCGCACCACGCTGATCGCCGGATCCTGGCAAACTATCCCGCGACGCGAATTCGCAGGGGGTGTCGGCGCGACTTTCGATCGACGTACAGTGCCGTCCGTTAACAAACGATCGGTTCGTGCGACCGAACTGTCGAACGCCTGTGCATCGCTGCGGCGAGTTCCTCATGGCGCAGTACCTGGGTTTCGCTTCCGGAAGAAGATTTCACGAACCCCAGCGACACGGTGTTGCGGTGACGTTCGACGAAAGAGAAGAAGGATGGCCCGGCGAATCCCAATCGCGCGAAGTCTCGCCTTCGAAATGACAGAAGCGCTCCTGTGCTCGCGCGTCGGTTACTTCGCACCTTCTAGGTGTGACGTTATCAATTAGGGTGATGACGACCGGTGACGGGTACCGGTACCTGCTGAACTCTGTCGTGTCCGGTGACGGCGACCGCGACGCCTCGTCTGTGTTGACGCGGTATTACGCGGAGGCCGGGACTCCTGGCTCGATGTAGCGCCGAGGGGGTCGCTACTGGTCGGTTCCGACGTTGTGTTCAACCCAGTCGCGCAGATGCTTCAACGGGGCGGCTGCGCTGTGTCCGAGGTCAGTAAGTTCGTACTCCACGCGAGCGGGAACCTCGGGGTAGACGGTGCGAGTGAGCAGGCCGTGGTCTTCGAGACGCTTGAGGGTCTGGGACAGCACCTTGGGGCTGACGCCTTCCAAGCGTCGTTTGAGTTGCCCGTTGCGTTGCGGCCCGTCTTCGAGCGCACCGATGGCCAGGGCGCTCCACTTGTTGGCGAGCAGGTCGAGCATGTCGCGGCACGGACACATGGCCGCGTACACGTCGTTCCGGTCGCACTCATCCACGGTCTGACTCATACGTTCATGGTATCCGATGGGTACTAGGTTGCCTTGACGGTAACCAGTAGGTCTGGGGAACCATAATTGGCATGACGGCTACGACTGCGATCGGATACGAGAAGAACCTCCCCGCCACCGACCCCGAGGCGCTGACCGCCCGCGAGGTCGAGGTGCCCGAACTTGGACCGCATGACTTGTTGGTCGAGGTCGAGGCGGTCTCGGTGAACCCGGTCGATGTGAAACTGCGGGAAGGCGCTCCTGCGAACGGGTTCAAGGTGCTCGGCTTCGACGCCGCCGGTACGGTGCGCGACGTCGGCTCAGCGGTGACGCTGTTCGCTCCGGGTGACGAGGTGTACTACGCGGGCAGCATCGACCGGCCAGGTACGAACCAGCGCCTGCATGTTGTGGATGAGCGGATTACGGGGCGCAAGCCGCAGGTGCTGTCGTTTGCCGACGCTGCTGCGCTGCCGCTGACGGCGATCACCGCCTGGGAGACCCTGTTCGAGCGGCTCGCCCTTACCGAGGACTCGACCGGCACCCTGCTGGTGATCGGCGCGACCGGCGGAGTCGGATCGATCATGCTGGCACTGGCCGACGCGCTCCTGCCGAACGTCACCGTGATCGCCACCGCCTCCGACGATGAACGCTCCGCCTGGGTGCGCAACCTGGGCGCGGAGCATGTGGTGAACCACCGCGACGACCTGGCTGAGCAGGTGCTCGCCGTCGCGCAGGATGGCGTGGACTGGCTGTTCACCGCGCATTCCGCGGGGCAGATCGAAACCTATGCGCGGATCGTTCGAGCGTTCGGGCATATTGTCGCCATTGACGACGGTCCGCGCGACGTGTTCCCGCTCAAGGGCAAGAGCATCGCTTGGCACTGGGAACTGATGTTCACCCGCCCGCTCAGGCAGACCCCGGACATGATTGAACAGCACCAGCTCCTGAACACTGTCGCTGACCTTGTAGATCAGGGCCGCATCCGCACCACGGCCACAACGACACTCGCGCCGATCTCACCGACCACACTCCGCGAGGCGCACGAGTTGGTCGAGAACGGCCGCACAGTCGGCAAGGTCACCGTCCACAGATGGGAGTAGACTGAAACCGCGCGCACGCGCATGTTCACAGGCGAGTGCGTTTGCAGAACCTCGGCTAGCTGGTCGTCGAGGATCGTGCGCAGCTCCACCCACTTCTTGTCGTCATCCAGCAACCGGACGCGGCGCGCGACGCGGATGAGGTCTTCGAGGATCGCGATCTCAGCGCGGAGTTCACCGATCGACTCGGCCGCAGTGGCAAGGTCGACCACCTGGTCGACACGGGCCTCGAACTGTGCTCGTTCTTCTTCGGAGATTTCTTCATCGAGGTCATCGAACTCGTCGGGGTTGAAGCTTGGCGCCGAAGCGGAGGCGTCCTCGAAGTCGAGTGCGACGCGGCCGGTTGACCACTCGTCAATAGACGCAGTCATGGAGGTGCTGTAGCGGGCCTCGTCGGTCGCGCGCTGCCATTCCCGCAGACGGGTCTCGAGTCGCACTTGGCGTCGCTCGAGCGATCGGAGGATCGCCTCCGGACTTGAGGCGAGGCGTCGCTGCAGCACGGTGAGCGCGAACCCCACGTTGTTGCCGCGCTTCTTGTCGCCCGCCTGCGCGAGCCGTTCCGCACGACCCATCTCGGTGCGCACGTAGCCGGTCACCAGCTCATATAGCTCACGCTCGGGGTCGCTCAGCTCGTACTCGACCGTGTACGCGCGACGCTCGGGGAACAGAGGCTTGCCCTCGAAGGTGAGGAGCTCTTCCTTCACCATGCGCCGCATCAGGCCGCGCGTGTCAGTGCGGTGCACGCCGGCGCGGAACTGGCCCTCGAACCGGTCGCGGTCCAGCAAGGACATGAACAGCTGGAAGTCTTCTTCCTTGCCTGCGTGCGGGGTCGCGGTCATGAGGAGGAAGTTGTGCGCGGTCTCGGCGAGCAGCCGCCCCAGCCGGAACCGCTTCGTCTCGTCGACTTGACCCGCCCATGACGAGTAGTGCGCGGACATGCGATGCGCCTCATCGACGACGACAGCGTCCCAGGTGACGTCGGAGAGCTGCTCGATCAGGTCATCGCTGCGGGAGAGTTGGTCCATCCGTGCGATGAGGAACGGGTGCTCGTCGAACACATTGCGGCCCTGCGCGTCGTCGACCATCTGACGGTTGAAGATCTCGAACGAGAGGTCGAATTTCTGCGACAGCTCTTCCCGCCACTGCTCCACGAGGCCGCCGGGCGCGACGATGAGCGCTCGTTCGCAGTCGGCGCGGAGGATGAGCTCCTTGAGGTAGAGGCCGGCCATGATCGTCTTGCCCGCGCCGGGGTCATCAGCGAGGAGGAACCGCAGCGGGATTCGCGGGAGGAGTTCCTCGTACACTGCGCGGATCTGATGCGGCAACGGATCGACGTCCGAGCTATTCACCGCCGCCATCGGGTCGTAGAGCGCGGCGTACTTGATGCGGAGCGCCTCGGCCGCGAGGCGGAACTCATCAGGGTCGCCGTCGAACGCGGGCGCGTTACCCAGCTCCGTGACTAGTTCGAGCTTGCCGGCATCGAGCTCGGTGATGGTGCGTTCGCCGGTCCGACCCGAGTCATCGCGGAAGAAGATCTCGACGAGCGCGTCGTCCAGCGGTGTCACGCCGACGAGTGTCACCGGCTGCCCGGGCAGGACACCGCGCAGGCGTTGCCCGGCGCGCAGCGATGCCAGCGTCACCGCAGGTGCGTCCACGTGGTTCCTCCCCTGGAAAATGGCAAGTCGATCAGGATACGTCGTGCCGCCGACATCGCGGCCGACTGGGTCAGTCCGGAGATCCTGCGTCCCCTCTGCGTACCCAGTCGTCGACCTCGCTCGCCTGGAACTTCCACAGACGCCCGACCTTGTGCGCCGGCATCCCCTTGTCGGAGATCCAGGCGTAGATCGTGTCCTTGGTCACGCCCAAGTGCTCAGCGATGTCGTCGGCAGAGAGCCACGGCTCGGACATTCACGCCCCCATGCGGATTGAACCGGATTTATCCGGGTATGGCCGATCCTATCGGGACCCCTTGCCCTCGTCGCCATTAAGGTGCCCGACTTCGTCAACGGCCGCCAGCAGCTCTTCGAGGTGCATGTGAATTTCGTCGTACGCCTGCATGAAGAACATCAAGTCCATGTTGAGTGGGGGCGTATCGTCCAGGTCGGCGAGGACCTCTCGAGCCTCGCGGACCGCTGTCTGCAGCCGAGTCTCGATTCCCGGCAGGCTCAGGATCCAGCCGTCGATCACGCTGAACGGGACTGGTGAGAAGTCGTGGGCGTCGACGCCGACGTGGAACTGATGCCCATTCGGGCCATGGTCCCGTGCGTGGGTGTGCCCGTGGATGAGCGGGATGCCGTCGTCCCAGCGCGGGCGATGCGAAGTGTGTCGATCCTGTTCCTGGCTGTCGCCGGCGTAGGGGTAGTGCGAAGCGATGATCCGGTACCCGCGGCGGGTGCCCTCGACGACCTCTGGGAGGATCTCCCAGCCCGCCGCTTCGTACATGGGCAGGAATCGCTCGATCGCCCGTTTCGACTGCGTCGCGGGCGAGACACGATCGTGGTTGCCGGGGACGAGGAGTCGGCGTCCGTGCAGGTGTGCGGTGAGCGGAAGGGATTCAGCGATCGCTCCGAGCGCGAGATCTCCCAGGTGCAGCACGACGGAGTCAGGAGCGACAACGTCGTTCCACCGGCCAATCAGCGCGGCATCCATCTCCGCGACGGTTGAGAAGGGACGGTCGGCGAGCTCGCTGATGCGGGCATGACTGAAGTGGGTGTCAGAGGTCACGAAGTCGACTTGGTCGAAGTCGAACCAGGGGTACTCACGCATCGCCAGGATCCGGGGCGTCGGGATCCATCTCGAAGGCGCGAAGCAGCGTTCGTTCGAGGTCGCTGACCGGCTCCGGCGGCATCCCAGCGATCTCGTCACGCAGCTGACCGAGAGCGGCCTCGATTGCGGTCCGATGCTCGTCGCGCCAGGCGCGAACGCTCGGATCGCGGAGGACTCCGTCGTCACGACTGCCCGGATAGTCGAGCAGGAGCTCGGTCTCGATCGCCGACGCCATTGCGCGTGCATCGACTGCGCTGGTCATGCGGAGAATCGAGAGGTGGGTCGCGGCGTCCGAGCCCGACACCTCGACGAGGTAGCGCTGGATATCGCCATCCTCGCCGTGCGTGGTCGCGACGAGCGAGACCGTGACCGTACGGCCTGCGATTGAGATCTCGCGCATGCTTCCTCCTCGACGTAGAACCGGCCAACCTATCAGGCGGTGATGGATCAGTCAGTCTCCGGCTCGGGATAGATTCGTCCCGGCCGTACGACGTCGTCGTGTCCGGGGATGAAGGCGATCGCGCCCAGTCGGGTCCAGTAGCTGATCAGCCAGCGCTGGATGAGCTCGGTCTGTTCACGGCGTTCGAGGAGTGTCCGTCCCGGGTCTTCGATGACGTCGTCCCACGCGATGCTCGTGAACATCGCGTTCAAGAGTTCGGCGCACGACGGCCCAGTGCCATGTGTGTCCCACCATGCGATCGTCAGCCTGCCGGCTTGGGCTGCGGTGCTGGATCCGGCGGGCTCCTCGATCGTTCCGATCAGGGCGGTGAGGTAGGGATCTTCCACCGCCATGACGAACGACTCCTGGTTGAGTTCCGCAGCGCCCATACAGTGCAGAATGCCATACAGATTAGGCCTCTCCTGGTAGTCGCGGGCTGTCACCCGCAACGCCGAAGTGCCTCAGCGGATCGTGAGGTCGGGCGTCACGCTGGGCAAGAGGTCGGTGAGCTGAACGTCGAGCACCTGAGCTACCGCCAGCAGAGTCTTGACGGTCGGATTCGCGGGAGTTCCGGGCTTCGACTCACCCTTCTCGAGCTTCTGGTACGTGTAGCGGCTCAGGTTGGACTCGTACGCCACACGGTCCTGGCTGTATCCGACACGCGCTCGTTCCCGCTGGATGTTCTGGCCGAGCTCGCGAGCGTAGTGGTCCCACGCATCAGGCGAGGTCGCGGGGGAAGGCACCCATCAAGCGTCACGAGTAGGCCTCTGCAGTAAGGCCTAATCTGTATGGCAATCTCGATGGCTCGACAACCCGGCTCGGACACAAAGACGCCCTCCACGAGGGAGGGCGTCGGGCCACGGTTGGGATGAACAACCGGGCGGGGTGTATCCACACTATACACACGATCGCTGGTAGGAAGGTGATCACCTCGTGCACCGATTTGGAGTCGTCTGTTGTCAGCCTCACCCGTTCCTGGACCGCCGCACGAGCGCCTCATCGTCTACATCGACGGCTTCAACTTCTATCACGGCATGCACGACAAGTTCGGACGCTCGACGCTCTGGATCGACTTCGTCGCACTCGCGCAGAGCCTGCGCCCACGCAGCCACATCGTCGCGGTGAAGTACTTCACCGCACCTGTGCTGGGCGATGCGGGCGCGGCCAGTCGTCAGGCCTACCATCAGGCAGCCGTCGCTGCGCGTCACACCAACGTCTTCAGCGTCACGCAGGGCCGATATCAAGCGAAGACCGTGACGTGCTTCAACTGTCGCGCAACGCGTACGGTGCACGAGGAGAAGGAGACCGACGTCAACATCGCCGTTGCTCTTGTGGGCGACGCCGCTGCGAACGCGATGGACTCGGCACTGATCATCAGCGCCGACAGCGATCTTGCGCCCGCGGTCAGGGCGGCCAAACAATTCCGCCCGCACATGTTCATCGGCGCCGCCTTCCCACCCAAGCGGTTCTCGAGCGAACTCAAGCAGCTGATGCCCGCGTCGTCGCAGATCGGTCGCGACAAGATCCGCCAGGCTCTTCTGCCCGAGAGCTTCACCGTCGGCGCGACCACGTACACCCGACCTCCGAAGTGGCGATGACACGAGCAGCAGCAGCGCCCGTCATCCCCGGCGTGAGTCCGCGTTCGGGCGCTTCATCGGAGTGACGTTGTGGCTCGGGTCATCGCCACGCAGCAACTGGTTCTCGACGTGCAGCTCGGCGATGGCGGTCGCGGCGATCGTCAGCTGTGCTTCGAGGCTGCTCACTCGCTCGCGGAGCTGTTTGATCTGGGCTGCACGATCGGCCAGCGAGCTTCGCAACGACTCGATCTCACGATCTCGCGGCTGGGACCCGTCGACGCGACGTGCCCACTCATCCATGACCGCAGTCGCACGGTTCATGGTGGCGCGGCTGACGCCAGCTTCGCGATAGAGGTTCTCCTTGATGAGGCGTCCGTCGGTGCGGATCGCCGCGCCGGTGAGCAGGCGCTCCATCGCGTCGCGCAGTCGGCGTTCGGTCGCGGCAGAGATCTCAGGCATCCGTGAACTTCCTCGTGATACGGCGAACGTCTTCAAGTTCTGTCTCGAGTTGTTCGCGATTGTGTGGTGCCATCTTTCGGTCGCGCAGCTTCGCGACGAGGTCGCGTTCCTCCGCGATCCAGATCGGCGCGTGCTCCTCGGTGACGACGGAATTGCCGCAGGCGGTGGGTTGGCAGCGATTAGGCATGACGCCTCCTGCGGCCGCTTCGGCGGGCAGCCCCTTCAAGCACGCCGCCTGCTCAGGGATGCCGAGGCAGTGGTTGACGGTTCCCCATCGGAGCGTGCTGAAGCGATCGCGCAGGAGTGCGCGCAGTGTGCGCTCGTCGCCGACTTTGACCTCGTTGCTTGCGACGGCCTCGACCTTCTCGAGCTCGTCTCGGAAGCGCTGTGCGCCTGCGCCTGCGAGCCTCATCTCGTGGTCTTGGTGAGAAGACCAGGCGCCGACCAACCGTGACGCGACAGCTTCCTGAAGCTCATGCTCGAACTCCGCGGCCCACTCCGGCGTCTCGCTCGCGTACCCGGAGGTCGTGCCGTTCGCGACGGCGCGTCGCGCTGCGTGCTTGAGCTGGATGCCGAGGGCGATCTCGCCGTCTGGCTGTTGCGCGGTGATCACGGCCATCGTCCGCCGGAACATGTGCGGTGCAAGCTGGAACGCGGGGATCGGTTCGAGACCGGCATCCGCGGATTGACCATTGAGCTGAGAGATGAACTGCTTCAGCTCGCTGTGACGATCGAACCGACCTGCTCCGTCGTGCGCTCGATGTTCACGTCGAACAGAGCTGAAGACGTCGTCGCCGAGAGCAAGTCGTTCCGCGACGGCGATTGCTTGCGCAACGGGTTCGATGATCCACCAGTTGCGTCGCTGGGTCCCACGCCGACCCTTCCGGAGCTGGGAGGTGACGGCGGGCGCCCCGTACGAAGTGGTGAGCGCTCCCTTCTTGATGCTCAGCAGTTCCGAGTCGCGCATCATCGTGAGAGCCGCGCAGAAGACGTAGCACGCGTTGCGGAGGAGCTTCAGTTGGACTCGGATCGTCGCCGGGTCGAATCCGTCGATCCACGGACCGACGGATCCATCGGCGCGTTCGATCGCCGTCGCTTTTGTGGCGAGCCCACCGCGCGCGGTCGCGAGCGTGCCGGAGCCGATCGCGTCGACGATGTCCTGACGTCGGCGGAGGACGTCAGGACGGTCCAACTCGGAGAACATCTGCTTGCTGTGCCCATCGGAGACGAGCAAGGAAAGAAGTGTCCAGTGGATCTCGCCCTCGCGGAATCTGCCGTACGTCATCCGATGCAGGGGCACCCGATTTCCGGGCGTTACGATCCATCGCGCGAGCGTGTCCTCGGGGTGTCGTACCTTCACGCGCTCGGCTTTGGGGCGGTCGAGCGCCGACCATTCCGCGGCGGCCGCAAAGATGTCGTGCGAGAACACGTTGATGTACTGCCAACACGCCCGCAGGAGCGGCCACCACACCTGCGGTGGAATCACCGGCGTGCTCAGCTCGGCGCTGGACTTCTGCCCGCTGAGCGCGATCGTGTGGAGATCTCCCCATGGACGGAATGGGATGCCTCCGCCAGAGAGGACTGCCGCGTAGGTGTGCAGTTCGCGAACAGCATCGACTGCTTGTCGCGTTCTGGAGGGGATCCCCATCGTCTTGACCTCAGTGAGGAAGCCGTCGAGGTGCGACTGATGGAGATCACGGAGTGGAGTGTCAGGGAGGTTGTCGGCGTACCACGCGGCGAACCGCTTCAGGCCCTCGAGCTTGGAACGGATCGTCTTCACATGGGCGGGCGTTGCTCGCAGATAGATCATCTGCCCGCGCAGCACGGGATGCACAGGGTTGAGAAGTGCCATTGCGAGTTCGCGAGCACGAAGGTTCCACTCACCGATGAACGAGTCGAACAACAGCACCGCGGAATGGCGGCCCGCAGCAGGGTTCCACCCCAGGGCGCTGAGGTCCCAGCGATCCTCATCTCCGAAGAAGGGGATGGGGAAGTCATGTTCGAGGTGTCGATCTGAGATGACCGCCGTGTCGCTCGCCCAGTAGTCGCTCGCGAACAGCGACACCGGCTCGGCAGAGTACTCGCGATCGACGCTCACAGGTGGACTCCTCTCTGGGTGAGCGGCACATGGACAGAGGCGGTCTCGCACGCCGTCCGCGCGTTCTCGATCTCCGTCGGGGAGAACTCGTGGAGGATGCGTTCGACGTTGACCAACTGCTGACCGTGTACCGCCGCGAACTGGGCCGGGGGCATCTCGTTCTCGTGACCGCGGAGAATCTCTCGGTACGCGAGGACTCGCGGCAGGTGATCTGCGAACACGATCGCGTTCGGGCACGCGAAGCACATCGATGGCCGATGCTCGCAGAGCCGCCCCGCCGGCGTGAAGGGCGATTCGTACGGTGACGTGCACTGAGTCACGTTGATTCCCTGGTCAGTGGCGCTCGAGGCCAACTCGGCGGCTGCGGCAGCACCCAGGTCGCCTGCTGCGTCGTCGACGGTGCTGGCCGCAGCACGAACGAAGACCGGCCCTCGTACTCGATCGAACACCTGACTCTGCGCCGCGTTGACTGCGTTGCCGGCCAGAACATGCACGGTTGTCGACTGCGCGTAATGGCGTTGGTAGACAGCGATGCTGTGGTCGTCTCCCGCCGCGGCGTCAGCGCTGCGGAGCACTGCTGCACGAACACTCTTCACTGTCTTGCGTAGCCGGCGGGAATCGTATGGCTTTGATATCTCGGGCGAGATCGCCATCAGAAGCGACGTGAAGGGGCGGCGCGAGAATGACTCCTGGCGCGCGACGAGATGCCTGGACGCGGTGCGCTGCACGGTGATGAACAAGGCGTCCGCGTCGGAGCCGCCCACCTCCTTTGCCTCCTCCCGAGCTGCCTCGGTGACAGCGATCAGGCGAAGTATGAGATCCCCTGCTCTCCACCCGGTGCCATCGCGAGACCCGGTGATCGCGCATCGCACGGTTCGAGTTCGGTGGGCTCGCGCCTTGTGGAGCCGTACGCGGACCGAGTCTGTCGTGTGCTCGATGTCTGTGAGTCGAACGTCCGACCACTCTTCCGGCGCCGCACCACTCTCCAACTGCAGGAGTGTGCGAAACGCAACGAGGTCCTCGCTGGACGGATAGAGGTGGGTCAGTAGTCGTCGCGTGATCCGGCCGGCATTGGCGCGGACCGGTGACTGTTCGAGCGCGAAGTCGTCGTGGAGGTCGTCGAGCACACCCGATGCGCACGCGCGGAGGACATCAGCCTCGATCGATGCTCCGGGACGTCGTCCGAGATGGCGAATGCCCCACAGGACATCGGCGCTTCGTTCCCACCCTGTGCTTCGGGGATCGTCTGCGCTGGCGAGCAGCCGACGTCCGACTGCCAGACGAGCCTCCAATTCGCGGATTCGGGCGCGGCAGGCGTTGCGAATCGCGAGTCGCTCCGCGTTCGAGAACTCATCGAGCGGCGTGGAGTCGCCGCCCTGGTGCAGCACGTGCGCCTGCGCCCAACGGAGCGTGGCGTCGCTGACGTCACGACCGTTCGCTGCGTGGACGCGGACGAGAGCGCGGATCTGTCTGCCGTACTTGTACGGGATCGCGCTCTCTGGCGGGTAGTTGCCGGCCAACGCGGATTCCCACGCGTGCAACGCGTCGATGAGGGCGAGTCCCGGCGTTGCGAGACTCACAGTTCGCGGGCAAGCGTCAGGTAGACCGCGCAGAAGGCTCATCAGCGCCCGGCGGTACTGATACGCGGTGCCGTCGGTGTGACCCATGGCTCGACGCATGTCGATCAGCGCGTCCGCGAGCTCAGCCGCAAGGACGGGGTGTGCGAAGTCGAGCGGGGCGAGTGTTCCATCGACGTTCGCGGTCGGAAGAACGAACAGCATCTGCCGCGGGGTGAGGTCGATGTTCGTCACGCGACGTTCCGATCAGCGAGGACTGCGTCCGCGTATGTCATGCCCTCGTCGCTCCAGCTCTCGAATACGTCCTGGATGAGCGCATCGGTGTCCTCGATGTAGCGCAGGTAGACCATGGTCGTCGCCGGGTTCGAGTGCCCCAGCAGCCGCTGCACTGTAAGTCGCGGGTTGATGGCGATGTGCTCGGAGATCGTGGCTGGTCCCACGTTGCCTGCCCGTCGCTCCGCCTCGCGGGCCAGCGCCACATCGGTCAGCGATTTCAGGAGCACGACAGCGAAAGTGTGGCGCAGATCGTGCGGAGTGATCCGTGCACGGCGACCGCCCATCTCGTCCTGAGCGAGCCTCAGAGCACGCCCGCTTGCAGCCTCGAACGTCGCGTGCCATTGCCTGCGGCTGATCGGCAAACCGCCTCGACCGACGAACAGCCCCAGCGCCTCCATCCCGTGGTCCCGCTCGATGACGGCAATTCGTCGCAGGTGCGGAGGCAGCTGGTGCAGCCGCCATCTCGATCGCCGCCCATTCACCCGGCCTCGCAGGATGCCTGCCGACACGTCGATCTCGTCGACGACGAACAGCTCGGAGCGGCGTCGCCAGAGGGAGGCAGCTGACGCGCGGACGACCGCTCGGCGCTCCGTCTGCCGGTAGAGATCGACCGCCCGAAGCGTCGTGAGGGGGACGTGGACGCGTCGACGCTTCTGGTACTTCGCGCACGCCTCGAGCAAGACGGAGATGCCGGTGCCCGTCGGCGGCGGGACTTCAGCGTCGAGCAGTGTGGAGAACTCACCGAGGCGCATCCCCGTCGTCACGGCCAGCTGCGCGCCCGCCTTTGAACGCAGGCTCGTTGTGCCCCGCCAACTCTCGTCCAGATCGCCCGCGGCGGTTCGTCCGCCGAGACCGACGTCGAGGAACGTGCGCCACTGCGCCTGCGTCAGCGGCCGAATGTCGGGCTCGCTCCTCCAACGCATCCGGAGCGGCGACGACCTTCCGATGGTGATCCACGGTTCGCGCTGGATCTGCCCGGTCTGAGTGAGCAGCTGATAGATCCCGCGTATCACGACCACGTCGCGTCGCCACGTCGCCGGCGACACCGGGCGCTCGGAGCCGCTCAGCCGCCATTCGCGGAACGCGACGATGTCGTCGCTCGACGCATGGATCACGTCGGTCTGTCGCGTGGCGAGGAACGACGCAAACCGCCTGGCGTCGTATGCGTACGCGCGCAGCGTCGCCGGGTCTGTCGACGCTGCGACGATCCGGAAGTACGTCAACCACGGCTCAACCGGCCGCCACCGATCGTCAAGAAGGATCGGCATCCCCTCGGGGAGCGAACGGGTGCGCGAGTAGATGTCGCTGGCGCGCGCGTCGAAGTCGGTTGAGGGGGCGAGTTGGTGGTCGACGAAACGCAGATACATCATGCTCCGGGGGTGCAGTCGGGTGGGTCGTTGAGACACTGACCGAACGTACACATAACCGCCGTGGGCACCGCCGGCTTCCTGGTGGCCGCCGAGGAGTACCTGCGCGAGCACCATCCCGAGATGTGGGCGGATGCCGCCACCCGCGCGCACTTCCATGGCCCGATGTTCACGGGGTACGACTCGGATGCCGCGATGGCCCGCATCGCGAGCATGAACATGCTGCTGCACGGCGTCGAGAACCCGACGATCGAGCGCGCGGATTCGCTGTCGGAGGGGCATCCGGGCGACGATCGCTACACGCTCGTGCTCGCCAACCCGCCGTTTGCCGGCTCGCTCGATCAAGAGACGGTGTCGAAAGACCTGCAGAAGCTCGTGAAGACCCGCAAGACCGAGCTGCTCTTTCTGGTGCTCATGATCCGAATGCTGCGCAACGGCGGGCGTGCCGCGGTCATCGTGCCCGAGGGTGTGCTGTTCGGGTCGAGCAACGCCCACAAGGCGGTGCGCAAGCTGCTGATCGATGACCACAAACTGGATGCCGTGATCAAGCTTCCGTCGGGCACCTTCAAGCCCTACACCGGGGTCTCGACCGCCATCCTGCTGTTCACGAAGACCTCGTCGGGCGGCACCGACCGGGTGTGGTTCTACGACGTGCGCACCGACGGCATGACCCTCGATGACAAGCGCACCCCCATCGACGCGAACGACCTTCCCGATGTGCTCGCCCGGTGGCAGAACCTGGACGCCGAGGCTGCACGGTTGCGCACCGACCAGAGCTTCTTCGTGCCGAAGCAAGAGATCGCCGACAACGGCTACGACCTCAGCCTCAATCGCTACAAGGAGATCGAGATCGAGGAGGTCGAGCACCGTTCCCCGGTGGAGATTCTCGATGAGCTGGACGCCCTCGAAGTCGAGATTCAGGACGGCCTCAAGCGCCTGCGGGAGATGCTCGCGTGAGTTGGGAGACCGTGCCGCTGGGGGATGTCGCCGAGCTAAACCCGCGTACGCCCTATGGTGAAGAGACGGGCACCTTTCTCGGCATGACAGACCTGGGGGAAGACGGGCGGACGACTTCGGGAATCATTGTCGATTCGCAAGACCTGAAGACGGGGTACACCCCATTCCGGAATGCTGATCTGCTGGTGGCGAAGATCACGCCTTGCTTCGAGAACGGCAAGATTGGTCAGGTCAGAATCAAGACCGACGTCGGTTGGGGATCGACGGAGTTCCATGTTGTTAGGCCCAACGACGCGATGGTCGATCGTCGTTTCTTGCACCACTTCCTGCGCACTCCGGAGGTGCGTGCGGCCGGCGGAATGCGCATGACTGGAAGCGCTGGGCAGAGGCGGGTGCCGATCAACTTTCTTCGCCGGCTACAGATCCCCCTCCCGCCTCTCCCCGAGCAGCGCCGCATCGCCGCAATCCTCGACGAGCCGATGCCCTCCGCTCGGCCCGACGTGAGTCGCTTCGGCTGCTGCACGTCATTCCCCGGGGGGTCCTAACCCAACGCGACGCACGAGGGTGGGAGACGGTTTCGCTCGGTGAGGTTGCCTCGCTTCAGGGTGGGTTGACCGTGAACGCTCGGCGGGCGACGCTTCCGCAGCGGGCGGGGTACCTGAGAGTCGCGAATGTGTTCCGAGGTGCTATCGATACGACCGAGATCAAAGAGCTCGGCGTGTCACGGGCTGAACTCGAACGGACGCGCATCCGGCTCGGCGATTTGCTGGTGGTCGAAGGCCACGGAAATCTTGATGAAGTTGGCAGAGCCGCGTTGGTCACCGCGCTCCCCTCAGCAGATCTCACGCACCAGAACCACTTGTTCCGTCTGCGACCAAATGGGGAGAGAGTTCTCGGTCGTTTTCCGGAACTGGTTCTCAATTCGTCGGACTCGCGAAAGTACTTCCGTCGCGTCGCCAATACGACCTCAGGTCTGAAGACTCTCAACGCTACGAGCGTCCGATCGCTGAGAATGCGTCTCGCACCACTCTCGGTCCAGAATGAGATCGTGCGGGAGCTTGACAGCGTGAGCAACGCAATCCGCGCTGCTGAGAGCAGTTCGACGGAGCTCGACGAACTGTTCGCGGCCCTCCAGCACCGCGCGTTTCGCGGCGAGCTGTGACCCGTTCAGTACTCGCGCAGTCTTTCGGTTGATTCCCATCCGTCGAAGTTGTCTGGAGGCTCGACCTTCCAACCGCGCGACTTGAGTACCTCCGCGACCTCTGCGGGGTAGTTGCGGGCGATCGTGCGGACTTGAAACCTGCGCGCCAGTTCGCGGCCGTCTTCGACCGCAGTGCGCCATCCGTCTCGGCTGTCGAAGCCGCATTCGCGGATGAGGAACTCGATGAAGTCCTCTAGACCAGGACGGAATCGTCTGCCGCCGTTCGAGAAGTGCAGATCGGCCAACGACATGGGGACCCGCTCGCGCTTACCTCCGCGCCGTGTGCGAGCAAGGATGAACGACAGCGCACCGCGTTCGGCATGGAACTGCCAGTGCGATGTCGGGGCGCCCGTTGCCCTGTTCTCGAACTCCAGACGCGCCACAGGGACGTTCTCGAATACCGGCGTGAGCGCTACCCGCGAGCGATCGATCTTGAGGAAGCCGTCGTCGGTGACTTCGGCGAACATGTAGAAGGTCCAGGAGGCGAGGGTCTCGCCGTCGCAGGTGAGCGGCAGCCTCTCGGCGGTTTCCGGATCCGAGGCATCGACCGGCGAAATCCGCACACGCCCGGTATCAGGGAACTGTTGAACGCGAACTGTTGGGGCGCAGGGCAGGGCCGATCGAATCGTCTGTTCGAGCCTCGAGGCGAACTCTTGTGCCTGCCCCAGCACGGCGGTCAGTCGGTGAGTTCGTCTTCGCCGAGCAAATAGGCGATCGAGTCCAGCTCATCGCGAACGGCCCATCCCTGATCCGTGAGACGACGTTCACGGGCCATCTCGCGGAAGGCCTCGTAAGAGTCGAGGCGCAGCTCCGCCAGGAGTTCGTTCTGGCGTGCGATAAGTCGGTCCTTGGTGAGAGTAATGACGGGAGCCATGGGATTCCTCTCTCCTGTGTCGTCCCCACAGTAAACCACCACCCGCTGACACTCTGGGAGCGCCGGCCCAGATGCTGAGGAGAGAGCGGGCGGCAGTCAGCCCTGCGCACCCCCGCCCCCTCCTCAGCCCGCGCTCAGTAGCCCACGGCCGTAAGGGCGTGTTCTGCCTGCTCGGGGGTGAACTGCTCGCCGTATTCGCTCGTGAGCTGGTCGTACAGGCCCTGGCGCGAGAACGAGGTGAAGCTCAGGTATGACTCCGCCGACTCCACCGCCTCGGCGTTCCAGTCGACAAGACCGTTCTGCTCGAGATAGGCCAGGGCGAACTCCGCATCGGCGCCCTCGTACCCCTCGCCGTACTCGCTCGTGAGCTGATCGAACAGTCCCGCGCGCGAGAAGGCCGTGAAGTCGAGGTACGACTGCGCGGAACGGATGGCGTTCTCCTGCCCGCGGGTGAGCTGCGGCTTCGCTTCGAGTGTGAGTGTCACGGTCGACCCCTCCTCGACCGTGGTCCCTTCCGCGACGTCCTGGGCGATCACGGGCATGGTCTCATCGCCCTCCGCGGCGACCCGCAGGCCGAGTGCTTCGAGCGTGGCGCGCGCGGTCGCTCCGGACTGCGCCACGACGTTCGGCACGACGATCATCACGGGTTCGGGCTCGGGCTGCGCCGCCACCTCAGAGGTGGCGTCGTCCTGCACGGTCTGCGGTGCCGCATCCCGCGAGGAGCTTCCGCCGCCGAGCGCACTGCCGACCCCTCCGATGAGGATGATCGCCGCGACCACCGCCACGGGAATGATGACCGCCTTGCGCGCGTACCAGGGTCGCTTCACGGGGCCGGCAGCTGCGGTACCCGAGGCTCCGGGCTGGCGCACCATGTCGGTGCGCCAGTCAGATCCATCCCAGTACATTTCGGAACCGGGCGCGGCTTCGGAACCCGGATGCGGGTACCAGCCCGCAGGAGTCGCGGACGGCGTGGTGTTGCTGTTCTCAGACATGCGAAGACCTTTCGGGTCGTGTGGGCGCACACCCCCCGGCGCGCGCCACCGGCCGGCGGCCAGTAGGACAGGACACACCAGGCCTCCGACATTGTCAGCGTCGCAGGCCGGGCCAATGTCGGACCCCCCTCGTAGTGTCGGGGTATGGAAGCAGTTGGTGTCGGCGGGACGGGCGAATGGCCCGGGGCCTCGGATGCTGACCTGCTCGTGTGCGAGGGGGACGTGCTCGAGGCGGACGGTGAGCTGGGATGGGTTCCACCGCGACCGGATGCTGTGGGTCTGGTGGTGGAGGTCGCTGATCTGGCGGCGGTGGTCGCTGCGCAACGGTTTGTTCGGGTGGATGCTCTTCGTCGTGAGGCGCTGGATGATGTGACCCGGTATGGGGGTGGGTCTCGGGAGTTGGTGATGCGGTCGCTGCGGTTGGAGTTGGCGGCGGCGTTGCGGGTGTCGGAGACCGCGGCGGGGATGCTGCTTGCTCGTGCGGAGTCGCTGGTGCACCGGTATCCGACCGTGCTCGACTCGCTCTCCCGCGCGAACGTGACGGAGCGGCACGTTGAGATTCTCGTGGACGCTCTTGACGTGTTGGCCCCCGATGTGGCGGCTGGGTTGGAGAGTCGGGCGCGAGTATTGGCCGAGACGCTGCCGGTGGGGTCGTTCCGGCGGGCGCTGCGCCGCCTCATCGACCGGGAGATGGCCCCGACGTTGGCCGAGCGGCATGGGTCGGCGGTACGGGAGCGTCGGGTGGTGATCGAGCAGGTCGGGGACGGGATGTCGTGGTTGCACGCATTGATCCCGTCGGTGGAAGCTCACGCGATCCACGGCCGGATCACGCAGATGGCAACGGTGATCCGCGACCATGACCGCGGTACCGAACGCGGCGGTTCGCCTGAGGGGTCGGGGGAGCGGTCGTTGGACGAGCTCCGCGCTGACGTGTTCTGTGACCTGCTGATCGACGGGACCGTGTCCCAGCACCCGAAAGCGGCGCGGGGGATACGCGCGACCGTGGTTGTGACCGTTCCCGCCCTGGCCTTGCTGGGCGTGGAGGGGGTCACGGATCCGGCGGAGGTGGAAGGGGTCGGTCCGATCCCCATCGAGAAGGCCCGGGAGTTGGCTGGGTCTGCGTCGGGGTGGATGCGGGTACTCACCCACCCCGAGACCGGCGCCATCGTCTCGGTGGGGCGGACAAGGTATCGGCCGCCACCGGAGCTCGCGAAGCTCGTGAAGTGGCGGGCTGACCGGTGCATGGGACCGGGGTGCGGGAAACCGGCCTCGCAGTGTCAGATCGACCACACGATCGCGTGGGAACACGGCGGAGAAACGAGTGTGACCAACA
>NZ_CBDRMG010000002.1:0-292621 GCF_965345035.1 Microbacterium sp. bgisy207
GACCAACACGGCACCGTTGTGCCAGGGCCATCACACCGTCAAGCACCACGGCGGGTGGATCATCACCCACCTCAGTGACGGGTCCCTCGAGTGGGTATCTCCGCATGGACGCCGGTACGTCGTCGCACCCGAACGACACCTCCCCGCCTTCTACCCCCAGACCGCCGCTTGACACGGCACGCCTGACACAGCACGCCACCGCGTGCCGCCCCAGTAGCATCGGCTCAGGGGTCGGTCGGCGGCTCCTGGCAGAGGAGCGGTTCGGTGGGGAACTTCGACTTCGTCGTGCAGGCGTGGCCGCAGGTCGGTGACGCCGCCGCGCGCGCCGAAGCGTGCCTGCGTGCCGACCCGCGAGCATCCGCCACCTACGCGCGCCGCGCCGCCGAGCTGTTTACTGCCTGGGTCTACTCCGCTGAGGACCTTCCGCGTCCCTACGACGACACCTTCGCCAACCTCACCGCACAGAAGCCCTTCCGCGACACCGTCGGCGAATCGATCTGCGGGAGCCTCAAGATCATCCGCCTGGTCGGCAACGACGCCGTCCACAAGGATGACGAGATGCCGCTCGCGCGGGCGCGCGGATCGCTCGAACAGCTTCACCGGGTGTGCCTCTGGCTTCACCACTGCTACGGCGACCCGGCAGCGCCGCAGCCCGAGCGGTTCGTTCTCGACAGGGTCCCGCCGGCACCCGCGTCGATCGTGCGGCAGGCGCGCGCCGAACTCCTCAAGATCCAAGCCGACTTCGACGACGCCCGCGCGCAGCTGAGCGAAGCGGCGGCTCTCGGAGTGAAGGCGCAGGCCGAGATTGAGGAGTTGCGCGCAGAGATCGCGCGGCTCAAAGCCGAGAACGCCCAACGCAACGCCGCACACAACATCGCCGACCCCACCGACGCGACCGAAGCCGAGACGCGCGAGCAGCTGATCGACCTGCTGCTGCACGAAGCAGGCTGGGCCCTCGACGACGCTCGCGACCGAGAGTGGCCGGTCACCGGCATCCCCAGTCCCTCCGGCAGCGGAAAGGTCGACTACGTGCTGTGGGGCGACGACGGCAAGCCGCTCGCAGTCGTCGAGGCCAAGCGCACCTCGACGAGTCCCAAAGAAGGTCGCGAGCAGGCACGGCTGTACGCCGATGCCCTCGAGCGGGACTTCGGTCAGCGTCCGCTCATCTTCTACACCAACGGCTACGAGACGTGGTACTGGGACGATCGGCGCTATCCGCCGCGGAAAGTCGCCGGATTCCACACGAAAGACGAACTCGTCCTCGCGATCCAGCGCCGCTCGACACTCAGGCCGCTCAGCACGGTCGAGGTGAACCGGGCCATCGTCGAACGGCCCTATCAGCTCCGTGCGATCAGAGCCGTCGCCGATGCTTTCGAACAGCAGCGCCGCCGCGCACTGCTGGTCATGGCCACCGGCACCGGAAAGACCCGCACCGTGATCGCGCTCATCGACGTGCTCCAGCGGGCCAACTGGGTCAAGCGGGTCCTCTTCCTGGCCGACCGTACCGCACTCGTCGCCCAGGCCGTCGGCGCGTTCAAAGCGCACCTTCCCGACAGTGCGCCGGTGAACCTGCTCACCGATCGCGACAGCGAGGGAAGGGTGTTCGTCTCCACGTACGCGACGGTGATGAACCTCATCGATGCCGGAGACGACAACCTGCGGCGCTTCGGCCCCGGGTACTTCGACCTGATCGTCGTCGATGAGGCACACCGCTCGATCTATCACCGCTACGGCGAGATCTTCGACTACTTCGACGCGCTCGTCGTCGGCCTCACCGCCACGCCCCGCGCCGACATCGATCACAACACCTACCGCCTCTTCGGCCTCGACGACGGCGTGCCTACCGAGGCCTATGAACTCGACGACGCGATCGCCGGCGGCTACCTTGTGCCTCCCGTCGCCCGCGTGATCGACCTCGGATTCATGAGTCGCGGCATCCGCTATGCCGAGCTCACCGACGAAGAGCGCGAGCAGTGGGACGCACTCGAATGGCAGGACGGTGAGATCCCCGACGAAGTGGATGCTGCCGTCATCAACCGCTGGCTGTTCAACGCCGACACCGTCGACACCGTGCTCGAGATCCTGCTCGACGAAGGCCGCTACGTCTCCGGCGGGGACGTGCTGGGCAAGACGATCATCTTCGCGAAGAACCAGCGGCACGCCGAGTTCATCCAGGAGCGTTTCGACGCCCACTTCCCCGAACACCGCGGCGAGGTCGCCGAGGTCGTCACCCACGCCTCCGGCCCATACGCGCAGACGCTGATCGACAGGTTCGCCACGCCGGGCGCGAAACCCTACATCGCCATCTCGGTCGACATGCTCGACACCGGCATCGACATCCCCGACGTGGTCAACCTCGTGTTCTTCAAGCCCGTGCATTCGCAGACGAAGTACTGGCAGATGGTCGGGCGCGGCACCCGGCTCCGCCCCGACCTGTACGGCCCCGGCCAGCCGAAGACCGACTTCGTCATCTTCGACGTGTGCGGCAACATCGAGTACTTCAACGCCGACATCGCCGAGGCATCCGGAACGCGCGCCCCGTCCGTCACGGAGCGATCCTTCCTGGCGCGCCTGCGGCTACTCGGCTTGCTCGCAGGACGCGATGATCCGGATGCCGTCCCGCTGCGCGAGCACCTTGCGGCACGGCTGCACGCCGCCGTGGGCGGCATGAACCGCGAGAACTTCCTGGTCCGCAAGCACCTGCGCACCGTGGACCGGTTCGTCCCCGCCCAGGCATGGCAGCGGTTCACTGCCGCCGACTTCGATGACGCGGCGACGCTCGCGGGGCTGCCGACGGCATCCGAATCCGACACCGACGAAGCCGCGAAGAGGTTCGATCTGCTGCTGCTCGAGGCGCAAGTGGCCGTTGCCGCCGGCGACCCGGTGCCGCAGGCGATCATCGCGCGGGTCATTGACGTCGCTTCCGCCCTGCATCAGCGCCGAGGCATCCCCGCCGTCGACCAGCAGGCGGCACTCCTGGGAGCCATCGGCGATCCGGAGTGGTGGGATGCCGCAACCCTCACGAATCTCGAATCCGTGCGCGCCCGGCTACGCGATCTCGTGCGTCTGATCGACGCCCGTGGCCAGCATCCGATCTACACGGACTTCGCCGATACCGTCGCCGAGCGCCGTGAGGTCGATATCGTGCGGATCATGCCCGGACTCGATCGCCGCGCGTTCCGCGAGAAGGTGTCGGGCTTCCTCGACACCCACGCCGACAACCTCGCCCTGCGCAAGCTGCGCACCGGTCGTGAGTTGACGGCGCTCGACCTCGAGGAGCTCGAGACGATCCTCGTGAACGCCGGGGGAGTGGATGCCTCCCAGTTGCGTTCCCAGGCCACCGACGCCGGTGGACTCGGCCGGCTGATCCGCTCCATCGTCGGTCTCGATCGCTCTGCCGCCGAAGAAGCGCTCGCCGATTTCGTCTCCGCGCCCGGTTTCAGCCACCGCCAGCACGTCTTCGTCGATCTGATCATCGAGCAGCTCTCGATCTCGGGCTATCTTGACCCTCGCCGCCTCTACGAAGACCCGTTCACCGGCATCGCGCCCGAGGGACCGGACGCGCTGTTCACCGACGCGCAGGTCACCGACCTCATCGAGAGGCTGCGGCGGATCGACGAGTCCGCCGGCCCCGCGACATCGGCGACCGGGTAGGAGCGCTGGCCGGAGTCCTCCTGCCCAGCGGCACCAGCCGACCTCACCGGTAGTTGACGAACTGCAGGTCGACGTCGAGGTCGGCGGCCTTGAGGATGCGGATGACCTCTTGCAGGTCGTCGCGGCTCTTGGACTGGACCCGCAGCTCGTCGCCCTGGATCTGCGACTTGACGGACTTCGGACCCTCATCGCGGATGATCTTGTTGATCTTCTTCGCGTTCTCCTGGGAGATCCCGTCCTTGAGGCTGGAGACGATGCGGTATTCTTTGCCGCTGGCAACCGGCTCGCCCGAGTCGAGGCTCTTGAGAGAGATGCCCCGCTTGATGAGCTTGGACTGGAACACGTCGAGAACCGCCTTGGCGCGCTCTTCGGAGTTGGCCTTGATGAGGATCTGTTCGCCACTCCAGGCAATCGAGGCATCCGTGCCCTTGAAGTCGTAGCGCTGCTCGACCTCCTTGCGCGCCTGATTGAGGGCGTTGTCGGCCTCCTGGTGGTCGACCTTGCTCACGATGTCGAACGATGAATCAGCCATGCAGGGAGTCTAGACGCGAGGGCCTCGGAGACCGCAGCAGCGGCCTCATCCGACCGCGCTTCGTAGACTGAGACCAGGAGGTGGCATGCGCCCGCTCACGGAAGAGGAGCTTCGTGCGTCGTTCGTCAACGCCGCACCCGACGAGCTCAGGGTCATCGAGGTCCCCCTCAGTGCCCGCACGACCGACTGGTACCACTTCGACTTTCTCGCATGGCGGGATCCGGAGTTCCGGGGCCGCGGCTACCTGGTGGCAGAGGTCGGCGGTGAACCCCGGGGCGTCGTGCTTCGAGCATCCGAGAGTTCGTCGCGCGCGCGGGCAGCGATGTGCAACCTGTGCCACACGATGCAGCCCGGCAATCAGGTCTCACTGTTCACGGCTCGCCGCGCCGGGAATGCCGGTGCCCAGGGCGACAGCATCGGCACCTACATCTGCACCGACCTGTCCTGTCACGACAACGTTCGCCTTGCCGCACCCCTCGCGCCCAGTGAGATGCGCGGCAGCGTAGACCTCAAGATCGACGGAACCCGACGCCGCACGGAAGCTTTCGTCGCGCGCGTCCTCGAGAACGGAGAAGCCCCGGCATGAGTTCGGTGGTGGTGATCGGCGATGCGCTGATCGATGAGCTGCGCGATGACGCAGGTGTACGTGAGTTCGTCGGCGGCGCTGCACTGAATGTGGCGGTCGGACTGTCGCGGCTCGGGGTGCCGACCACGCTTGTCGCGATGGTCGGCGACGACGACGCGGGAGCGAAGATCCGCTCCTATCTCGCCGACCACGGCGTGGGGCTCCTGCCCTCACCCTCGCCGCTCGGTAGCTCGCGCGCGGTCAGCGTGCGGGTCGACGGCGAACCGACCTATGTCTTCAATGAGGCAGCGCAGGCGCGCCGGATCGAGTTCGGTCAGGCCGAGCGCGACGCGATCGCGGATGCCGATCGCGTCGTCGTCAGCTGCTATCCGTTCGATGACACCGAACAGACGGCACTGCTCATCGACGCGGTGGGCGGGGCATCGGACCGGCTCGTGATCGATCCCAACCCGCGCACGGGGATGATGAAGGACCTCGACGAGTTCCGTCGTGGTTTCGAGGCGCTCGCACGCGGCGCGGGCGTCGTGAAGATCGGTGACGACGACGCGAGTCTCCTGTATGGGGCTGATCTCGATGCAGCGGTGGCGCGCATGCGCGAACTCGGTGTGCCGACCGTTCTTGCCACACGCGGCGCCGGGGGAGCGACGCTGGTCGCGGAGGCCGCAACGGTGACCAAGCCCGTCTCTTCCCTTCCGGGGGCGGTGATCGACACGATGGGCGCGGGGGACGCATCCCTCGCCGCTCTCGTCGCGGGAATCGTCCAGCGCGACCCGACGACCGCCGACGAGTGGACCGATGTCCTCGCGACCGCGATGGACATCGCCGCCGCCACCTGCCGTGTGCCGGGGGCGCTGCTGCGGACGCCGGAGGCGCTCACCGGTGGCGCCGAACACCTCGGCAGCTGAGCCGAGGATCGGGTCTTCCGAGCCCGCAGCGCGTGGAGCCTCGGGCGGCACGAACAAGGGCCCCGCTTGCGCGAGACCCCTTGTTCACAGAGTGGCAGGTGAGGGATTCGTCCCCACCGCCTCTCCACGCGCCGCTTTGCAGCGCGCGGAGCCTCTGACGGCGTGGGCCCACCCGGGGGTTCGAACCCGCGATGCTCTACAAACGAAAGACGGGCCCCGCTGTCGCGAGACCCGTCTTTCGTTTGGTGGCAGGTGAGGGATTCGTCCCCACCGCCCCTCCACACGCTGCTGCGCAGCGCGCGGAGCCTCGGACGGCGTGGGCCCACCCGGGGGTTCGAACCCGCGATGCTCTACAAACGAAAGACGGGCCCCGCTGTCGCGAGACCCGTCTTTCGTTTGGTGGCAGGTGAGGGATTCGAACCCCCGAAGGCTATGCCGGCTGATTTACAGTCAGATCCCTTTGGCCGCTTGGGTAACCTGCCGAGTGCGCACCCGCCCGGCTTGTGCAGTCGACCGGAGGCGCGAGTTGCAATATTACAGCGAGTGACGGGCTGCCAGAAATCCGTCCCCCCAACCGTCTCCCTCGGCGGGATTCGTCCACAGTCGTCCGCAATCGAGGGTTCCTATCTGAGGCTGGCATGCGAGGATGACAGCGACCTCGACCCTCAGGAGGATTCATGACCACGCCGCCGCCAGACGCTCCCGCGCCGCACGTCCCGTCGCCGCCTCCGACCTCGGGTATCCCGGAGCCGTCGCTGGGCGCACGGTCTCCGTATGCGCGCGCCGCGATCTGGGTGGCGATCGGCGCGCTGGTTGCGGCAGCGCTCATCTGCGTCGTCTGGGTGCTCGTCGGCCCGCACACCGGATCGATCGTGCGAGCGTTCATCACCGTGTTGCTGTTCGCCGGGTTCGCCGGCATCGCGATCATGGAGGCCCGGCTCGCCCCGAGCCGCCCGGCGTGGTTCGCAATCGCCAGCATCGCCACGTGGGTCGTCGCGCTCCTTGCCGGCATCATCCTCATCTGGATGCCCCAGCCCTGGTCCTTCTACGGATGGGATTTCGTCGGACCTGAGCGATTCATCCGCTTCCTCCTCGTGGTCCTCGTGCTTCAGCTTGCGCTCTTGCACGCGCGGTTCTTCCTACGCGCCGTGCTACGTCACTCGGTGCCCGCGACGCGCATTCTCGCCCCGATCACTGTCGGACTCGTGGCTCTGCTCACCCTCCTGCTGCTGCTGCCGCTCGTCTTCGGAGACTGGATCTCCTTCGCCGAGTTCTACTGGCGCGTCGTGGTCGCGGTCGTCATCCTTGCCGCGGTCGGCACCGCGCTCGTGCCCCTGCTGAATGTGCTCGTTGCGCCGGGACCCGCGGGCGCGTCGCCCCTTGCCGCGTCGACGGGCCGGTCGGCAGCCCCGCCCGCGGCCGGTGCCGCGGGTCAGCAGGAACTGCTTCCATGGCCCATGTATGTCGACGGTGTGACACCGCTGCCGATGCTCCCGGATGGTTCGCCCGACTGGAACGCGTATTACACCGGCCACCCCACGCCGGGAGCCCAGATCTTCGCGCCCGTCGCGCCTCCTCCCGCTCCCGCATCGGCCGACATCGCTGATACCTCCGCAGCGGACGGCGCCGCCGATGCTCCAGCTCCAGCCGTGTCCACGACCGAGAGCGAGCCGGGCGTCCCGGCTGCCGAGTCGGCGCCGGGCGGTGAGGCTGACGACCACGAAGCGACACCGCGGCAGGGTTGACCGGGCGCTAGCGTGAGGGGGTGACCGACACAGACCCGGGGTATCTCGAGAGCATCGCCACCTCACTCGCTCGCGAAGCGGGACAGCTCGCCCTCGTTCGTCGCAGCGAAGGAGTCTCGATTGCGGCGACCAAGTCCGCGATCGCCGATATCGTCACGGATGCTGACCGCGAGGTGGAGACGCTGATCCGCGCCCGACTGCGCGAGATCCGACCCGCAGACGGCTTCCTCGGTGAAGAATCGGATGCCGATCCGGGCACCAGCGGCATCACGTGGGTCGTGGACCCGATCGACGGAACGGTCAACTACGCGTACGGGATCCCCTCGTATGCCGTGAGCATTGCCGCAGTGCAGGGCCCCCTGAATCCGGGGGAGTGGACCGCTCTTGCGGGCGCCGTCTATGTGCCACCCCTGGACGAGATGTTCCACGCCGCTCGTGGCGGCGGAGCGTGGCTCGGTGAGCGGCGACTCCGCGTGGAGACGGATGCTTCTGCCGCGGGAGCACTGCTGGCGACGGGTTTCGGCTACGACCCGACGACACACGCGGGCGATCTCACGCGCGTTGCTCGCGTGATGCCGATGGCGCGGGACATCCGGCGGATGGGCGCGGCATCCATCGATCTTTGCTCGGTCGCAGCAGGTCGCCTCGACGGCTATTTCGAGCGCGGCCTCAAGCCGTGGGACCACGCTGCGGCTGGACTCATCGTGACTGAATCCGGCGGGAGGTTCGGTGTGTTTCCGCCGGATGAGACCGGCCGCGTTCTGGTGATCGCAGCGGTACCGGGCATCTACGAGAGGCTGTCCGGGCTCGCGCAACCCTGACAACGGATCCGCGGAATCGACTGTGGAATCCCCAGAATGGGGTCCCGTCCATGGCTTTCTCAGGTCGGAGCGGGTAGCGTTTACCGTATCGTTACCTTCTTTGCGCATCCGGGAAACCGTCGCAGAGCAGGGTGAGTAGCATCCGAACCACCCGTGTCGTGCCCGACGACCGAGAGCGAGATCCACCGCCGTGACCCCCGAAACTCCTGCGGCTGACGCAGCGCGCACGCGCCGTTCCAGTCGCACGACTCCCGCGCCCGCGCAGGCGCCGGAGTCATCGGGGCCCTCTCGGGCGGAGTTGCGCCGTACCCGTCGCGTTGGCGCAGAAGCCACTGGTTCCCTCGCCGATGCCCGGGGCGTTGGTGCTTCGGAGCGCGCGGGAGACCCGCCCACCCCCCGGCCCGCGGGCCTGCGCTCGCGTGCTCACAACGCACCCCTGACGGATGCCGAAGCTGACGCACTCGCCGGGGCAGGGCTCGACGCCACTCGACACGTCGAGAACGTTCGTCTCTCGGATGAGGTCACGGCGGCCGCGGCTCCTTTGACCCGTCGCGCGCGCCGTTCGATCTCTACGCCTATCGCCCCGTCGACCGACGCCCTGCCGCTCGATGACGCCGTCGCGGCTACGCCGATCAACCAGGCGCCGGCGACCGCACCCGTCACCCGGCCGATCGACGTGCACGTCTCGGACGCGCCACACGAGCCGGTGATCGCCGATACGGATGCCGACGCCACGCCCCTGCCCGCGGTCGCCGACGCGGCGTCTGAGTCCTTTCCCGGCTTCGTGACCGACGTCGAGCCCGAGTCGCCGGCCGATGAGGTCGACGGCGACATCTTCGAGCGGACCGTACGCATGTTCGGCGCAACGGGGGCGACAGCCACCCTTCCCGCGGAGCCTGCGCCGTCAGCTGAGGCATCCGGGCAGAGCGACCCTTCTTCGCCAGCGCCGGAGCACATCGCCCGTCGCCGTCCACGAGCAGCGTCTGTGCGCCGTCTCACCACGACCTCTTTCTCCGTTGGCGTCATGGGAATCGTCGGGCTGCTTGCCGTCGGCATGACCACGCCGGTGGAGGCCGTCGCCGCCGCCGGTGGCGGGGAGGGGTCCACCGCGTCGATCGTCGCTGTCGCCGATGGCGGGACGGAGCCGCCCGTCGAGGACATTCAGGCGTACGTCGCGCCCGCTGAGGCCTCCACGGCAGCCCTGAGTCGTGAGGAAGGCTATTCGGCGGTGTCGATGGCCGAGCTCGCCGTCGAGGCGGGCGTGCGTGAGACGGCTGCGACCTACGTCAACAACTCCACGGCTGCCGTGCAGTATCCGTTCGTCGTCGGTGTGCCGATCAGTTCTCCGTACGGCATGCGCTGGGGCCGGCTGCACGAAGGTGTGGACTTCGCCCCCGGTGGTCAGGGAGCCGAGATCCACGCGGTGGCCGATGGCATCGTCCGGATCGCCACCGAGGCCGGCGGGGCGTACGGCGTGCAGGTCGTGATCGACAGCATCGTCAACGGCGAGCTGGTATCGACGAACTACGCTCACATGCAGTACGGATCGCTTCGCGTGGAGGCCGGTCAAGTAGTCAAGCTCGGCGACGTCGTCGGAACCGTCGGCACCACGGGGCGCTCCACGGGGCCGCACCTTCACTTCGAGGTGCTCCTGAACGGCAAGACCCCCACCGAGCCGATGGCGTGGCTGGCAGCCCACAACGTCGCCTCGACGGTCGTTACCGTGCCCCAAGCACCGATCACCGTCGACCAGTGATCAGAGACGTCGCCGGTTCTTTCGGATGACCGTGCTCTGATATTCTCTTCTAGTTGCCCGCGAGGTCGGGCTACGCCCCGATAGCTCAGTGGCAGAGCACTTCCATGGTAAGGAAGGGGTCGTCAGTTCAATCCTGACTCGGGGCTCGCAGCATCCACTTCGTGACCGATGGATGCCGTGCGGCAGGGTAGCTCAGTTGGTGAGAGCGCACGACTCATAATCGTGAGGTCGCGGGTTCGAGCCCCGCTCCTGCTACGAAGAAAGAGGCCCCTCGCGGGCCTCTTTCTTCGTTCCGGGGTGTACAGCCCAGGCTCTCGGGAGGCCCGCGAACGGGCCCACTCGCGACGGTCGGTCAGCGAGCCTGGGGGATACGGTGCTCGGCGCTGACCATCCAGGCGAACTGCTCCATCTGCCCGAGAACTTCGTGCAGGATGTCGGCGCTCGTGGGGTCCTCGTCGTCGACCTCGTCGTGCACGGCGCGGCAGGTTGCGACGACGGCCTCGAGGCGCTCCGTGATCAGGTCTACGACCTCGTCGGTGTCGACCTCGCCGTGGGGGAACTCGGGCAGCGAGGTGGTCTCTGCGATCGTGTCGCTGCGTCCGTCGGGAAGGGCGTGAAGAGCCCGCATCCGCTCGGCGACGACATCCGACAGGCTGCGGGCAGCGTCGATGATCTCGTCGAGCTGCAGGTGGGTGTCGCGGAAGTTCCGTCCGACCACGTTCCAATGCGCCTGCTTGCCCTGGAGAGAAAGCTCGAGCAAGTCGACGAGCACGCGCTGCAGGTTCTCACCGAGCTGCGTGGACGCCTGAAAGCCGCTCTCGGCATTCTGCTCATCGGTGAGCTTCGCGCCCGCCCCGCCCTTCGCGGGCCGGCGAGCGTTACGCGGGGCACCGGATGTCTCGCTCTTGGCTGCCGTCGATGTATCGGACTGAGTTGCCATCGGTTTTCCTTTCGACGTTCCGTCGAACCACACGATAGCCCTCCCGGCTTCCCCCCGCCCGCCCCTTGTCGGTCGCGCCGACGAGTGATACTCGGATGGGATACGGAATCGGTGATGCGCCCTAAAATGCGCTCGTGACCGAATCCGTTTCTCCCTCACCGGCTGCGCCACGGCGTATCCCGATCCTTGCGATCATCGGGTGCTCCGCGGCTGTCCTTGCCATCGCTCCCTCGCTCGTGGTCTTCGTGGTCGGCTTCCTCCCCGACATGGCGCTGGCGTGGTGGTTCCTGCTGATGACGTTCCCGTTCACCATCATCGTCGGGGTGATTGCGCTGGTCATCACGATCATCGCCCTGATCCTCGACATCCGCGCACGACGCACGCTCGCGTGGTCGATCGCCGGGTTGGTGCTCTCTCTGATGGCCGTGTTCGTGCCGCTGTGGTTCTTCACCGGCGGTTTCGCGGGCGGCTACGTCGCGAGCCTCTGACGGCAGCGCCGAGCTCCCACCGGGTGAAGATCGACCCCCGGCGTCGGTAGCTCGCCGTAGACTCCGCAGCGTGAGCTCCTCCACACCCGTCACCGCCCGACGTTCGGCGCTCGGCGTCACGGCACTGATCGTCGCGATCATTGCTGTGCTCGTGTCCGCACTGGTCATCCCGCTCGGCTACCTCCCCGGGATGGGAGCGGCCTGGGCGCTGATGTTCTTCACGATCCCGATCACCGTGATCATGGCGCTCGTCGCACTCGCCATGGCCATCGTCGCTCTCGTTCTCGACATCCGTGCCCGTCGCCGAATCACCGTCGCCGTCATCGCCCTCGTGCTCTCGGCGGTCACCGTGCTGACACCGGTGGTCTGGTTCGCAGCGAGCTGGATCGTTGCCAGCTCCGTCAGCTACGAGTACTGACCGCAGGGCGAGCCCCGTGCCGGGTGCAGAGCAAACGGTGTCGCGGATAGAGTGAACGCCGAACCCTGAACCGACGAGGAACGAGAACGGATGCCGGCGATCGCCCCGGGCTGGTACGACGACGGCCACGGCGCCCTGCGGTGGTGGGACGGACAGCAGTGGACCGAGCACGTGCAGCCGCATCCGCAGGGCATGCCCGACCCCTGGCAGCGTCCCCGATCGTCGCCCGCACCCGAGCAGTCCCACCGACCGCCGCTCTCGCCCGAGAACAGCGAACCCTCCAGCGTCGCGGAGCCCGAAACCACGGATGCCGGGTCATCGGGTATCTTCGTCGCTGCCACCGCGCCGCAGCGCAGCCGCACGTGGATCGTATGGCTCATTGTGGGCATCCTGATGCTCGCCGTCGTGGTGCTTGCCGCTGTCCTGATCCCGCTGGCGATTCTCGGCTTCGGTCGGGTCGATGCCGCGGCCGCCGCTGAGCCGAAGAACGACGACGAACGCGGCGCTGTCGAGGCGGTCTACGAGTTCGACGAAGCCTGGCAGACCGCGGACTGCGATCTGTTCGTCGATGTCACCACGGAGCGGCTGCGCGAGGTCGTGCAGATCAAGGACTGCGCGACCTTCACGGGACAGTCGAACGCGTTCACCGAGTGGTACTCGGACTACGCGCTCGTCGTGACCGACATCCGTGGTCCGGGGTACGAGTACACGGTGGTGACGCAGGAGAGCTATCTGGCCCACTTCGACCAGGACGGCGAGCCGATCGAGCCAGCCGTTCGAGAAGTTGTCGAGTACGAGTACACGCTCGTGCCGGATGACGATGGCTGGGCTGTCTACGACCTGGTGAGCGTGGAGTGACGCAGGCCCTGCGCGGCGTCAGAGCTGCCGCGTCGGAAGAGTAGGCTGGCACGGCCGGCGTTCCGGCGCCGATGAGAGCGAGCAGATGACCACGACACCCCCGCCGCGCACCGCGCGCTTCTACATCGTCGCGGTACTGGTAGGACTGGCTGCAGGTCTGTTGTCGGGATTGTTCGGTGTCGGTGGCGGGACCGTGATCGTGCCCGCGCTCGTGTTCTTCCTCGGCTTCAATCAGCGTCTCGCGGCCGGCACCTCGCTCGCGGCGATCGTCCCGACCGCCGCGGTGGGTGTCGTCTCCTACGCCCTGACCGGATCGGTCTCGTGGATCGCGGCACTCATCCTCGCCGCCGGAGCGATCGTCGGTGCGCAGATCGGCACATGGCTCCTGCACCGGCTCCCGCTACCGGTGCTGCGCTGGGGCTTCGTCGGCTTCCTCGTCCTGGTCATCATCAGTTTGTACATCGTGATCCCGTCGCGGGATGCCGAGATCGAGTTCACGATCATCTCCACGATCGGGCTGGTCCTGCTCGGTCTGATCACCGGGATCCTCGCGGGACTGCTCGGGGTGGGCGGCGGCATCGTGGTCGTGCCCGTTCTCATCATCCTGTTCGGGGCGAGCGATCTCGAAGCGAAGGGCACCTCGCTGCTCATGATGATCCCGACGGCACTGTCGGGAACTGTCGGCAACATTCGGCGCAAGAACGTGGACCTGCCCGCCGCTGTCGCGATCGGTATCGCGGCGTGCACCACGACAGCACTGGGTGCCTGGATCGCCACCCTGGTCGACCCGTTCATCGGGAACGTGCTCTTCTCGATCTTCGTCGCCTTCATCGCGGTGCAGATGGCCCTCCGCGCCATTCGGGCTCAGCGCTCCGGGTCCTGAACCTCCCGCGTCGAGATCGGTCACCATCCCGTGCGCAGCACGCGATCCAGCGCATCGACGAAGTAGTCGGCCGACTCGCGCGAGATGCACAGCGGCGGCTTGATCTTCAGCACATTCTGATGATCGCCCGTGGGCTGCATGATCACACCGAGGGTCAGCAGACGATCGCAGATCCCGGCCGTCTCTTCCGTCGCGGGTTCGAAGGTCCCGCGGTCGCGCACGAACTCCAGGCCGAGGTAGAGACCTGAACCGTGGACGGTGCCCACGATCGGATACGTGTCGCCCAGTCGCTCCAGGCGCTGCCTCAGGTACGACCCGACGACGCGAGCGTTCTCTTGCAAGCCCTCCTGCTCGATGATTTCCAGCACGGCGAGCCCGATGGCTGCCGACACCGGCGCTCCTCCGGTCGAGGAGAAGAAGTATCCCTGTGAGCGATACCGGTCCGCGATCTCGCGCCGCGTGATGACCGCGCCCAGCGGGTGCCCTCCGCCGATCGACTTGGCGACGGCGACGATGTCCGGGACGACGCCCTGCTGCTGAAAGCCCCAGAACCATTCGCCGAGCCGTCCGAATCCCACTTGGACCTCGTCGGCGATCGCCACCCCGCCGTGGCGCCGGATCGCGTCGTACACCTGCCGGAGATAGCCGTCGGGCAGGGCGACTCCGCCCGCATTCCCGAAGAACGGTTCGCAGATGATCCCGGCAGGGGGGTGTCCGGATTCCGCGAGCTCGTCGATCGTCGAGACGGCCTCGGGTCCGTACTGCCAGGCATCCGGTCCGCGATGGTCACCGCGGTAGGAGTTGGCCGCAGCAACCGTGTGCACCCACGCCGGCCGCGTCGAGACGGCGTTCGGGTTGTCGGCGAGAGAGGTCGAGACTGCATCGCTCGCGAAGGTCCAGCCGTGGTACGCCTCGCGCATCGCGACGATGTCGCTGCGCCCGGTGGTGGCCATCGCGAGCCGGATTGCGAGATCCGTGGCCTCCGACCCCGAATTGACGAGGAAGACCGTGTCGAGTTCCGCCGGCAGCGTCCCCACGAGGCGCTCGGCGTACTCGGTGATCACTCCGTAATGGAAGCGTGAGTTCGTGTTGAGCAGGTTCGCTTGCCGTGTCGCCGCTGCGACGACCTTCGGGTGCGCGTGCCCGACGGAGGCGACGTTGTTGACCATGTCGAGGTACACGCGACCGTCGAGGTCGAGCAGATACTCTCGCCACCCGCGTTCGATTCGGGGCGGGGCTGCGTAGTAATGCTCCTGCACCTCCGCCAGCACTCGGTGGCGACGCCCGAGCATGTCATCATCGCGCGCAGCTGCGGCGGTCATCCCCAGCGCCGCGGCGGGATCGCCCGTGAGGGCACGCCACGCGGGCGCCAGAGTCGCAACGACCATCGCCGGGGGGCGATCGCCTGCGGCTGAACGCCGCTGTACGAAGAGGGGTGTCCTCGCAGGAAGGAGATCCGAGGCCTCATCCTCGGGAAGACCGGCGACGGTGACGACCTCGTCGCCGCTCATCCAGGTGAGGATCCCGTCGCCCACCGTCACCTCGCCGTCCTGCCGCGTCACCCGCTGGGGCTCGGCCAGCCACACGGTGGCGCCGGTCGGAACCGTCTCGGGTGCGGAGGGCGTGCGCTGCGGTGCGCCGGTCGCGATGGCCTGCCAGGCGGGAAGAGCGACCATCGGCGCCCCGCCGTCCAGCGCAGCGAGCGCCGCCCGCTGCAGCGTGCCCCCGTGCAGCCACCCGCCCTCGTCGTTCAGCGCGGAGACGGTACCGGCATCGAGGATGACGGTCTCGCTCGGCAGCGGAAGGAGGGGCGCTCCGGGCCATGCGCGCGGCGGGAGCGGGTCGCTTGGGTGCAGCGCCATCCGGATCGCCTCGGTCATGACGGATGCGGGAACCGAGGTCGCCCTGTCGAAGACACGGAACTCGCGGTCCAGTGCCCTTGCCGCATAGTCATTGCCCGCGTCGAGCCGTACCTGGGCGCGCCCGCTGAGTACGAGTGTCGCTCCCCGCAGGACCACGAGTGGCCAGAGTGCGGTGATCTCGTCCCCGGTGAGGGGTCTCCTGGCGTGGAAAGCGCGGATGGCGGGGATCGTAGATAGGGGATCGGCGCCGTCGTGGTGCAGCACGGATGACACGGTGACGGCGATCTCGGCCACTCGCCATGAGCGGAGGATGTCACCGAAGTCGATCACCGCGTCGGGGAGAGCCCGGTCTTCCCGACGCAGCACGTTGTCGTCCGTGATGTCAAAATGACCGGCCTGCATCGGAAGGCGATCCGCGACAGCATCCAGCTGCGTCGCGATGCCGTCAACGGCGCGTTCGATGACGGTGCGCACTCGGGCATCCGGCTCCTGAGGGAGCAGTGTCTCGATGACGCGACGCGCGTGACGCAGATCCCACTGCAGAATGCGGCCGCTCGCGGGATGTGTGAAGCCGGCGAGCGCGAGGCTGACTCGACCTGCGAGGTCGCCGAGGCGCTCGACCACGCGCGGCGAGAGGTACCTCGACCCGGTCAGCGTCTGGCCGGAGATGTTCTCCAGAACGCGGGCGTGGATCGGTCCTTCCGACGTCTCCCACCATGCCCGCATCGGACCGCGAGGTCCGACCACGATGCACGGTACCCGCACGGAGGAGTCGGCCCTCGCCACCGCCTGCGCGGCGAGATCCTGCATCTCGATCTCGAGCTCACTGAAGACCGGGTTGCTCAGCTTCAGCACCCCCACCACCTCATCCGAACCACGGCGGAAGAGGCGGAAGTTCTGATCCTGTTGACTCCCCAGCGGCCGGGCGGCCACCGTGAGGCCGAATGTCTGGCTGCACAGACGCTCGACCTCCTCGACGCCGACCGTCGGCGTGGGCAGGTCGACATGGGCGAAGTAGTCAAACAGTTCCGACACGGGAGCTCCTTGCGGCGTGCGGGGTGTGTCCCGCAGTGCGGTTCGGCACATTCATCATTGTCCTCTGCGCTCGGAGCAGGCCCCGATCGGTCGCATGATGGTGGAGTGCAATCACCCGACTTGTCTGCCGCTGCTGGCCCTCTGCCCGCCCTGCCCGACGCCCGCATCGTCCTTCCCTGGCGCCCCGCCCCCTCGCGTCTGGACGCCTTCGACCGCGTGGTGTCGTGGTATCGCGAGAATCTTCCCGATCTTCCGCTGAGCACGGTCGACACGGGGGACATTCCGTTCGTGCTCGCTGCGTGCCGGAACCGGGCGATGGCGGAGGCGGCTCCCGACGAGGTGGTCGTCATCGGCGACGCCGACACGATCCCCGAGGTCGGGCCGGTGCGGGAGGCGATCGCGGCCGCGCGCACCAGCGGCGTGGTGCACCTCCCGTACACGGAGTACCGCTGGCTCGGTGCCTCCGGGTCGGCCGACTACGCCCGCGGCGTCCCGCTCGCGGACTGTGCCGTGGAACAGATCGTCTCGGGGGCCTGTTCGGGCGTGTACATCGCCACTCCGCGCACCTGGGCGCGCCACGGCGGGCAGGATGCCGGTTTCCGAGGATGGGGATTCGAGGATGCCGCGTGGAACCTTGCTCACCAGACTCTGCTCGGTCAGCCTCCCCGTCGCCACGAGGGCCGCGTGTACGCGCTCCACCACGTCGGCGAAGTCCGCGCCGGCGCCGGGTACGAGGCGAACGCGGCGCGGATGCAGCGTTATCGCGATGCCTCAGGGAACCGTGCCGCGATGGCCGCCCTCGTTGGGCTACCGGACGACATCACAGCCTGATCCGTGAGCGACTGATGGGCCCGTTCGGGGCCCGGATCGGCGCGCTGATCGGCGCTGATCGCCTCCAGGGTAGACCGCCCCGCCCACGTGGGGTCGAGCAGCTCGGAGAGTGCGCGCGTGAGATCGTGGCTGCTTGCCGCATTGGGGTCCAGAGCGCGTCCGACGTCCTCGCGCTCGATTGCTGCAGCTCCGGCGAACTGGTCAGTTGAGAACGGCAGCACGAGAAGCGGGACGCCAGCTCCGACGGCCTCGGTCACGGAGTTGTTGCCGCCGTGCGTGACGGCGGCGGCGGCGTGATCGAGAAGCCGCACTTGCGGCAGGTACTCGCGCACGAGCCAGTCCGGCGGGGTCGGTCCGAGCTCCGCCGGGTCGGTGGCACCCGTCGAGATCGCCGCACGGATGCCGATGCCTCGGAGTGCCGCGGCGACACGGGCGAGCACGTCGCCGCGAACGGACAGGAAGCTGCCGAAGCTGACGTAGACGAACGGCTCGCCGCGGGCGAGCCAGCTCGTCACCTCATCGTCTCCCGGCTCCGCGCGTCGGGTGGATCCGAGGAAGACGTGCGGGGGCAGCGCCCGTCCGTCGGTTCGGGCGAGCTCGGCGGGATAGTTGTACAGCACGCGCTCGCCGTGGGTCGCGAATGCGTCCTCGACGCCGCGGGATCTCGGATCCAGGCGTGCGGCAACCTCGTTCCACTGCGCTGTGAACCGCGCCGACACCTCGACACAGACCTCGCGGAGCTGGCGCTGCTCGTCACGGGACGGCGTGAAGGCACGCGGCCATGCCGGCGGATACCCGTACACCTCTCCGGATACCGGCAGCGCACTCGGGTGTCCCAGCACGACATCTCCGTAGGGGATCCCGGCGGTGTGCAGCGCGAGTCGCGCGCTGAACGCCAGGTGGTCGACGAGGATCGCGTCGGGCTTTGTCTGCTCGATGACCGCCAGGGTCGCGCGGGCGCGATCCTCGGGCTGCCACATGAGGTCGGTCAAGCGCTCCCGTGCCTGATACAGCAGTGTGGGGATCATCCCGTGGCGCGTCGCGTCGAAGAATCCCTCCAGTGACGCGGCTTCCTCTGCCTGCTGCTGCGCCGTCCGGATGATGCCCGCGTTCGCTCCGCGACCGAGCGGCAGGTTCACTCGGCGATAGCCGAAGCGTGACACGATCGGTTCGGTCGCGGGTCCGGTCGCGACCACCACGTGTTCTCCGCGTTCACGCCAGGCTGTCGCGAGAGTCGCGAGCGGGAGCAGATGCGAGGCGTAGTCGGGACTGATGACCAGCAGCGTCATGCGGTTTCCGCCGCCCGCACGAGTTCGGCCTCCTGCTCGGCCACCCGTCGATACACGGGCGCCAGTGCGGCGGCCATCGCTTGAATCGTGAAGCGCTCGGCGACCATCACGCGGGCGCGGTATGCGATGGCCGGGTCCGCCAGCCCGGCGCGGTCCAGCGCGCGGTGCGTGGCGTGCTCGAGAGCGTGCGGATCCCAGGTCGCGGTGAGAAAGCCCGTATCGCCGTCGACGACATACGTCGCCGGGCCACCGCCATCGGGCGCCACGACCACGAGGCCTGTCGCGAGTGCTTCCAGTAGCGCGATGCCGAACTCTTCCTTGATGCTCGCGCACACGTACACGCCGTGCGCGCCGACACGACCGGGGATCCCGAGGCGCGCCGCGGCGACCCACCGGGCCGTGACGTCGTTGGGTCGATGTCCCGCGAGGATGAGTCCCCGGGCCGCTCGCTCGGATGCGGGAACTGCCGCATCGATGCGATCGAGTTGCTCCCGCTCGTCCAGGGACGGATTCTCCAGGTCGCCGCCGATGATCAGCAGGTTCGCGCGGTCACGGAGATCGCCGCCGGCCCACGCCTCCACGAGTGTCGCCATGCCCTTCACACGGTGCATCCGGCCGACGCTCACGATGAGAGGCAGATCGCGTCGCCGCGGATCGAGAGCGCCGACGAGGTCGGCGAGCTCGGCCAGCGCGGGATCGGCATCCGTCGTGCCATCGACGCGCTCGACGAGCGCCACCGCGCGATCGACGACCTCCAGGTCGATGCCCTCCGCCACGATCGTGTGCCGCTCCGGGACGCTGTCGAGGTCGATGCCCACGAGGGAGCGCATATCGTCGACGAGGTGCGGGCGGGGGAAGAGCACGCTGTGGGAGGCGGAACCGGCGAGCGAACGCACCAGGCTGGTGCGGAACCAGAAGTGTTCGGCGAGGTCCGTCTCGCCGAAATTCTCGCGCGTGAGCGTCCCCGCCCGGTCGAGCGACTGGATGACCCCGTGCGGATCGGGAGCGAGGGTGAACACGGTGGGAATGCCCAGTTCCCGGGCGACGTCGGCTGCGGCGAGCGATCCCACGTCGGCCATCCGCAGGTGCAGCACGTCGACGCGCCCCGCCGCGCGCAGCAGGCGACGGATGCCGCGACGTGCCCGGACGCGCAAGGGCCACGCCGCCGCAGAGGGCGTGGGCGCGGGGGCCAGCGGGACATGACCGTACAGGTGGCCGGTGTCCAGCGACGCGACATCCAGCAGATCAGCAGTGGCCTGCGAGAGAGATCCCCGCGAGAGGGTGATGACCCGCTGGACGCCGTCGGGATCGCGCGTGAGCGCATCCCCCAGTCGTACCAGCAGCGTCGCGATCCCGCCGTTGTCGCCCGCGCCCGCACTGCTCAGGTGTGGGTCGATGTCGGCGTGCAGGAACAGCTGGGCGATGGTCAGTGCCCCCGCGTCCTCCATGCGCGTGTGCGCGGGCGGGGGCTCCAGATCGATGACCGCCAACCGGGCCTGGTCCGAGAGCGGTCCGCCGGTCGCGACGAGGTGTTCGAGCGCCCGCCGCACATCGGGTTCCCTCGAGCGCTGTCCGAGGGCCGCAACTGCGGCCTCGCGCACCTCGAGGTGCTCCGCGTCGTCGCGGGCGATCGTCAGGAGGGTCCGCGTGGCCGAGGACTGCCGGACGAGTCCCAGCGTCTCGACGAGGCGCGCGCGGGCCGCGGGATCGTTCGTGTCCGCCGAAGCCGCGAGGACCGACTCGAGGGCGACCGCGAGAACGTCACCTGCGGCGACTGACCACTTCTCGAGAGTGTGCTGGGCCAGCATTCCGGTGAACCCGCCGCGTCGGACGAGCGCGATCAGCCGTGCGACCGCGGCGAGGCGCGGCAGCCCCTGCCCCAGAGCCCAGGCGGAGTGTTCGCGAACGAAAGGCCGGGGGTCATCGAGAAGGGACACCAGTCTCGCTGCCGCCTGCTCGTCGAGCATCTCGGACAGCGCGTGCACCGCCGCAATCGCCGCGATGTCATCGCTGCCGGCGAGGGCGGCGGAGAGCACGCGCAGCGTGCGTACCCCGGGATCGCGCCCGGCTTCGAAGGCGAGGTCATCGGCAGCGCGCAGCGCCTCGACGATCGTCGAGGCCCCGGTCACCCGGTCCATCGCTGCCTGAATCCCCATGCGGTCCTTTCTTGGCGCCCTTCGTGGCGCGTTCGGGCGCCCCCACCCGGACACCGTGATCGTACTGCCCCGAGGTGACCGTTGCGTCCGCGGCCCCGTAGGGTTGACAACGCCACGGATCTGTGGCGGCCTCCCCCTCTTCTCGAACGCTGGAGAAAGCCGTGTCAGTTCTCATCATCGGTGATGTCGGCGCGCTCGAGGGCATGTTCCACATCGGGGATGAGGCGATGTTCGAGGTCGCGGTCGTCGAGCTGGCGCAGCGTGGTCGTGACGCCATCGGTGTGAGCTCCCATCCCGCCGAGACCGCCGCTCGGTACGGCATCCCGGCGGTGCCGCGGCTCGGGTTCGAGGGGCTGGGTCGCGTGGAGGCCGCGCGGCGCGCGGAGCACCTGCTCGCGGTCGCCGCAGGCACGGCCAGGCTCGAGCCGGAGGACCCGGCACGAGAGACCATCGCGGCGCTCGATGCGGCGGAGGCACTGGTGAACGCTGGCGGCGGCAACCTCGCGTCCCGGTGGCCCACTCACGTGTTCGAACGCTCGACGCTGGTGAGTATGGCGCGGATGCGAGGGCTGCCGGTCGTCGTCACCGGACAGACGCTCGGTCCTGACCTCGATGCGCCCGATGACGCCGTCGTGGCACGGATGCTGCGCGAGGCCGCCCTCGTGGGGGTGCGCGAGCCGGACACCGCCGCGCTCGTGGCGTCGTGGGGGGTGCCTGCGACGCTGAACGTCGATGACGCTTCCTTCCTCGGTCTGTCAGAGCGCGATCCGGTGCGTGGGGCTGGCGGAGGCGTGGTCGTGAGCCTGTCGGGGTGGTTTGCGGGACGACCGGCGGATGAGGTCGAGCAACGGATCGCGATGCTCGTCGATGCCGCCGCGCTCGCGGTCGGGCCGGTGTCGTTTCACGCTCACTTCGGCCCGCTCGATCCGACCGCGCCGCCACGCGGCGATGCGGCAGTGCACGAGCGGATCCGCACGCGCATGTCTCAACCGTCCACCGTCGTCCCGACGGGCACATCCCGGGAGGCCGCGGACCTGGTGCGCAGCGCCGATCTACTCATCACCTGCCGCTACCACCCCGCCGTGTTCGCCACGCCGGCCGGTACGCCCGTGCTGGCACTGTCGGCGGATCGCTACACCCGGATCAAGCTCCGCGGTGCGCTCGGTCACTGGGGACAGCGCAGCGTGATCGACCTGGATGATCTGCCGGATGCTCCACGTCTCCTGGCGGACCTCACCGCCAGGGCCGACGAGATCCGGGGCGAGGCGGCGGAGCGTCTGCCGGGTCTTCGGGCGGCGTCGCAGCAGTGGTGGGACACGGTCTGCGCAGTGATCGAGGGGAGCGCGGCATCCGCCAAGCGGTAGCCACCGCGCCAAGGACCGGTCCGGGGTCGCTCGATAGGATGGGCTAGTGCCTGTGAACCCTGAACTGGTGGGGCGGGACTTCCCGCCCACCGCGCCGTACCTCGTGGGACGCGAGAAGGTCCGCGAGTTCGCCCGCGCCGTGTTCGCGGATGACCCCCAGCACACCGATCCCGATGCCGCGCGCGCGCTCGGCTACGCCGACGTCGTCGCCCCGCCGACCTTTGCGATGGTCATCCAGGACCTCACGCTGCAGCAGCTGCTCGCCGTGCCGGACTCCGGGATCGAACTGCACCGGCTCATCCACGCCGAGCAGCGGTTCGCCTACACCCGTCCGATCGTCGCCGGTGACGAGCTGGTGGCGACCCTTGCCATCACGCAGGTGCGCCCGTTCGGCAAGGGCGCGATGGTCACGAGCGAGGCCACCATCACGGATGCAGACGACGCCCACGTCGTCACGGCGACGTCCGTGCTGCTGGTGGGAGGAGATGACGAATGACCGAGAACGTCACCGATGCCTCCGGTATCGCCGTGGGGGATGTCGTCGCCGAACGTACGGTGCATCTCACGCGCGAGTCGCTTGTGCGCTACGCCGGCGCATCCGGGGATTTCAACCCGATCCACTACCGCGATGACGTCGCCGCATCCGTCGGACTTCCCGGCGTGCTCGCACACGGGATGCTCACGATGGGCCTTGCCGTCGAGACTGTCGTGCCCTGGCTCGCAGATGCGGGTCGCATCCTCGACTACGGCGTCCGCTTCACGCGGCCGGTCGTGGTGGACCCGGATGCCGGAGCCGACGTGACCGTCAGGGCGACCATCACCGCGATCGACGACGAGGCGGTCACCGTCGAACTCGCGGTGACGGCAGCCGACACCGCGGTGCTGGGCAAGGCTCGCCTCCGCGCCCGCCGAGACTGATGCCCGAGGTCGCGCCCAGGCCGCTGTCGAGCCTGACGACACTGCGCACCGGCGGTGAGCCCGCCCGCATGTGGGACGCGCACGACCGGGAGGAGCTGGTCGCAGCGCTTCGTGAGGCGTGGGCGACGGGCGAGCCGTGGTTCGTCCTCGGGGGCGGGTCGAACCTCTTCGTGGGCGATGAACCGTTCGAGGGCACCGTCGTGCGCATCCTCACCCGCGGCATCGAGCGGCTTCCCGCACCCGCGCCCCAGGTCGCCCGCCTCCGGATCCAGGCCGGACACGACTGGGACGACCTCGTCGCGCACACCGTGACGGAGGGGCTCTCGGGCATCGCCGCGATGTCGGGCATCCCCGGGACCGTGGGTGCGGCGCCGGTCCAGAACGTCGGCGCGTACGGTCAGGAGATCGTGCAGACGCTGGTGGAGGTAGAGCTCATCGACGCAGACAGCGGTGAGGTCTCGACCGTGCCCGCAGCCGAACTCGGTCTCGGGTTCCGGACGTCGGTTCTCAAGCATCACTACGGGTCCGAGCCGATTCGGCGTGCGGTCATCCTCTCGGTGACCCTCGATCTGCTCGAGGTGGGGCCGGCTCCCCGGCGACTGCGGGGCGCGCAGCTCCGGCAGGCTCTCGGCCTCGGCGAGGACGACGAGGTCACGCTGCAGTGGGTTCGCGACCACGTCCTTGCCACGCGCGCCCGCAAGGGCATGGTGCTCGATGACGCGGATCCCGATACCTACAGCGCGGGGTCCTTCTTCCAGAACGCCGTGGTCTCGGTATCCTTCGCGCGGACGCTCCCGCCCGACTGTCCCCGGTGGCCCGTGCGCCCCGACGCAGAAGTGGCGATCGCCGACCCGGTACGCATCATCCCGCTCGAGTCCTTCGACGGCTACGTGCCGCCGGCGACGACCTCCGAGCCGGATGTGAAGGTCAGCGCGGCGTGGCTCATCGAGCATTCCGGCATCCGCAAAGGGTTCCATCTGCCGCGCTCCCGCGCCGCCCTCTCGAGCAAGCACGCTCTTGCGCTGACCAACCATGCCGGCGCGACAGCCGCGGAGATCGCGGAGCTCGCCCGCTTCATCCAGGGCCGGGTACAGGCCGAGTTCGGCCTCATCCTGCAGCCCGAACCGGTCCTCGTCGGCGTCGACCTGTAGTCGTCCCGCCGGCGCACTCGGCCGGAGCCGCCCGCCGGGCCCGGGCGACGGCGATGCTAGGAGAACAGGTCCTGCATCCGGCGCACGCCCTCCAGCAGTGCGTCGTCGCCGAGCGCGTACGACATGCGGAGGTAGCCGCTGGGGCCGAACGCCTCACCCGGAACAACGGCGACCTCGATCTCATCGAGAATCAGGTCGGCAAGCTCCAGCGAGGTCTCGACACGTGTGCCGCGCCACTCGCGTCCGAGCAGACCCCGCACATCGGGGTACGCGTAGAACGCGCCGAGCGGTGTCGGAACGGTCACGCCGGGGATCTTCGAGAGCTCCGCGACGATCACTCGACGACGGCGATCGAAGGCCTGCCTCATCCGTTCGGCGTCGGCCTGCGGTCCGGTGAGCGCGGCGATCGCCGCCCGCTGTGCGACGTTGTTGACGTTGCTCGTGAGGTGTGACTGCAGGTTCGCGGCGAGCTTCATCGCGTCGGCAGGACCCACCATCCAGCCCACACGCCACCCGGTCATCGCGTAGGTCTTCGCCACGCCGTTGACGAGAATCGTCTGACCCGCAAGCTCGGGGACAGTCTCGACGATCGAGACCGCGCGGGCGCCCTCATAGACGAGGTGCTGATAGATCTCGTCGGTGATGACCCAGATGCCGTGCGCGAGGGCCCACTCGCCGATGGCCCGCGTCTCTTCCTCGGTGTACACGGCGCCGGTCGGGTTCGACGGCGAGACGAAGACGAGCGTGGTCGTGCGGTCGGTGCGTGCTGCCTCCAACTGCTCGACAGTCACCTTGTAGTCCTGCTCGGCGCCGGCGAAGACCTCCACCGGGATGCCGTCGGCGAGCTGGATCGCTTCGGGATACGTGGTCCAGTACGGCGCGGGCAGAAGCACCTCGTCGCCGGGGTTCACGACGGCCTGGAACGCCTGGTAGACAGCCTGCTTGCCGCCGTTGGTCACGATCACCTGGGCGGGCGTGACCTCCAGACCCGAATCGCGCAGCGTCTTCTCGGCGATCGCCTGACGCAGGTCCGGGAGCCCGGCCGCGGGCGTGTACCGGAAGTTCTTCGTATCCCGGAGCGCCTCCGCGGCGGCATCCACGACGAACTGCGGGGTCGCGAAGTCCGGTTCTCCCGCGGCATAGCTGATGACGGGCCGCCCCGCCGCCTGCAGCGCTTTCGCTTTCGCATCGACTTTCAGGGTCGCCGACTCGGCGATGGCGGAGAGCTTGCGGGAGAGGGGAGCGCGTTCGGTCACGGCAGCAATCGTAGTCGCCGTGGGTGAGGCATCCCCGGGAGCGGATGAGGTGGGGCATCCACCGAATGGTGGATGCCCCACCAGCCCATCGGCCGCTGTTGCCGCGGTGACCGCTGCGGCACGCTGGAAGCATGGACAACGATGCGGTGCGGGTGCGGAACCTGCGCAAGACATACGGATCACGAGCCGCGGTCGACGATGTGTCGTTCGACATCGTCCGCGGTGAGACTTTCGCTCTGCTCGGCCCGAACGGTGCCGGAAAATCGACGACCGTCGAGATCCTCGAGGGGTACCGGCGTCGCACGAGCGGCGAGGTCACGGTGCTCGGCGATGACCCCGGGCACGGCGGACTCGCGTGGAAGGCGCGTCTGGGGATCGTGTTGCAGACGACCGGACAGGCAGGAGCCTTCACCGTGCGCGAGCAGCTGCGCCAGTTCGCGGGGTACTACCCCCGGCCGCGCGATGTCGATGAGGTGATCGCCGCTGTGGGTCTGGAGGAGAAGGCCAACACGCGCATCTCCAAACTCTCGGGCGGCCAGCAGCGCCGCGTCGACGTCGCCCTCGGCATCATCGGCAACCCGGAGCTCCTCTTCCTCGACGAACCGACGACGGGGTTCGACCCGCAGGCGCGGCGAGAGTTCTGGGGGCTCATCCGGGGACTTCAGGGCGAAGGCACCACGATCCTGCTCACCACCCACTATCTCGACGAGGCGGCGCAACTGGCCGATCGGGTCGCCGTCATCGACCGGGGCGTCCTGCAGGCCATCGGCCCGGTGGCGACCTTCGGCGGCGAGGACGCCCGGATGCCGCGGGTGAGCTGGCGCGAGAGCGGAACCCGTCGCACCGAACGCACGCCCGAGCCGTGGCGGTTCACCCGCGCGCTCGCCGAGCGTCTGGGCGGTGAACCCGAAGAGCTCGAGATTCGTCGCCCCACCCTGGAAGACATCTACCTCGGCATGGTCACCGAGCCCAGCGACGCGGATGCCGAGGGCGCGGCCACCGACCGCGATGCCACCGCGGGATCCACCCCCTCGTCTTCTCTCACTTCGGAGGCCCAGCGATGAGTACGTCCCTTCACACCTCGACCGGTCCGGTGTCGGCCGCCAGGCTCAGTCCGTTCCACACGCTGCGCCAGGGCGTCCGGCGCACCGGGTTCGAGATCCGTGGCTACACGCGCTCGCCGGAGTCGATCTTCTTCACCTTCCTGTTCCCGATCCTGATGCTCGCCCTGTTCAGCACGGTCTTCGGCGCCGACGGCGAAGTCAGCTACGGACAGGGGCTTCCGCCGTTGTCGGCGGCGGCGATGTACCTGCCGGGAATGCTCGCGGCCGGCGTCCTGCTGTCGGGTCTGCAGAACCTCGCGATCGACATCGCACTCGAGCGCCACGACGGGACGCTCAAGCGGCTGGGTGGTACCCCGCTGTCGCCGGTGAGCTACTTCGTCGGAAAGATCGGGCAGGTGCTTGTGACCGGCGTCGTCCAGGCGGCGGCGGTGCTCGCCTTCGCGGCGCTCGTCCTCGGCGTCGAGCTTCCCAGCGACCCCGAGTCGTGGCTCACCTTCGCATGGGTGTTCCTGTTGGGGCTTGCGACCTCGGCATTCCTCGGCATCGCGCTGTCGGCGATCCCGCGCAGCGCCCGCAGCGCCTCTGCCGTCGTCATCCCCGTCGCGCTCGTGCTGCAGTTCATCTCGGGTGTCTACCTCTTCTTCTGGCTGCTTCCCGAGTGGCTGCAGAACGTCGCCAATGTGTTCCCGCTCGCGTGGATGGCCAAGGGCATGCGCGCCGTCTTCCTGCCGCCCGAGTACGCGGCGCTCGAGCAGAATGGCGCGTGGGATCTGGGCTGGGTGGCTGTGGCGCTGGTGGTCTGGCTCGTCGTCGGGCTGGTCATCAGTCGGATCACCTTCCGGTGGATCCGACGCGACGCGTAGCCTGAGGCGATCACGCGAGAGGCAGCGGGAGGGGCGACGATGAGCGAAACACGGTGGTGGGACCTTGTGGTCCCTGCCGTGGCAGCGGCCATCGTCGCCCTCATCCTGGTGTTTGCCGCCCCCGATCTGCTGACTCGGATCCTCGTCGCGATCTCGGCTGCATTACTCGTCGTCGCATACTTCACCATGGGTCGGCGGCTGGTTTGTGGCAACGGCAGCGCGCCGCTGGCCGCGGTGTTCGTCATCCTGGTGACGATCTCGATCGGGATCGGTGTCGCTGCGGCGCCCTTCATGGCGATGCTGCAGACGCTTGCCTACCCGCTCGTCTGGGTCTCGGTGCGCACCCGACGCGGCGGCATCGCCGGCTCGGCCGCGATCGGTTTCGGCGTGTTCGTCGGCTTCCTCTTTCGCGGCGGTTTCACACTCGAGTCCTTCTGGGACGGCCTCCTCTCTGGCGGTCTCGCTGTCGTCTTCTCCATCGCGCTCGGGCTGTGGATCTCGAGCATCGCGGAGTACGGCGAGGAGCGGGCACGCCTGGTGACCGAACTCACCGACGCGCAGTCGCAGATCGAGGCGCTCAGTCGTGACCGCGGCGCCGCCGAGGAGAGGGAGCGCATCGCCCGCGACATCCACGACACTCTCGCCCAGACCCTCGCGGGCCTCGTCCTCCTGAGCGAACGTGCGGGCCGGCAGGCCAGGGACGGTCGAACGGATGCCGCGGCGGAGGCGATTGCGACGATCGAGCAGACCGCGCGCGAGGCGCTGGCCGAATCGCGGGCGCTTGTCGCCCGCATGGCTGCCGTGCCCGCCGACGAGGCACTGGCCGCCGCCATCGAGCGCCTCGCCGCGCGCTTTCGGGCGGAGGTCGGTCTCGCGATCGACGTCGATGTGGCGGCGGGAGTGGATCTGGACCGCGAGCAGCAGGTGGTGCTGCTTCGCTGCCTGCAGGAAGCGCTCGCGAACGTCCGCAAGCATGCCCAGGCGACTCTGGTGACCGTCGCTGTCGCGAGCGACGTCGACGGGGTGCGGATGACGGTTCGCGACGACGGCGTCGGCTTCGACACGTCGGCGGCGCGGACCGGCTTCGGGCTCGATGGCATCGGCGACCGCGCGACGCTCGCGGGCGGCTCGGTCGAGGTGGTCTCGGAGCCGGGGCGGGGCGCGGTGCTCACGATCGTGCTGCCGCGGGCGGGAGTGACCGCGTGATCCGTCTTCTGCTCGCTGATGATCACCCCGTCGTGCGCGCGGGGCTTGCCGGCCTGTTCGCCGATGAGGAGGGATTCGAGGTCGTCGGCCAGGCATCCGATGGCGCGCAGGCTGTCGCACTTGCCGAAAGCGAGCGGCCCGATGTCGTCCTCATGGATCTGCGGATGCCGGTGCTCGACGGCGTGGCCGCCACAGCGCGCATCGTGGCTTCGGGTCCGGATGCGCCGCGCGTGCTCATCCTCACGACCTACGAGAGCGACGACCAGATTCTCGCGGCGATCGAGGCGGGTGCTGCCGGTTACCTTCTCAAAGCTGCCCCACAAGACGAGATCGTCGCGGGAATCCGTTCGGTGGCCGCCGGACAGACGGCGCTGTCGCCGGCGGTCGCGGCGCGGCTGGTGTCACGGATGCGGGAGCCCGCGGCATCCGTGGCCCTCACTCCACGTGAGATCGAGGTACTGCGCCTCGCGGCGCGCGGCCGCAGTAACAAGCTCATCGCCGCCGACCTCGGGATCGGCGAGTCGACAGTGAAGACGCACCTGCTGAAGGTGTTCGAGAAGCTCGAGGTCGCCGACCGCACCCACGCCGTGACGGTAGCCCTGGAGCGCGGCCTCATCTGACCCTCCGGTCCCCGCGCCCCGCCCCTGCCACCCTCGCTGAACCCACAGAGTCCGGCGCGAGCCCACAGGACTTGCGTGCCGAAAGCTGTGGGTTCGGCGCGGAAGATGTGGGTTCGGCGGGAAGAGAGATGGATGCTGCGCGGACGGATGACACGGAGTGTCACGTATCATGAGTCTCAGTTCCACTTCCGTGTGAAAGCGAGTCCGCCATGGCCGACACCTCTGCCTACGTCCCTCCCGTCGACGACTATGCGTTCCTGTTCGCCGAGGCGTTCGGAACCGATCTCGTGGCGCGCGCCACGGGGGGAGCGTTGTCCGCCGAGGATGCCGTCGATGCCCTCTCGGCGGCGGGAGAGCTGGCGGCCGAGGTGCTCGCACCGCTGAACGCATCCGGCGACCGCGAGGGCGTGACGGTCGTGGACGGCCAGGCGAAGACCCCGTCCGGGTTCCCCGAGGCCTATCGCGCCGTCGTGGAGGCCGGCTGGATCACCGCCGAGGCTCCCGAGTCCGCGGGCGGTGACGGGTTGCCGGCGCTCGTACAGGCGGGCCTGGGCGAGATGTGGAACGCGGCCAACACCTCTTTCGCGCTGTGCAGCGCGCTCACGACGGGAGCGATCCACGCGCTGGATGCCTACGCCTCCGACCAGCTGCGCGAGCAGTACCTCACGCGGCTCGTGAGCGGCGAGTGGACCGGGACGATGAACCTCACCGAGCCGCAGGCGGGCACCGACCTCGGCGCGATCCGCACGATGGCCACGCCGAACGGGGACGGCTCGTGGTCGCTCAAGGGCCAGAAGATCTTCATCACGTGGGGCGACCACGATGTCGCAGGCAACATCGTCCACCTGGTCCTCGCGCGCACCCCGGATGCTCCCGAGGGCGCGAAGGGGATCTCGCTGTTCGTCGTCCCGAAGTACCTGCTCGATGCCGACGGCAACGCGGGGGAGCGCAACGCCGTCACGACCGTCTCGGTCGAGCACAAGCTCGGCATCCACGGCAGCCCGACCTGCGTGCTGGACTATGAGGGCGCAACCGGCTACCTCGTCGGCGAGCTCCACGGCGGGCTCGCCGGAATGTTCGTCATGATGAACTCTGCCCGCGTCGGTATGGGTCTGCAGGCCACCGGTATCAGCGACCGTGCGTACCAGCGGGCGCGGGCATATGCCGAGGAACGCATGCAGGGGTCGGTCCTGGACCGTCCCGCGGGGTCGCCCATCGCCGAGCATCCCGATGTGCGTCGCCTGCTGCTGTCGATGGCCAGCGAGATCAGCGCGATGCGCGCGCTCGGCGTCCTCGTCGGTGACCTGTTCGACCGCGCCGACAACGAGGACGGCATCCGTCTGGCAGAACTGTTCGTGCCGATCTTCAAGGGCTGGACGACCGAGGAGGCGCTGCGGATCACCTCGGACGCGATCCAGGTGCACGGCGGCATGGGTTTCATCGAAGAGTCCGGTGCCCCGCAGCATTACCGCGACGCCCGGATCATGCCGATCTACGAGGGCACCACCGCTATCCAGGCCAACGACCTGATCGGGCGAAAGGTCATCCGCGACGACGGGGCGACGGTCGGGCGTGTGCTCGACGAGGTCTCGGAGGCGGTCGCGCAGCTGCGGGGAGTGGACCATCCGGTCGCGGCGCGCACCGCAGATCGACTTGAGACGGCGCGTGCGTCAGCCCAATCCGCGACCGCTCAGCTCCTGCGGTTCGGGATGACCCGGGACGCATACGCCGTGAGTGTCCCGTACCTGATGCTGCTCGGGTTCCTCGCGGGCGGGCTCATGCACGCGCGGATGCTCACCGCCACCCTCGCTCACACGAGCCCGACGGATGCCGATGTGCGCCGCATCCGGGAAGCCGACGCCTACGGGGTGTACCACCTCTCGCGGGTCGCCGGGCTCGCGGAGATCGTCGCTGCCGGCGAGGTCGCCTGACCCGCGGCGGGATCGGCGGATCGCTGATCCGGCGCCGCCGACGTCAGCGCTCGCTGATCGCCGAGGTCGACGCGGTGATCTCCGATATCCAGGAGAACCACTCGTCGAGCCCGTCCCCGGCCTTTGCGCTGGTGAGGATGACGCGCGCCGTGGGGTTCACGGCGCGCACATTCGCGAGAAACGCGTCGAGGTCGAAATCCAGGTGGGGGAGCAGGTCGGTCTTGTTCACGACCACCACGTCCACCGATCGGAACATCACCGGATACTTGAGGGGCTTGTCCTCCCCCTCGGTCACCGAGGCGACCATCGCGCGGTGGTGAGCGCCGGTGTCGAACTCGGCCGGACACACGAGGTTTCCGACATTCTCGATGACGACGAGGTCGAGAGCATCGAGCTCGAGGCCGCGCAATGCGCGGTCGACCATGGGAGCGTCGAGGTGACACTCGCCACCGAACCCGTTGCCGGTGTTCAGAAGGGAGATCTGCGCGCCGTAGCCGGTGAGTCGGTCCGCGTCCAGAGCTGTCTCGATGTCGCCTTCGACGATCCCGACCCGCACGCGCCCCTCGAGTTCGGCCAGGGTTCGCTCCAAGAGGGTCGTCTTTCCCGCTCCGGGCGAGGACATCAGGTTGATCGAGACGACGGATGCCGCATCCAGAGCGCGCCGATTCCGCGCCGCGGCGGCGTCGTTCTCGCTGAAGATCCGCTCGAGCACGTCGATCCGCTCCGCACCGGTTTCGTACCCGGAGTGATCGCCGATGTGGTCCTCGCCGTGGGTATGACCGGAGTCGTGGTTGTGGTCGTGGTGATCGTGATCGTGGTCGTGCGAATGCACAGTCCCGTCATCGTGGCGGTGAAAGCGACCCATCTGACATCCCCTCCTGCTCGCCGACCTCCATTGACCGGACGAGGAACTCCTCCCCAGATCGTACGACCACCGAACCGCTTCCGCACGACGCGCACACGAGGATGGGTACACCCGTGATCGTCGAGTCGGCGGAGCATTCGCGGCAGGCGACGACGGCGGGTACCGACGTCACCTCGAGGCGGGAGCCCGCCAACGAGGGCGAACTCTCGCAGACGATGCCCCAGCAGTACACGAGGGTCTCGGGAACCACCTGTCGGAGCTGACCGACGTCCAGCTGGATGGACAACACCGGGCGGCCGCCGCTGGATCGTTCGGCGATCGCCGCGATAGAACGGCACAGCGAAAGCTCGTGCATCCGTTGCTCCGATCGACGACTCGGCTGTTGCTTCTGTGCTCCCTCACCCTAGAGCCGGCGTCCGCACGCCGGGAAGCTGCCGTGTCAGTGCGCTCGCAGCGTGCGGGAGGGGGACTCTCCGAAGCGCTCGCGATACTGGATGGCGAAGCGCCCGACGTGGGTGAATCCCCACCGCTGGGCGATTCCTGCCACCGTCGCGCCGCGCCGCGGATCGGCGTCGGCGAGTTCGGCCCGCACGCGCTCCAGCCGTCGGTCGCGCACGTAGGCGGACGGGGTCGTGCCCAGCCGGCGACGGAAGGACTGTTGCAGGTGGCGCGGTGAGACATGCACGGCCTGCGCGAGGCTCTCCAGGCGAAACGGCTCGGCGAGGTGCTCTTCGATGTGCGTCATCGCATCCGCCATGAGACCGGATGCCGCCTCCTGTCGAAGCGCTGCGGAGTGGTTCGACGGCTGCAACAGCAAGAGCGACGACACCAGCAGATCGGTGATGCTCTGGCGGCCGAACGGAAGCGTCAGGAGCGATCCGTCGATCATGGACTCGGTGCTCAGCAGCTGCACGGCAATGCTCCAGCGGATCGACTCGGGTGAGCTCAGCTCGAAAAGGGGGTCGAACCGCAGGGGTTCACCGACGCGCCGACCCAGCATCCGCGCGAGGGCGGCCTCGACCGCCGCGCGCTCGAGGCGCACCAGGAGCTGGGGGGCATCCGGAGTCATCTCGAGACGTACCCCGACGCCCGGGGAGAGCACGATCGCCTGCACCGTGCTCGTGCGCACCGGAAGCCCGTCGATGCGCGCTGAGAGCCCCCCGCCCTGGTTCATGCACACGATGACGGCATCCGAGGCCGAGGGGATGTCGACGGTCGTGGCCGCGCCGATGTCCAGGTACGCGAGCGAGATGGAGTCGAACTGTCGGACGAACAGTGCGCCGTCGAGCGCGGCGCGGCCGTCGTGCGTGGCGAGCGTGGCGCGCCCGAGGATCGCACTGATCTCGGCGGCCAGCAGTCGCGGGTCATCGGTGCGAATCGATGGGGCGCCGGCGAGGGCCGGTGGCGTGCGCAGGGGACGAGTCACAGTGCCTCCGAGAGGTTCGCATTCAGGATAGTTCATGCGCCAGATGGATACATCGTGTGTCGTTTGAGGGATACATTCATGCCAGGGGCCCGTCATCGCAGAGGGCCTTGATCGGAGGCCGATGGCATGAGCGCGGTGTTCACCACTGACGACGTGAATGAGATCACGGGCGCCGACATCGAGGCCGAGCGACTGCGCCAGCGCCTCGCGGATCCCGAAACCGTCGCATCCCTGAACCACCTGCTGGACAACGCCGAACTGGTCGCGGGCCTGTTGGACGTGGTCGGCGGCTTCTTCGCCCACTCCGACAACATCGTCGAAAACGTTGCGACCAGCTACCACGAAGCGGTGGCGATGGTCACGGAGAGCCCTGTCGGCAAGCGCGCCGTCGCCGCGGGTCCTGCGCTCCTGAAGGTTGCGGATCAGGCGATTCCCGTGCTCGAGCACGTCGCGGATGCCGACCTCGTCGAGAAGATCGGCTCCTCGGGCCTGCTCGAACCCGCGCTTCTTGATCTGCTGACACGCCTCGCCGCAGGCGTGGGCCGTGCCACGGAGCAGGCGCAGGCCGAAGCGGAGCAGAAACCGCCGAGCATCCTGGCGATCAGCGGCATGACCCGCGATCCGGACGTTCGACGGGGCCTGGCCTTCACGCTGCGAATCGTCAAGGAACTCGGTCGCTCCCTTCGCGAAGAGGATGAGGCGACCGCAACGGAAGGAGAGCGGCCATGACCAGCGTGCTGTGGTTGCAGGGTGGTGCCTGTTCGGGGAACACCATGTCGTTCCTCAACGCCGACGAGCCCAGCGTCGTCGACCTCATCGTGGACTTCGGACTCGAGGTGCTCTGGCACCCGACCCTCGGCCTCGAGATGGGGGTGAAAGCGCAGAAGATCTTCACGGACTGCGCGGAGGGAAAGCGACCGCTGGACATCTTCGTGTTCGAAGGGACCGTCATCGAAGGCCCCGACGGCACCGGTCGCTTCGACATGTTCGCCGACCGTCCCATGAAGGACTGGGTGACAGACCTCGCTGAGGCGGCATCCATCGTCGTGGCCATCGGCGACTGCGCCTGCTTCGGGGGGCTGCCCGCGGTGGCCCCCAACCCCAGCGACTCGACGGGACTCCAATTCCACCGAAAGGCAAAGGGTGGCTTCCTCGGCGCTGACTGGCGCAGCAAGTCGGGCCTGCCCGTGATCAACATCCCCGGTTGCCCCGCGCACCCGGACTGGATCACGCAGATCATCGTCGCCCTGGCCACCGGGCGCGTCGGCGACATCGCCCTCGATGACCTCAACCGACCCCAGACCTTCTTCACCCAGTTCGTCCACAACGGCTGCACCCGCAACACGTTCTTCGAGTTCAAGCAGTCGACGATGAGCTTCGGTGAGGGCACGCGCACCGGGTGTCTGTTCTACGAGTTCGGATGCCGCGGCCCGATGACCCACGCGCCGTGCAACCGCATCCTCTGGAACCGCCAGTCGTCCAAGACCCGTGCAGGTATGCCCTGCCTCGGGTGCACCGAGCCCGAGTTCCCGTTCGCCGACCTCATGCCGGGATCGGTCTTCAAGACGCAGCTGATCGCCGGCGCCATCCCCAAGGACCTCCCGCCCGGAGAGGACCACGTCACGTACATGGCCATGGCCGCCGCGGCGCGGATCTCCGCACCCAAGTGGTCCAAAGAGGACATGTTCGTCGTCTAGCCCGAAAGGCACAGCACATGAGTTCTACCGTCGATCTGCACGTCAGCCCCCTCGGCCGTGTCGAGGGCGACCTGGACGTGCGCGTCACCATTGAAGACGGCGTCGTGACGGATGCCTGGACCCAGGCGATGATGTTCCGCGGATTCGAGACGATCCTGCGCGGCAAGGACATGCGCGCGGGGCTCATCATGACCCCGCGCATCTGCGGGATCTGCGGCGGCAGCCACCTCTACAAGGCGTGCTACGCGCTGGACACCGCGTTCCAGACGTTCGTGCCGCACAACGCGACGCTCGTTCGCAACATCGGTCAGGCCGTCGAGACGCTGCAGTCGATCCCGCGGTACTTCTACGCGATCTTCGCGATCGACCTCACGCACGAGAAATACAAGGCGTCGCCGCTGTACGAGGAGGCGTGCCGCCGGTTCTCGGCCTACGTCGGCACGAGCTACCAGCCCGGTGTCGTGCTCAGCCAGAAGCCCGTCGAGATCTACGCCATCTTCGGCGGACAGTGGCCGCACTCCTCCTTCATGGTCCCCGGCGGCATCATGGGTGCACCCACCCTCAGTGACGTCACGCGCTCGCACGCGATTCTCGACAACTGGAAGAACGCGTGGCTCGAGAAGCAATGGCTCGGCTGCACGGTCGACAGGTGGCTCGAGAACAAGACGTGGGAGGACATCCTCGCGTGGGTGGAGGAGAGCGACGCTCATCGCAATTCGGACTGCGGCTTCTTCATCCGGTACGCCCTCGACATCGGACTCGACACGTACGGCCAGGGCTGGGGGAACTACATCGCCGCCGGCACGTACTTCGATCCCGCTTCGTATGACCGGCCGACCATCGAGGGACGCAACGACGCTCTCGTGGTCCGGTCTGGCGTTTACGCGAACGGCTCCCACCACGAGTACGACCAAGCGCGCGTGAGCGAGGACGTCGCCCATTCCTTCTACCGCGGCGACGATGTCGTGCACCCCTTCGATGGGGAGCAGAACGCGATCGACCCGGAACTCGGCGCGAAGCAGGACAAGTACTCGTTCGCGAAGGCGCCGCGCTACGACGTCCCCGGCGTCGGACGTCTCCCGCTGGAGGCGGGGCCGCTGGCGCGGCAGGTCGTCGCGGGAAAGCCGCAGACGAAGGACTTCCAGGACTATGACCCGCTCTTCACCGATGTCATGGCGCAGAAGGGCCCTTCGGTTCTGGTGCGTCAGCTCGCGCGCATGCACGAGGCGGCGAAGTACTACAAGCTCGTGAAGAACTGGTTGAACCAGATCGACCTGCACGGCTCGTTCTTCGCGGAGCCCACCGACCCCGTGTCCGCGCGCGGGTACGGCGGCACCGAGGCCGCGCGCGGTGCGCTTCAGGACTGGATCGTGATCGAGGACGGAAAGATCGCGAACTACAACGTCATCACGCCGAGCGCCTGGAACATCGGGCCGAGGGACAAGGACGCTGTCGTCGGTCCGATCGAGAAGGCGCTCATCGGCGCTCCGGTGTACGACCTCGAAGACCCCGTCGAACTGGGACACGTCACCCGCAGCTTCGACGCGTGCCTGGTGTGCACCGTGCACGCGTACGACGGCAAGACCGGGCGGGAGATGTCGTCGTTCGTCATCAACAACATGTGCTGAGCGTGGGAGAGCAGGGAACGAGAGACGCGGCGCACGGCGGAGAGCCTGCGCAGGTGCTCGAGCCTGTTCATCCGTGGCGTCTGATCGACGACGGACAAGAGCATCCGCGCGTCGATCTGCTCATCATCGGATGCGGCAATATTCTCCGTGGGGACGACGCTGCGGGGCCTGTCCTGATCCGGCGGCTGTGGGAATCCGGTCCGGTTCCGGACCGGATTCGGATCGCGGACGGGGGGACGAGCGGTATGGGCGTGGCTTTCGAGATGCGCCATGCGGACAGGGTGTTGATCATCGATGCGTCCCGCACGGGAGCAGAGCCGGGAACGCTGTTCGCGGTTCCCGGAGACATCGTCGCCGAACTACCCCCGGCCGGCGCGATGGGAAGCCACGATTTCCGGTGGGACCACGCGATTGCCTTCGGCCGGTGGCTCCTGGGTCCTCTCATGCCTGATGACATCGACGTCCTCCTCATCGAGGGAGGCTCCTTCGCCTTCGGTGACCCGCTCAGCCCGGTCGTCGACACGGCCATCGAGCGGGCGCTCGAGATCGTACGTCAGCGCATCGCGTCCCTTGCGGAGTCCGGTGATGACTGACGAGGTGGAGCAGGTCACTGTGGAGTTCACGCCCGAGGGACACCTCCGGCTCCCCGCGCAGTTCGCCCGCGCCCATTTCCCCGACGACCGGATTGCGGCCCTGCGTGCCCCGACGGGCGAGATCGTCGTGATGCCGGTCGGCGTCGCCGCTTCCGGCGGCCTCATGCTCAAGCAGCGAAACGTCGCGGGTGACCGAAGCGTCCTGCTGCGAGAGGCGCTCGCCGACGACTACCCGGTGGGATTCGTCTCCGCGGAGTGGTCGCGAAAGCGTCGCCGGCTGACCATCATCGAGGAGCGTGCCTGATGACCCAGATCGCCCGTCCCCAGCCCCTCGGCGCCTTTCCGCTGCCGGCCGGGCTCTTGCTCGTCGTCGGCGAGGGCACGGATGCCGTTCGGGAGTCGCTGGTGTCGGGCCGCCTCCCCGCGGCGTGGCCGGACGTGCTCGAGGGCATCCGACTTGCCTACGAAGGACGGGTCGAGGACGCCGCTGTTGTCTTCGCGGCATCCGATCGCCCAGTGGATCGGTACAACCTGTTCGTCGTGGATCCCGACAGTGTGACGCGCGCGGAGGTCACCGCGGCGCTCGGTGAGCAGTGGCGCCCCCTGGTCGACCACGTCGCCTTCACCCTGGGGCACACCAGCATCCCCCCCGAGGTCGGATCGGCTACGGGCGAGGTAGCCGCCCTCGTCCTCACGTCGCAAGCAGCCCACGCGCTGGCCGATGGCGACGAGGACGAGGCGGTGGAGTGCCTGCGGGCCGCCGCCCAGCAGGCGCGCGGCATCGCGTCCGCGTTCGCGGGTGTGATCCTCAGTGAGCTCGCCGGCCGCGCGCATGATCTCGCTGATGCCGATGAGGCCGTTGCGCTCTTGAAGGGCACGGATCTCCGGTCGGCGTATGCGGAAGCGCTCTATCACCGCGCTGGACTGATCCACGGGCTGGCAATAGAAGGTCGGCGGTCGGTCGCGGAAGCGATCCAGGGATACACCGACGCGCTCCGCCTCCTGGATGAGTCCGACAACCGGCCCTTGTTCGCTCGTCTCCACTTGAATCTCGGCACGGCGTACTTGGCGGCGCCGGTCATGTCCGATGCCGACATGCTGCGCGTCGGGATCGCGATCCAGTCGCTGCGCACCGCCGCGCGGCTGCTCGATGAGAAGGATGATGCCGAGGAGTGGGCGAGCGCGCGGCTGAACCTGGCGAATGCCCTCGTCTACGCCCCGTCGGCCCGACAGCGCGACAACCTGATGGAGGCGGTGGACCTCTACGAGGTGGTGCTGCGCACCCGCTCGCCGAAAAAGGATGCACTCGGGCGCGCCCGCGTGCTCTCCAACCAGGGGAATGCGCTGGCTCATCTCGGGCTCCTGGAGGATGCGCGCGGACGATTCGACGAGGCGGAGTTCCTGTTCGCCTCGAAGGGCGACGAGAACTCGGCGGCGATCGTGCGCGATCTGCGCGATCAGTTGGTGGCGGCGGGCAGCTCGGCGTGATGCCGGCCCGCCAGGACGAATGGGGAGGAATCCGATGACGATGCTCGACACTGACACCTTGGAGAGCACGGCTGCCCGACTGGATGCGGCGGTCGCGGACATCAGCCGGCTCGACCCCGCAAGCCGGGCCGTCGCCGAGGAGTTCGCGCTCGCCCTGGATGCCGTGTCGAAGGACGGGCTGACAGCGATCGTGCGGAGGCTGCGCGAGGACCCGCGGGGCAAGGAACTGCTCTTCGAACTCGTCGACGATCCGGCGGTGCGGATGCTGCTCGGCATGCATGGCATCATCCGGATGCCCGACCCGTCCGCCACGGCCGAGGCGACCGCTCCCGCCGCGGCGCCGAACTCGACGCGCGCCGTCGCATTCGTGAGCCTCGAGTCCCTGTTCCGCGGTCCCGGAGCAGTATCGGCGGGCGCCTGTGGAACCGGGGCGGGCTCGTGCGGCCCCGAGGGCTGTGGCTGCGGCGGGCACTGACACGCCACGCTTCGGCGTCGCTGTCGTGCCCACCACGCGCGTGGCGGTGACCGTGCACGGTGTGGTGCAGGGTGTCGGTTTTCGGCCGCATGTCGCCCGTGCCGCCGCGGCGTGCCGCATCACGGGCTGGTGCGGCAACGACGACGAAAGCGTGTTCATCGAGGCGCAGGGAGACCCTGTGGCAATCGATGAGTTCCTCCGGGCGGTGCGTGAGGAAGCGCCCGCGCTCGCGCACATCGACGACATGAGCACTCTCCCGCGGGACGTGATCCCGGGAGAGAGCGGCTTTCGGATCGTCGCGAGCCGACGCACGGAGGGGGCTCGTACGCTGATCCCGCCGGATGTCGGATGCTGCGACGACTGTCGCCGCGAACTGCGCGACCCGACCGATCGGCGGTACGGGTACCCCTTCATCACCTGCACGAACTGCGGCCCGCGCCTGAGCATCATCCAGGATCTTCCGTACGACCGGCCATTGACGACGATGTCGGTCTTCCCCATGTGCGCCGCGTGCCAGGCCGAGTACGAGGACCCGCTCGATCGGCGCTACCACGCGCAGCCGATCAGCTGCTTCGACTGCGGTCCGACTCTGACGCTCACCGATTCGACCGGATCGCCGCTGCGCTCCGCAGCGGCGGCGCTGTCAGCCACTCGATCCGCGCTCCGAGAAGGGCGCATCATCGCGGTCAAGGGCCTCGGTGGATACACCCTGCTGTGCGACGCTCGCAACGACGTTGCCGTGCGACGCCTGCGAGATCGCAAGCGTCGGCCCGACAAGCCGTTTGCGGTGATGGCGGGGTCCATCGAGGAGGCCTCGCGCATCGCCAGGCTCGACCCGACGGCGGCACGCGACATGGCGGGCCCTGCGCGCCCCATCGTCATCGCCGACACAGCGGAGGGCTTCGACCTCGCGCCCACCGTCGCCCCGAGGCTGTCGCGGATCGGCATCATGCTGCCCTCGGCCGCGGTCCACGAGCTCCTGCTGGACCCGACCGACGTCGTCGTCGCCACCAGCGGGAACGTCTCGGGCGACCCGCTGTGCTATCGGGACGATGACGCCGTCGCGGTGTTGGGGGGCATTGCCGATCTGTTCCTCACGAACGACCGCGGCATCCATGTTCCCGTTGAGGATTCGGTCCTCGTCGCAAATGACGGCGCGCCGGACCCGATTCCGATCCGGCGCAGCCGCGGATACGCCCCGCTGCCGATTCGGCTGCCCCCCGCCGAGAGTGCCGGTGTTGTCCTGGCCGTCGGCGGAGAACTCAAGAACACGTTCGCGATCGTGCGCGACGGGCGCGCCTTCCTCTCCGCGCACATCGGCGACATGGGGTCGCTCGCCTGCCAGGAGGCGTTCGAGCGCGGCGTCGTCCAGTTCGAGGGTCTGCACCGGAGTGCGCCGGCATTGCTCGTCGCCGATCTGCATCCTGACTACGCGACCACGCGGTGGGCCGAACGCGAAGCCGAGCGCACGGGTACCCCCCTGGTCCAGGTCCAGCATCACCACGCGCACGCGCTGAGCCTGCTCGCCGAACACGGCGCCGTCGGTACACGTGTCGCGGTCGCCACCGTCGACGGCACCGGCTGGGGCGATGATGGGACGATCTGGGGCGGTGAGGTGCTGGTGCTGGGGGCGGACCCCCTCGACTACCACCGCGCCGCGCATGTGCCGAGCTTTCGTCTCGTCGGTGGCGACGCCGCCGCCCGTGCGCCATGGCGCGCTGCGGCGGGTCTCCTGCGGGACTGGGACATCGATGGGTCCGCCATCCCTGCGACGCTCGATGCGCCGCCGGCAGAGCTGGCCCTCGTCCTTTCACAGCTGGACGCGCCGGACGCCCCCGGGGTCGTCGCGACGACAAGCCTGGGCCGGGTCTTCGATGCGGTCGCGGCGATTCTCGGCATCCGTCTACGCATGACGTACGAGGCGCAGGCAGCGATGGAGCTCGAGGCGGCAGCGGACGCGTGCGTTCACGGCGGCCACGGTGATGTGCCCGGCGACCTGCCGGCGCTTGTCGCCGACATCGTCGACCGGATGCGGGCAGGAGAGGCAGTGCCGTGCCTCGCGCGCAGGTTCCACGACGGCGCCGCCACGTGGATCGCGTCCGCGCTCAGTGATCTCGTCCGATCGGGGCGCGCTGACGCGGCCGGCCTGTCGGGTGGGGTCGCGCAGAACCGCATCGTGCTGCGTGGGGTGCGGTCTAGACTTTCCCGCGACGGCGTCCCGACGATGTTTCACCGTCGGGTACCCGCCGGAGACGGCGGCTTGAGCCTCGGCCAAGCCCTCGCTGGACACCTGATGATCGCCGGTCGGTCCGGCGGAGGGGAGTGAGCCGATGTGCCTTGCGATTCCAGGCCGGATCCTCGAGCGGTGGGAGGAGCCCGACGGCGCGATCGTCGCCGAGGTCGACTTCGCCGGTGAGACCCGGGACGTCAAGCTCAATTTCCTGCCCGATCTCCAGGTCGGCGACTACGTCATCGTGCACGCCGGGTTCGCCCTCACTCGGGTCCCGGCCGACCAGGTGGATCAGGTCATGAGTGCGATGCAGGATGCCGGGATCGTCGACGATGACGGCGCGATCGCTGCCGAAGCGAGGGTCGGACTGTGACCGCCGCACCGGCGAGCGACCTGCGCATCGCGGCCGTTCATGTCGCCCGGGCATGGGCTTTAGGCCGGTCCGTCCACGTCGTCTCCGACGCTCCCGTGGATGTGCCGACCATCTCCGTCGTGTCGGGCGAGGATCCGTGCGCGGAGCTTCGGTCCGCGGCCCGCACCGGGGACGCCGCGATCGTCGTGGGAGCCTTCCCCGACCGCGACCGATTGCTTGCGCGCCTCCCGGCGTGGGGGGTCGCCGGGATCTGGGTGGGCTCGTCACAGCGCCCTCCCGAGGGAGTGGCCACCGTGTGCGTCGAGGGAGGTCCCGAGATCGTGTCCCGCATCCTCGTGCTGGCGGAAGACCTACGACACGATGCCGCGGCATTGGAGCCGGCCGTCGTGGAGTGCACCGACGAGGTCTGTGTGACCTGCAGCGACGAGGGGCGCCTCGGCGAGGTCGTCGCGGCCCCACCCGTGCTGTTCGCTCCCGCGCGGGTGCGCACTGCGGACGGTGTCGAGCAGATCGACGTCACCATCGTCGGTCGGGTCTCGCCCGGCGATCTGGTGCTCATTCACGCGGGAATGGCGATCGCGACGGTTCCGCTCCCCGACGCTGTGGTCGTGCCGACGCGTTCGGCGGTGATGTCATGACCGCTGAACCCACGGCATCCGACACCGCCCGTCGGGGGAAGAACCGACTCAACGAGTCCGAGGACGAAGTTCTCGCGCGGATCGAGGCGTTCCGCCGCCGCCGCCCCCGCCTGATCGACGAGGTGGTCACCCTGGCTCACGGCGCAGGCGGGAAGGCATCCGCGGCCCTCGTGGACGCCGTGTTCTTCGAAGCGTTCGGGTCGCCCACTCCCGGCGATCCCGGAGACGCCGCGGTGCTCGCTCGACCGGCGGGTCGAGTCGCGCTGACCACCGATTCGTACGTGGTGAACCCGATCCGGTTCCCCGGCGGCAGCATCGGAGATCTCGCGGTCAACGGCACCGTCAATGACCTCGCTGTGAGCGGCGCGGTGCCCACGGCCATCACCGCAGCCTTCGTCATCGAAGAGGGGCTTCCCGTGCAGACCCTCCGCGAGATCGCGGCCGACATGCGGGCGGCCGCCGAGACCGCAGGAGTCCAGATCGTCGCGGGCGACACCAAGGTGGTGCCGCGGGGCGCCGCGGACAAGCTCTTCATCACGACGGCCGGGATCGGCACGGTCCCCGACGAGCGGCGGCTCGGCGCATCCCTGGTCGAACCCGGAGACCGCATCCTCGTTTCCGGTCCGATCGGCGCACACGGGATGGCGGTCATGCTCGCTCGCGGAAACCTCGCGATCGACGCAGAGATCCACTCCGACTCCCGCGCGGTCAACGGACTCGTCGAGGCGCTCCTGGACGCCGCGCCGCACACGCGCTGGATGCGGGACGCTACGCGCGGTGGCCTCGGGACCGTGCTCAACGAGCTCGTGCAGGCGTCCGGCCACGGGGTCATCATCGATGACGAGGCGGTTCCGGTCGCGCCCGTCGTTCGTGGCGCGTGCGACATGCTCGGCATCGATCCGCTCTACGTCGCGAACGAGGGGATGTTCGCTGCCGTCGTTCCGGCGGCACGCACGGATGCCGCGCTTGCCGCGCTCCGGTCGCTCCCCGGCGGCGAGATCGCTGCCGTCATCGGTGAGGTGGTCGCCAGCCCCTCCGACATCGTGGCCGTGCGCAACGCCTTCGGCGGCACTCGCATCGTCGACATGCTCGTCGGCGACCCCCTTCCCCGGATCTGCTGAGAGAGAGGTCAGCCATGTGTCTCGGAATACCCGGTGAGATCGTCGAGGTCGTCGATGCCGACGAGCACCTCGCGTCCGTGGAGGTCAGCGGTGTCCGCCGGGTGATCTCCACCCGCCTGCTCGCTGATGAGCCGCTCGAGGTGGGGGACTGGGTGCTCGTCCACGTGGGCTTCGCCATGAGCAGGATCGACGAACGGGAAGCGGATGTCACCCTCGACCAGATTCGAAAGCTCGGGCGCACCTACGACGAAGAGCTCGAAGCGTTCATGGAAACGGAGATCGTCTGATGCGATTCGTCGATGAGTTCCGCGATCCCGCTGCCGCCCGTTCTCTGCTGAAGGTCATCGATGCCCAGACGGAGCGACTCGGGCGCACGCTCTCGTTCATGGAAGTCTGCGGCGGCCACACCCACACGATCTACCGGCACGGCCTCGAGCACCTGCTTCCCGAGGCTGTCCAGCTCGTGCATGGCCCCGGGTGCCCCGTGTGCGTCATCCCGATGGGTCGCGTCGATGATGCGGTGTGGCTCGCACACCGCCCTGGTGTGATCTTCACGACCTTCGGCGACATGATGCGGGTGCCCGGGACCGAAGGCAGCCTCCTGCAGGCGCAGGCGGCCGGAGCGGACGTCCGCTTCGTGTATTCACCGCTGGATGCGCTGAAGATCGCGATCGACAACCCCGAGAAGAAGGTCGTGTTCTTCGCCGTCGGGTTCGAGACCACCGCACCTTCCACGGCGGTCACGATCGCCCGCGCGGCAGCCCTGGACGTGCGGAACTTCTCGATCTTCTGCAACCACGTGCTCATCGAACCCCCGCTGCGGGCGATCCTGGATGCCGATGACCTCGACCTGGACGGCTTCATCGGTCCCGGACACGTCTCGACGGTGGTCGGGACGACCGTGTACGACTTCATCCCCGCCGAATACGGTCTGCCGATCGTTGTGACCGGGTTCGAGCCGCTGGACATCCTCCAGTCCGTCGAGATGCTGCTCAGACAGTTCGAGGAGGGGCGCTGCGAGGTTGAGAACCAGTATTCCCGGGTCGTGCGGCGGGAGGGGAATCCGGCGGCACTCGCGCTGATGCAGCAGGTGTTCGCGGTGCGGGACACGTTCGAGTGGCGTGGCCTCGGGTACATCCCTCGGTCCGGGTACGGCATCCATCCCGACTATGAACGCTTCGACGCCGAGAAGACGTTCTCCCTGCCCGGCGTGCGGGTCGAAGACCCGCCCGCGTGCGAGTGCGGCAGCGTGCTGCGCGGTGTGATCAAGCCGTGGGAGTGCAAGGTGTTCGGTACCGCATGCACGCCCGAGACGCCGATCGGCACGTGCATGGTGTCGCCGGAGGGGGCATGTGCCGCGTACTACAACTTCGGTCGCCTGCATCGGGAGGCCGCGCAGGCCGTGGCGCGCGCGTGAGCGAGGGCGCCCGACCACCCGGGGAGCGCGTGTTCGCCCGGTACGCCTACCATCCGAACGAGAAAGGCTACTGCGGGCCCGACGGTGCACCGCTGCTCGCGCAGGTCGCCCGTGGTGAGGGCGCCGAGGTCGACGTCCGTGCCGCGGCGGCCCGTTTCTCAGGAGCTTGGCCGTATCTGGTCGTCATCGGCCGGCTGCTCGGATGCGACCCGCTCGACGAGAGGGCGGTGCGGGCATACTGGACCGGGTCTGCCGAGGGTGACGCGATCGATCCGTCAGCCTTCTGGCGGGATCTGCTGGCGATCATCGGCCCCCAAGCCGGCTCCTACTGGGCGTATCTCGACGAGTCACTCGCCGCTGAGGCGGCACCGCACCACGCCTTTCACGTGTTCGGCGTGTATCCCTGGACCCGGCTGCTGAGCACGGGGCGGTCCGAACCCGTGGAGGTACTCGAGTCGTGCGCGATCCTGCCGGCGCGGATCGTCGAGTCGTCCGAGGTGCAGTGGTCGGTCGTCGGGCCGCGACTTCGATACCGGGAGGGGACGCTCGTCCTCGAAGACGATGACGCGCCCAGAAGAGTGGGGGTGCCGTTCGGGGACAGTGCGCAGCCGGGTGAGCATGTCGCGATCCACTGGGGAGCCGTCGCCGAAGTGACGGATGCCGAGACCGCGACAGGGCTGCACGAACGGATCAGACGCCAACTCGCTCGCGTCAATCGCCGACTGACGGCCGGCTGAGAGGCGTTTCGGCTCCGGGCGCCGGGACGGGACGGGGCAGGCGCGGATCGAATCCCCAGGGCAACTCGAGTCCATGGGCCCGGAGCAGCCCGTCGTCAGCGAGGATGTCGGACGTCCTGCCGTCGGCGACGATCCGTCCGCCGTCGAGGATGACCGACCTGGGGCACAGTTCGAGTGCGTACGGCAGGTCGTGCGTGACGACGACGATCGTCGCGTCCACCTCGGCGAGCGTGCGTGTGAGGTCGCGGCGCGCGGCCGGGTCGAGGTTCGACGTCGGTTCGTCGAGGACGATCACGTCGACATCCATCGACAGGATGGTCGCGATCGCCGCGCGGCGCCGCTGACCCAGCGAGAGCCGGCCCGGCGCGGCATCGCGTTCGCGCTCCAATCCGACGCGCGTCAGGGCAGCATCCACGCGCGCGTCCAACTCGGCTCCGCGGATCCCGTGGTTGCGGGGCCCGAATGCGACGTCTTCGCCGACCGTGGGCAAGAACAGCTGATCGTCCGGGTCCTGGAAGACGACGCCGACGCGCCGTCGGGCGTCGGCCACGGTTGAGCGCGTGACCTCCGTGTCCCCGATGCGCACGGCCCCGCGCTGGGGAAGGTGGATGCCGTTCATATGCAGCATGAGGGTCGTCTTGCCCGCCCCGTTCGGACCGAGCACGGCGACGCGCTCGCCCGCCGCGATCTCGAGATCGACGCCGTGGAGCACCCGCGCTCCCGACGGGTAGGCGAACTCGAGGCGCTGCACCGACACGGATGCTGCGCTCATCCCGACCCTCCCCGGGAGAGCATCGCGAGGTGCACGCGCTCGCCGCGGGCGTGCGACCGGATGATCACTGCCCCCGCCGCGTGCGCGATGATCGCCCAGGAGCCGGGTCCGCGCGCCCGGAACCCGCGAGACTCGCGAGCGATCTTCATGCGCCGGGACTCGTCGACGATGAGGTCGAGGTAACGGATCATGAAGCCCATGATCGAGACGAGCACGTGAGGCAGTCGCAGTTCGGAGAGGGCCTGGATCATGCGCCGCGGCTCTGTGGTCGCGATGAGCACCGTGGCGGCGCCGACGGCGAGTGTTGCTTTCGCGAGCAGCCCCCACGCGCCCCAGATCCCCTCGACGGCCAGCTCGACCGGCCCCACCCGGATGCGGGGACCCAGCGCGATGAACGGCAGGAGCAGTGCGAACACGACGAAGGGCAGCTCTATCGTCATCCGTCGGGCGATCACGCGTGGCCGCACGCGTGCGATGACAAGCCCGGTGACCACGATGACCGCGTAGACGCCGAACGCCGCGAACCACTCGCGTGGCGTGGCGACGACGACGGCGGCAAAAGCGACGGTGATGATGAGCTTCGTCCGCGCAGGCAGGCGGTGCAGGACGGATCCGCCTTCACGATGGCCCCAGGCGATGGCGCTCACGTGCCCCTCTGTCGCCTCATGCGCGCCGCTTCGCGAGCTTTCCGAGCCCCCACGCGAGGGCGAAGCTGATCGCGCACCCGACGACACCGACGATCAGGACCGACAGCCAGTTCCCGTCAAGGCCGACGACGGAGTAGTCGGCAAGCGGCGAACCGGAGGTCGCGCTCGCGGCTGCGCTCTCGTCGAAGCCGAAGGCGCCTGCGACGAACTCGAGCCCGTCGGGGCTCGATGAGGCCCAGATGCTGACGGCGGTGGAGATCACGAGGGCGATCCCGAGCGCCCACAGGGTGAAGGCGCGCGTGGAGATCCGCGCCCGCGGTGTCGAGGACGCACTCATGTCGGGACCGCCTCCGTCATGGCCGCGGGAGCGGAACGCTGGAACTGTGCCCCGTAGACCAGATCCGGGCGTGAGGCGAGCACGGCGGCGACGATGAGCCCGGTGATGATCGCCTCGCCGATCCCGATGAGGGTGTGCCACCCGATCATCGCGGTCAGGACCGGACCGAGGGGCACGGCAACCTGGCCTCCGATCGCGAACAGGCCCACGAAGGCGATCGCCGATGCCGGCACCGACAGCAGACCGCCGATGGCCGCGCCGACCGCGAGAGACCATCTGCGCGCGGGTAGCACGCGGATCAGGCCGCGGAACACCCACCAGGAGACGGTGACGGTGACAAGCCCCATCAGAGTGATGTTCGTGCCGAGGGCTGTCAGCCCGCCGTCCGCGAACAGCAGGGCCTGCACGATGACGACTGCGCTGAGGGCGAGGATCGCGGTCCATGGGCCCAGGAGAACGGCCGCCAGCGCGCCGCCCAGGAGATGCCCGCTCGTGCCCGCACCCACGGGGAAGTTGATCATCTGGGTGGCGAAGATGACGGTCGCCACGATCCCGACCATCGGGGCCTTGCGGTCATCGAGCAGTTCCGCGCGGGAGTTCCTGAGGGCGAGCCCGATCGCGCCGGCGGCCACAACGCCCGTGGCGATCGAGACTGGCACGCTGAGGAATCCATCGGGGACGTGCATGGGCGACCTTCTTGATCGAGGATGCGCTCACACTATTGCGACTCAGTCGCACCATACAAGAGCGATGTTGTGCGCCGGGCCGACTTTTGGACGGGCCCTGTGTCACGATGGCGGAATGGGCGGGTCGGACCAGCACGAGCACCTTCATGCGGAGGCGCCCCGCAGCCTCGCCGACGCGGTCGTGGCACAGCTGACGGCGCGCGGCGAGCGCATCACGCCCGCGCGCCGCGCCGTGATCGGAGTCCTGGCGCGCGAGCACAAGCATCGCACCGCGGAGCAGGTCGCCGCCCAGCTCACTCACCTCGGCATCCATCGTGCAACGGTCTATCGCACGCTCGAGTTGTTCGACGCCCTCGGGATCGTCACGACGCGCCCGCTCGCGCAGGGCTCGACCGGCTACCACCTTGCGACGGCGGAGCATCACCGCGCACATCTGCACGGTGTGTGCCGATCGTGCGGGGTCATCGTCGCCCTGCCGGCGGACCTTCTCGCGTCCGCCGCCCGGCGGGCCCGCGCGACCGGCGGCTTCGCACTCGACGCGGTCCAGAGCTCTCTGGTCGGCACCTGCTCGGAGTGCCTATCGCGCACGTCCTGAGCACTCACCCGGGAACAGCGGCACACGGATGCCCCGGGTGTGCGCCCGGGGCATCCGTGTGGGATGGGTGTTCAGCTGAACTGGTTCATCGTGTTGTGCTGACCGCCCGCCTTGAGAGCGGCATCCCCGGCGAAGTACTCCTTGTGGTTGTCGCCGATGTCGCTGCCTGCCATGTTCTGGTGCTTGACGGTTGCGATGCCCTCACGGATCTCGCGACGCTGCACGCCCCGCACGTAGGCGAGCATCCCCTCGTCGCCGAAGTACCCCTTCGAGAGGTCATCGGTCGACAGGGCCGCCGTGTGATACGTCGGCAGGGTGATGAGGTGGTGGAAGATCCCCGCGCGGGCGGAGCCGTCGCGCTGGAAGGTGCGGATCTTCTCGTCGGCCAGCCGCGCGAGCTCCGTGTCGTCGTACTCGACGCTCATGAGGTCGGCGCGGTCGTACGCCGAGACGTCCTTGCCGTCTGCCGCGAGCGCGTCGTAGGCCTGCTGGCGGAAGTTGAGCGTCCAGTTGAACGACGGGCTGTTGTTGTAGACGAGCTTCGCGTTCGGGATCTCGGCCCGGATCGCGTCCACCATCCCGGCGATCTGCTCGACGTGCGGCTTCTCGGTCTCGATCCACAGCAGATCGGCGCCGTTGCGCAGCGATGTGACGCAGTCCAGCACGACGCGCGCCTCGCCGGTCCCGGGACGGAACTGATACAGGTTTGACGGCAGACGCTTCGGACGCAACAGTTTGCCGTCCCGCTTGATGACGACATCCCCGTTGCCGAGATCGGCGTCCGAGATCTCCTCGACATCCAGGAAGGAGTTGTACTGGTCGCCGAGGTCCCCGGGTGCGTGCGTGACGGCGAGCTTCTGCGTGAGCCCCGCCCCGAGCGAGTCGGTGCGCGCGACGATGATCCCGTTGTCGATCCCCAGTTCGAGGAACGCATAGCGCACGGCGGTGAGCTTCGCGATGAAGTCCTCGTGAGGGACCGTCACCTTGCCGTCCTGGTGGCCGCACTGCTTCTCGTCCGAGACCTGGTTCTCGATCTGGATGGCGCAGGCCCCTGCCTCGATCATCTTCTTGGCCAGGAGGTAGGTGGCCTCGGGGTTTCCGAAGCCCGCGTCGATGTCGGCGATGATCGGCACCACGTGGGTCTCGTAGGTGTCGATCTGAGACTGGATGAACTCCGCTGCCGTGTCGTCACCGGCGGCACGCGCCGCGTCGAGCTTCGTGAACAGCAGGTCGAGCTCGCGCGCGTCGGCCTGGCGGAGGAACGTGTACAGCTCCTCGATCAGCGCGGGCACGGCGGTCTTCTCGTGCATCGACTGGTCAGGCAGCGGCCCGAACTCCGAGCGCAGAGCCGCGACCATCCAGCCCGAAAGGTACAGGTAGCGCTTGTTGGTGCTCTTGAGGTGCTTCTTGATCGAGATGAGCTTCTGCTGCCCGATGAAGCCGTGCCAGACACCGAGCGACTGCGTGTACAGCGACGAGTCGGCGTCGTACTCGGCCATGTCGCGGCGCATGATGTCGGCGGTGTACTGGGCGATCTCGAGGCCGGTGCGGAACCGGTTCTGTGCCCGCATCCGCGCCACGGACTCGGGGTTGATGGCATCCCAGCTGGATCCGTGCTGCTCTTTGAGCCTCTGGATGGCGGCGATGTCGTCCTGGTAGGCGGTCATGTCATGTCCTTCGGTCGTCGGTGTTGTTCGAGGTAGGGGGTGCGTTTCGGCTCGCCGCACTCGCTCAACGACCGGGGGCGTTGAGCGAGCGAAGCGAGACGAACCGCTCCGATCAGTCGGTCTCGACCAGATAGCGCGAGTAGGCGGGCAGGGTGAGGAACGCGGGGAACTCGGTCCCGAGAGCGACCTCGCGGAACACCGCCGCGGCGTCGTCGAAGCGATCGCCTTCGGAGCGCGAGACCTCGTCGAGCACCTGCGCGATGAGGCCTTCGACGTACTCCCGGGTGATGGGGGTGCCGTCCTCGGTCGTACGGTCCTGGTGGATCCACTGCCAGATCTGAGAGCGGCTGATCTCGGCGGTGGCGGCATCCTCCATGAGGTTGTCGATCGCGACGGCCCCCAAGCCGCGCAGCCATGCCTCGATGTACCGGATGGCGACAGACACGTTCCCGTACACGCCGGACGCCGTGATCGGGCGGCCGATGTGTACGTCGATCAGGTCCGCGGCGCGCACGTTCACGTCGGGACGCTGCCGGTCGAGCTGATTGGGCCGGTCGCCGAGCACCGCATCGAACTCGGCTCGCGCGACGGGGATGAGGTCGGGGTGGGCCACCCAGGTGCCGTCGAACCCGTCACCGGCCTCGCGCTTCTTGTCGGCGGCGACCTTCTGGAAGGCGCGCTCGGTGACCTCGGGGTCGCGGCGGTTGGGGATGAAGGCGCTCATGCCGCCGATCGCGAAGGCTCCCCGCTTGTGGCACGTCTTCACGAGCAACTCCGTGTAGGCGCGCATGAACGGCACCGTCATCGTCACCTCGCTGCGATCGGGAAGCACGAAGCGCGCCCCGCGACCGCGGTAGTTCTTGATGATCGAGAAGATGTAGTCCCAGCGGCCCGCGTTCAGGCCCGCGATGTGGTCGCGCATCTCGAAGAGGATCTCCTCCATCTCGAACGCGGCAGGCAGGGTCTCGATCAAGACCGTGGCGCGGATCGTGCCGTGCGCGATGCCGAGGTAGCGCTCCGTGAAGGTGAAGACGTCATCCCAGAGCTTGGCTTCCTCCGAAGACTCGAGCTTGGCGATGTAGAAGTACGGCCCGACGCCGTTGTCGATGAGCTGCGCGGCGTTGTGGAAGACGTAGAGACCGAAGTCCACGAGCGAACCCGACGCGTCCATCGTGCGTCCCGCGCGGTCGGTGTAGCGCAGGTGCTTCTCGATGAGGTGCCAGCCGCGGGGGCGCATCACGATCGTCGGAGTCTGCTCGGCCGTCACCCGGTAGCTCTTGCCTTCGGGGCTGGTGTATTCGAGCTGCCCCCGGATCGCGTCGTAAAGGCTCAGCTGCCCCTCGATGACGTTCTTCCACGTCGGGCTGGTGGCATCCTCCTGATCGGCGAGCCACACCTTCGCGCCGGAGTTGAGCGCGTTGATCGTCATCTTCGGATCGGTCGGGCCGGTGATCTCAACCCGCCGGTCCTCCAGACCCGGCCCGGCACCCGCCACGCGCCACTCGTCGTCGTCACGGATGTGGGCGGTGTCATCGCGGAATTGCGGGTCGTGGCCGTTGCCGATCTCGAACCGGCGCCGCATCCGGTCGGCGAGTCGGTCGTGGCGGCGCGCGGCGAAGCGCGAGTGGAGCTCGGTGAGGAAACCGAGTGCGTCCGGGGTGAGGATCTCGTCATACCGCGGACGAAGGGGGCCGACAACCTCGATCGTGGGTTCGGTTGTCGTCATCGGTGCCGCCCCTGAACGGGTGGGCATCGGTGTGGTCGTGGAGGGAGTCATGGCGCATCCTTCCTGTCTGTGTCGTCCGGCGAGGAGGTTCGTCGGCTAGGGGCGTCGTGACACCACTCTGAGTGAACTTCGTGGCGTTGAGTGACCACTTGAGCTGTGAAGATTGCTCAAACTTCTGCATCCGTGACAGAATCGCCGGCATGACGAGCCTTGCCGCCCCGGAAGAGTCCCTCCCCCTGACCGCGACGGACGCCGACGACGCCGTCGACACGCTCACGATCGGCCGGCGTATCAGGCAGTTGCGCGCCGAGCGGGGGATGACGCTGGACGACCTTGCCGCGGAGGTGGACCGAGCTCCCAGCCAGCTATCGATGATCGAGAACGGACGGCGCGAGCCGAAGCTCTCGTTGCTGCGGTCGATCGCACGAGCACTCGGCACGACGCTCGACGCGCTGCTCGAGTCCGAGCCGCTCGATGAGCGGGCGACGATGGAGGTGGCGCTCGAGCGGGCGATGCGCGGCCCCACCTTCCAAGCGCTGGGTATCGCACCGTTCCGAATCGGTCGGTCCATCCCCGACGAGGTTCTCGCGGCGATGCTCGCGCTGCAGGGTGAGATCGATCGGTTGCGCGACGAGCGGGCCGCGACGCCCGAGGTTGCACGCCGCGCGAACCTGTCCCTCCGTCGGCTCATGACGAGCCAGAACAACTACTTCGCCGACCTCGAGGCTCATGCGCGGCGACTGCTGGACGCCGTGGGGCACAGTGGCGGACCGCTGACACAGCGCACGGCATCCGACATCGCTGCCCACCTCGGGTTCACGATCCACTACGTGTCGGATGTGCCGCTGACCACGCGCAGCGTCTTGGACCTCAAGCACGGACGGCTCTATCTGTCGAGCACGATCGCGAGCAAGCGCGACGCCCGCACCGCCGTGCTGCAGTCGCTGGCCAGCCGGATCCTCGGGCACGCTGAGCCGGCAAGCTACGCGGACTTCCTGCGGCAGCGGGTCGAGATCAATTACCTCACCGGCGCACTGCTCATGCCCGAGGATGACGTCGTCCCATTCCTCCGCGACGCGAAGGCGCGACGGGCGCTGTCGATCGAGGACCTGCGCGACGCGTACTCGGTCTCCTACGAGACGGCCGCCCACCGCTTCACGAATCTTGCGACGGTCCATCTGGATATGCCGGTGCATTTCCTGAAGGTCCACGAATCGGGAACGATCACGAAGGCGTATGAGAACGACGACGTCAACTTCCCCACCGACCGGTTCGGCTCGATCGAAGGCCAGATGTGCTGCCGGAAGTGGACCAGTCGCGTCGTGTTCGACATCCCGGACCGTTTCAATCCCTATTTCCAATACACCGACACCGGTAACGGCACCTACTGGTGCACCGCGCGCGTGGAGCCGTCGTCCGAGGGGCTGCACTCGATCAGCGTCGGCGTGCGGTTCGACGACACGAAGTGGTTCATCGGGCGTGAGACCACCAACCGTGGCGTATCCCGGCACTCCGTCGATGTCTGCTGCCGGCGGGCGCCCGCGGATCTCGAGAGTTCGTGGCGGGATCACTCGTGGCCCAACGTTCGCACCCCTCGGACGCTGCTCGCGACCCTCCCGACGGGCGCCTTTCCGGGTGTCGACACCACGGATGTCTACGAGTTTCTCGAGGCGCACGCGCCCCAGTGACTCTCGCCGCGCGCGTATGGCGGGACTCCCGCCCGCTGTCAGCGGCCCGCGATCAGATCCGCGATCCGGGCGAGCGCTGACGTTCGTGATCCGCCGCGGGACTCGAGTCTGTCGGCGCCGCGGTATGCCGTGTAGATCGCGTTCACAGCCGTCCATCGCAACGGCTCGACCTCCCACCGGCGAGCGCGATGGCCGACCCACGGCAGGCGTGTGAGGTCGGTGTCGCGGCGGAGTACGAGATCAGCGAGGGTGCGGCCCGCGAGGTTGGTCGCCGTCACGCCCGTCCCCACGTAGCCTCCCGCCCAGCCCATGCCGGTCGCGCTGTCGTAACCGACGGTTGCCGACCAGTCCCGCGGAACGCCGAGCACACCTGCCCAGGCGTGGGCAAGGGGCGTCTGTCGGGCGACGGGGAAGAAATCGTGGAGTAGTCGAGAAAGCGCGCGGATGGTGCGCTCCTGGGTCCGCCCGTCGGTGTCGACTCGCGATCCGTAGCGGTACGGGACTCCGCGCCCACCGAAAGCGATGCGGTCGTCCGCGGTTCGCTGCGCATACATGTAGACGTGCGCGAAGTCGCCGAGCGTTTCCCTTCCCGACCAGCCGATGTCATCCCACGCCGCGCTCGGGAGGGGCTCGGTGACGATCATCGACGAGTTCATCGGCAACCAGGTCCGGTGCTGGCCATGCAGGTTCGCGGTGAAGCCCTCCGTGGCGCGGATGACGGCATCCGCGCGCACAGTGCCCCGGTCCGTCTGGACACGTCCGGGCTCGAGGGATCGCGCCGTCGTGCCCTCGAAGATCACCACGCCCAGCCGCTCCACGACCTCCGCAAGCCCCGAGGCGAGCTTGGCGGGGTGGATGCGCGCACAGTGCGGATGCCAGAGACCGCCGAGAACCCCCGCGACGGCGACGCGGGCCCGCGTCGCCGCGGCATCCAGCTCCACGACGTCGGTGTGGGGCCAGGATGACTCCTCCGCGGCAGCCTTCCGTAGTCGCGCCAGCTGAGCCGGCGTCCGCGCGATCTCGAGCTCTCCGCCCTTGACGACATCGGCGTCGATTCCCTCGCGCCGGGTGACGTCGATCACCTCGTCCACGGTCTCATTCAGCGCCCTCTGCTGCGCGATCGCCGCGTCTGGTCCGTGACGTTCGACGTACTGCGAGCGTCCGCCCGTGACCGAGTTGGTCAGCCATCCACCGTTGCGCCCTGACGCTCCGAAGCCCGCGAATCTCTGCTCGACGATGCAGACGCGCAGGTCGGGCTGCAGCGTCTTCAGGTAGTACGCCGTCCACAGGCCGCTGTACCCGGCCCCGACGATGCACACGTCCATCGCGAGGTCGCCGGGGAGAGGTTCACGCGGGTTCGGCACGCCACCGGTGTCCCGCCACCACCAGGACACGTCTCCATTGATCACGAAGTGATTCTCGCACGACGGGTGCCGTCGTGTGGAACCAGAATCGCGACGGATTCCGACGTTCAAGGCGCACGGGTCGCGCGCGATCGATCGTCCAGCTATCCTCGCGACATGAGCCAACTCGAATCCCCGACAGTTCCGCTCGGCGGACCGACTCTCCCGCAGGAGCGACGCGTGGTGACGGCCATCCCCGGACCGCGTTCGCAGGAGTTGATGGCGCGCAAGGCTGCTGCCGTGTCGGCCGGTGTCGGGCACACCGCACCCCTGTCGATCGTGGCCGCGGGCGGCGGCATCCTGCTCGATGCGGACGGCAACTCGATCGTCGACCTCGGGTCCGGGATCGCCGTGACCTCGATCGGCAACTCTCATCCCGCCGTTGTCGCTGCGGTTCGCGAGCAGGTGGCTCAGTTCACGCACACCTGTTTCATGGTCGCGCCCTACGAGCCGTACGTCGCCGTGGCCGAGGCACTGAACCGGATCACTCCCGGCGACCACGAGAAGAAGACGGCGCTGTTCAACTCCGGCGCCGAAGCGGTCGAGAACGCGGTGAAGCTCGCGCGCAAGCACACCGGACGCCAGGCTGTCGTCGCTTTCGATCACGGCTACCACGGGCGCACCAACCTCACGATGGCGCTCACCGCCAAGCACATGCCCTACAAGGCCGGGTTCGGGCCGTTCGCTCCGGAGATCTACCGGGCGCCCATGTCGTACCCCTACCGAGACGGGCTCGATGGCACCACAGCAGCCAAGCGGGCGATCGGCGTCATCGAGAAGCACGTCGGGGTCGCGGACGTCGCGGCGATCATCATCGAGCCGATCCAGGGCGAGGGCGGATTCATCGTCCCCGCCGACGGCTTCCTTCCCGCCCTGCAGGAGTGGGCCAATGCCAACGGCGTCGTCCTCATCGCGGATGAGATCCAGACCGGGTTCGCCCGGACCGGGGCGATGTTCGCCAGCGAGCTCCTGGGCATCGTGCCTGACCTCATCACCACCGCGAAGGGCATCGCCGGCGGGTTGCCGCTTGCGGCGGTCACCGGCCGCGCCGAGATCATGGACGCCTCGCACACGGGAGGCCTCGGGGGCACCTACGGCGGAAACCCCGTCGCGTGCGCCGCGGCGCTCGCCGCGATCGAGGTCTACGAGACCGAGGACCTGTCGGCGCGGGCGCGCCACATCGGCGACATCATCGAGGGGCGCCTGCGGGGCCTGCAGGCATCCGACCCGCGCATCGGCGACGTCCGCGGGAGAGGCGCGATGATGGCCCTCGAGTTCGTCGATCCGGCGACGGGGGAGCCGGATGCCGGGCTGACCTCCCGTGTCGTGCGGGCTGCCCTCGACCAGGGTGTGCTGATGCTCACCTGTGGCACGTACGGGAACGTGATCCGTTTCCTGCCGCCCCTGGTCATCGGCGACGACGTGCTCGAGGATGCTCTGGACGTGCTGGAGCATGTTCTGGCATCGTCCTGATCGATCCACCGACCACCGCTCGCTGCCGAAAGAGGAGGACTCGTGAGTACCTACGCCGTCGTCAACCCCGCCACTGGGGAGACGCTTGCCACCTACCCGACCACAACGGATGCCGAGTTGGAGGCCGCGATCGCATCCGCCGACAACGCGTATCGCCACTGGGGGCGCTCCTCCACGCCCGCGCAACGGGCTGCTCTGGTCCGCAGAGCCGCGCAGCTGCATCGGGAGCGGCGCGACGAGTTGGCGGAGATCATCGTGCGCGAGATGGGCAAGCCGCTGTCGGCTGCCCTCGGCGAAGTCGACTTCGCCGCCGATATCACCGAGTACTACGCCGACAACGTCGACAAGATCACGGGCGACACCCCGATCGACATCCTCGGTGAGGGCACCGCGGTCATCCGCCGCTCGCCGCTGGGAGTGCTGCTGGGGATCATGCCCTGGAACTTCCCGTATTACCAGGTCGCCCGTTTCGCGGCCCCCAACCTGGTGATCGGCAACACGATCCTGCTCAAGCACGCCCCGCAATGCCCCGAGTCGGCGGCAGCGATCGCGTCGATCTACCGGGATGCCGGATTCCCGGAGGGTGCCTACGTCGATCTGCGCCTGACGAACGAGCAGGCGGCGACGGTGATCGCCGACCCGCGCGTGCAGGGCGTCTCGGTCACGGGGTCGGAGCGTGCGGGCGCCGCTGTCGCCGAGATCGCCGGTCGCAACCTGAAGAAGGTGGCGCTCGAGCTGGGCGGCTCCGACCCGTTCATCGTGCTCTCGACCGACGACCTCGACGCCACCGTGGAGATGGCTGTCGAGGCCCGCCTCGACAACAACGGCCAGTCCTGCAACGCCCCCAAGCGCTTCATCATCATCGACGAGCTCTACGACGCGTTCCTCGAGAAGTTCGTGGCTGCCATGGCGGCGGCGCCGCTTGGAGATCCGTTCGCCGACGATACGGTGATCGGCCCCCTCTCGTCACTGGCGGCGGCTGAGCGACTCGAGGAACAGGTCAACCGCGCCGTCGCGCAGGGCGCCACTGTCGAACTGGGCGGAGCACGGGATGGCGCGTTCTATCCCGCGACGGTGCTCACGGGGGTCACCGCGGACAACGACATCTACCGCGAAGAGCTGTTCGGCCCGGCCGGAGTCGTCTACCGGGTTGCGGACGAAGCCGAAGCCATTGCTGTCGCGAACGCCACCAGCTACGGGCTCGGATCGTATGTGTTCACGACCGATCCCGCGCAGGCCGAACGGGTCGCCGACGCGATCGACGCCGGAATGGTGTACGTGAACATCGTCCTGGCCGATAGCCCCGAGCTGCCCTTCGGTGGCGTGAAGCGGTCGGGGACCTCGCGCGAGATGGGTCTTCTGGCCGCCGACGAGTTCGTCAACAAGAAGCTCATCCGCGTCGCCTGACCATCGTCCATCACGGGGCGCGCCAGGGCCTAGGGTCCCTAGCGCGCCCCGTGATGCGCGCCCACAATGAGGGGCATGGAAGAGATGATGGACGATGTGGTCGCCGCTCTCAGCGACGCGGACTGCTGGCAGCTTCTCGCTGAGGAGGAGCTCGGCCGTCTGGTCACGCACGTGGGAGACGTGCTCGATATTTTCCCCGTGAACTACGTGGTGGATGGCGAAAGTGTCGTGTTCCGCACCGCGGAAGGCAGCAAACTGGTCGAGCTCACGGTCAACGACGAGGTGCTCTTCGAAGTCGACCACTACACCGACGCGTTCGCATGGAGCGTCGTCGTTCGTGGTCGCGCTCGGCGACTGTCGACCGAGGAGGAGGTCGAGGCTGCCGACGCGCTTGCCCTTCGGCCCTGGCTGCCGACGCTGAAGTACAACTATGTGCGCGTCACGGCCGACAGTATGTCCGGTCGGCGGTTTCGGCGCGGCCCGGAGCCGGATCGGTACGGAATCGCGGAGTACTGAGTCCGCGGCCGGTCGTCAAGCTGGTCCCGGATCCTGGCGATCGGCGATCATGGTGAGGTGAGTCCTGCACGCCTGTGGATCCCGGTCCTCTCCGGTGTGCTGACGGTTGTGCTGGGGGTCGCCGCGATCCTCGGTCTCGAATGGATGATGGCCGATCGCCGTGCCCCCGCGGTGACGACGGCGCAAGCGAACGTGGTCGTGTCGGCCTTCGAGGCCACGGCGGAGTTCGCCGCTGAGGTTCGACGGGCCCGGGGGGCGTTCCTCGAGGCGCGGTCAGGGTGGGAGGCGGACGCCGCCTGGATCGCGCGCTGGCTCGAGGAAGACGCCGCTCCCGAACCGCAGGTCCCGAACCCGGGTGGTCAGGCTCTCCCCGGTGACGACCCGTACGGTCGTGCCTTCCTCGATTCGATCGGCGCAACCGACGTACAGGTGATCTTCGACGCCGGCGCAGAGAACTGCGGCTACGCGGGTCAGGAGGACGGACCGGGGACGCTCGTCGTCGGGGGCTGTTATCAGACGGCGTACCCGGATTGGCTCTTCGTCGCGTGGGAGCCGGGCATCGAACGGCTCGCGTGGCCGCTTTTCGTCCACGAGGCCATGCACTGGTACCAGTACCGCACCTATTTCCCGTACCTTCGCGCGGCCGACCGCGCCGGGATCTCGGAGTCCGAGTATGACGCGGCGCTGGAAAGGGATGCCAGCTGTCGTGCCGTCTACCTCCACGGCATCGACCGCTCGGCCTACGCGGGGTCGTCGTCCCCCTGCGACCTCGACGACTGGTACGACGGTTGGTTCGTCGATCAGCTCATCGCGCTGGGAGTGCGCACGAGCGCGCCGACCTCGGAGGAGTTCGAGGTCAGCGCCGTGGTACGGCCGTGACGCGCGGCACGCGGATGCTTCGCACAGCGATCCTCGTGGTCGGACTCGTGTCGACATCCGTGGCGCTCACGTCCTGTGCGGGACCCGGCATCGATGAGCTGGAGGCGAATGCCCAGAGGGCGTTCGACGAGCTTGTCACTGCGGCCGAGGCCGTTGATGAGACGGTGCTGCGCACGCTCGAGGTATCGGGCCCCGAGGAGCAGGCGTGCGGAGCGGACGACCGCGGGCTTCAGCGCGCCTTCGTCGCCGTCGGCTCGGTCTCGGTGGGAGCGGATGACGCCGCGCAAGGAGCCCTCGTCGACGCGGTGACGTCGGTGATCGACGACGAGGAGTGGACGCCGATCGATCCCGAGGGGATCGCCGGTCGCGAGGGCGCATGGGTCGACGAGGTGGGCGTGGTCGCCACCGTCAGCTATGACGCGCCGGTGTTGGTCATCGCCACGTTCACACCCTGCGTCACCGCGTCGTGATCCCGGGGACGGTTCGTCCACTCCGAGGGCATGCCGTACACTGGATCTGCAGTAGAAGTCTGCATTCTTTCGCCGTGCCCGCGATCGGTCGAACCCCTTCTTTCAGGTCACAGCACGAGACTGCAGACACCCCGAGGCCTCTGGGCCTTTAGGGCGGTAGCTCAATTGGCAGAGCAGCGGTCTCCAAAACCGCAGGTTGCAGGTTCGATTCCTGTCCGCCCTGCGCGTCAGCGCGAGCTGGCACAGCAGAAGCAACCAGGTGGGATACATGGTCCAGGACGACGCCAAGGGCGAGATCGTTGCGAGCAGCAACACTGCCCGCGAGAAGAAGCCGAACGTCTTCGCGCGGATCGCCCTGTTCATCCGTCAGGTGTTTGCCGAGCTCCGTAAGGTCGTCACTCCGACGCGCCAGGAGCTCTTCAAGTACACGGCGGTCGTGCTCGGATTCGTCGTCATCATGATGGCGCTCGTGTACGGGATGGACTTCGTGTTCCTCTGGCTGACGACCCAGGTCTTCGGCGTTCCCGCCTGATCTGTGCGTCCTTACGGTGCGGTGCCGATGGCTGATTCGCGCCCGACGAAATGGAAGTGAACGAAACACGTGTCTGAACGATTTCTCGACGACGCCGACTGGGCGCCCGCGGCCGAGCAGTCCTCTGAGGAGGACGAGGCCCAGGAGGGCAACGAGCTCGCGCGTGAAGAGCACCAGAGCGATGCGGCCGAGCACGTTGCCATCCACATCGAGGACGAGGACGGCGACGAGGACTACTCGGACGACGACGTCGAGGTGAGCGACCCGGAGGCTGATGCGATCGTGAACGATGCACTCGAGATCGATGAGGCGGCAGAGGCGCAGGCCGCCGCCGAAGTGCTGACGGACGGTCTTGCGGAAGAAGAGGCCGAGCGTGCGGCACACGCCGCCGAGGAGGTCGCGCCCTACGACGGGCCCGAACTCGGTGACGACATCGACGAGGACGAAGCCGAAGAGGACCCCTACGAGGCCTTCCGAGCCGAGCTCCGTTCGCTTCCCGGCAAGTGGTACGTCATCCACTCCTACGCCGGTTTCGAGCGCAAGGTGAAGGCCAACATCGAGCAGCGCAAGTCCACGCTCGAGGTCGAAGAGGACATCTACCAGATCGAAGTCCCGATGGAAGATGTCGTCGAGATCAAGAACGGCCAGCGCAAGATGGTCACGCGCGTCCGTATCCCGGGCTACGTGCTCGTGCGCATGGAGCTCAACGAAGACACCTGGTCGGTCGTGCGGCACACGCCCGGCGTGACCGGCTTCGTCGGCAATGCCCACAACCCGACGCCGCTGCGGTTCGAGGAGGCCTTCACCATGCTGAAGTCCCTCGTCGAGGTCAAGGAGACGGCTCCGGCCAAGGGTGCGGCGGCCAAGAAGGGCGCGCCGGTCGCTCGCGCGATCCCGGCCGAGGTGGACTTCGAGGTCGGTGAGACGATCACCATCAAGGAGGGGTCGTTCGCAGGCCTGCCCGGCACGATCAGCGAGATCAAGCCCGAGAGCGGAAAGCTCACGGTTCTGGTCTCCCTGTTCGAACGTGAGACCCCGGTCGAGCTCAGCTTCGATCAGGTGACGAAGCTCTAGCGAGACCTACAGACCACCGCGGCCCGGACTGGCCGGGTCCGCGGGAGAGCAGGATGCATACGGCATCCGCTCGATGAAAGGAAAGAAGAATGGCACCGAAGAAGAAGGTGACCGGCCTGATCAAGCTCCAGATCAACGCCGGCGCCGCCAACCCGGCGCCGCCGATCGGGCCCGCGCTCGGTCAGCATGGCGTCAACATCATGGAGTTCTGCAAGGCGTACAACGCCGCGACCGAGTCGCAGCGCGGCAACGTCATCCCGGTCGAGATCACTGTCTACGAGGACCGTAGCTTCACCTTCATCCTCAAGACCCCGCCGGCGGCCGAGCTCATCAAGAAGGCTGCGGGCGTGCAGAAGGGCTCGAAGACGCCGCACACCGCCAAGGTGGGCAAGCTCACCAAGGAGCAGGTGCGTCAGATCGCCGAGACCAAGATGCCCGACCTGAACGCGAACGACATCGAGGCTGCCTCGCTGATCATCGCCGGCACCGCCCGTTCCATGGGCATCACGGTCGAGGACTGAGGGGGATAACGACAATGGCTACCAAGTCCAAGGCTTACACCGAAGCGGCTTCGAAGATCGAGGCCGGCAAGTTCTATTCGCCGAGCGAAGCTGTCACCCTCGCGAAGGAGACGGGCTCGAAGAAGTTCGACTCCACCGTCGAGGTCGCCCTGAAGCTCTCGGTCGACCCGCGCAAGGCGGACCAGATGGTGCGCGGCACCGTCATCCTGCCCCACGGCACGGGCAAGACCGCGCGCGTGATCGTTTTCGCGACCGGTCCGGCTGCCGAGGCGGCGATCGCTGCCGGTGCCGATGAGGTCGGCGGCGCCGAGCTGATCGAGAAGGTCGCGGGAGGCTACACCGCCTTCGACGCCGCCGTCTCGACCCCCGAGCTCATGGGTCAGGTCGGTCGCCTGGGTAAGGTGCTGGGTCCCCGTGGCCTCATGCCGAACCCCAAGACCGGCACCGTCACCCCCAACCCGGCCAAGGCGGTCGAGGACATCAAGGGCGGAAAGATCGAGTTCCGTGTCGACAAGCACGCCAACGTGCACTTCGTCGTCGGCAAGGCGTCGTTCTCGGCCGAGCAGCTCGATGAGAACCTCAAGGCCGCGCTCGACGAGATCGTGCGTCTGAAGCCCTCGAGCTCGAAGGGTCGCTACATCCAGAAGGGGGCGGTCTCGACGACGTTCGGACCCGGCATCCCGCTGGATGTGAACAGCATCGCCTGAGCCTCGCTCTCCCACGAAGACCCCCGCCCTCACGGCGGGGGTCTTCGTCGTTCACCCGCCGACGACCAGGCTGATCCCGAGCGCGATCATCACGACAGCGATGACGGCATCAAGGATCCGCCACGCGCGCGGGCTGGCGAGCCAGCGGCCGAGATACCGTGCACCGAAGCCCAGAGCGCTGAACCACAGCACGCTCGCGAAGACGGCGCCGAGGGCGAAGACCCAGCGGTCGTCGCCATGGGTGTTGGCGATTCCACCGAGCAGGAACACGGTGTCGAGGTACACGTGGGGGTTGAGCCACGTCAGGGCGAGCGCCGTAAGGACGACCCGCGGCAGGCTCGGTGCCGTCGCGACCCGGGGGGTCACCGGCCCCGCGCCGAGGTGCTCGGTGCCGGGGTCGGAGTCGCCCCGGGCTGAGCGCGGGGGAGCCTCCCCCGCCACATCGACCGCGAGTGCCTCGGCGGAAGGCCGCCAAGCGCGCCGGGCCGCGAGCAGACCGTACCCCACGAGGAAAGCGGCACCCGCCCAGCGCACCGCCGTGACCAACCACGGCAGCGTGGCGACGGCGAGCCCCACGCCCGAGACGCCCAGCACGATCAGGGCGGCATCCGATGCGGCGCACACGAGCACGACGCTCAGGACGTGCTCGCGTCGGATCCCCTGCCGCAGGACGAAGAGGTTCTGCGCGCCGATGGCAACGATCAGTGACAGGCCCAGCCCGAGACCGGCGAGAAGGGGAGTGAGCACTCCTGCACGCTATCGATCGCACTTCGTGCACTCCAGCTGATGATTCTGTAGCAGCATTAGCATCACTTCATGAGGATGGACTTCGATCTGGCCGACACCGTCGCGATCATTGCCGAGGAAGGCACGCTCGAGGCGGCAGCCCGACGGATGCGGATCACGCCCAGCGCCGTGAGTCAGCGACTGCGGGCGATCGAGGATCAGCTCGGTCGTGTGCTCCTGGTGCGCTCCAAGCCGGTCCGGCCGACGGATGCGGGAACCGCAGTGATCCGTCTCGCGCGGCAGGCGCGGCTGCTCGAGCAGGACGCGCTCGCCGGGATCGGCAGCCCGAGCGACGTGAGCAGCCCGGTCTCGGTGCCGCTTGCGGTGAACGCGGACTCGCTCGCCACGTGGTTCCTCGCCCCGCTGGCGCGGCTGAGCGCTCAGCATCCGATCGTCTTCGACCTTCACCGCGACGACCAGGACTTCACGGCCGGGCTGCTGGAGAGCGGCACCGTCATGGGGGCTGTCACCTCGCGAGCCGAGCCGGTCGCGGGGTGCCGGGTCACGCCGCTCGGGGTCATGCGGTACGAGGCGGTTGCCACGCCGGGGTTCGTCGAGCGCTTCCTCGGCTCGACATCCGACCTGTCCGGCCTGGACCATGCGCCCGTGGTGCAGTTCGATCGCCGCGACGACCTGCAGGACCGGTGGCTGCGACACCAGGGGATCGCCGGATCGGCGCCGTCCAGGCACTATGTGCCGGCATCGCAGGACTTCGCTCAGGCGGTGAAGCTGGGCCTGGGGTGGGGACTGCTGCCCGCGTTCCAGTCGGCGGCCGAACTGGCCAGCGGAGCTCTTGTGCGTCTCGGCGGACCCCCGATCGACGTCGCGCTCTCCTGGCAGCAGTGGAGCGTGCGTTCTCTGCTGCTGGACACCGTCGCCGACGAGATCGTCGCCGAGGGGCAGCGGGTGCTTCGACCGGAGCCGCCCGTCAGTCGTCGCTGACGCGCAAGACGATCTTGCCGCGGGTGTGTCCGCCCTCGATGTCACTGTGCGCCGCCGCCGCCTCGCCAAGCTCGAGCACGTGGTCGATGTACACCTGGATCGACCGCGAGTCGAGCAGTCGGGCGATCGTCGCAAGCGTCGCGCCCTCCGGGATCACCTTGTAGCTGGTGGCGCGCACCCCCGCGGCGGCTGCCTCGGCGGCGTAATCCGGCCAGGATCCCGTGGGAACGAGGATGTAGATCCCCCCGGGTCGCAGGACCGTCAGCGACCGCGAACCGACCGAATCGGTGACGTTCCCGACGAGGTCGATGACGACATCCATATCGTGGACGACGTCCTCGAACCGGGTGGAGGTGTGGTCGATGACGACCGAGGCGCCCAGATCGCGCAGCCACGGCGCGTTCGCCCCGGAAGCCGTCGCCGTCACGTGCGCGCCGAAGTAGGCGGCGAACTGTACGGCGAAGTGTCCGACGCCCCCACTCCCGGCGTGGATGAGGATCCGCTGACCCTCGTGCGCGTGGGCCGTTTCGACGACCAGGCCCCATGCGGTGAGTGCGGCAACGGGTACTCCCGCCGCTTCGACGTGAGAGAGGGTTGTCGGCTTGCGAGCGATCGACAGGGTCGGCGCGACGACGTACTCCGCGTAGCTCCCAGGGGTGCGGGGGAAGTTCGCCATGCCGAACACCTCGGTGCCGATGGGGAACGGATGCGTCTCGAACGGCGACTCGACCACGACACCGCTGAAGTCGAAGCCGAGGATCGCCGGCAAGCGGTCGACGGCGGGCGCGAGGCCCTTCCCCGCTCGGGTCTTCGCGTCGATGGGGTTGACTCCCGCCGCGACGACGCGGACGAGGACCTCGCTGAGAACCGGACGAGGCACAGCCACGGAGCTCTCCTCGAGCACAGCGGGCGCGCCCCAGTTCGCCACCGTCATCGCCCGCATCTGCGCGGGGATCTCGGCGGGCGTGGTCGAGAAGGCCCGTACCTGGGGGGATGGGCGCAGCGGCCGGAATCGCATCGGTCGCTCCTTCCGCGAGTACATCGTCAATGAACCGTGCGCATCGGCATCGATGCGGCACTCGACGACCAGTGGAACCCCGCCCTCCGCGAGGTGATCCCAGTCAAGCGCGTGATTGTCTCGCTCGTGTTACGCCGGTGTCACCGGACCGATAAGACGCACCGCTCGCGCGTCAGTGCTTCTTCGGGATCTCGCCCGAGGCGAAGGCGCTCAGCAGCTCGGTGAGCTGATCGATCGACTCGGTCGGCCACTGTGCGAGCGACGCGGCGAGCATCTGTTCGTAGGGGCGTCGCGCCGCATCCAATCTGTTCCGGCCCTCCGGTGACAGCGAGATCAGCCGCGAACGGCCGTCGTCCGGGTCGGGTGTGCGCTCGATGAGGCCGAGGCTCTCAAGGTCGGTGATCTGCCGGCTGATCATCCCCTTGTCGGCGGTGAGACGGTGAGCAAGTGCGGAGGAGGTCGTGGGGCCGATCCGCCCAATGGTTGCCAGGAGCTTGAACGTCCCGGGAAGCATGCCCGGACTCACCTCGTCGGCGATCTGCACGTAGAAGCGGCGGATCCGCGAGATGAGCTCGGAGAGCGCGCCCTCGAGTCGGTGGACGGCTTCCCGGTGGGGGTCGGAGGACTCCCTCACCGGCCCCGTGGATGGAGTCTCGGTCATCCGGGGGCTCCTGGCGTGGGCGGGCTCGGTGCCGCGCCGTCTGAGCTGCGCCGCGAGGGTTCGCCATCCGCGGGGGCGCGCGTGGCGGTGAGCACATCCATCCCCTCGCTGACCGACACGGTTGCGAGATCGGCTTCGGACGCCTCGAGGCGCTGACGATTGGTCATGCGGGTCAGTGGCGCGTTGGGCAGGAAGACGATCGCAGCAAGGCTCACGACCGCGATCGGCACGAGGATCAGGAACGAGTGGGAGATGCCCTGAGCATAGACGTCCTCGACGATCGTGCGCAGCGCTTCCGGCATCGCGGAGACCTGCGGGAGAGAGCCCGATTGCAGCTGCGCAGCCCACGTCGGCGCTTCGTCTCCGAGCGTCGCCAGCGCACGGGTGATGTCGTCCCCGCGTCCACCCAGCAGGTCGGTCACCCGGCTGGCCAACGCGGCTCCCATGACCGCGACACCGATGCTTCCGCCGAGGCTCCGGAAGAAGGTCACGCCCGAACTGGCGACACCGAGCCTGCTCGGCTCCGTGGTGTTCTGCACGATGAGCACGAGGTTCTGCATCGTCAGGCCTACGCCTGCCCCGAGCAGGAACATGTACACCGAAACGAGGGCGAAGTTCGTGTCGTACTGGATCGTCGTCAACAGGGCGGATCCGGCGACCAGCGAGACGCCGCCGGCGAGGAGGTACGGCTTCCAGTGGCCGAACCGGGAGATGAGCTGACCCGCACCCACGGATGCCACGAGGAGCCCGCCGATCATCGGGATGGTCATGAGCCCGGCCTCCGTCGGAGTCGCCCCTCGCGCCAGCTGCATGTACTGGCTCAGAAACACGGAAGCCCCGAACATCGCGATGCCCGTCGCGAGGGAAGCCAGGACGGCGAGCGTGAACGTGCGGTTGCGGAACATCGACAGAGGGACAAGCGGCTCGCGGGAGCGCAGCTCGACCACGACGAACAGGATGGCGGCGACGACGGCACCGCCGACCATGACCGCGGTTGTGATGCTCCACCAGTCGAACGAGTCGCCCGCGAGGGTCACCCAGATAAGCAGCAGCGAGACAGCGGCGGAGAGCAGAACGATGCCGAGGTAGTCGATCGAGACGTTGCGAGACTTCAGCGGCGGCAGGTGCAGGGTGCGTTGCACGATGATCAGCGCCGCGAGGGCGAACGGGAGGGCGACGTAGAAGTTCCAGCGCCACCCGATGCCGTCGGTGATGAGACCGCCCACGAGCGGACCGCCGATCGTGGCCAGCGCCATGACTGCGCCGAACAGGCCCATGTACCGCCCGCGCTCGCGGGGACTGATGATGTCGGCCATGATGACCTGGCTGAGGGCCGCGAGCCCACCGGCGCCCACACCCTGCACCGCTCGCATGGCGATGAGCCACTCCGGGCTCTGCGCGAATCCCGCTGCGGCGGTGGCGACCACGAAGATCCCGATCGCCAGCTGGAACAGCAGCTTGCGGTCGATGAGGTCGGCGAGCTTGCCCCACACGGGAGTGGAGATCGCGGTGGTCAGCAGGGTCGCCGTGACGACCCAGGTGAAGGCGGCTTGGTCGCCACCGAGGTCGTGGATGATGACCGGGAGCGAAGTCGATACGACGGTCGAGGCGAGCATGGAGACGAACATGCCCAGCAGGAGGCCGGAGAGGGCCTCGAGAACCTGCCGGTGCGTCATGCCCGACTCGGTGAGCACCGGCGTGGACGAGGAAGACGACATGGATCCCTTTTCGAGAGTGGAGTCGTGACGGCTGATCGAATGGATGCGGGACGCATCCATTCGATTGACAGAAGTCAACTATATGGCGATAGTTGACACGAGTCAACCAAGGCTGGAGTGCGCGAGAACACCGCCCGCGGCGGTGTCCCTGGGGCGGGTGCGCTCAGTCCGACAGCGCCAGCGCCCGGTAGGGCTGGCGTGGCTCCGGCACATCCGGCCTGACCGCTCGCGCGCGCTGGGTCCGCAGGTACAGCTCGTCGATGAGCGCCGTCGCCAGTGCGACCAAGCGAGCGATCTCGGTCTCGTCGCGGTCCACCCAGGCGCAGCGCGGCTCGTCGCCGACCGGCACGAATCCGTCGTGCTCCTCCCAGGCGACCAGGGTCCGCTCGGCCCCGAGGACGTGCTGTTGCCACCACACCTGCCGCAGATACGAGCGGGGGATGCTCCGCCACGGTTTCTTCGTGGTCTTGATCTCCGCGAGCACCACGCGACCCTGGGCGTCGACCATGAGGCCGTCGGGCGTCGCGAGGTGTCGCTTCTCGACCTCGGCGTGAAAGAGCGCGGACGAGGGGAGGATGCCGTGCGTCGCGGCGACCCATCGTGCGATCTCGGGCTCCCTGAGCCGACCGTGTGCCGTGTAGGCGTTCCCCGAGAACCCCGAACCCATGAGCTTGGCGTCCGCGGCGCGGGGGATGGCCCGCTCGGAGGTCAGTGCGGCGACATCCGTGGCCGTGATGCCGCGAGAGCGCGCCCGAACCCATGCCACCCGGTCGCGCGAGTCGGCGACGATGCGCGCTGCCAGTTCCGGGGTCACCCCTCGACCCTATGCGCGGACGACGACGTGCACCTCCCGTACACGCCCAGAACCACGACCGGGCGGGAAGGGCGGTGGTGCGATTTGTCGGGGCGCAGGCCAGGCGCGTACACTGGGGGAAGCCGAAGACCGCCGGTCATCGGCGTGCGTGAAGATGCACGTCGACCGAAGCACTGGACAGCCTCCGTACGGAGGCCGACAGGGGCCCGCGCAGGTGACACGAACCACGCCCGTTCCGGGCCGAAGCTCCGTGCGCTTGCGCCGGAGCTTTTTTCGTTGTCCGGGGGCAGAGGCTCACGTTCCGCCACCGCGGAACGTGCACAAGACACAAGGAGTGGCCATGGCGCAGAAGGAAGCGACGGTTGCCGAGCTCACGAAGAACTTCGAGGACTCGACCGCCGTTCTGCTCACCGAGTACCGCGGTCTGACGGTTGCGGAGCTCAAGGAGCTCCGCAACGCGATCCGTCAGGACGCCGAGTACGCCGTGGTGAAGAACACGCTCTCCAAGATCGCCGCGCACAACGCGGGGATCACGTCGATGGATGAGGACCTCAAGGGGCCTTCGGCTATCGCGTTCGTGCACGGTGACCCCGTCACCGTCGCGAAGGGACTGCGCGCCTTCGCCAAGGCACACCCTCTTCTCGTGATCAAGGGCGGATACTTCGACGGTTCCCCCCTGAGCGCGGATGAGGTCAACAAGCTCGCCGACCTCGAGAGCCGTGAAGTCCTGCTGGCGAAGCTCGCCGGCGCGATGAAGGCCTCGATGACCAAGGCAGCATTCGTCTTCAACGCGCTGCCGTCCAAGGCCGTTCGCACGGTCGACGCGCTGCGCGAGAAGCAGGAGTCCGCGGCCTGAGTCGGGCCCCGGCGATAACCAACCCATCAAGGAGAATCATCATGGCAAAGCTCAGCACTGAAGAGCTGCTCGACGCGTTCAAGGAGCTCACCCTCATCGAGCTCTCCGAGTTCGTCAAGGCGTTCGAGGAGACCTTCGACGTCACCGCCGCCGCGCCCGTCGCGGTCGCCGCTGCCGGCGCCCCCGCCGGTGGTGCCGGCGAAGCCGCCGCCGAGGAGGAGAAGGACTCGTTCGACGTCATCCTCGAGGCTGCCGGCGACAAGAAGATCCAGGTCATCAAGGTCGTCCGCGAGCTCACCTCGCTCGGCCTCGGCGAGGCCAAGGCTGTCGTCGACGGCGCTCCCAAGGCCGTCCTCGAGGGCGCGAACAAGGAGACCGCCGAGAAGGCGAAGGCCGCTCTGGAAGAGGCCGGCGCCAGCGTCACCCTCAAGTAAGTCCCTCGCGACTTCTTCCCGGAGACTCCGGATGCTGCGGCATCCGGAGTCTCCGTCGTTTCGTCCCCGGATCGCTCACGCCCGGCCCGCTAGGGTGAACGCATGACCAGCGCCACCGACGCGGCGACGCAGCCCGGACCAGAGCCGACCCGGGATCCGGACACCATCGAAATCACCGGTCTGACGACAGCGGAGGTCGCGCAGCGGGTCGCGGATGGTCGGACCAACGCCTATCAGGCCGACTCGAGTCGCAGCATCGGCAGCATCATCCGCGCCAACGTCTTCACGATCTTCAACGCGATCGTCGGGTCCTGTTTCGCGGTCCTCCTCGTGCTCGGCCGGTGGCAAGATGCGATCTTCGGGCTCAGCGCCCTCGCCAACACGATCATCGGCGCGTGGCAGGAGTTCCGCGCCAAGGCAGCGCTCGACCGGCTCGCCCTCCTCAACGCCCCGACCGCCCGCGTCATCCGCGAGTCCACCGAGAGCGAGATCCACCCGACCGAGGTCGTCATCGACGACATCCTGGTCTTGCGGGCGGGCGACCAGATCGCGGCCGACGCCGAGGTCGTGCACGCGCGGGGACTGCAGGTCGACGAGTCGATGCTCACCGGAGAGTCGGATGCCGTCGACAAGCACCCAGGCGACGAAGCCCTGTCCGGGTCCATCGTCGTGGCCGGTGAGGGGATGGCGCGGGTCGTCCGCGTCGGCGCGGATTCCTACGCGAACCGCTTCGCGGCCGAGGCGAAGCGCTTCTCGCTCGTCTCGAGCGAGCTGCGTTCCTCGATCAACCTCGTGCTGCGCGTCGTGGGCTGGGCGATCGGGCCCATCGGCCTTCTCGTGCTGAACGCGCAGATGATGGTCTTCGGCGGCTGGGCGGCGGCGTGGGAGAGCGGCGACTGGGTCCAGGCCGCCGTCAACACCATCGCGGCGGTCACCGCCATGATCCCGCTCGGTCTCGTGCTCATGACGAGCATCGCGTTCGCGGTCGGCGCGGCCAAGCTCGCCGGTCGCCAGGTGCTCGTCAATGAGTTACCGGCGGTCGAAGGGTTGGCCCGCGTCGACGTGGTGTGCCTCGACAAGACCGGCACGCTCACCGCTGGCGAGATCGAGTTCGACGCGGTCCACCCCGTCGGTGCGGAGAGTGCGACCGGGTGGGGGGAGGCGTTGGCCTGGTATGGGGCGGACCCGGCGGCAAACGCCACGGCGCGGTGCTTGCGCGATCCCTACCCGCTGGAGCGGATTCTCGCACCGGGAGCGGTCATCCCGTTCTCCTCGGCCCGCAAGTGGAGTGCCGTGTCGTTCGCCGACGGGCCGGCGGGGTCGTGGGTGCTCGGTGCGCCCGAGATGGTCTTCCCGGCGGAGTCCAGACCGGACATGCCCCTCGGGTCGCGTGTGGCCCAGCTTGCGGCAACAGGCCGCCGCACTCTCGTGCTCGGCCACTCTCCGCATCCGATCTCGCCGGAGCAGGCCGATGCGGAGCGCCTTCCGGACGACCTCGTCCCGATCGTCGTGCTCACCTTCCGTGAGCAGGTGCGGCCGGATGCTGCGCAGACGCTGTCCTATTTCCGCGAGCAGGGGGTCGGCATCCGGGTCATCTCGGGGGACAACCCCCGGACGGTCGCGGCGATCGCACGTGAGGTCGGGGTCGACGCTCCCGAAGGGTACGACGCGCGGGAGCTGCCAGACGACGACGAGGAGCTCGCTGACGTCCTCGAGAACTACCACGTGTTCGGACGCGTCACCCCCGAACAGAAGAAGCGGATGGTGACCGCCCTGCAGTCGCGCGGCCACACGGTGGCCATGACCGGCGACGGTGTGAACGACGCGCTCGCGATCAAGACCGCCGACATCGGCATCGCGATGAACTCCGGCGCTGCAGCTACGAAGGCCGTCGCGCGTCTGGTGCTGTTGGACGGACAGTTCTCGCACCTGCCGGATGTCGTCGCGGAAGGTCGCCAGGTGATCGCCAATATCGAGCGCGTCTCGATGCTCTTCCTCACCAAGACCGCCTACATCTTCGTGCTCTCGATCGTCTTCGGCATCCTCATGTTGCAGTTCCCGTTCCTGCCCCGGCAGCTGTCGATCACCGACGGGCTGACGATCGGGATCCCGGCGTTCTTCTTGGCCCTCATGCCCAATCGCCAGCGGTACATTCCGGGGTTCTTGCGTCGCTCTCTGAGCTTTGCCATCCCCGCCGGTGTCGTGGTCGGCGCCGGCCTCACGATCTACACACTGGGCGCGCAGTCGCTCGGAGTCGACGAGACCCAGCTGCGCACCGGAGCGACCATCATCCTCGCGATCGTCGGGATCTGGATCCTCACGGTCCTCTCGCGGCCCATCAATCGCTTCAAGGGACTGGTGATCGGCGCGATGTTCATCGGGCTCGTGCTGATCTTCTCGATCCCGCTCGCGACCGAGTTCTTCCAGCTCGTGGACCCGGGCGAGGATGCCGCCTACCTGCTGACCGCGGTGATCGTTGCGACGATCGGTGGCGTCGAGATCGTGCGGTTCATCCACCGCCGCTTCGTGGCGCGCGACACGGCGGCACGAACAGCGGGTGGGGCACCCGCTACCGCTTCGCGGCGGCGGCGCGGAAGAAGCGGTTCGTCGGCGGAAGCCACAGCACGACGAGGGTGAAGACCTCCAGAGCGAGCTGGATCATCGCGATCCAGTCGAGGTCCGCGGCGGCGATGGCCAAGGCATGAAGCGGTACCTGAATCGCCAGGTACAGGGTCAGCGCGATCCGCGACAGTCGGCTACCGCGCGCGACGCCGGAGGCGATCCCGATGATCAGCAGCCCGAAGAGGATGATCGCTGCCCCGATGAGCGACACCGTGAGGACGTCGCCTGAGTTCGACTGATCGTAGCGGCTCAGCAAGACCAGGATGCCGAGCAGGATGTCCAGCAGTCCCGTGACATACACGAACGCGACGGCCAGCGCCACGATGACGGGTCGACGGGCGGCGTCCCCCGTCGGCTCGACCGCGGCAGTGTCGGTCGTTGTCTCGCTCACGGCACCACTGTAGCGGCCGGCCTTCGCCGTCGGTCATCACGCGAACCCGCACGATTGAGCACGGACCCTCACCTTTCGGTCGAAGAAGCCGGTGGGTTGGTGCGCGAAGGTGTCGGTTCGCGCCTGCGGGTGTTGCGTCGAGGACACGCCGATCCATCCTTTCGACTCGCCGCGTTCACCTCCACGACACTGCTCGGTCGGCGAGCCGTCCGCTTTGGATTCATAGCGTGGGCGCGTCCGTATCGGGGACCACTCGGGAGAATCATGTCGATCACTCAGAACGCCTCTCCGCGTCGACTTGCCGCTGTTGCGGCCAGTGTCGCGCTCGCTCTCACCGGCCTTGCCGTGCCGGTTTCTGCGGTCGCTGCAACGGGCGCGGATGTCATCATCAACGAGGCCTACCTGAAGGGCGGGAGCTCGGGGGCTCCTTACACCAACAAGTTCATCGAGCTCTACAACGCGGGAGACAGTGCCCAGAGCCTCGATGGGTGGTCGCTGCAGTATCGCTCCGCGTCCGGCACCGAGGCGCCGTCTTCTGTCGTCAAGCTCAGCGGCACGATCGAGCCGGGTGACTACTTCCTCGTCCAGGGCGGCAGCAACGGCAGCAACGGTGCGGCGCTGCCCGACGCTGACCTCGTGACGAGCTTCAACCCTGGCGGACAGAACGGTGTCGTGTGGCTCGCCGACGTCGACACCGCTGTCACGCTCAGCACCGGCTCGATCACCGGCAACGACGACATCGTCGACCTCCTGGGATACGGATCGGCGAACACGTACGAGACGGCGGTCGGCCCCGACGCCGGCGGTAACTCGACAGCCAACGCGCTCGTGCGAACCGACCACGTCGACACCGATGACAACTCCGCGGACTTCTCCGTCACGACGACGGTGACCCCGCAGTCATCCGGTGGCGCCGAGCCCGAGCCGACGCCCACCCCTACGGAGACCTCGCCCGAGCCCACAGCCTCGCCGACCGGCGAGCCATCCCCGACGCCGACGGCATCTGCGCTGCCGATCTCCGAGATCCAGGGCACGTCCGACGCGAGTCCGCTCGTCGGCCAGACCGTGACCACGACCGGTGTCGTCACCGCCGCATACCCGACCGGTGGCTACAACGGCTTCTACATTCAGACGCCGGGTACCGGTGGCGCCATCGACCTCGGAACGCACGACGCATCATCCGCGATCTTCGTCTACGGGTCGGCCGCCACCGCGAAGGTGGAGATCGGCGACGAGGTCCAGGTGACCGGCGCGGTCAGCGAGTACAACGGAACGACCGAGATCTCAGCATCCGCCGACGGCGTCACGGTGCTGCCAGACAGCGGTGCGACCATCACGCCCGCCGACGTGGTGGTCCCCGCGACCGAGAGTCAGCGCGAGAGCCTCGAGGGCATGCTGCTCGCTCCTGCCGGCGACTACACGGTCACCAACACCTACACGACCAACCAGTACGCCGAGATCGGGCTCGCCGTCGGCGAGACGCCGATCCTTGTGCCGACCGAGGTCGGTGCCCCCGGGACTGACGAGTACGCCGCCGCTGTCGCTGATGCCGCCGCGCGCGGTCACGCTCGATGACGGCGCCTCGATCAACTTCTTCAGCAACGCCAACAAGGCGATCCCGCTGCCGTACCTCACCGACACGACGGTGACGGTCGGCGCGGATGTCACGTTCACCCAGCCTGTCGTGTTCGAGTTCCGCAACAGCGTGTGGAAGCTCCAGCCGACCGAGCAGCTTGTCGCCGGTGGCACGCTTCCTGCTCAGTTCAGCGACGTGCGCACGGCTGCGCCGGATGCCGTCGGAGGCGACATCCAGCTCGCGTCGTTCAACGTCCTGAACTACTTCACCACGACCGGTGAAGACGCCGGATGCAGCTCGTTCTACACCGACCGCGCGGGCAACCCCATCACGGTCAACCGATGCGGCGATGACGGCCCGCGCGGTGCCGCGAACGACGAGAACCTGCAGCGCCAGCAGGCCAAGATCGTCGAGGCGATCAACGGGCTGAACGCTGAAGTCGTTTCGCTCGAAGAGATCGAGAACTCGGCGAAGTTCGGCCAGGACCGCGATGCTGCGCTGGCCGCACTCGTCGACGCGCTCAACGCCGACCTCGGCTCGGACGACTGGTCCTACGTCCCCTCGCCTGCGGCCGAGGCGCTGCCGGACCTGTCGGCCCAGGATGTCATCCGCACGGCGTTCATCTACAAGAACGCCGCCGTTGCCCCGATCGGTGACTCGGTCGTCCTGACCGACTCCGATGCGTTCGCCAACGCGCGACAGCCGCTCGCACAGGCGTTTGCCGCACCGGGTGAGACCGAGGCGCAATTCGTCGCGATCGTCAACCACTTCAAGTCCAAGAGCTCGTCGGGCGCGAGCGGAGACAACGCCGACCAGGGTGACGGGCAGGGGGCGTACAACGCCGACCGCGTGCGCCAGGCGCAGGCCCTCATCGAATTCGCCGACGAGGTGTCGACGGACGCCGGAACCGAGAACGTGTTCCTGTTGGGCGACTTCAACGCCTACAGCAAGGAAGACCCGGCACGGGAGATCCTCGCGGCCGGTTACACGGACCTCGGAGCGCGGACCGGCGAGTACAGCTACTCGTTCTCGGGTCAATCAGGCTCGCTCGATCACATCTTCGCGTCGGAGGCGGCGCTGTCGATGGTGACCGGTGAGGACATCTGGAACATCAACTCGGGCGAGTCGATCGCTCTCGAGTACAGCCGCTACAACTACAACGCGACCGACTTCTACGAGGTCTCGCCCTACCGTTCGAGCGATCACGACCCGATCGTGGTGGGTATCGATCTGGTCGACCCGAATGCTCCGATCGAGCTCACCCTGTTGAACATCAACGACTTCCACGGGCGTATCGATGGCAACACGGTGGAGTTCGCGGGAACGATCGAGCAGTTGCGTGCCGCGTATGGCGAGGCGAACACGCTGTTCCTGTCGGCCGGTGACAACATCGGTGCGTCGTTGTTCGCATCGTCGCTGTTCCAGGACAAGCCGACGATCGATGTGCTCAACGCGCTGGATCTGGCGGCCTCGGCTGTGGGTAACCACGAGTTCGACAAGGGTCTGGGTGATCTTCAGGGTCGCGTGAGCGACGCTGCGGACTTCCCCTACCTGGGTGCCAACGTGTACGAGAAGGGCACCCAGACGCCGGTGTTCGATGAGTACGCGCTGTTCGATGTGGATGGCGTGACTGTCGCGGTGGTCGGTGCGGTGACGGAGGAGACGCCGTCGCTGGTCTCGCCGGGCGGCATCTCGACGATCGATTTCGGTGACCCGGTGGAGGCGGTGAACCGTGTCGCGGCGCAGCTGTCGGACGGGAACGCGGAGAACGGTGAGGCCGATGTGATCATCGCTGAGTACCACGAGGGCTCGGTCGACGGGGTGAAGGAGGGCGCGACGATCGAGGAGGAGATCGCCGCGGGCGGTGCGTTCGCACGGATCGTGACCGACACCTCCGCGGCGGTGGATGTGATCTTCACCGGACACACGCACAAGGAATACGCGTGGGACGGCCCGATTCCCGGTGAGGACGGGACGCGCCCGGTTCTGCAGACCGGTTCGTACGGCGAGAACATCGGTCAGGTCACCCTCGATGTCGACCCGAACTCGGGTGAGGTCCTCTCGTACGAGTCGCGGAACGTGAAGCGCACGACCGACTCCGAGACCGACCTGGTCAACACCTTCCCCCGCGTGGCTGAGGTGAAGACGATCGTGGATGACGCGCTGGCTGACGCGGCCGAGGTGGGCAATGAGCCTGTCGGGTCAGTGAGCGCCGACATCACGACCGCGTTCGCCGGCGGCTCCTATGTCGACGGTGTGTGGACGGGGGGTACGCGGGATAACCGCATGGCACAGTCGACGCTCGGGAACCTTGTTGCAGATGCACTGGTTGCGTCGCTGTCGGACCCGCTGCGAGGAGGTGCGCAGATCGGTCTGGTGAACCCGGGCGGTCTTCGGGCGGATCTGCTGCGCGGCGATGACGGGGTCATCACCTATGCCGAGGCCAATGCGGTGTTGCCGTTCGTGAACAACCTGTGGACCACGACGCTGACCGGTGCGCAGTTCAAGGCTGTGCTGGAGCAGCAGTGGCAGCCGGAGGGCGCGTCGCGTCCGTACCTGCAGCTGGGCGTGTCGGAGAACGTGTTCTACACGTACGACGCCTCGCGGGCGAAGGGTGACCGGATCACCGGGATCTGGATCGACGGGCAGCCGATCGTGATGGATGCCGAGTACCGGGTCGGATCGTTCAACTTCCTGCTCCAGGGCGGCGACAACTTCACCGTGCTGACCGAGGGAACCGACACCCGCGACTCGGGCCTGATCGACCGCGACGCATGGATCGAATACCTTGGCGACAACTCCCCGCTGGCACCCGACTTCGCCTCGCGCAGCGCGCAGATCACGGGCTTGGCTGACACGATCACACGCGGGTCGACCACGACGTTCGCTGTCAGCGGGCTGAACCTGACCTCGCTCGGAGCCCCCCAGAACACGACAGCGCTGGTCTCGTTCGCCGGCAGTACCGCGGTGTTCGACCCGGTGCCGGTCGTCAACGGCACGGCATCCGTGGAGCTGACGGTTCCTGCCGATGCCGCCGACACGAGCGAGATCATCGTGAACGTCGAGCCCAGCGGCACGACGGTTCGTGCGGCCGTCACCGTGACCGGTGAGGTGACGACCGAGCCCACGCCGACGCCCGGCGAAACCGGTGGGTCGAACCCGCCGGCGGAGGGTGCGTTGACGCCGGAGAAGCAGGGGGCGATCGCGCCGCAGGGCGGGACGACGTTCGAGCAGGGTCAGGCGGTGACGATCACGGTCGGCATCCCGTATGCAGGGCAGACGGTTGAGGGCTGGTTGTTCTCGACGCCCACTTACCTGGGGACGGCGGTGGTGAGCGCTGCCGGGACGGCGACGTTCACTGTTCCGGCCGACATGCCGGTCGGCACACACCGCCTGGTCGTGACCGATTCAACCGGAGCGGTGATCGGGTGGGTATACGTGCAGGTCGAGGCGCTGGCCGCGACCGGCGGCACCGCGCAGTCGGTCAACCTCCTGCCGTGGGCGGCCGCGGCAGCGTTGTTGGGCGGACTCGCGCTTGTCGTCATCCGTCGCCGCGGAACACGCGCACACGCCTAGGCCCCACCAACCGAAGTTCCGGCATCCGTCTTGCGTGGATGCCGGAACTCCGGCGTCTCCGGCGTCGGCCTGCCACACGAGAGCCCGTCATTCCGGTGAGCCACCGCGCGCTCCGGGGTGTCTCAGAGAACGTCGGGCGTATGACCGAACGCGGTGTGCTACCGGTCAGGGCGATACGCCGACGCCGACGGTCACCGACGGCGTTCCCGGTGGGGGAGCTGTGGAGCTCCGTACGATCAGGCGCGCCTGGATGCTGACGTCCCGCGGCGGCTGGGCCGGGTCCTCGAGCTGGGAGAGCAGCATCTGCGCTCCCTGGATGCCCTGTTGCCGCGGTGACTGCTCGAGCGTCGTGAGGGCGAACATCTCGGCGAACTCGTGGTTGTCGATTCCGACGACACTCAGCGACCCCGGCACGGGGATGCCCAGTCGCCGAGCGGCGATGATCGCACCGATGGCCACCTCGTCGCAGGTGGCCACGAGCGCTGTCGGACGTCGCTCGGGATCGCCGAGGAGATCGACGGCCGCTGCGTAGCCGCCGGGCAGGGTCACTTCTGAGCGCACATGTGTCGCGGCAAGTCCCGCCTCCGTCATCGTCGCCTGGTAGCCCGCCAAGCGTGCGCGGTCGACGTGAGGCCCCCGGGAGAGGGAGACGCCACCGAGGAAGGTGATCCTGGTGTGCCCGAGCTCGATCAGGTGGGCGGTTGCGCGCCGGGCGGCGTGCTCGTCATCCAGTCGCACGACGCCGGCGTTGTCGCCGATCGCCACCACGCTGACGACCGGCCGACCGATCGCGACAAGGCGCTCGAGTTCGTGGTGGTCGGGTTCGAGGCCCACCGCGATCAAGCCGTCGAAGCGCTTTCTGGCAAGGAAGTCGTCGAAGACGCGTCGGCGCCCCTCCGTGCCCGGCTTGGCGTCGTAGAGCGTGAGGTCGTATCCCGACTCGAGCAGGACCTCTTGGATGCCCTCCAACACCTCGGCGAAGAACCACCTGTTCAGATACGGCATCACGACGCCCACGTTGCGTGTGCGTCCGGTCGCAAGGCTGGCCGCGCTCGAGGATGGCACGTAGCCCATCTCGTGCGCCACGCGGACCACGCGTTCACGCGTGGCTGCAGCGACGTACCCGTGTCCCGTCAGCGCACGGCTGGCCGTCGCTTTCGAGACGCCCGCCGCCCGGGCTACGTCCTCGATGCCGCTCACGTCCTCGCACCTTCCAGAGCTGTCGGCGATTCTCGACACCCGAAGTGCGATCAGCCGTCGATCTCTTGTAGAGACAGGCTAAAGGACGGGGCCCGAAAAAGGGAACCGGTTCCACAAGATTGTTGCGTGGACAGTCACTATGGACGTAGTCAGAAGAGCGCTCCCATGCGCAGTTATCTGGTCGTGATGGTCCATCTGTTGTGCGGTTGAGAAGAGGGCGCTACGGTGTCATGGAAGCGGTTCCGGAGAGGCTCTTACGAAGGAACCATGTCTGCGCTCAACGAGGAGGAGTCATTCATATGGGCATGACACAGCGTCACAAGATGCTCGGCGCGGTGGCGATGGCCGGCGTCGCCGGTATCGCGCTGGCCGGCTGCGCGAGCGACGGCGGCGACGGTGGCGGCGGCGACGTCGACAACGTCGTCACGATCTACGGCACGATCTCGGATACCGAGGCCGAACTGCTCGACCAGTCGTGGGCTGACTTCGAAGAGGAGTCGGGCATCGACATTCAGTACGAAGCCTCGAAGGAGTTCGAGTCGCAGATCGGCATCCGGGCACAGGGAGGGAACCCGCCCGACATCGCGATCTTCCCGCAGCCGGGTCTGCTCGCAGACCTCGCCTCGCGTGGGTACCTCGTGCCGGCGCCCGAGGGCGTTCAGCAGAACGTCGCAGACTACTGGTCGGAGGACTGGGCCGCGTACGGCACCGTCGACGGCACCCTTTACGGTGCGCCGTTGATGGCATCCGTCAAGGGCTTCATCTGGTACCAGCCGGCGAAGTTCGCCGAGTGGGGCCTCGAGGTCCCCACGACGCTCGACGAGCTGATGGACGTCACCCAAACGATCCAGTCGACGACGGGCAAGGCGCCGTGGTGCGCGGGCTTCGGCTCGGGTGATGCCACCGGTTGGCCCGGCACCGACTGGGTCGAGGACATGGTGCTGCGCGACTCGGGACCCGAGGTCTACGACCAGTGGGTGGCCAACGAGGTGAAGTTCACCGACCAGCCGATCATCGATGCGTTCAACGCGACCGGTGAGTACCTGCTCAACCCCGAGTACGTCAACGCCGGTTTCGGTGACGTGCAGTCGATCAACTCGACCGAGTTCGGCGACCCTGCTGCTGCCCTCGTCTCTGGCGAGTGCGCGCTGCACCACCAGGCGTCGTTCTTCACCGGGTTCATCGAGGATGCCGGCGGCGTGGTCGCCGAGGACGGCGATGTGTGGGCGTTCATCATGCCCGGTCAGGAAGCCGGCGCTCCGGCCGTCACCGGTGGCGGTGAGATCGTCGGTGCGTTCAACGACGAGTCCGACACGCAGGCCGTGCTCGAGTACCTGTCGAGCCCGGAGTGGGCGAACAACCGTGTGTCGCTCGGCGGCGTCATCTCGGCCAACTCGGGCCTCGACCCGGCCAACGCCTCGTCGGGCATCCTGACGCAGGCGATCGAGATCCTGCAGGACCCGAACACCACGTTCCGGTTCGACGCATCCGACCTGATGCCCAGCGCTGTCGGCGCCGGGACCTTCTGGAAGGGCATGGTCTCGTGGATCAGCGGTACCCCCGTCGAGGAGGTCACCGCCCAGATCGAAGCCGGCTGGCCCGCCAGCTGACACTGATCACAGAGGGGCCGCCTCGCTCAGGCGGGGCGGCCCCTCTGCCGCTTTCCTGGCTAGGATTCGAGCGAGTCCACTGCTGTACTCGAAAGGAGCGACGTGACCGCCTTCTTCAGCTGGGTCGGCACGATGCACCCGATTCTGCAAGCGATCGTCGTGGTCGTTGCATTCCTCGCGGTGATCGGCCTGATCCTCTTCCTCGTCGACATTGCGCCCCGTTCCGGGCCCGTCTACACCTGGATACGGCTCGCGATGTGCGTGCTCATCCCGGTCGTCACGGTGGTCCTGTTCAACTCCGTCTGGTGGGCAGCGATCGTCGCTGCGCTCATCGGCGGCCTCTTCTTCGTGATCGACTATCGCTCGCGAAACGGCAAGGGGTACTTCATCCAGCTCGTGGCCTTCATGACACCGGCAGCGCTGCTGCTGCTGATCGGCCTCATCCTCCCGTCGATCCAGACCTTCGTCGCATCGTTCATGAACGCTGCGGGCAACAGCTTCGTCGGTTTCGACAACTTCGTCTGGATCTTCACCCAGCCCGACGGCATCCGCACCGTCGTCAACACCATCATCTGGGTGCTCATCGCCCCGACGGTGTCCACCGTCGTCGGACTGGCCTATGCGGTCTTCATCGACAAGACGCGGGGCGAGAAGATCTACAAGGTTCTGGTGTTCATGCCGATGGCGATCTCCTTCGTCGGCGCGAGCATCATCTGGAACTTCGTGTACGCCTACCGTGGTCCCGAGTTCACTCAGATCGGTCTGCTCAACCAGATCGTGGTGTGGTTCGGCGGTGAACCGCAGCAGTGGCTGCTGACGGAGCCGTGGAACACCTTCTTCCTGATCGTCGTGCTCATCTGGGTGCAGACCGGTTTCGCGATGGTGATCCTCTCGGCTGCCATCAAGGGTGTGCCGACCGAGCAGCTCGAGGCGGCCCAGCTCGATGGCACGAACGCCTGGCAGCGCTTCATCAACGTGACGGTGCCGGCGATCAGCCCCGCGATCATCGTCGTGCTGACCACGATTTCCATCGCCTCGCTGAAGGTGTTCGACATCGTCCGCACCATGACCGGTGGGAACTTCGGAACCTCTGTCATCGCGAACGAGATGTACACCCAGTTCACGAAGTTCGAGGCGGGGCGTAGCGCTGCCTTCGCCGTCATCCTGTTCCTCCTGGTGCTGCCGATCGTCATCTACAACGCCCGGCAGATCCGCAAGCAGAAGGAGATCCGATGAGCGAGGTTATGCCGATCGATCTCCCGATCGACAAGGAGACGGAGAAGGAACTCGAACGCGGGATGCGCCGCTCGCAAGGCGGCGGCTCCGGACGGGCGGGACGTGCTCGAAAGGTCCTGTCCAAGCCCTGGGCGACAGTCGCCTCCATCATCATCGCGGTCGCCTGGACGATTCCCACCTTCGGTCTGTTGATCTCGTCGTTCCGGCCCGAGCAGCAGATCAAGACGACGGGCTGGTGGACGTTCTTCACCGACCCGCAGGTCACGCTCGAGAACTACATCCAGGTGCTGCAGGCGGGTAACACGCAGCTGACGATGGCCGAGGCGTTCATCAACTCGATCGCCATCACGATTCCTGCAACGATCGTTCCGCTCACGCTCGCAGCGTTTGCCGCGTACGCGTTCTCGTGGATCGACTTCAAAGGCCGGGACTGGCTGTTCATCTTCGTGTTCGCGTTGCAGATCGTGCCGATCCAGATGGCGCTGATCCCGCTGCTGAGCTCGTTCTCTCGAGGACTGAACTTCTTCGGGGTACAGATCACCGGTCCGCTGGGCGTCTCGGGCGGCTACGCGCAGGTCTGGATCGCCCACTCGATGTTCGCTCTGCCGCTGGCGATCTATCTGCTGCACAACTTCATGTCGCAGATTCCCGCCGACATCATCGAGGCTGCTCGCGTGGATGGCGCATCACGGGGGCAGATCTTCTTCCGGATCGTTCTGCCCCTGACGATGCCGGCGCTCGCGTCGTTCGCCATCTTCCAGTTCCTGTGGGTCTGGAACGACCTGCTCGTGGCGTTGATCTTCGCGGACGGCCCTGTCGCACCGATCACGAAGCTCCTGGCAGAGATCACCGGTACCCGCGGCAACGAGTGGCAGCTGCTCACGGCGGGTGCGTTCGTGGCGATCATCGTTCCGCTCATCGTGTTCTTCTCGCTGCAGAGGTACTTCGTGCGAGGTCTGCTCGCAGGATCCACGAAGGGCTGATCCTTCGGATCCGCAGAGAATGGGGCGTCCTGCGGGGCGCCCCATTCTCGCGTCCGGTCTCCCGGGCAACAGCATCGGGTATCATGGAGTCGAATCGATTCGACTTTCTCGCCTGTTGCGAGCCTGAACGGAAACCGTGCCCGACTCCGCCACCATCCCGCTGCCGCGCCGCCGAGCCTCCGCCGCCGAGAACACCGCCGCCGAGCACGCGCAGCCTTCGCCACCTCACTCCCACACATCGACAGGAGCGATCCGTACCCTGGGAGCGAACCCGGCGACTGCGCCGGTCATGCTGCACCCGGGCGATGCGATTCCCGCGCGCCGCCGGGTGCTCTACATCATCCTTCTGGGCGCGCTGACCGCGCTCGGCCCGTTCACGATCGACCTCTACCTTCCTGCCTTCCCGGTGCTCGAGGCGGACTTCCAGACCACATCGGCGGCGATCCAGCTGACTCTGACGGGAACCATGATCGGCTTCGCGGTCGGTCAGCTCGTGGTGGGGCCGCTCAGCGACAAGGTGGGGCGGCGCCTGCCGCTGATCGCGGTCACGGCGTTGCACGTGCTCGCCAGCGCCGCCGCCGCCCTTGCGCCGACGCTTCTCACCCTCGGCGCCGCTCGATTCTTCATGGGGGTCGGTGCCGCAGCCGGCGGCGTCGTCGCCATGGCGATCGTGCGCGACCTGTTCGGCGGAAAGCGCCTGGTCATCATGCTCAGTCGCCTCGCGCTTGTCAGCGGCGTTGCCCCGGTCGTCGCGCCCCTCATCGGGTCGGCGCTGCTGATCGTCATGCCCTGGCAGGGGATCTTCATCGTCCTGGCGCTCTACGGGATCGTGATGCTTGTCAGCACGATCTTCATCATCCCCGAGACGCTGCCTCCGGCTCGACGTCACGAGAAGGGCAGCACGACCGCGCGGCAACGGTACCGCTCCGTGCTCAGCGACCGCGTGTTCCTCGGGGTCCTCGTGATCGGCGGCATGAACTTCAGCGGTCTGTTCTCGTACCTGTCGGCCTCGCCGTTCCTGTTCCAGGAGAGCTACGGATTCGACCCCCAGGCGTACGGACTGCTCTTTGCCGTGAACTCGCTCGGAATCGTGTTCGGAGTGCAGGCGGCCTCGCGGTTGGCCGCTCGCTTCGGCCCCCAGTGGGTTCTGGCGTTCTCGACCGCCGGCACGGTCGTCTTCGGCGCAGCGATCGTGGTCGCCGACAGCCTCGGGCTCGGTCTCTGGGGCACCATGGTGCCCCTCTTCCTGTTCATCACCGCCGTCGGCTTCGGGTTCCCCTGCGTGCAGGTGCTCGCCCTCGACCGTCACGGCAAGGCAGCGGGAACAGCAGCATCCATTCTCGGTGCGGTCAACTTTGGTGTGGCGGGCGCCGTGTCGCCTCTTGTGGGCTGGCTTTCATCCAGCGCGGGGATCACCGCCACGACCATGGCATCGGTCATGGTCGGATGCGGCGTCATCGCCGTCCTGGCCCTGTGGTTGATCGTGCGACCGCGGACGGTGCAGGCTCTCACCCCGTAGCGGGATCCTCGGACGCGACGGACGCGTATGCCCGTACGGGCTGGAGGCGGAACAGCCGCACCGTGCGAGGAGATTCGCGTTCGTACGCCCGATACCCGGGCCACTGGGACTCGATGCGTGCCCACGCGGCATCCCTCTCGTCGTCCGCGATGACCGTGGCGTGCACGAGCATTCGCCGCCCTCGGACCGTGATGGCGGCATCCGGATGTGCGAGGAGATTCGCCGTCCACGCTGGGTGGCGTTGGCCGGCGAAGTTGGTTCCCGCCACGATCGCGCGTCCCTGTCCGTCCGGGGTGTACATCAGGGGGACGTCTCGGGGCAGCCCGCTCTTGGCCCCCGTTGTGTGGAGGACCAGCGACGGGACCAGGACGGCGCTGAGCTGGACGCGTCCGCGGCTGAGGACCGTGAAGACGCGCTCGATCGGGGGCAGGACCCGCGGGCCCGCGGCCCGGAACAGGCGGGTTCGCGTGAGGGGAGCCAGCAGAGCACGCAACAGGTCGCGCACCGGCCGGGCGATGCGCTGCAGGATCTCGGCGGTGCGTGTCACCTGATCGTCCTCACTCGACCATCCTCGCAGTCTCGCCGCGGGCGGGCCAGGGGGCGTCTACGATCGGTGCGTGGCCAGGATCCGAGCCTTTCGCGAGGATGACGCGTCGGCGCTCGCGTCCGTGTGCATCCGCACCGCTGACGCCGGGCGCGATGCGAGCGGGGTGCTCATCGACGACGAGATCTGGCCGGACGTGTTCCTGAACCCGTACGTGGTTCGGCATCCGGACCTGGCACTCGTCGTCGAGACGGACGGATCCCCGTCGGGCTATCTCGTGTGCGCACCCGACACCCGCTCCTTCGAGGACTGGTTCGCCACGACCTGGTGGCCCGAGCGGGCAGCGCGATGGGCGCACCGCCTCGCCGAGAACCGTGCAGATCCCCGCGTCCGGCGCACCGCAGACATCCTGCGTTACGCCGCGGGCCGGCGGGCGGGGGCGGAGCCGTACGGCGACACGTACCCTGCGCACCTGCACATCGACCTGCTGCCGGACCTGCAAGGTCAGGGCTGGGGGCGGCGCCTGATCGACACCCTCCTCGGAGTGCTTCGCGAGCGCGGCGTCACCGGCGTGCATCTGGTCGCCGACGCGTCCAACGCCCCGGCGCTGGCCTTCTACGATCGCCTCGGGTTCGCGCGGCTGCCGTCGCACGAGGGAGCCCAGGCCTTCGGATGGACACTGGATGACCCCGAGCCCTCCTGACCGCGTTAGCCTGCAGGTGTGGACGATCTCACCGCCCCTACGGGACTGGAGCCCGCGCTCGTCGCCCACCCCCGGCCGGGCGGGGAGAAGCCGCTGGCACTCGTGCTGGGAGCGACCGGGTACCTCGGCGGGCGTCTCGTTCCGCGGCTGCTGAACGCGGGGTATCGGGTCCGTGTCCTGGCGCGGCATCCCGAGCGGGTCGCGGCGTTCTCCTGGGGAGAGCGGGTAGAGATCGTCGCGGGGGACGCGAAAGACCCGGATGCGGTTGCAGAAGCCGTGCGTGATGTCGATGTGCTCTACTACCTCATCCACTCGATGATGTCCGGCGGTGCGTTCGAGCAGACCGACCGTGACGTCGCGCGAACGGTCGCGGACGCTGCTGCCCGGGCATCCGTCGCCCGCATCGTCTATCTCGGCGGGCTCCACCCCGACGATGCACCCCTGTCGCCGCATCTTCGCAGCCGAGTCGAGGTCGGGCAGATCCTGCTGGACTCGGGTGTTCCGACCCTTGTGCTCCAGGCGGGCGTCGTGATCGGGTCGGGGTCGGCATCCTTCGAGATGGTCCGGCACCTGACCGATGTGCTTCCCTACATGCCGGCCCCGAAGTGGGTACGTAACCGCATCCAACCGATCTCGGTGCGCGACGTGCTGCACTACCTGCTCGGTGCGGCACGCGTCCCTCCCGATGTCAACGCCGCCGTCGACATCGGCGGACCCGATGTGCTTCGCTACGGGCAGATGATGAACGGGTACGCCGTCGTGGCAGGACTCCCGCAGCGAGCTATCGCCGCATTGCCGGTGTTGACGCCGAGGCTGGCATCCTTGTGGGTCAATCTGGTCACGCCGATCCCGGCGGCGATTGCGCGTCCGCTCGTCGAGTCACTTCAGGTCGACTGCGTCGTGAGGTCCTGGGCCGTCGACGACCTGATTCCTCGTCCCGAGGACGGATTGCTGCGATATCGGGATGCTGTAGCCCTCGCTCTGAGCCGCGAGAAGGAAGACACGGTCGAGACGAGCTGGGCGGACACGGAGCTTCTCGATGTCCCCTCGAGTCCGCTCCCCAGCGACCCCGAATGGGCCGGGCAGGTCGTCTTCGTCGATGAGCGGTCCGCGACGACGTCGGCGCCTGCATCCGCGCTGTGGCGGGTCATCGAGGGGATCGGCGGTCAGAACGGGTGGTACTCGTCACCGCTGTTGTGGGCGATCCGTGGGTGGATGGACCGGCTCGTCGGAGGCGTGGGTCTGCAACGGGGGCGACGGAGCAAGGGCCGTCTTTCCGCGGGGGACGCGCTCGACTTCTGGCGTGTCGAGGCGATCGATCATGGCAGCTTCCTGCGGCTGCGCGCCGAGATGAAGGTGCCCGGGCTTGCCTGGCTGGAGTTGCGCGCGACACCCACCGACACGGGCTCGCGCTACGACCAGCGCGCTGTGTTCTTCCCTCACGGACTCGCTGGGCGGCTCTACTGGTTCGCGGTGCTGCCGTTTCACGGGTTCATCTTCCGAGGCATGGCCAACCGCATCGCCGCTGCGGCGGAGACCGTCGACGACACCGATCGTGCCCAGGTCTAGACCCGAGCCCTCCGATCGTGCCCCGGGCTAGACCAGAGCCCCTCGATCGAGCCGCACGACGCGGTCGACCAGGCCCTCCGGCACCGTGACGTGGGAGATCAGGATGAGGCACTGGTGCGGTTCGACCGCCGACAGCAGGTCGGTGAGCAGGGCGTCGGATGCCGCGGGGTCCACTCCCGCCGTGGGCTCGTCGAGCACGAGGACGGGGAACCCGTGCAGCAGAGCGCGGGCCAGTGCGATGCGCTGCGCCTGTCCGCCGGATACCAGCTGTCCGCGTTCACCGACGCGCGCATCCAGCCCGCCGCGTTCGCGTAGCCAGGGGCCGAGCCCGACCCGCTCGAGGGCGGCCTCGAGCTCCGCATCCGTGGCGTCCTCCCGCGCAAAGAGCAGGTTCTGTCGGATGTCCTCGTCGAAGAGCATGGGGTTCTGCTCGCACAGTCCGACGGTGCGGCGCAGGTCGTCGGAGGCGATGGCATGCGCATCCGTCTCGCCGATGCGGTACTCGCCGTCGCTGTCGAGGAAACGGACCAGTGCGTGCGCGAGCGTGGACTTGCCCGAGCCGGAGGATCCGACCACCAGGAGGCGCTCGCCGGCACGGATCTCGAGCGTGATCTGGCGCAGCGCGGCCGTGTCGGTGTGGGGCCAGGTCGCGGACAGATCCCGCAGGACGATGCCCTTACCGAGCGCGGGCCCGGTCCCGGTCGCTTCCGGTTCGTCACGGACGATACCCGCGGGAGGCTCGGCGGGAAGCGAGTCGGCGATGCGCTCTGCGGACGCGCGGACCTGTCGCCACGCTGCCGCCGCGAGCGGAACTGCGGCGAACACCTCGAAGACCGCCATCGGTACGAGGACGGCGACGGCCAGATTCGGCCCGCTGAGTGTTCCTGCCGCTGCCGCAGGAGCTGTGACGAGAATCGCCGCGAGCGACGCGGCGCCGGCCAGCAGCGACACGATGCCGGCTGTCCCGGCCTGCGCGCCGGCGCGGCGGATCACGGCGCGGCGCAGCAGCCGGTCGGCCTCACGGATCCGGGCTCGACTCTCGTCCACGGCGCCATAGGCCAGGAGCACGTCCAGGCTGCCGACGTGGTCGAGGAGGGCATCGGCCAATCGCGCGCGCAGCGGCGCGATCGCGCGTTCTGCGCGGGCGCCAGCGACCCAGCCCCAGCCGACCGCCGCGACCGCGGCCACCGCGAGGCAGGCCAGCAGAGTGAGTCCCGCGGGCCACGAGATGAGCATCACGAGGATGACGGCCGCCAGCGCGACGGTGGCCGATGCGACCAACGGCTGGACCACCCGCAGCGGCAGGTTCTGGAGATCGTCGACGTCGTCCACGAGCGCGCCGAGGACGGAGCCGCGTCGTGTGCGGGTGAGGCCGTCGGGAGCGAGCGGGATGAGGCGGCGCACCATATCGGTGCGGGTCGCGGCGAGCTGACGCAGTGCGGCGTCGTGGCCGGCCAGCCGGTCGAGGTAGCGGAACACCGAGCGGGTCAGGGCGAAGAAACGCACGCCGACGACGGCGACGGAGATGTAGAGGACCGGCACCATTTCGCTCGAGCGGACGATGAGCCACGCGCTGGTCGCGAGCAATCCGATGGCCGACGCCTCGGAGATGAAGGCGGATGCTGCGCCCGGCCAGAACCGGCGGGCGGGCGGCATGGCACCGCGGAGAACGTCGCGTGCCGTCGTCATGCGATCACCTCGCTCGGGATGAGGCCGACGACCTCATCCGCGATCCGGCGCGCGCTCTCGCGGTGCGACACGAGGAGGACTGCGGCGCCGGCGTCCGCCAGCGCCCGAACGGATGCCCACAGTCGCGCCTCCGTCTGGGCATCGAGTGCCGCGCTGGGCTCATCGAGGGCGATCACCGGCGCGGCGCCGCGCAGGTGGCGGTAGAACGCCCGTGCCACCGCGACTCGCTGGGCCTGACCGCCGGACAGTCCTGCCCCCTGCACTCCGAGCTCGAGGCCCGGCGAGATCTCCTCTGCGCACGCGAGTTCCAGGGACCTCTCGATCAGCGTGGGGTCGGGGGCGCTGTCGCCGAGAGCGACGTTGTCGGCGACGGTGGCCGACACCAGTCCGGCGTTCTGACCTGCCCAGGCAAGCCACTGCGCCGCGGGGAGATCGCGAACGTCCACGCCGTCGATCCGCGCGATGCCGTCGAACGAGGCTGCGCCGCGCAGGGCGGCCAGGATGCTGGATTTGCCCGCTCCGCTCGGTCCCTCCAAGAGCACCACACGCCGCGGCGCGACCGCGAACGACACGGGGGGCAGCACACGCTCGCCGCGCCGCACCCGCAGCTCACGAACCTCCAGCACTCCCACGGGCGGAGGCGATGTCACGGGAGCTGCCGCCGAGTCCGCCACGGATGCCGCGGCATCCAGCACCGTGAAGATGTCGTCTGTCGCGGCGACGCCTTCTGCTGCCGCGTGGAACTGGACCCCCACCTGGCGCAGGGGGAGATACGCCTCCGGGGCCAGGAGCAGGACGAACAGGCCCACCGCGAGGGTGAGTGAGCCGTCGAGGAGCCGGAACCCGATCGTGACCGCCACGATCGCAACGGCGATGGAAGCGAGGAACTCAAGCATGAAACCCGAGAGGAACGACACGCGCAGGACCTTCATCGTCTCGCGCCGGTACCTCGTCGTGACGCCCTCAATCGAGTCGGCGGCGCGGTACTGGCGCCCGAACACTTTGAGCGTGGACAAGCCTTGCACGGTGTCACTGAATCGCGCGGCGAGGTGCCCGAGCGTTCGCCACTGTCGCTGCTGCACAGCGCGCGTGGCCAGTCCGATGAGCACCATGAAGACGGGGATGAGGGGGAGCGTCAGCAGAACGGTCAGTCCGCTCAGCCAGTCCTGCCACCACATGATCGCCACGAGGATCGGTGTGGCGATCGCGGTCAGCACGAGTTGTGGCAGATAACGGCCGAAGTAGGCGTCGAGGGCGTCCAGACCACGACCTGCGGTCACGGCGAGTTGAGCGGTGTTGCGTGTCGAGAGCCACTCGGGACCGAGCTTGCCGACGGCCTCGATGAGGTGTGCGCGCAGTTCGCTCTCGACCCGAGCGGCGGCGCGGGACGAGGCGGCCTCACGCGCCCACATGAGCATCGCCCGGATGACGATCGTCGCGCCGAGCGCGGCGAGCGCGGGCGCGAGGTCGGTCAGCGGTTGTCCGTCGATGGCTCCCACGATGCCGGCAGTGAGGAACCACGCGAAGGAGATGATCGTGAGCGTCTGTGCGAGTCCGATGAGACCGATCAGTGCGAAGAACCCGCGCGAGCTGGCGGCGTAGCGCAGCAGTCGTGGATCGACCGGGCGCTGACGCGGCGCCCTCGGCACCGCCGCGGCATCCGGCTGCGGCGGTGCGGCATCCGGCTGAGAGGGCATTCTTCGAGTCTGCCCCATGATCCGCCGGCTCTGCCTCGCTGACGCCGTGCCAAAGGTCCCGTGCTCAGCGCTCGTGGAAGCGGGAGTCTTGCGAGCGCTGATGCGGGGGGAATGGGAAGAGAGGCCCGCATGTGCGTTCCCAGGGGACGAAAGTCACCGAGGATGCGGATGTTACGATCGTCCCGTGCGCACCTACCGGGTCTCCGAAGCCGCCCGGCTTCTCGGTGTCAGCGACGACACCGTCCGGCGGTGGATCGATAACGGCGTGCTTGCGACAACCGGCGATGCTCCGACGGCGATCGCGGGCGACGCCCTCGCGCGGCGCGCAGTGGAGATCGCGCAGGCCGGCGGCGACCCCCGCGACGTCCTCTCCAGCGCCCGAAACCGTTTCGTGGGGTTGGTCACGAGGATCCAGGTGGACGGTGTGATGGCGCAGGTCGACATCCAGTCCGGCCCCCACCGGGTCGTTTCGCTCATGTCGGCCGAGGCCGTGCACGAGCTCGGCCTCGAGGTCGGTGCGCTTGCCACGGCGGTCGTCAAAGCGACGACGGTCATCGTCGAGACCCCGAGAAGCTGATGCCGCCTGCTCGTGGCGCCCGCCCGTTCACTCTCGCGCTCAGTGCCGTGCTGCTCCTCGCGGCCGGCGGGTGTGCGGCGCCGGGTCAGGGCACGCGCTCGGGGGAGCCCGGTGAGCGAGCGGACCACCTCACGGTTGCCGCAGCCGCGTCCCTGCAGGGGGCCTTCGATGAGATCGCGCGACGCTTCGAGGCGGACAACCCCGGCATCGCTGTGTCCCCGATCATCTACGACGGCTCATCGACCCTCGCCACCCAGATCGTCGAGGGCGCGCCGGTCGACGTGTTCGCGTCGGCCAACGATGCGACGATGGCCCGAGTCGCGGACGCCGGACTCGCCGCCGCCCCCGAGCCGTTCGCGTCGAACACCCTCGTCCTGGTCGTTCCCGCCGGCAACCCGGGTGGGGTCACTGGTCTCTCGGACCTCGCGTCGCCCGATCTGGCTGTCGTCCTGTGCGCGAGCGAGGTGCCGTGCGGCGCCGCGTCCGAGGCCCTTCTTCGCAACGCGGGGGTGACCGTCACGCCGGCGAGTTTCGAGCAGAACGTCACCGCCGTGGTCACCAAGGTGGCAGCGGGAGAGGCGGACGCGGGGGTGGTCTACGCGACGGATGCCGCCGGCCGAGGCGACGTCGATGCGATCGTACCGTCGGGAGCCGGCGCCGTCGTCAACCGATATTGGATCGCGCCGCTTGCCGATGCCGGGGCTCCCGACGCCGCGACGGCCTTCGTCGCCTACGTGCGGGGCCCGGCGGGGCAGCGCATCCTCGCGACCGCGGGATTCGGTAGCCCGTGACCGGCGTGACGGGAAGCGTGGGCAGCTCGGACAGCGCATCGACACGATCCTGGCTCGCGCCACGGACTCTGCTGGTGCCCGCGGTCGTCGGACTCCTGTTCCTCCTGCTCCCCCTGGCTGCGCTGGTGGCGCGCGTGCAGTGGACGACGTTCTGGCACGACATCACCTCGCCGCAGGCGCTCTCGGCCCTCGCCCTCTCTCTGGGGACCGGCGCCGCGGCAACCGGGCTGTGCCTCGTGCTCGGGGTCCCCCTCGCGATCCTGATCGCCCGTTCGAGGTCCCGTGCCGCGGCGGCGATGCGGGCCCTCGTCACCATTCCGCTCGTGCTGCCTCCGATGGTGGGCGGTGTTGCGTTGCTGTACCTGTTCGGTCGAAACGGCTGGATCGGGGGCCCGCTGGCCGAGGCGGGCATCCCGCTGCCGTTCACCACACCGGCGGTCGTGATGGCTCAGACCTTTGTCGCGCTGCCCTTCCTCGTGCTCGCCGTCGAGGGAGCGCTGCGAACCACCGGTACCGCATTCGAGGAGACTGCCGCGGGACTCGGCGCCAGCCGGTGGACGATCCTGCGGCGCGTGACGTTGCCCCTTGCGGCCCCTGGCCTCGTCGCGGGCGTCGTCCTGAGCTTCGCGCGAGCGATCGGTGAGTTCGGTGCGACCGCATTGTTCGCCGGGAATGCTCCCGGCGTCACCCAGACGATGCCTCTTGCCATCTACACGGCGTTCAACGGGGCGGGGGTGGCGCCGTCGACCGCCGTCGCCCTCTCGGTGCTGCTGCTGGCGACCGCGCTCATCGTGCTCGTGCTGGTTCGCGGGTGGCGTGCGGGAGGTGTGCGATGACTGCGCACGGTGCGGTGGCCGCCGGGATCGTCGTCGACCGTGCCGGTTTCCGGCTGGATGTCGCCCTGGAGGTCGCGCCGGGGGAGCGGGTGGCTGTCATGGGGCCCAGCGGCGCCGGGAAATCGACGCTCCTGAGCACACTCGCCGGCTTCACGCGCCTGGATGCCGGCAGCATCCGTCTGGGCGCCCGCGCTCTTGCCGCGTCCGGTCGCCCCGCCCTGCACGTCGCCCCCATGGAGCGCGGTGCCGTGCTGCTAGGGCAGGACCCGCTGCTGTTTCCGCACCTCACAGTTGCGCAGAACATCGCGTTCGGCCTTCGAGCGCGGGGCCGATCGCGGCCGGCGGCCGCGGACGTGGCGCGCGCATGGCTCGATCGGGTGGGAATGGCCGGCCTCGGGGACCGCCGCCCTGCAGAGCTCTCCGGTGGTCAGCAGCAGCGCGTCGCGCTGGCACGCGCTCTCGTGATCGGCCCCGAGCTCGTGCTGCTCGATGAGCCGCTGTCATCGCTGGATGCCGAGACCGTGGCCGACATCCGCGCTCTGCTGGCCGAGCACCTGATCGGCACGACGATCCTCGTCACACACGACGCGGTCGACGCCGCCGCGCTCGCCGATCGGCTCGTGATCATCGAGGGAGGCCGCGTCACACAGGACGGCCCGGTGCGCGAGGTTCTGCAGTCACCGGCGACGGGCTTTGCGGCAGCGCTTGCGGGCGTCGTGCGCGTCGAGGGCACCGCGCGGGAAGGGGTGTGGCGGGCCGGGCCTATCCGAATCCCGGCGCCCGGGCTCCGGGGACCCGCGGCCGCGGTCTTCCGTCCTGACGCGGCGACGATCGAGCTTGTCGACCGCCCCTCGACTCCGGTCGCCGCCATCCGGGATGCGGAGGGCTCCCGTGCCGTGTCGTGGGTGGCCCGGATCGTCCGTCTGGACCAGGGGACGGGCTCGATACGGGTGCAGACCGACGCCGTCGGATCGCAGACCGCTGCGGCCGGGTCGGGCGTGCGGGTCGCGGTCGACGTGCCGTGGGATGCCTACGATCCTGCACGACTGAAGCCGGGGGCCGCCGTCCGTGTGACGGTGACCCCCGGCTCCGTGAGGTTTCTGCCCGGCTGACCCAACCCGGGCTCGTTCTCAGTGGTCGACGAGTTCGGCCTTCTCGATCCGCGAGCGCGTCACGCGCTTGCGGAACACCCAGTAGGTCCAGCCCTGGTAGGCAAGGACAAGGGGCAGGAAGATCAGCGCCGCCCACGACATGATCGTGAGGGTGTAGTCGGTGCTCGAGGCGTTCTCGATCGTCAGGCTGAACGCGACATCCGTCGACGAACGCATGACGTTCGGGAACATCGACATCCACAGTGTCAGCACGGCGAACGCGACGGTGAAGATTCCCGCTGTGAACGCCCAGCCCTCGCGCTCCTTCGTGTGGAAGAACATCGACAGCAGCAGGGCGACTGCTGCCAGGGCCGCAGCTGCGATCACAAGCGGCAGGAGCGGCGCTTCGTGAGCTGCAGCGATGAAGATCGTCCAGATGAGGAACGCTGCAGCGACCACAACGGTGATGAACCCGACCCGGGTCGCGAGGCGCTTGGCGTCCTGGTGCACCTGACCGTCGGTCTTGAGGCCGATGAAGTACAGGCCGTGCAGGAAGAGCACCAGCACGAGGGTGATCCCACCGAGCAGTCCGTACGGGTTGAGAAGCGTCAGCAGCGACCCGGTGTACTCGTGGTTCTCATCCAGCGGAACACCTTGCACGAGGTTGGCGACAGCGACCCCCCACAGCAGCGCCGGGAGCACCGACCCGATGACGATCATCGTGTCGAAGCCCTTCTTCCACCGCAGGCCCTCGCGCTGGTGCCGGTACTCGAACGAGACACCGCGCAGGATGAGGGCGAGCAGGATCAACAGCAGCGCCAGGTAGAACCCGCTGAACAGCGACGCGTACCACTCGGGGTAGGCCGCGAACAGGCAGGCGCCGGCGACGATGAGCCAGGTTTCGTTGAAGTCCCAGACGGGACCGATCGTGTTGATGATCTGACGCTTGCCGACCTCGTCCTTGCCGAGGAAGGGGAGCGACATTCCTACGCCGAAGTCGAAGCCGTCGAGCACGAAGTAGCCGACGAACAGAACTCCGACGATCCAGAACCAGAGGTATGCGAGATCCATGATGATCAGCTCCTAGTAGACCGTCGTCGGGGTATCTTCGCGGGAGGTCGGTTCGGCATCCGCGCTGCCCGGCTCGGGGAGCGGATCCGGTCCCTTGTGCACCGTCTTGAGGATCAGGCCGAACTCGACCACCGCAAGCGATGCGTAGATCGCGGTGAAAGCGACCAGCGAAATCAGTACCGACCAGCCGGGGACACTCGGTGAGACGCCGTCTTCGGTCAGCATCAGGCTGAACACGATCCACGGCTGACGCCCCATTTCGGTGAAGACCCAGCCGACGAGCGAGGCCACCAGCGCGATGGGAGCCGTCCAGATCGCGACGCTCCACGCCCACCGGGGCACCTCGCGCTTGGCGTTCTTGCGGGTCAGCCACAGGCCCACGATCGCGATGAAGGTCGCGAGGAAGCCGAGGCCCATCATCCAGCGGAACGACCAGTACGTGATCCACAGGACCGGGTTGAAGACGCCGTCCACCTGCGCGGCAAGGTCCGGCCACTGCGCGGCGTACTGCGCGTTCAGATCGTTGATGCCTTCGACGCATCCGTCGAGGGTGTGGGTCGACAGCAGCGACAGCAGGTAGGGCACCCGGATGGACCAGATCTCGCCAGTCCCATCGGGCGTTCCGATCGAGAAGATCGAGAAGGATGCGTCAGCACCACACGCCGAGTTGAACAGCGCTTCGGCGGCTGCCATCTTCATCGGCTGGGTGGAGACCATCACGAGTCCGAGCTGATCACCGGCCAGGAACGTCCCCGCGAAGGCGACGATCATGCCCCACAGGCCGAACTTCAGTGCCGGTCGCATCATCTCGATGTTGCGACCGCGAGCCAGGTGCCAGGCGGCCGCGGCGATCACGACACCCGACGAGAACATGAACGCGGCGAAGATCGTGTGGGGGAACGCCGCCAGAGCGATCGGGTTGAAGACGACCTCGAGGAAGTTGTTCATCTCCGCGCGGCTGCCGTCTTCGGCCATCTGGTAGCCGACCGGGTTCTGCATGAACGCGTTGGCCGCGATGATGATGTACGCCGACAGGAGCGCGCCGATCGAGGCGATCCAGATGGATGCCAGGTGCAGTCCCTTCGGGAGCTTGTCCCACCCGAAGATCCACAGGCCGATGAAGGTCGCCTCGAAGAAGAAGGCCATGAGTCCTTCGAAGGCCAGCGGTGCGCCGAAGACGTCACCGACGAATCGCGAGTAGGAAGACCAGTTCATCCCGAACTGGAATTCCTGCACGATGCCGGTCACGACGCCCATCGCGAAGTTGATCAGGAAGATCTTCCCGAAGAACCGGGTCAGGTGCAGCCACTTCAGGTTTCCGGTGCGATACCACGCGGTCTGGAAGATCGCGACGGTGACCGACATGCCCAGCGTCAGCGGCACGAACAGGAAGTGGTACAGCGTCGTGAGACCGAACTGCCATCGGGCTAGCAGCAGCGGATCGAGCAGATCCATGATCATTTCCCCCCACATCGAGGTTGTCTACTGGTGGTCACGCTACTCCCGGCGCCATCAGGTCGGATGAAAGTTGGGGCCGTGAATAAGCCCCACGGGGTTCCGCCTGCGGTCCGGTTGTGCAACATCGATCACCTCCGCCACGCCACGTGCCTGGCGCCATCACGGTACCGCGGCGGTCGGGGCGATCGGGGGGACCTTGGTCCATGTGCGCCGGCGAATCACTGCGCAGCTGATCAGCTCGCGACGAGTTCCGCGGTGCGCGACGCGCTCGCGGCAAGAAGCTTCACAACACAGCGTTCCGGATGCCGAGACGCTGCCATGCAGTCGACCCGCAGGGGGCCCCCGGCCTGGGAGAGCACGCTGTCCATCAACCCCAGGTGCACCGCGCACAGGGTCTCCCGGTCGCGCGCGCTAGCCGAGGCATGGGGGCACGGGGAGAGGTCAACGGTCAGAGTCGACTCATCGACGATTGGGTCGAATCCGGCATCCCCGAGGTCCTCCACCAGTGCGTCAAGTTGGTGGACGGCATCCGTCGGCAGGTCATCGACATCGGTCCACGGCATGACGCGACGCATGAGGTCGCCGCGGCGGGCGGCGGCCGCTGCTTTGTGGCGGGCGACGGGGCTGGTGGAGTCGCGGTCGCGCCCGGTAGCGGCTGAGTAAAGCACCCGCGGCCGTCCGCGCGTGGTGCGGTGCTCGGTCTCGGCGACGACGTAGCCGCCGTCGACCAGGCGCTGAAGGTGCTCACGGACGGTATTGGCGTGCAGGCCCGTCGCCTCGCAGAGCTCCGTCACGGTACGCTCGGGTCGCTCCTGCAGCAGAAAGAGGATGCGGACACGGGAGAAGCTCGAGATCGCACTGTAGGTGACGCGGGTCATAGCAGGATTATGAGTCGCGAATCCGGTCGCCCAACCGGGAATAAGGTCCCATGCGCGGCGGACGGCTCGATCTTTGCGACAATGGGTGCATGTCCCGATCGCGATCCACCCGCGTCATCCGCGCGTGGGTCGCCGCATCGATCGCGACATTCGTCGCCCTGTTCTGGCACGTCGCAGCGGGCGGGGCCATGCCTCACTGGCTGGGAATCGCGGTGCCGTGGGTGCTCTCACTTGCGGTGTGCACCGTCTTGGTGGGCCGAGCGCTTTCGCTGCTGCGGCTGAGCGTTGCGGTGGTCCTGAGTCAGCTCCTGTTCCACCTGCTGTTCGTGCTCGGCGCCGGGGGCGGTGCGACTGCTGCGACAGCCCCGACCGGGCACGTCCACGGCGTGCCTGCGCTCGATCTGTCGACGGGAGCCACGGCCACCACGACGGACCTGTCGATGTGGCTCGCACACGTTGTCGCTGCTGCACTGACGGTTGCGGCCCTCTACCGGGGTGAGCGGCTCGTCATCCGTCTCGGCGCCCTTGCCCGCCAGATCCTCGCGTGGATGCGCCGTCGCCTTCTCCTCGGCGAGGTCCAGCTTCCCGCGGTCGCTGAGCGACCCGGGCTCGTGTGTGCCCCGGCGGCACCGATGCGTTCGGCTCGCGTTGTCTCGTTTGTCCGCAGACGCGGCCCGCCCCTGTCTTTCGTGGTCTGACTCTCTGTCTCGACTCCCGCGGCCGCCGATTCGGCGCCGGGGGAGGCGCATCGACGTTCACTCACGAAAGGCGTTTTCATGTCGTTGTCTCTTCGCGCGCGCGCCGGAGCCGTCGCGGCGTCGGTCGCAGCGGCCACCATCGCGCTGTCTCTCGTAGCCGCGCCCGCTTGGGCGCACGACGAGCTCATCGAGAGCTCTCCGCAGCAGAACGAACAGCTGACGGTGGCCCCGACCAGCGTGGAACTCACGTTCTCAGCCGAGGTCATGCAGGTCGGAGCGGTTGTGAACGTTGTGGATGAGCGGGAAAAGGACGACCCAGAGGCAACGAACTGGGTCGCCGGCGATATCCAGATCGACTTCGACACCCTGACGGTGGCCCTCGACGAGGGGATGCCGAACGGGGCATATGAAGTTCGCTGGCGGGTCGTCTCGTCGGACGGGCATCCGATCGCCGGTCTCGTCCCCTTCACGGTGGATGATCCGGCGGCGGCATCCCCGGCGCAGACGACCGCACCGAGCGCTGTGAGTTCACCCACGCCGACAGCAGATCAGACCACCGGTGGTCCGTCCGATGACGCGACCACCGCGCCGCTGGACTCGGCGGCAGAGGACGGCGGCATCCCGCGCGCCGTTCTGATCGGCGCGATCGGGGCAGCATCTGCGCTCGCCCTGTTCGGGCTGGTCCTCTTCTTCCTTCGCGGCCGCGCCAGGCGCGCCCGCCGGGGCTCCGATGAGGAGCCCCCGAAGCCCTGAAAGGGAAACCTGTGAACACCCGTATTTCCACTCAAGTCGGCATCCTTCTGGTTGCAGCAGCACTCGGACTCGCCGGCTGCGCATCTGGCAGCACCAGCATCCCGGTTACGACCGAAGCCGACTCCGTCACCATCACGGATGCCTGGGTCAAGGCTGCCGACAGCGGCATGTCGGCGGCCTTCGGAGTCCTCGAGAACTCCGGCGAGACCGACGCCACGATCGTCTCGGTCAGCTCCGACGCGTCCTCGATGATGGAGCTGCACGAGGTCGTCGATGACGGCGCCGGCAGCATGGTCATGCAAGAAAAGGACGGCGGCTTCGTTGTTCCTGCCGGCGGCAGCCTGACGCTCGAGCCCGGCGGTTACCACTTCATGCTCATGGACCTCACTGCTCCGCTCGTGGCCGGAGAGGAAGCGACATTCACCGTCACGTTCGAAGACGGGTCGACGATGGAGTTCGTAGCACCGGTGAAGGACTTCACGGGCGCTAACGAGAACTACAACGACGGTGGCATGGACATGGGAGACGACCACTCCGGCATGGACATGGGCGGCGACGACCAGTAATGACTGCCGATCGGAATCCCTCCGATCGCCCCGGGTCGACCCGGCGACAGTTCCTCGTAGGGGGAGCTGTCGCCGGCGTCGGCGCGGCCGCGGCGATCGGCATCGACCTCGCCCTGACCTCCGGCACGGACGCGCCGGCACCCGCGGCATCCGGTTCGACTCCGCAAGACGGCGCCGAGATCGTTCCCTTTTACGGCGCCCACCAGGCGGGGATCGATACCGCGGCCCAGACCTACGGAACCTTTGTCGCACTCGACCTGCTACCGGAGGTGCAGCGCGAGGCTCAACGGCGCATGATGAAAGTCCTCACCGACGATGCGGCCCGTCTGACGCGTGGCGAGCCGGCGCTGGCCGACTCGGAGCCCGAACTGGCGGTCGCGCGGGCCCGTCTGACCGTCACCTTCGGGTTCGGCCCCGAGTTCGTCGCGCGGGCGGGAGGGGCTGGGCCGGCCTGGCTGAAGCCGCTTCCCGCGTTCTCGATCGACAGACTCGAGCCGGCCTACACCGGCGGTGACCTGCTCATCCAGATCGCGGCCGACGACCCCCTCGTCGTCGCACACGCGACCCGGATGCTGCTGAAGGACTCGCGCTCGTTCACGACGGTGCGCTGGGTGCAGCGAGGCTTCCGCCGCTCCGCGGGGGCCTATCCGGAGCGGAGCATGAGGAACCTCTTCGGGCAGGTCGATGGCACGGTGAACCCGGTGGCGGGAACGCCGGACTTCGACGCGGTCGTCTGGAGCTCGGAAGGATGGCTGGCGGGCGGAACAGGAATGGTCGTGCGCCGCATCCGGATGACCCTCGACACGTGGGACAAACTCGACAGGTCGGCGCGGGAGCAATCCGTGGGTCGGACGCTCTCGAACGGCGCGCCGCTGACGGGAACGCTCGAGACGGACGATCCGGACTTCGAGGCGCGCAACGCCCTGGGCTTCCCCGTGATCCCGGAGTTCTCGCACATTCGCCGCGCGCACAGCGGCAACCCGACCGAGCGGATCCTGCGCCGACCGTACAACTACGACGACGCCCCGCCCGAGGGTGCGCTGTCGGACTCGGGGCTCATCTTCGTCGCATTCCAGGCGGACATCGATGCCCAGTTCGTTCCGATGCAGCAGCGGCTTGCCGACCTCGACCTGCTCAACGAGTGGACGGTCCCGATCGGCTCCGCGGTGTTCGCCGTGCCACCGGGGTGTGCGGAGGGCGGCTTCGTGGGGGAGACTCTCCTCGCCTAGCGTCGCGCCCGCTACAGTGATGCCGACGGGACGGATGCCGCGCCGGGCGGCCGCCCCGCTGGGAGGAATCATGGCGGGTAGACGACCCTTCGGAGTCACCCTGGTGGCGATCATCGCCTGGGTCACGGGTGCGCTGCAGATCATCGCGGGAGTGCTCCTGATGATCGGTGGAGAGATCGCGTACGGCATCATCGCGATGCTCATCGGATTCATCACGATCCTCGTGAGCCTGGGACTGTTCGGAGGAAGCAACGGTGCCCGCATCCTGACCTCCGTCGTCTTCATCCTGAACATCGCCGGTTCGGTCTACCTCATGATCACCGAGCCCTCCCAGCTGTGGACTGCCGTGGGATCGGCGGTGCTGCCCCTGATCGGTCTGCTTCTGCTGTTCACCTCCCGAGCCAACAGCTTCTTCCGCTGAGCCGCCGTGTCGCGCCTCACGGAAGCGCTCATTCCGCCGTCGCAGCGGCTGTCGGCCGAGGAGTTGCATGACGCACTCAACCTCGGTGCAGGCGAGGTGGGTCGAAAGCGGTCGGCCTTCCTCATCATGCTCGTGCTCTCGGCGATCATCGCCGCGGCAGGCGTTCTCGGCGACTCGACGGCGACGGTCATCGGGGCCATGATCATCGCGCCGCTGGCGACGCCGATCCTGGGCATCGCGCTCGGCATCGTCGTCGGGCAGTTGCGTCTGGTTGTGACCTCGCTCCTCTGGGTCGCGATCGGCGTGGTCGTCGTGATCGCGATCGGTGCGATGTTCGCCGTGTTCGTCGCCGATCCGTCCGCGCTGGAGACCAACTCGCAGATCACCGGACGGACCTCGCCCGGGCTGCTCGATCTGGCAGCGGCGCTTGCGACCGGTACGGCCGGGGCCTTTGCGATGTCTCGGCGTGATCTCAGCACGGTACTGCCCGGTGTCGCGATCGCGATCTCACTCGTGCCGCCGCTGGGCGTCGTGGGGGTGTGCGCCGGCGTCGGTGAGTGGGATGCGGCGACGGGTGCGCTGTGGCTCTTCCTCTCGAACGTCGTCGCACTGATCATCGCCGGCAGCGTCGTGTTCACCCTCGCCGGCTATGCCCGCGAGCCGAGCTCGCTTCCGACCGCGCGTCGCCGCCGCGCCTACGTCATCGTGGGCATCGCCGCCGTGATCGTCGTGATCCCGCTCGCTTTCAACACGGCGGTCTCCTTCGCGCTGACCTCCTGGGGCCTGACGATCAGGAACGCCGCGCAGGAGTGGGTCAGCTCCGATCCTTCGGCATCCGTCGCCGGCGTCCACTGGGTCGGAGTCAACGCCACCATCGATGTCGTGACCGAGGACGGAGACATCCCGGACCCCGACGATCTGGCCGCCTCGCTCGATGGGCTGCCGGACTTCGTGGGGGTTTCGGTGCGGGTGCAGACCGAGGCGGAATACCCGATTCGCTGATCGGGAGCGCGAGATCCGGATGCGGGACGCCGCGCGGACGACGCCCGGTGCTGCCGCGATCAGGAGGGTCGGGAAAATCTCCGCTCACACGGCCCCGATGGCTCTCTAGACTTCCACTGAGGGCCGCAGCGACGGGCCAGGTCAACGCACCGATGAACAGGGGATCTCTCATGCAGCTCGGAATGGTCGGACTCGGACGAATGGGCGCGAACATCGTGCGCCGCCTCATGAAGGACGGGCACGAATGCGTCGTGTACGACGTCAACCCGGATGCCGTCGCAACGCTGGCGGGGGAGGGGGCGACCGGTGCCTCATCGTTCGCCGACATGGCGAGCAAGCTCGAGGCTCCGCGTGCAATCTGGCTCATGATCCCCGCAGGCCTGACCGGTGAGGTCGTCGACCAGGTCGCCGAGGTGCTCGAACCCGGTGACATCATCATCGACGGCGGCAACTCGAACTACCGCGACGACGTCCGCCGCGCCGCGAAGCTCAAGCCGAAGGGCATCCATTACGTGGATGCTGGCACCAGCGGTGGCGTGTTCGGCCTCGAGCGCGGCTACTGCCTCATGGTCGGCGGTCCGAACGAGGCGTTCGACCGCATCGAGCCGATCCTCAAGACCATCGCGCCGGGCAAGGGCGACATCGAGCGCACGCCCGGGCGCACCGGAGACTACGCGCCGGAGGAGCTCGGCTACCTGCACTGCGGTCCCTCGGGCGCCGGTCACTTCGTCAAGATGGTCCACAACGGCATCGAGTACGGGATCATGGCGGCGCTCGCGGAGGGGATGAACATCCTCAAGAACGCCGACGCGGGTGTGCGCGAAGCCGAGCACTCGGCAGAGATCGCGCCGCTGGAAGAGCCCGAGTTCTACCAGTTCACGATCGACACCCCGAAGGTCGCCGAGCTGTGGCGGCGCGGATCGGTGATCTCATCGTGGCTGCTGGATCTGACGGCGGCCGCGCTCGAGGAGAACCCGACGCTCGACGGACTGGCCGGTCGCGTGTCCGACTCCGGCGAGGGTCGCTGGACTGTCAAGGCTGCTGTTGACACCGGAGTTCCCGCTCCCGTGCTTTCGGCCGCACTGTTCGAGAGGTTCGCCTCTCGCGACGAGGACCACTACGCCAATCAGTTGTTGTCGGCGATGCGGCTGCAGTTCGGCGGACACCACGAGCTTCCCGCTGGAGACATGCTCGAAGCCGGCGCTCGCAAGGCCGATCAGGGAAGCTGAGCGTCCAGGGCGGGCAGGTTCGCCTCGAAGGTCGTGCCCTCACCGGGCGCGCTCGTGACCCGGAGGATGCCGCCGTGCGCGCTCACGAGCGCGTGAGCGATCGCCAATCCGAGCCCCGAGCCTGCCGCGTGCCGAGAGTTCTGGCCGCGCCAGAATCGTTCGAACACATGCGGAAGCTGGTCCGACGGGATGCCGGGGCCCGTGTCGTGCACCGTCAGGACGACCCGGTCGGCCACGACGGCGGCGCTCACGGTCACCTCGGCATCCGGCGGCGTGTGCTGCAGCGCATTGCCGACGAGGTTTCGCACGACCTGCGTGAGGCGCGGCTCGTCGCCGAGCACGGGGGCAGGCCCGGTGCCGAGGACGGTGATGCGCCGCTCCGGATGCAGCACGCGCGCATCGGCGACCACCTCGGCGACGACATCCGCGAGGTCGACCGGCGTGTTCTCGAGCGGACGCCCGGTGTCGGTGCGTGCGAGCAGGGACAGCTCGTCGGCCAAGAGCCGCATCCGTCCGAGCTGCCGCTCCACGCGGCTCATCGCCTCCGCCAGCGCGTCCGGATCGTTCAGGCCGCCCCGCAGGTATAGCTCGACCCAGCCGCTGGCCGTGGTCAGGGGCGTGCGCAGCTCGTGTGAGGCGTCAGCGACGAAGGAGCGCATGCGGTTCTCGGCATCCTCCTGGACGTCGAAGGCCAGGTTGACGGTGCTGGCCATACGCGCGATCGCGGGATCCTCACCGGCCTCGACGGGCAGGCGCAGCGTGCGGTCCCCTTCCGCAATGCGCTCGGCATGTTCGGCCATCGCGGTGAGCGGGCGCAGGCCGCGTCCGACCACGATCGCCGCCGCGACGATGAGGATGATGGTCGTCGCGAGGGAGGTCACCGACAGCGCGGTGATCAGCAGCACACCGTTCGCCTCGCGGTCGGCGGTGCGCACGACGAGCACGGCCGAGGTCACGGGAACCTCCGTGCCCTCCTCGCGGAACGAGACCGACAGTCCTGTCGTGTCGATCGTTTCGGCGAGATACCGACCGTCGATGTCGGTCGGTTCGTCGTCGGCGCGAGTCACGACGGTCGCGACGTCCTCCTCGGGGATGCCGGCAGCCGCGAGAACCGCCTGATCGGCCAGGAGGATGATCCCGAGCGAGTCGGCCGCGATCTGTTGGACCGTGTCCTCGGAGATGACGGCGCCGCCGGTGGCAGTGAGCCCCGCCGCCATCCGCTGTGCCGTGTTCTCCAGCTGAGCGAGGTCGCGCTGGCTCAGCAGTGGGAAGATCGCAAGCGACGCGACGACAGCGCCGCCCAGCACGACGGCGACCATGACGACGGCGAGGGTGAGGGTCAGTCGCGCTCGAATCGATCGCACCTCAGCGGCCCGCATCCGTGCGAAGGACATACCCGAAGCCGCGCACCGTCTCGATCAGCGGTTCACCGTGCGCGTCGAGCTTGCGACGCAGGCTCGAGATGAACCGCTCGACGACGTTCGCTTCGCCGCCGAAGTCGTACATCCAGACTTCCCGCAGGATCCGACTCTTCGACAAGACACGGTCGGGGTTGTCCATCAGCATGCGCAGGAGTCGGAACTCCGTCGGCGACAGGTCGATGCGTGCCCCGGCCCGCTCGACGAGATGGCGGTGCTCGTCCAGCACGAGGTCTGCCACGCGGATCGCGGCGTCCTCGGTCCCCGCCTCGCTCGCGACGGTGCGACGGAGGAGCGTCTCGATGCGGGCGACCACCTCGACGGCGCTGAAGGGCTTGGTGACATAGTCGTCGCCGCCCAGGCGCAGCCCGCGCACGCGGTCCTCGACGGCGTCGCGGGCGGAGAGGAACAGCACGGGGAGAGTCGCGTCGCGTCGGCGGATCAACTGCACGACCTCGAACCCGTCGACACCCGGCATCGTCACATCGAGCACGACCGCATCGGGCTGCGCCGAGGCGAGCGCCGCGATGGCATCGGCGCCGGTCGCTGCCTGAGTGACCTCGAAGCCGCTGAAGCGCAGCGTCGAGTCCAACATCGCGCGGATCTCGTCATCGTCGTCGACCACGAGGATGCGGGCGCTCATGTCGTCATCCTGCCACGGGCTGCACTGCGACAGCCCCGCCGGCGACCGTGATGGCGCTCCGGTGGCTGCCCGTGAGGGCTCGCCGGCGACGGATGCCCCACCTCACGCCCGCGGCGCCGAGGACGCTCCACACCAGCAGCACCGTGATGGCGCTGAGCGCCGAAGACCCGTCGGGGTCGCCGGCAAGACTTGCCGCCAGCGACGCGAACGCGGTCCCGGGAAGCAGCTGGTTGAGCGTCCCGAACACCGGGGGAGCGGTCTGCAGCGGAAGCACGGCGGAACTTGCAGCCTGGGCGGCGGTGAGGATGCCGAACCCGATGAGTCCCCACCGGCCCCAGGCAGCTTCGAGTGCCGAGAGCAGCAGGGCGAAGCATCCGGCTGCCAGAAGTGCGACGCCGGTGAAGCCCACCGCGGCGTTCAGCGGAAGACCGAACATCCCGATCACGCCCACGGTCACGAGAGCGTGGACGGCCGCGATCGCCAGTCGGGGGCGAAGCAGCAGCCCCGAGAGCCTGCCGGTGGAGGCCGGGGAATCCAGGGATGCGCGCGAGTACACGCGCCTGCCGGCAACGAGGGTGGCAAGCGACCCGAGCCACAGCACGAGCGCAGCGATGGTCGCGGCGAGCCATCCGTCCGCGGAGGTCGTCTCGTCTGTGGCGACAGTGACGGGGGTGGTGACGACCTCAGCCAGGGTCTCTGCGTCTTCCTCGGAGGTTACGGGCACCTGGGCTGCGCCCTCGGCGAGCCCCTCGGCCAGGCTCTCGGTGCCGCCCGCCAGTTCCGTCGCGGCGCCCGCGAGGGTGTAGGCCCCTGCTGCCAGCTGGGTGGCTCCCGAGGCGGCGGACGAGACGCCGTCCGCCGCCTGGGTCGCCCCGTCCGCGACCTGGGCGGCGCCATCGGCGAGCTGGGTCGCTCCCGTGGCAAGCTGCGAGGCTCCCGACGCGACGGATGCCGCCGCGCTCGCGGTGCCTGCAGCTCCGCTCGCGGTCTGCGCAGCTGAGCTCGCGAGGGTCGCAGCTGCCTGCGCGCTCGCTGACAGCGACGCGCAGAATTGCGGGGAACTCGACACGGCAGGGCAGCTCGCGGCAAGAGCCGTCATGCTCGACGACAGTTGCTGAGCGCCCCCGGCGACTCCCGACGCCGCTGCGCTGACGCTGCTCGAGCCTGACGACAGTTGAGACGCGCCGCCCGCCAGCTGACCGGCCGAGGACGCGAGAGTCGAGGATGCCGAGGCGATCTGCTCTGTCCCGGTGGCAAGTCCCTGGGTGCCGGTGGCAGCCTGCGAGAGACCGCTCGCCAGTTGTGCGCTCGAATCGGCGAGGGTCGCGGTGCCGTCGGCAAGCTGCCCCGCCCCGGAGGCGAGCTGCTCGGCGCCGTCGGCGGCGTCGGTCAGCGACTGCGCGACGCTGTTCATCCCGGTGATGGTCTGGGTGACGAAGGCGTCAGTGACCTGTGCTCCCAGCGCCTGGGTCGCGGCTTCCGTGACGGCCTGCGCCGCCAGCGCTCCGACGGCCGATGCCGCCGGATTGGTCTCGAGAGTCACCTCGGCGCTGACCGGCGCGTCGGTGCCTACCGACAGGACCGACTGCGAGAAGTCCTCGGGAATGGTCAGGACCGCGTAGTACTCGCCCGCGGCAAGGCCGGCGGCGGCATCCTCGGCGCTGGTGAGCGTCCAGCCGAGCCCGAACGTGTCATCCTCCGGGTGGACGAGCGCGCTGGACAGGGCCCGCCCGGCGGCCATCGGGGTGTCACCGGTGACGATCTCATCGTCGTTGACGATCGCCACCGGGACATCTCCCACGCGATCCGCGCGGTCGGTGACACTCCAGCTCAGGAGCGCTGCAGCTCCGAGCGGAATGACCAGTGCGGCGATGAGAAACAGGGTGAGGGCGCGGGGGCGTGACGCGCTCATGCGGGGGCTCCGATCGAGGCGAGAGGGGCGGATGCTGTCAGGGCTGCGGGTGCGACGGTGAACATGACGACCGTGGCGCCGGCGCTGCGAAGCGTCTCGGCGAGGCCTCGGTCATCGCATCCGGGAAGGAAGACGATCTGCGCTCCGCAGGCCAGGGCGACGGCGGCCGCGAGCTGTCGCCGAGCTGGCAACTCGAGGCGCGTGATCGGGATGTCTGTGGCGGGCGCCAGGTTCCTAGCACGCGCCAGGCGCGCAGCGCGGTCTTGCCGTCGTCCCCCGATGGTGTCGAGCGTCGCGGCGATGTAGTCGGCAACCGTCCCGTCGCGGGGGCTCACGTCATCGGCCGTCACGATAGCCGTCGCGCGACGAACCGTCTCTGCCCGCTCGGGAAGAACCTGACCGTTCACGGCGAGTGTTCCCGAGACCGGTCGGGTTCTGCCGGCGAGGACGTGCGCGAGGGTCATCTCATCGACGCCGTCAGGAACGGGGATGCTCGCTATCTCGTCGGTCCCGATCGCGAGGGTGAGGGGAGCGGCGCCGGGATCGACGATGAGCTCATGCGCGCTGATCGCCAGTGCGCTGCGTCCGCTCTCATCCAGCGCCACCTGACGCGCGAGGGCGTCCCCCTCGATGTCGACGGCGGGGAGGATGCGCTCCAGCCAGGCGGGCAGCCACCAGGCGCGATCGCCGAGCAACGTCATGACGGCGGGAACCAGCGTCATCCGCACCAGGAAGGCGTCGACGAACACGCCGACCGCCAGGCCGAACGCGATGGGTTTGATCGTCGCGCTTCCCGCAGGGATGAACGCCACGAACACCGCGATCATGATCAGCGCAGCTGCCGTGACCACGGGGGCGGAGTGCCTGAACCCGCTCATGACGGCCCCGCGGGCATCACGTGTGTGGCTGTAGTCCTCGCGCATCCGGCTCACGAGGAACATCTCGTAGTCCATCGCGAGGCCGAACAGGACGCCCATCACGAGGATCGGCAGGAAGCTCACGAGCGGGCCCGGAAGAGAGTCGCCGAGGATGGCGGGGAACCAGCCCCACTGGAAGACCGCGACGATCGCCCCGAACGCTGCGCCGACCGACAGGAGGAACCCGACGGTGGCCTTGATGGGCACCCAGATCGAACGGAAGACGATCATCAGCAGCACGATCGACAGCCCCGCAACGGTGAGGGCGAACGGCAGCAGGGCTGCGGCCAGACGCTCGGACGTGTCGATGTTGATGGCCGTGGTTCCGGTCACCCGAATGTCGCTGACCCCGTACTGCTCCTCCAGGCCCGGGGCGCGCTCGCGCAGCTCATGGACGAGATCCGTCGTGGCCGGATCGTTCTGCCCACCCTCGGGAATGACGCGCAGCAGTCCCGTGTCGGCGCCGGCATTCGGCGATGCGACCGGGACCGCCGATACCCCGGGGATCTGCGCGATCGCTGCTGACAGATCATCCATCGTCTCGACGGGGTCGGTGGACTCGAGGATGTCGACGGTCACGAGCAGGGGGGCGTTCCAGCCGGGGCCAAAGGTCTCGGCCACAGCATCGAAGTGATCGCGGCTGTCCGTACCGACCGGCTTGGTGCTGGCATCCGGCAGCGCGAGCGCCATCTGGGTTGCGGGCAGCGCGAGTGCGCCGACGCCGACAACGACGAGCACGATGGTCAGCGCGGGAACCCGGGTCACGATCCGCACCCATCGGCTCGAGAACCCGGTGCGCCCGCTCGGTGGCGGGGAGGCCGAACGCCGGCGAGCGCGCCGAGGGCGGGGGGTGAGTCGTGTGCCGGCGAGCAGCGCGAGTGCCGGTAGCAGCGTCAGGGCGACGAGCACGGCTGTTGCTACCGCGAGCGATCCGCCGAAGGCCATAACGGTGAGCACAGGGATCCCGACCACCGAGAGCCCCAGGAGCGAGACGATCACCGTGAGTCCCGCGAACACCACGGCACCGCCCGCGGTCCCCAGTGCGCGCGACATCGCCTCGCGCGGCTCGAGTCCGGCCGCCAGCTCCTGCCGATGCCTGGACAGGATGAACAGGGAGTAGTCGATCGCGACGGCCAGCCCCAGCATCGTCGAAAAGGACGGGGTCGCCGTCGATATATCGGCGACGTGGGACGCCAGGCCCAGGATGCTGATCGTCGCCCCCACGCCTGCGATGGCAGCCACGATCGGCATCCCTGCAGCCAGGAACGACCCGAACGTCACGAACAGGACCAGAAGCGCGACGACGATGCCGATGACCTCCGACAGGTGCGACATCTCGGGGTTACCTTCGCCGTAGGCGGAGCCTCCGATGGTCGAGGTCACGCCGGCTTCATCGACAATGGCTGCCTCGTACACGGCATCCAGTGCGTCGTCACTGGGCTTCTCGTCCTCGAACTGCACGGTCGCAAGCGCCGCATCGCCGTTCTCGTCGATCTGCAGACGGTCCATGCTGCTGACGTTCGCGACGCCGGGAATCGTCTCGATCTCGGCCAGGGTGTCTTCGATGACCGCCGTGGCACCGGCATCCTCAATGGACCCGGAATCCGTGCGGAAGAGCAGCTGCGCACTCGCGCCCGCCGCCGATGAGCCGAAGCGCTCCTCCAGGACGCTCTGCCCGACCTCCGACTCGGTGCCGGGAACGGAGAAGTTGTCGGCGTAGGCGGTTCCGGCGACGCGGCTGGCCCCGAGGAGGGCGAGAATGACGACCAGCCAGCCGATGATGACAAGCAGGCGGTGGCGGGCGACCAGGTGGCCGAGCCGGTGAAGGGCGAGTGACATGGGGGCCTTCCGGGGTGAGCGGATGCGATGGTCACTAGTCGATCTGGTCGACCTGACCGCCCGAGCTCGCCGAACCTGACGGGAAGCTGACGGTTCAGCCGATACAGCCGTTCAGGGGTCCGGCAAGACCCCGCGCGCCGGATGCCGAAGCAGGCGCCGTCGCTGAGAGAACCAACTCGTCCTCGGCCAGCGACACGGAGGTCACGGCGATCGCGTCCGGAGTACTGGGCAGCGCGATCCCGTCGATCAGAGCGGCAGGGGCGGCCTCGCCAGCGCGCGAGAGCAGTGCCGGAGGGACCTCGAACCCTGCGACGGTGACCGCGGCGGGACCGAGCCGCCAGCCGTCGGGTGTCTGCTCGGGCTGGAAGCTGATCGTGGCGGGGAACGTCGTGCCCTGGTAGGGCATCTCTACCGCTATCGACAGTGCCGTCGAGTCGATTCGTGCCTCGACCGGAGTATCGAACCGGCAGGCGGCCAACGTTGCGACCGCGGCGCTGTCGATTCCGACGCGAAGGTCCACGCGACCGGTGAGCACTTGCACGATCGCCGGCGTCGCGCCGGAGGACACTGACACTCCCTCGACGGCGAGATCTGCTGTGGTCGACTCGAGTCGTGCGTCCAGGTTCGCACGCACAACCAGCTCAGCACCGACCGCGCCGCCGACGACGACGGTGGCGCCGACGGCGAGAGAAATCCAGGCCCGTTTCTTCACTCCCTCATCACAACGCCGCCACCTGCCGCTCCGCACACCGCGTGCTGACAGGACGCTGACGGTTCAGCGTCGCCACACGGAGCCGTCGATGGCGCCGCGGATCGTCTTGTACCCGAGCCAGACGATCAGGAGCAGCAGCGCGATCCACAGCGAAACCGCGACGGGTGTGAGCCACGCAATTCTCCACAGTCGACCGAGTTCCAGGGCGAGGGTGGCAAAGGCCGCGGTCGGGAAGCCGAAGCCCCACCAGCCGATGTGGAAGTGCAGGCTCCGACGCTCTCGGAAGAGCACGCGGAGCGCGAGCAGCATCCACCACACAGCGAATGCCCACATGACGCTCGCAAGCGCCACGGCGATTGCCGTCAGGCCGCTCATCGCTGCCACAGCGGATCCCATCCGGGCAAGGGCGATCACGCCCAGGCCTCCTGCTCCGAGCGGCGCCAGCCACACCCACCAGCTGGGCGCGAGATGCGGGGGAGGCGGAGCTGCCAGAAGCAGACGGCTGCCGATGATCGCAGCCAGGAGCAGGAAGAGCCCGAATCCGATTCCCCATCCGGCGAGCGCTGCGAAAGCCCACTGCGCCGGATCGCCCCCCAGCCCCAGCGCCACGGCGCGAACCAGGATGCTCGGCACGAGGACCAGGGGGACGACCGGGACGAACCAGTTGCCCGACATCGCCGCGAGCGGAACATCGGCGATGCCGATGACTCGCGAATAGAACATGTAGCCGACCGCAAGGGTGCCCAGCAGCCCGGGGATGAAGAGGGTCATCCCCGTGCCGAGCGCGACCGTCGCGTCCACGCCGCCGGAGATGCCGGCTTCGAGGGTCGCGAGCGCGAGAACCAGGAGCCCTGCCGGCCACGACGCGATCATCGCACCGATCCCGGGATTGTCGAGGTCGGCCCGGAACGCCGACGGATGCCGCGCGAGCCGCGCCAGCGAGACGACCGTCACTCCCGCGCCGGCGAGCGCCGCGAGCACGAGGAGAACGAGACCCGCCGCGGTGTCGGCATCCGTCGCGGCCAGGGGATCGCGGAAAGCGAGCAGGGAAGCCCCGGCGAGGGTCATCAGTGCAGCGCCCCAAGCCGGGTGGAAGGTTGCGAGGCGGCTGTTCGATCGGACGGTGCTCATGAGAAGAACTATACCCCTGGGGGTATTACCATCGGATAGCCTGGGCGCCAGGCGCACGCCGATACACCGGGGGACCGCATGGAGTTGAGTTCGTTTCCGATCATCGGCATCGCGCTCGCCGTGTTGTCAGCAGCGCTCTTGACCGTCGGTAACCACCTGCAGTCGGTGGGAGTCGAGCGCGCAAGCGGCGGTAGTTCCACGGGACTGGGAGCGTCGGGCTTCTGGGCACTTGCCAGAACGCCGGTCTGGCTTCTCGGCTCTGTGCTCTTCGGGCTCGCGATCCTCGCGCAGCTCACCGCGCTCGCGTTCGCGCCCCTCATCGTCGTGCAGCCCGTCGGTGTCATCGCGCTGGTGTTCGCATCCGCCCTCACCGCGGTGGTCACCCGCCGCCGGCCCAGCGGCGCCGAGATCGTCGCGATCCTCGTCGCTGTCGCCAGTCTCGCCGCCTTTGTCGGGGTCGCCGCGGCCGTCAGCGTGCAGACGACGATCACCGATCGTGAGCTGATCCTGATCCTGATCATCCTGCTCGTCGTTCTCGCGGTCACCTTCGCGGTGCTTGCTCTGCTGCGCCGGCGCGGCATCCCTCCCGTCGTCTACGTTGTGCTCGGTGGCTTGTTCGCGGGATTCGTCGCGACCCTCGGCAAGACCGTCATCCTGCGTGTGCAAACCGCCTGGGCATCCCAGGACTTCAGCGTCGATGACACCAACCTCCTGACGATCGCGTGCCTCGTCGGGATCGCGGTGGCCGGGGCCCTCTCGATCTACTTCGTGCAGACGGCGCACACCGTCAACACACCTCAGACCGTCGTGGCGGGCCTCACGATCGTCGATCCGTTCATCGCCGTCATCCTGGGGATCACCGTGCTCGGTGAAGCGGTCGGGGCGCCGCTGTGGAGCTTCGGAGTGTTCGCGGTAGCCGGAGCCGGCGCGATGTGGGCTGTCTGGCGGCTCGCCTCGATCACGCAGCCGGCGCGATGACCAGTGCCCGGGTCGCGGGCTGACCGGCGACCGGGCGAACCGGCTCGGCGAGAATATCCCCATGCCCGCATACGAGTTCTCCGCCGACCCGCGCCGCGTCGATCGGGCCACCGTTCACCACTGGCTGAGTGAACTGTCGTACTGGGCGCGTGGGCGCACGCGCGAGCAGCAGGATGCCGCGATCGAGGGCTCCCGCAACTATGGCGTCTACGACAGCCAGAGCGGTGCGCAGCTGGCATACGCGCGGATCGTGACCGACGGCGCGACCTTTGCCTGGCTCTGCGATGTCTTCGTGTCGCCCGACGCCCGAGGCCGGGGCATCGGTAAGGCTCTCATGGCGGGGGTTGTCGCGGACGTCGAACCGCTCGGCGTGCGCCGCGTCATGCTCGCCACCGCTGACGCGCACGGACTGTATGCGCAGTTCGGATTCGAGGGCGTGCGCGCCCCGGAGAAGTACATGGTTCTCGGGGCCCACTGAGTCGGCGGAAGTCGATGTCAGCGCCGGGCGGTACGCTCGCGGAATGCATCGCCTCACGCGGGACGAAGCGCGCCGAATCGCCGTGCGCGCCCAGTTGCTGGATGCCGATCGTCCGGGGGACGTCGTCGAGGTGGCGGAGCAGCTCGGCAGTATCAAGATCGATCCGACCGCGACGATCGCACCCGCAGAGCAGACCGCCTTTTGGAGCCGGATCGGGTGGGGGTACGAGCCCGGGCAGCTGAAGAAGGCCGTTGAAGATGATCGCCTGCTCTTCGAGTTCGATGGCCGGTTTTTCGCGTCGAGTCTGATGCCGTACATGGTGCCGCTGATGCGTGCCCGGCAGTTGCGTGCTGCCTCCCGCGAGTATCTTGAGGCCAACACCGCGTTTCGCGCGGATGTGCTCGCTCGGCTGCGCGCCGAGGGGCCGCTGCTGGCATCTGAGATTCCCGACACCAGCGTCGTGCAGGGCAGCAACGAGAGCGGGTGGTACGGATCGAACCAGGTCCCACGGATGCTGGAGTTGCTGTCGGTCATCGGTGAGGTGGCTGTGGTTCGACGCGAGAACCGCCAGCGCGTGTGGGACCTCGCCGAGCGGCTCTACGGTCCCGATGACGGGTCCATCACGCCGGAGGAGGCCGAAGAGCGGATGCAGCAACGGCGCCTTCAGGCTGCCGGCATTGCGCGGCAGAAGTCGCCGTGGAGCGACGTCGGCATGGCGGGGGAACCCGCAGAGGTCGAGGGGAGCGCGTGGAAGTGGCGCGTCGACCCGGAGGCCATCGCCGCGCTCGATGACGACCCGGGGGGCCGCGTCGCGATCCTCAACCCGTATGACCGGATGCTTTTCGACCGCCCCCGTCTTGTCGAGCTGTTCGACTTCGAGTTCATCCTCGAACAGTTCAAGCCCAAGGCTCAGCGCGTGTACGGCTACTTCGTGCATCCGATTCTCCTCGGCGACCGTTTCTCGGCGCTACTGGATGCCGAACTCGACAAGAAGAAGGAGAACCTGGTCATCACCGCCGTTCACGAGCTGATCCCCTTCGACGATGAGGAGCGCGAAATGGTGGATGCCGAGATCCGTGACCTCGGGGAGTGGCTCGGCGTTCCCGTGGTGTTTGCCTCAGGACGCCGGTAGGCCCAGCGCGTACCCTCGGATCATGGCGCACCGGATCTTCACGACGAGCTTTGCATCGGTCTACCCGCTCTACGTCGCGAAGGCCGAGCGCAAGGGCCGCACGAAGGATGAGGTCGACGAAATCATCGGATGGCTGACGGGCTTCGACGACCAGGATCTTGCGCGACACCTCGACGAACAGACGACATTCGAGGAGTTCTTCGCGGATGCCGACCTCAACCCGCGCGTCTCGGCGATCACCGGCGTGGTCTGCGGCGTGCGCGTCGAGGAGATCGAGGACCCGCTCATGCAGAAGATCCGATACCTCGACAAGCTGATCGACGAACTGGCCAAGGGCAAGGCCATGCCGAAGATCCTCCGGCAGGCGTGACCATGCCGCTGGTCGACCACATCGGTATATCGGTCGCTGACGTGAGCGCCACGGCCGACCGGTTCGAGCCGGTGCTCACCGAGCTCGGCTACGTCCGTACGGATGCCGGGTCCACGGTGTTCTGGACCAGCCCGGGCGAGACGGAACTCATCTTCTATCCCGCTCGCGATGCCGGGAGCGGTCCGCACGAGCACGGCCGGGTCGGCTGGCAGCATCTTGCGTTCGCGGTCGACTCGCGCGCCGAGGTGGATCGACTGCACGCGGTGGCTGTGGCTGCAGGCTGGGTAGCGGTGCGCGATCCCAAGCCCTATCCGCGCTTCACGCCCCGGTATTACGCATGCTTCCTCGAGGAGGAGAACGGCATCCGTATCGAATTCATGCACAATCCGCCCCGGGACGCCGTCGACTGACCGCGAGGACGCTGCGCCCGCACCGCTCGTCAGGTCCTGTTCTTCGGGGGAACAGTCGCTTAGGTTCGATGTGGGGCACCTCGCGATTCGAGCTCTCGCGGGAGCAGCCGGCCCGGGTTGAATGTCGGAGGTATGTTCTAATGTCGAGGCATGACGAACTCGCTGGCAGGCATCGCGGAAGCGCTGGAAGCGCTCGCTGCTGCGGGTGCTGAGCGGTCGCCCGAGTCGCTGACCGCCGCTGAGCTGGTTGCCGTGAACGCCGCTTACGGTGCCCTGCGGCGACGCGTGGATGCAGCGTTCGCGCCCGTTGCCGCCGAGATCGCGCGTCAGTCGCGGCGGGAGCTTGGCAGGGAATCTCTCGCCAGACGTCAGGGTTTCGCCTCGCCTGCGGCGCTGATCTCCACAACAACCGGGACCGGCATCGGCGAGGCGCTGCGCATCGTCCAGGTCGGCGAGGCCACCGCGCCACGGATGACGCTCACGGGTGATCCGCTGCCTGCAAAGCGGCGGTTCGTGGCCGCGTCGGTTGCTCGGGGAGACCTCGGAGTGACGCCGGCGGCGGCGATCGTGACCCTTCTCGACCGGCTCGCCCTCCGCACAGACGCGGCGCGCATCGACGAAGCCGAACGGCAGCTCGTCGAGCTTGCGCCCGGACTGCGACCCGACGAACTCTCGAAACTCCTCGCCCGTGTCGAGGCACACCTCGATCCCGATGGGGTCGAACCGCGGCACGAGGATGCCCGGGCGCAGCGCTCGCTCGTCATCCAGGAACGCGATGGCATGGTGACGCTCACCGCGAAGCTGGATGCCGAGACTGCGGCGCCCGTGAAGACGGCGATCGAAGCGATGGTGACCCAGGTCTTGCGCCGCAATGAGCACGCAGCCGACGACGAGCGCGATCTGCGATCCGTAAAGCAGCTCGCCGCCGACGCGTTGGCCGACCTGTGCCGCCACGGCCTAAGCTGCGACCGCGTTCCCACGGGCCCCGCAACCACCGTCGTCGTGCGGATGAGCCTTGAGGAACTGCAGAGCGGAATCGGGGCTGCCACGATCGACGGTCTCGATCAGCCGGTTTCGGCAGGCGCCGTCCGTCGGCTTGCGGCCGACGCGCAGATCATCCCGTGCGTGCTGGGTGGTGACAGCGAGATCCTCGACTGGGGAAGACTCAAGCGGCTGTTCACCCCCGCCCAGAAGCTCGCGCTCGCAGGAAGAGATGGCGGATGCATCTTCTGCGGCGCTCCGCCGGGATGGTGCATCGTCCATCACGCGAACTGGTGGGAACGAGATACGGGACCAACCGACCTCGAAAACGGCGTGCTCCTGTGCACCGGCTGTCATCATCGAGTCCATGACGACGGATGGGAGATCGAGATTGAGAGCACCGGCCCGACTGGCCGAGTGTGGCTCGTCCCGCCCGCGTGGATCGACCCCGCCCGGACGCCCCGGCTCGCCGGCAACTCCCGCTTCGCCCTCACTGCCTGAGCGCGAGCCCGCTGGTCCGGGGGGAAGAGGGCCATCGGGTACGATGGACAGGCTGTTCTGGTGACGTGTCTGAGCGGCCTAAGGAGCACGATTGGAAGTCGTGTGTGCGTGCAAGCGCACCGTGGGTTCAAATCCCACCGTCACCGCCATATGTCCTGAGTCGCGTCATCGTTTACGAACGGGTCGCGGCTCAGGACTTTTCGTTGCTCCCCCGGGCCCGCAGATGAGCTGCCGTGGCGCCGTTGGTCATCGTCGAAAGATCAGTCCCTGCACGAGCGATCGGGGTGCGACAAGGGCGATCGACCGGCGCGCCGGGGAGGCGGCGAGCATCACCTGACCCCTGATCTCGCGGGCCGCCACCGCCAGTTCCTTCCGGTCGCGGCCAGCCTCGTCGACACGAGAAGGCGGCAGAGCGCCGACCGTCGCCACCCCTGACCCCTGACCCGGGGCCGGGACTCCCGCCGGCGCGTAGGAGGCACGTTCGATCGCCGAGACGACGACGTTCATGGCGTCCTCGTCGACGCCGTGTTCCCGCACGAGCCGGTCCCCGAGCATGCGGGGCGTGTCGCTGCTCGCAACACGGATGCCGAGATCGACCGCCGTCTCTCGCACGACGGCCCACGCGGCGACCGAGTCGCCGGTAGCGGCGGCCGCGAGCAATCGCCTCCGCCGGAGTTCGGCGAGGACGCCCGGGGCGGCAAGCAGGGCCAGCACGCCGAGCCCGACGACACCCCACACCAGCGTGGCGAGGTTGCGCTGTGCCGGGAGGGTGGCCGTCGCATCCGGAGTGTCGACGTCCCCAGGCAGAGTCGATCTCGTCGGCTGCGGCGTCGCTGACGGCGCTGCCGACGCCGTCGGTGTCGGGGATGCAGCGTCCTGCTGCGCCGCATCCGTCCCCGAGCTGAACCGCGTCGCCGTTCCCAGACTGTTGGTGGGCTCGAAGGCCACCCAGCCGATCTGATCGAAGAACACCTCGGGCCACGCGTGGAGCTGGCCGCTGAGCACTGAGCGCACCGTTTGGCCGTCGACGACGGTGCTCGTGTTGACCCCCGGTAGGTACCCGACGACGATGCGCGAGGGCATCCCGAGCGTCCGTGCCATGAGCGCGAACGCTGACGCATAGTGCACGCAGTATCCCGTCTTCACATCGAGGAAGGCGGCAACCGCATCGGCTCCCGATCCGTCGAAACCCTGCTCGACGGGAGCCTCCAGCGAATACCGGAAATCAGACCCGCGGAACCAGGACTGCATCGCCACGAGCGCGTCGTAGTCAGTCGACGTGCCCGCGGTCACGTCCTCCGCGGTACGGGCGATGATCTCCGGCAGTCCCTCCGGCAGGGCGGATGCGGCATCCCTGACGCGGCCGGGATCGGCGCTCGCGGCACGGATCTGGTCGAGGGTCGGCTCGGGGACCATGGTGCGCACGACGTATGACTGCCCCTGGGTCGCGCCGTTCTCACCCACGACGGTGCGATTCAGGGGCATCGCATTCCAAGATCCCGCCAGTCCCTCCACCTCCACCGCCGGGAAGGGGACCGGCAGCCACGATGACGAGAGGTCGGTGATCTCGACCGTCGTGGAATAGTCCGCCACCTCGATGCCCGGGCCGGTCTGGACGTCCCCGAACGCTGCCGCGCTCTCCAGGGGCAGCGCCCAGGTCCGATCGGGCTGCCAGACCGCCCCGGTGAACTCGCTGAGGGTGGCGACGCGAAGATAGGGCGGCAGGGGTGCGTTGGAGCGCATCCGGAGGACCTCGATCTGCTCCGGCCGGCGCAGATCCTGACCGAGCGAGAGTGACGCGTCGATTCCGGCCGTTCCGCTTCCCGACGCGACCCGGGGAGCCGGCTGCGGAAGCGACGGGGTGATCACCAGTGCGGCGACAAGTGCGGCGGCGCCGATGCCGACGGCGACGGCGGAAGCCCCGCTCGCTCGCCCCAGACGCGGTTCCCGGCCCCGCGTCTCGGCCCGCAGGAGCAGGAGGATCGCCGCCGCAAGCAGGCCGAAAGGCCACAGGTTCACGGCGCTGGGCACTGCGATAGCAGGAATGAGAGAGACCGTGAACAACGCGACACCGGCAAGAAGCGGCATCCGTGCGGTGAGGGCGATGTGATCCACCGCGATCGTGAACAGGCCGGCGGCGCCCACGATCACAAAGCTCAGTGCCGGCGTCGGGATCATCGGTGCGGCGCTGTAGAAGATCTCCTCGGATGCCGTGACGATCAGGGCCGCTGCCTGATCCACGCTCCCAAGAAGGGGGACGACTCCCCAGAAGGCGGTGTCGCGCAGGAAGACGACAGTGAGGACGACGATCGTGAGTGCCAGTTCGATCGCGCTGATCCCGATCGCCGACACGCGGCTGCGGCGCAGCAGGTACCCGGTCGCCATGATGGCCGCCGACAGCGCGAGGGCTCCCCAGAGCCAGGCGCCGGGACTGACGACACGCGTCACCGGCAGGAGCGCCGCGACGATCCCGACCATGACGCCGACGGTCAGCAGCGTGTCCGCGCGACCGTTCCGGACGACTGCTCGTCGGCCGCTGCGAGCCGGGCGTCCAGGCGCGGGTGCGCTCATCGCCCCGCCCGCTTCGGCCGCCGCGCTCGCGCCTCGTCGTGTTCGCGGGCGTCGTCCCACCACCCGGGCATCTCGGGACCGACCCGGATCGTCTGGACTCGCCACCCAAGCTCGCCAGCCCGGTCAAGAGCATCCGGGGTGGCTCCCGTGGCCAGCAGGATCGGCAGTGTCGTGTGCGCACCGATGGGAGCGAGAGCGGCGATGTCCGCCTCGGAGACAGCGCCGGTGATCATCACGATCGGACCGTTTCCGACCCGTGCGAAGGCACGAGGAAGGTCGAGGATGCTGTGGCCGCTGCCCGCGACGATGGTGGCGCATTGCGCGGCGAACGCGTCCAGCAGCACCCTCTCGCCGGGTTCTATCGGTTCGTGCAGGGCAGTTCCGTCGCTGTCGAGCACGCTCACGGTGTAGCCGTCGCTCGAGAGCTGGGCGACCGCCGACACCGTGGTTGCGACGGCGGCCTCGAACGCGGGGTCTTTCCCGGGCGCGTCGGCGGCTCCCTCGCCCCACCGCGAGCGGTCCAGGTCGAGGACGACTACGGCATCCGGAGCCGACTCGTTCTCCTCCTGGCGGACCATGAGCCCGTCGTGGTGGGCTGAGGCGCGCCAGTGGATGCGGCGCATGGAGTCCCCCGGCTGATACGGACGTGCGAGCAGATTGTCGACTCCGTGGCCCCGCTGCGTGTGGGTGGCGTGCAGCGCGCCGCCGGCGGTCGCGGTCATTCCGCGTAGCGCCGGAACATCGACCTGCGCCGGAGCGACGCGCACGGATACCGCGCCGAGCACCCGGACTGCGCGACGGGCGAGGCCGAACGGGTCCTCCGTGATGACACGCAGCGGGCCGAGGGAGTACGTGCCTCGCGAGGTCGGGGTCACGCTGTAGCTGATCGTTGCAGAGCCCTCGGTGCCGTCCCACGCGAGGTCGCCATCCAGATCGCCGGCGAAGACCGGATCCGCGGCCTCGCGCCAGTGCGCCGACCGGCCGAGCATCCGCCGCGGTGGACGCAGCGTGATCGTGACCTTGGTCGGCTTGCCCGTCGTCGACACGTCGGGAACCACGCGCCGGGGACTCGCAGTGGGAGCGCCCCGGAACCACAGTGACGCGAGGCTGGCCGAGACGAGCATGATCATGAGCACGCCGAAGAACATGAGCTCGACCACGCCGGTCTCGCCGGCGACCACGAAGGAGACGACGGCGAGCGTCAGGGCGCCGGTGCCCCGAAGCGTGAACGGCCACCAGCGCATGTCACCGACGCGACGCAAGGGGGACGCGGGCGCTCGCGGCGATCTGCGTGAGCGCGGCCTCGACGGCGGCTTCGCCGTGATGGGCGCCGCCGGCTGCGCGCGTCGCGATCAGGCGGTGGGCGAAGACGGGGTGAAGCAGCCCCGTGATGTCGTCGGGAATGACGAAGGACCGCCCCTCCAACGCGGCCGCGACCTTGGCGGCCCGAACCAGTTGCAGGGTCGCTCGAGGACTGGCGCCGAGCTTGAGGTCGGGGTGGGTCCGAGTGGCCTGCGCGAGAGCTACCGTGTATTCCTCGATCGCCGGGGCCACGTGGATGTGCCGAGCGGACACGATCAGATCGATGACCTCGTGCGTCGTCACCACCGGCCGCACGGCCTCGAGCGGATTGACGGTCTCGCGCTGGCGGAGCATCAGCGTCTCGGCGCGCGCATCCGGGTAGCCCATCGAGATCCGCATCGTGAATCTGTCGCGTTGCGCTTCGGGGAGAGCGTAGGTGCCCTCCATCTCGAGCGGGTTCTGGGTTGCGACGACCAAGAACGGATGAGGCACGAGGTGCGTGCGCCCATCGACGGTGACCTGACGCTCCTCCATCGCCTCCAGGAGTGCGGACTGCGTCTTGGGGGAGGACCGGTTGATCTCGTCGGCGATGACGATGTTGGCGAAGACGGCGCCGGGCTTGAACTCGAACTCTCGCTCGACGGGGTTGAACGCCGACACGCCCGTCACGTCTCCGGGAAGCAGATCCGGGGTGAACTGGATGCGGCGCACCGCCGCGTCGATCGAGGCGGCCAGGGCGCGCGCGAGCATCGTCTTGCCGACTCCGGGAACATCCTCGATAAGAAGGTGTCCCTCGGCCAGGAGGCAGATGAGTGCGCTGCGCGCCGCCTCGGGCTTGCCGTCGATGACCGATGTGATGGCCGCGAGGATCGAGTCGGTGACCTCGGCAAAGCGCTCGGCGGTCACGGGCTGTGCCCCTCGGGCCTGCGCGGACGTCCGTTCCTCGCCGATGACGCTCTCGGTCATGTGCGACCCCCTCCGCCACTGCGCGCCGCCTCGTCGGATACGCGACGCCTCGTCGGTCGTTGCCCAATCGTAACCTTCGCGCGAGGGGGGTGGCTCTGGGAGGACGCCGCGAATCCTCGGGCGAGCGAGCGGGTAGACTGGGGTCAGCTCTCCGCGCGGCGGCATCCAGGCCAACTCCCCCAGGACGGAAACGTAGCAAGGGTAACCAGGCTCTGCCGGGTGCGCGGAGAGTCTTTTCGTTCCCGGGTGAACGGTGTGCGACGCGGGCGAGACCATCCCGTGTCCTGGGGCTTTTCTCCGGTACCGGCCCTGCCTCGTCGTCACTGCCGCGCCTAGGCTGAGAGCGTGGCGCAGAGCATCTTCATCACCTCGGCAGAAGGTCACTCCGGCAAGTCGACCATCGCGCTCGGTGTACTGGACGCGCTCAGTCATGCCACCCCGCGGGTCGGGGTGTTCCGAGCGATCGCCCGCTCGACGGTGGAACCCGACTATGTGCTCGAGATGCTCCTCGCGCACGACGGTGTCGATCTGGCATACGACGACTGCATCGGGGTGACCTACGACGAGGTGCGAGCAGACCCCGACGCGGCGCTGGGCAAGATCGTTGAACGCTACAAGGCCGTCGAGGCCCAGTGCGATGCCGTCGTCATCGTCGGCAGTGACTACACGGATGTCGGGTCCCCGGCCGAGCTGGGGTACAACGCCCGCATCGCCGCCAACCTCGGCGCGCCGGTACTGCTGGTGATGAGCGGTCGCTCCGGCGAGGCGGAGAAGCTCGGCTCGTCCCCGGCCCGCACTCCCGAGGAGATCGGGCAGATCACCGCGCTCTCGCTCGCGGAGCTCGCGCATGGACGGGCGGGCCTGCTGGCCGTCATCGTCAACCGCAGCGAGCCGGATCGCATCGACGACGTGATCGCCTCGGTGCGAGACGTCGTCGACCACGCGCGCGAACCCGAGCACGCGACATCCGACGGTCTCGTGCCGGTGTGGGCGATTCCCGAGGACACGTTTCTGGTCGCGCCCACGATGCGCGAGGTCATGGCGGCCATCGACGGCACGCTCATCAAGGGTGACGAGGAGCTCCTCTCTCGGGAAGTCCTGGGTGTCGTGATCGCCGGGATGTCGATGGTCAACGTGCTGCCGCGTCTGAGCGAAAGCGCGATCGTGATGATCCCGGCAGACCGCACCGAGGTCCTCCTCGCGACGCTGCTGGCGCACTCCTCGGGCACGTTCCCGTCGATCTCCGGCATCCTGCTGAACGGCCCGTTCCCGCTTCCGGAGCAGATCGACCGGCTGATGGACGGTGTCGGGTCCAACCTCCCGATCATCGCGACCGACGAGGGCACCTTCGAGACCGCCGTCAAAGTCATCAACACGCGAGGCCGCTTCGCGGCGGCATCGCAGCGACGCTACGACACGGCGCTGGCGATGTTCGAGCACCACGTCGACACCGCAGCGCTCAGCCGCTCACTCGGGCTCGCGCGGTCCACGGTCGTGACCCCCCTCATGTTCGAGTACCAGCTCGTCGAACGCGCCCGCTCGGATCGCCGACGGATCGTGCTCCCGGAAGGAAACGACGACCGCGTCATCCGTGCCGCCGCGACCGTGCTGGCGCGGGGGATCGCGGACCTGGTGATCCTCGGCGACGAGGGCGACGTCCGCACCCGCGCGGCCGAGCTCGGCGTCGACATCTCCGCGGCGCAGATCATCAGTCCCTTCGATCCGGCGTACGTCGAGCCGTTCTCGCAGGAATACGCGCGGCTGCGGGCGCACAAGGGCATCTCCCTGGATCAGGCCGCCGACACGGTCACCGACGTGTCCTACTTCGGGACTCTGATGGTCCACCTCGGGTTGGCCGATGGCATGGTCTCGGGTGCGGCCCACACGACGGCGCACACGATCCGTCCGGCGTTCGAGATCATCAAGACCAAGCCCGGCGTGTCGGTCGTCTCCAGCGTGTTCCTCATGGCGCTGGCCGACCGGGTGCTCGTCTACGGTGACTGCGCGGTGATCCCCGACCCGACCGCCGAGCAACTCGCCGACATCGCGATCTCGTCGGCCGCGACGGCGGCGCAGTTCGGCATCGACCCACGGGTGGCGATGCTGTCGTACTCGACGGGCGAGTCGGGATCGGGGGCGGATGTCGAGAAAGTGCGCGCCGCCACCGCCATCGTTCGCGACCGCGCGCCGGAACTGCTCGTCGAGGGACCCATTCAATACGATGCGGCAGCGGACGCCGCTGTTGCAGCAGCCAAGATGCCCGGGTCTGCGGTGGCCGGGCGGGCCACGGTCTTCGTCTTCCCCGATCTGAACACCGGGAACAACACCTACAAGGCTGTCCAACGGTCGGCGGGTGCGGTCGCGATCGGCCCCGTGCTCCAGGGCCTCAACAAACCCATCAACGACCTCTCTCGTGGCGCACTGGTCGATGACATCGTGAACACCATCGCCATCACCGCGATTCAAGCCCAGCCGGATGCGCCGCCCGTGACCTCGGCATCCGATTCCCCCGAGCAGGAAGAGACCTCCGCATGAGCGTTGTCCTCGTCGTGAACAGCGGCTCGTCGTCGTTCAAGTACCAGCTGATCGACATGAACAACGAAGCCGTGCTCGCGTCGGGTCTGGTGGAGCGCATCGGGGAGGAAGCCGGTCACGCGCGGCACACGGTCACCGCTGCGGACTTCGCCGCCGACGAACCCGCGCCGACGTTCGTGAGCGCCACGTCCGAGCGTGACCTTCCGATCCCCGACCACACGGCGGGGTTCCAGGTGATGCTGGATGCGTTCGCGGCGCACGGACCGTCACTGGATACCAACCCTCCTGTGGCCGTGGGACACCGCGTCGTCCACGGCGGAGCCCGGTTCTTCGAGCCGACCCTGGTCACGCCGCTCGTCCTCATCAACATCGAGGACCTGTCGGTGCTCGCGCCCCTGCACAACCCGGGGGCCGTGCAGGGCATCCGGGCCGCGCAGGACGCGTTCCCGGCGCTCCCGCACGTCGCTGTATTCGACACTGCGTTCCATCAGACGCTCTCGCCCGCCGCGTACACGTACGCGATCGACAGCGATCTGGCTCAGCAGCATCGACTGCGTCGCTACGGCTTCCACGGCACCTCGCACAAGTTCGTCAGCGAGGCGGCAGCCGACTACCTCGGTCGGCCGCTCGCAGAGCTCACGCAGATCGTGTTCCACCTCGGCAACGGGGCATCGGTGACCGCCATCGACGGGGGGCGCTCCGTGGATACCTCGATGGGCCTCACGCCGCTGGAGGGCCTCGTGATGGGCACCCGGTCGGGGGATGTGGACCCGGCCATCGTGTTCCAGCTCGCGCGACGCGCGGGATTGTCGATCGATGACCTGGACGAGCTTCTCAACAAGCGCTCGGGCCTGCTGGGTCTTGCGGGAGTCTCCGACATGCGAGACATCGAGCAGCGTCGTGCCGATGGCGATGAGGCGGCGACCCTGGCCTTCGATGTCTACATCCATCGCCTGCGCGCCTATGCCGGGGCCTATCTCGCTCAGCTGGGTGGCGTCGACGTCATCTCCTTCACCGCCGGCGTCGGCGAGAACTCACCGACCGTTCGCGCGGCCGCCCTCGAGACCCTGGGCTTTGCCGGCGTCGCTCTCGACCACGAACGCAACGAGCGCCGCGAGCGGGGCATCCGTCGCATCTCGACTGACGCCTCGCGGGTGAGCGTCCTCGTCGTGCCGACCGATGAAGAGCTGGAGATCGCCCGGCAAACTCTCGGCGTCGCACAGGGGTGAGCCCGCGCGAATCGCCGTTCCCGTCGAGTCGAACTACTACGCTTGCACCACGGCGCGATGTGGAGCCGACCCTGTGCCCTCGCTTCTTGCCATCGTCACCTGCCGGGAGGTTCCTGTGGCCGACGCTCTGCCCGATCTCACCGCCTACGACGCGGTGCTCTTCGATCTGGACGGCGTGCTGACCCCGACCGCCGACGTGCACATGCACGCGTGGCAGGCGATGTTCGACGAGCTCTTCTCGGCCTGGGGTATCACGCCCGGCTACACCGAGCGCGACTACTTCGAGCACCTCGATGGCAAGAAGCGCTACGACGGCGTCGCGAGTCTGCTGTGGAGCCGGGACATCGAGGTGCCGTGGGGCGAGCCCTCCGACGCGCCCGAACTCGACACCGTGTGCGGCATCGGGAACCGCAAGAACGCCGTTTTCGAGCGCGTCCTGCGAAGCGAGGGCATCGCCCCCTACCCCGGCTCGCTGGCGCTCCTGGACATGCTCCGGGATGCCGGGACCAGGGTCGCGGTCGTGTCGAGCTCCAAGAACGCCCGCGAAGTCCTCACCGCCGCGGGAATCATCGACCGCTTCGAGGTGATCATGGACGGCGTGATCGCGGAGCGCGACAATCTGGCCTCCAAGCCCGCGCCGGATGTGTTCGTCGAGGCCGCCGCGATGCTCGGCATCGAGCCGGGCTCCGCGGCGGCCGTCGAAGACGCGTTGTCGGGCGTGCGCTCGGCCGTGGCGGGGGGCTTCGCGTTAGTCGTCGGCGTCGATCGCGGCGTCGGGGCCGACGTGCTCCGCGACGCGGGCGCCCACGTCGTGGTCACGGATCTGGCCGACTTCCTCGACGACGCCGGCACCGACATCCGCATGAGAACCCCCGAGTCCGGACAGGAGGAGTCCGCGTGATCGACCGCGATCGTTACCCCGTCGACCCGTGGCGGCTGGTGGAGACGAGCTACTCCCACGATGAGGTCGGGGTCTCCGAGACGCTTTTCGCCGTCGGCAACGGGTACCTCGGTTTGCGGGGGAACAACCCGGAAGGTCGTCACGCGCATGAGCACGGCACCTTCATCAACGGCTTCCACGAGATCTTCCCCATCCGCCATGCCGAACAGGCGTACGGGTTCGCCGAGGTCGGTCAGACGATCATCAACGCGCCCGACGCGAAGATCATGCGGGTCTACGTCGATGACGAGCCGCTCTCGCTCGACATCGCCGACGTGCGCGAGTACGAACGCGTCCTCGACATGCGCGATGGCGTCATGCGGCGCCGTATCCTCTGGGTCACCCCGTCGGGCAAAGAAGTGCTCGTCGAGGACGAGCGCCTTGTCTCGTTCGAAGAGAAGCACCTCGCGATCCTGCGCCAGACCGTGACGGTGCTGAACGCCGATGCCCCCGTCACCATCAGCTGCCAGATCATCAATCGGCAGGACGGCGAAGACGTCTACGGCGGGACCCCGGTCGCGCCCAAGCGGGCAGGTTTCGACCCGCGCAAGGCGGAGCGGATCCAGGAGCGCGTCCTCCAGCCCCAGGAGTACTGGCAGGAGGGCACCCGGTCGGCGCTCGCGTACAAGGCGACCGCGTCCGAGATGACGATGGCGGTCGTCGCCGACCACCTGATCGACACCGAGAACGAGTACGACCCTCGAACGCTCATCGAGCCGGACATCGCGAAGAACGTCTTCCGCATCCGGGCCCGTGCGGGCACGCCCGTTACGATCACGAAGCTCGTGAGTTACCACACCTCGCGGGGCGTTCCGGCTCGCGAGCTCGTCGACCGCTGTCGGCGCACGCTCGACCGGGCTCGGGCTGAGGGAGTCGATACGTTCTTCACGCGGCAGCGAGAGTGGCTCGATGCCTTCTGGGAACGCTCCGACGTTCGTATCGGCGGCCACGACGACCTGCAGCAGGCGACACGCTGGTGTCTGTTCCAGCTCGCTCAGGCTGCCGCTCGCGCCGACGGTCTCGGGGTTCCCGCCAAGGGCGTGTCGGGGTCGGGCTACTCGGGCCACTACTTCTGGGACACCGAGATCTATGTCCTCCCCTTCCTCGCCTATACGACGCCGCAGTGGGCGCGCAACGCGCTGCGGATGCGGTACCTCATGCTCCCCGCGGCGCGCCGGCGGGCCCGTCAACTCAACGAGACGGGTGCGCTCTTCCCGTGGCGCACGATCAACGGTGAAGAGGCGTCCGCGTACTACGCCGCGGGTACGGCGCAGTATCACATCAACGCGGATGTGAGCTTCGCGCTCGCCAAGTACGTCCGCGCGACCGGCGACACCGAGTTCCTCTACCGCGAGGGCGTCGATATCGCCGTCGAGACCGCGCGCATGTGGGCGAGCCTGGGATTCTGGCGGGAGAACGAGCAGGACTCCGAGCGTTCGTTCCACATCCACGGCGTCACCGGCCCCGACGAGTACACGACGGTCGTCAACGACAACCTGTTCACGAACGTGATGGCACGTTTCAACCTGCGGTTCGCCGCCCACACCCTCCGTGACATGGCCCTGGACGCTCCCGAGGAGTATCGCCTCATGGCGGACCGCCTCGGCCTGCAGGACCACGAGATCGAGGCGTGGGAGGCCGCCGCCGAAGCGATGAACATCCCGTTCAGCGACGCATTCGGCATCCACCCGCAGGACGCGGTCTTCCTCGAGAAGGAGGTCTGGGATCTCGAGAACACCTCGCCCGACCAGCGGCCGCTGCTGCTGCACTTCCATCCGCTCGTGATCTACCGCTACCAGGTGCTCAAGCAGGCGGATGTCGTCCTCGCGCTGTTCCTGCAGGGCAACCACTTCACGGCCGAGGAGAAACTCGCCGACTTCGAGTACTACGACCCGCTGACGACGGGAGATTCGACGCTGTCTGCTGTCGTGCAGGCCATCCTCGCCGCGGAAGTCGGCTACCAGGACCTCGCTCTGACGTACTTCCTCGACTCGATCTACGTCGACCTCGGCGACCTGCATCACAACGCGGCCGACGGCGTCCACGTCGCGTCGGCGGGGGGCGTCTGGACGGCGCTCGTCAGCGGGTTCGGGGGCATGCGCGACCACTTCGGAGAGCTGAGTTTCGACCCGCGGCTCCCTGCTGACTGGCCCGAGCTCTCCTTCACCCTCCATTGGAAGGGCACCCGCCTGCAGATCACGATCGCCCGGGATCGGATGTGGGTTGCCGCTGGCCCCGGAGACGCCGTGGAGTTCTCCGTCCGCGGAGCGCGGTACGTCGTCGATCCCGGCCAGGAACTGATGATCCCGCTCGCCGATCAGGGGCCGGTGATCCCCGGCCGCCCCTCGATCCGCCAGTTCGCGGATGTCACCCGCGACGACGGATCGCTGCTGTCGGCATCCGTGCCGGTGGTCACGACCTCGATCCCGGTCGTGGGTGCTCCGGAGACCTTCGAGAACGCGCCCGAGCAGCTGCCGCAGGGCGCTGACCCGATGTCGTGACCACGCCCTAGGCTGGGTGAATGACCACCGCCCTGTACCGCCGATACCGCCCCGAGGCGTTCGGCGAGATGATCGGGCAGAGTCAGGTGACCGAGCCGCTCATGACGGCGCTGCGGGGCGACCGCGTCGGGCACGCGTACCTGTTCTCCGGGCCTCGCGGATGCGGCAAGACGACCTCGGCGCGGATTCTCGCGCGGTGCCTGAACTGTGCCCAGGGCCCCACCGACACGCCCTGCGGAGAGTGCGAGAGCTGCATCGAACTCGGGCGCGGCGGCGGGGGATCGCTGGATGTCGTCGAGATCGACGCCGCAAGCCACAACGGCGTCGACGACGCGCGTGATCTGCGCGAGCGGGCCGTGTTCGCGCCCGCTCGCGACCGGTTCAAGATCTTCATCCTCGACGAAGCCCACATGGTGACCCCGCAGGGGTTCAACGCGCTCCTCAAGCTCGTCGAAGAACCGCCCGATCACGTCAAGTTCATCTTCGCCACGACCGAGCCCGAGAAGGTCATCGGGACCATCCGTTCGCGGACGCACCACTATCCGTTCCGGCTGGTCCCGCCCGCGGCAATGCTCGAGTACGTCGCGTCGCTGTGCGAGAGCGAGCGCGTCGAGGTGGATCCCGGCGTGCTGCCCCTCGTCGTCCGCGCGGGCGGCGGCTCACCGCGGGACACCCTCTCGCTGCTCGATCAGCTCATCGCGGGCTCCGACGGCGCGGTGACCTACGAGCGCGCCGTCGCGCTGCTGGGGTACACGCACGGCGAGCTTCTCGACGAGATCGTCGACGCGCTCGCGGCATCGGACGCGGCAGCCGTGTTCGCCGCCGTCGACCGCGTCGTGCAGACAGGACAGGATCCTCGTCGGTTCGTCGATGATCTTCTCGAGCGCTTGCGCGACCTGATCGTCGTCGCGGCGACGGGAGAGGGCGCTGCTGCCGTGTTGCGCGGCGCGTCGGCGGAAGATCTGCACCGGATGGCGGCGCAGGCCGAACGGTTCGGCGCGCAGCGCCTGTCCCGGACGGCGGATGTCGTGATCGCCGCGCTGGACGACATGACCGGCGCGACGTCGCCGCGTCTTCAGCTGGAGCTGATGTGTGCGCGCGTGCTGGCCCTCGCCGGAGCCCAGGGCGTTCCGGTCGCTGCAGCCTCTGCTCCGGCTGCCACGGCCCCGCCAGCCCCGCCCGCCTCGCAGGTTGCCCCGGCCCCCGCCGCCACCGAGCCGCCGGCGGCCGACACATCCCCGAGAGTCGATGCAGCGCCCGATGCGACGCCGGCCCCCGAGGCGCCGCCGACGCGCGACGCGCCCACGCCTCCGGCATCGACGGAGCCCGTGACGCTTGACGTCATGCGCGAGCGGTGGCCTGCCATCCTGAGCGTGCTCGAGGGCATCAGCCGCACCTCGTGGCTACTCGTGACGGTCGCGAACGTCGCCGATTTCTCCGGGGACGTCCTGACGCTCACGTTCGCGAACGCGTCGGATGTGGCCACCTTCAAGCAGCTTCGTGCCGGCGCCGGTCCGAGCGAGGACCTTCGAACGGCGATCAAGCAGGTGCTCGGCATCCGTGTGAAGTACCTCGCGAAGCATGTCGCCCCTCCTGACTCGTCAGGACCGTCCGGCGACGGGCCGCGAGGCGGATCCGGTCCGTCTGCGCCGGCGCCCTCGCCCCGAGGCGGCGCGACGGCGGCCTCGGCAGCATCTGCCGTGACCGAGTGGGCTGTCGCACCGATTCCGGCATCCGACCCGGGCCGGGATGTGGGCGATCCGTCGGGTCCGGCAGCCTCGGCGTCCGGTTCGGCAACGGCCGTTCTCGCGCCGTCGGTACCTCCGCCGTCGCTTGCGGTAGACGACGAGCCCGAAGAGGCATCGGCGCGTGTCGCGCCGAACCTTCCGTCGCCGCGCGAGGGCGATGTCATCGACGCCGATGAGCCCCCGGCCGATGACGATGACAACGAGTCCGTCGATCTCGATGTCATGCCCGATCAGGCGCCGGTGCTCGCGCAACGGATCGCGCGTATGCCCGACGGCACTCAGCGCTACGGGGAGGCGGTCGTGCGTCAGCTGCTGGGCGCCCGCTTCGTCCGCGAAGAGCCGCACGCGTCTCCCACGAGGTTCGGCTGATCATGTACGACGGAATCGTCCAGGACCTCATCGACGAGTTCGGCCGCCTTCCCGGCATCGGACCCAAGTCGGCGCAGCGCATCGCGTTCCACATCCTGCAGTCGCCGTCCTTCGATGTCTCGCGTCTCGCGCAGCTGCTCGCCGAGGTGCGCGAGAAGGTCCGGTTCTGCGAGATCTGCGGGAATGTGTCGGAGCAGGACCGGTGCGGGATCTGCCGCGATCCCCGCCGCAACCAGACGCTCATCTGCGTCGTCGAGGACGCGAAGGATGTGGCGGCGATCGAGCGCACGCGAGAATTCCGCGGTCTGTACCACGTCCTCGGCGGTGCGATCAGTCCGATCGCGGGGGTCGGACCGGACGATCTGCGGATCGCGCCGCTCATGCAACGCCTCGCCGACGGCACTGTCCAAGAGGTCATCCTCGCCACCAACCCGAACCTCGAGGGCGAAGCGACCGCGACCTACCTGTCACGTCTGCTGAACACCCTGCAGATCACGGTGACCAGGCTCGCATCCGGCCTGCCCGTCGGCGGCGACCTGGAGTACGCCGACGAGGTCACGCTGGGGCGCGCGTTCGAGGGGCGCCGGGCGCTGTAACGGCGACCGGCGGGGTAGCGACGCGCCCTGCGCGGCCGCCCGCTTTAGCGTCGCAGCCGGGCGCGAGCGCGGGCGACGCCGCCGAGGGAAGCCCGCACCGGCTGTCCGAGGTAGATCCCGAGCGATGCGCCGACGGCGAGGCTCACGCCGATCACTCCCGCCACCGCCAGCGTGCCGAAACCTTCGAGCATGACGCGAGTGTCATCGCCAGACTCCACGACGCCGAGCAGGCCGCGGAAGACCGCCGCCCCCGGCACCATCGGAAGAATCGCAGCGGTGGTGATAGCGACGACCGGAACGTGCAGTCGATAGGCGGCGATCACTCCGACGAAACTGCCGGCGAACGCGCCGATACCGCTGGCGGCCGCGACCTCGAGTCCCGCGCTCGATGCCGCAAGAAAGCCGAGCCACGCGACGACGCTGAGGACGGCGCTGACCACCACGATTCGTGCTCCCGCGCCGTTGAACACGGCCACCGCGATGGCGATGAGTGCGGCTCCTGCGAACTGAAGCGGAACAGGGCCCAGGGGCAGAGCTTCGCTCGGCGGCTCCATCGCGAGTCCGAGCACGCGTGCCGTCTGGAGACCCGCGAGGATCCCGAGCACGACGCCGAGCGTCTGCGTCGTCAGCTCGAGGATCCGTCCGGTTGCGGTCAGGGCGAAGCCATCGATCGCGTCCTGCGCGGCGCCGACGACGGTCAGTCCCGCGAGCATGAGCACGACACCCGAGGCGACGATGATCGATGGGCGGATGCTGTTGCCGCCCGGTATCGCGGTCATTGCCAGCAGTGGGGTCAGCGCGGCGACGAGCGTGAGTACGAGCGCGCCGGCGATCTGGCTGAAGAAGAAGGGCACGGTGGCTCGGGCGAGCAGCGCCTGGGTGATCGCGGCGGCTCCGGCTGCTACGAACGCGATCGCGACGGTGAGCGGCCCCGCACCGAACATCACCGCGACGCCGACGGCCAACGTCGCCTGGGCGACGATGACGATTCCGGGACCGTAGCGGAACGGCGCGCGGCGGATCTCGCGAAGCAGAATGCGGGCCTGCGCCAGATCCAGACCCTGTCCGATGTCGGCGACCAGGGACTGCAGACGCCGCAGCTTGTCATGGTCGGGGGCGGTCTGGCGCACGACGCGCAGGAGCGTGAACGGGCGGGTCGCGCCGCTGTGGTGGTGGGACGCGGTGATCGAGTTGTAGGTCACGTCCACGTGCACCGGAGTGAGGCCGTAGGCAGCGCTGACGCGCACGATCGTCGCGGTGACATCACTCGCCGACGCGCCCGTCGCGAGCATCGTCTGTCCGATGCGCACCGCCAGGTCGAGGATGCCGATCACCGTCGCGTCGTCGACCACGGGCAGTGTCTCGGTGGGCGGCGCGGAATCCGAGGAGGCGCGCAACAGCCGGTCGAGCGGTTGCAGCAGGCGGCGCCGGCGAGACATGGCGCGAAAAACTCCCGAGGTGGCGGCGGTCAGCGACTCAGTCTACGGGCAGCCTCGATATCGAGCGGCAGGTCGAGCCAGACGGGTCGATTCAGGCGGCTAACGAAGAACCTCGACGAGCGCGACCCACGACACCAGCAGCCCGCTGATGATGGCAAGCAGCGCTCCCGCCGCCAGTGGAATCAGACCCGCGCTCGATCCCGAGACCAGCAGCACGCCGCCGGCCGCATACGCTGCCAGCGGCACGAACCCGATGATGGCCTTGAGTGCGCGCATCCGGTTCGCGGGGTCGTGGTTCGCGAAGACGCTCCGCGCCGCCGCGGCCTGGAACACCGTCGCAATCGCGGTCGTCCCGAGAACGACGATCCCGTACACGGTCGGGCCGATCGACGGGACCAGCCCCGTCATCGAGAGCAGAAGAGCGAGCACCAATGTGGCGACCGCGGCTCCCAGACGCGCTGTCAGGGACCGCTCCTTCACGATGGCGCCGATGTTCACGCTCGCCGCCACGATGACCAGACCCGCGAGGGCTGCTGTCGCACCGGCCAGTGCGACATTGAAGTCGTTCCAGCTCTCCAACTCGCCCATGATTCGAATGCTAGCGTCTGCGTGCGCGGCCGCTGGGAGACGGGGCATGACGTGCCCGGCATGCACGCTCCGTAGAATGGGACGCTGGGGTTCGCATCCGAGCCCATCATCCCGGGAGCAGCACGTGGCGTTGATCGTCCAGAAGTACGGCGGGTCGTCGGTCGCCGACGCCGAGAGCATCAAGCGCGTCGCGAAGCGGATCGTCGATACCCGTCGCGCCGGGCACGATGTCGTCGTCGCCGTCAGCGCGATGGGCGACACCACCGACGAGCTGCTCGACCTCGCCGGCCAGGTCGCGCCGATTCCCGCGCCGCGCGAACTCGACATGCTGCTCTCCAGCGGGGAGCGCATCTCGATGGCGCTGCTTGCCATGGCCATCTCGTCGATGGGTTTCGAAGCCCGCTCCTTCACCGGCAGCCAGGCGGGCATGATCACGGATGCCACCCATGGCGCCGCCCGCATCGTGGATGTCACACCCATTCGGCTTCGGGAGGCCCTCGACGAGGGTGCGATCGTCATCGTCGCCGGTTTCCAGGGATTCAACCGCGACACCCGCGACATCACCACCCTCGGTCGCGGTGGTTCGGACACGACGGCCGTTGCGCTCGCTGCGGCTCTCGAGGCTGACGTCTGCGAGATCTACAGCGACGTCGACGGCATCTTCACTGCAGATCCGCGCGTCGTTCCGATGGCGCGGAAGCTCGATGCGATCTCGAGCGAAGAAATGCTGGAGCTCGCGGCCAACGGCGCAAAGGTGCTCTACATCCGTGCCGTCGAATACGCGCGCCGTCACGGCGTGCTCATCCACGCCCGATCGACGTTCAGCTCGAGCGAGGGCACCTACGTGCTGGGCCCCGGCCAGACCCGTCCCGACGCTCCGGAGGGAGACACCATGGAAGAACCGATCGTCGCGGGGGTAGCCACAGACCTCGGCCAGGCCAAGATCACGGTCATCGGCGTCCCCGATGTCCCTGGCAAGGCGGCAGAGATCTTCAAGATCGTCGCCAAGTCCGGCGCCAACGTCGACATGATCGTGCAGAACGTGTCGGCTGCAGCCACCGGCCGCACCGACATCTCCTTCACACTCCCCAAGCACGACGCCGCAGCCGCGTTGAAGGCGCTCGCGGCCGACCAGAGCGAGGTCGGCTTCGAGAGCCTCGTGCACGACGATCAGATCGGAAAGCTCTCGGTCGTCGGTGCCGGCATGCGCACCCACTCCGGTGTCTCGGCGACCCTGTTCGAGGCGCTGAGCGTCGCCGGCATCAACATCGAGATGATCTCGACCTCCGAGATCCGGATCTCGGTCGTGCTCCGCGGCTCCGATATCGCTGAGGCAGCGCGCGTCGTGCACACCGCCTACGGGCTGGATGCCGACAGTGAGGCCACGGTCTACGCCGGCACCGGCCGATAGAATCGTCTCCCATGACCCGCATCTCCGATTCAGGACTCTCCGTCGCCGTCGTCGGCGCCACCGGTCAGGTGGGCACCGTGATGCGCGAGATTCTCGCGGAACGCTCGTTCCCGATTCGCGAGCTGCGGCTGTTCGCGACGGCGCGCTCCGCCGGGCAGGCCGTCGAGTTCGGCGGTCACACCGTGATCGTCGAGGACGTGGCGACCGCGGACCCGGCGGGCATCGACATCGCCCTCTTCTCCGCTGGTGCGACCGGTAGCCGGGCCCACGCTCCGCGCTTCGCGGAGGCCGGGGCCGTCGTCATCGACAATTCCAGCGCGTGGCGTATGGACCCCGAGGTTCCGCTCGTGGTGGCGGAGGTCAACCCCCACGCGATCACCGACGCCGTCAAGGGCATCATCGCCAACCCGAACTGCACGACGATGGCTGCGATGCCCGTGCTCAAGGTGCTGGATGCCGAAGCCGGCCTCGAGAGGCTGATCGTGTCGACCTACCAGGCCGTCAGCGGCTCGGGCCTCGCCGGAGCACAGGAACTGCTCGGACAGGTGGAGGGCGTGCTTGCTCAGGGCAACACGCTTGATCTCGTCCACGACGGGTCGGCCGTCGACTTCCCGCAGCCGGTGAAGTATGTCGCGCCGATCGCCTTCGACGTCATCCCCTTCGCCGGCAACCTCGTCGATGACGGACTGAACGAGACGGACGAGGAGAAGAAGCTCCGCAACGAGAGTCGCAAGATCCTCGAGCTCCCTGACCTTCGCGTCGCCGGCACGTGCGTGCGGGTTCCGGTGTTCACCGGCCACTCCCTGAGCATCAACGTGGAGTTCGCGCGCGAGATCACCCCGGAGCGGGCGCGCGCGATCCTTGCCGACGCGCCCGGTGTCCGCCTGGAAGACGTGCCGACCCCGCTTCAGGCGGCGGGCAAGGACCCGAGTTTCGTGGGACGGATCCGCGCAGACCAGTCGGCACCCGAAGGCCGGGGGCTCGTGCTGTTTATCAGCAACGACAACCTCCGCAAGGGCGCAGCCCTCAACGCCGTCCAGATCGCAGAGCTCGTTGCCGCCCGCTTGGGTGCCGAGGTCTGAGCCCTCTCTCGACCGCCCGTAGACTTGACCGGTGACCGAACCCGTCGACGTCCTGCTGATCGGTGGCGGTGTGATGAGCGCCACCCTGGGCACATTCCTCTCTGAACTCGAACCGGACTGGACCATCGAGGTCTACGAGCGCTTGGGCGATGTCGCCCTCGAAAGCTCGAACGCGTGGAACAACGCGGGCACCGGTCACGCCGCACTGTGCGAACTCAACTACATGCCGGCCGGTCCTGACGGCAGCGTGGACCCGGCGAAGGCGATCTCGATCAACGAGCAGTTCCAGCTCAGCCGCCAGTTCTGGGCGTCGCTGGTTGAGCGCGGCATCCTCGATGAACCGTCGACCTTCATCAACTCGACACCGCACATGACCTTCGTGCGTGGTGAGAAGGATGTCGCCTACCTCAAGCGCCGCTACGAGGCACTGAAGACCCAGCCGCTGTTCGCCGGTATCGAGTACAGCGAAGACTCCCGGGTCATCAACCAGTGGGCGCCGTTGCTCATGCAGAAGCGGCTCAAGAGCGACGAGCCGTTCGCGGCGACACGGGTGCCGGCGGGCACGGATGTCGACTTCGGCGCCCTCACGAGGCAGCTGTTCGACAACCTGCGCCACCGCGGCGGGAACGTCGTCACCGACCGTCAGGTGACGGGGCTCAAGAAGCTCAAGGACGGCACCTGGGAGGTGTCGTGGCGCAACCAGGTCGGACGCACACCGGGCAAGACCCGTGCGAGGTTCGTGTTCGTCGGGGCCGGAGGGTGGGCGATCAAGCTCCTCCAGAAGTCCGGAATCCCCGAGATCAAGGGCTACGGGGTCTTCCCGATCGGTGGGCAGTGGCTCAAGACCAGCAATCCGGCGCTCGTGGCCCAACACCGCGCGAAGGTCTACTCGCAGGCATCCGTCGGCGCCCCGCCGATGTCGGTGCCGCACCTGGACACCCGCGTGGTCGACGGCGAGACCTCGTTGCTGTTCGGGCCGTTCGCGACCTTCAGTCCCAAGTTCCTGAAGAACGGTTCGATCTTCGACATCGTCGCGCAGGTCCGGCCGGGCAATCTCTGGCCGATGCTGAAGGTCGCCATCGATAACCCGAGCCTCATCCGCTACCTCATCGGCGAGCTGCTCAAGAACAAGAAGCGCAAGGTCGACAGCCTCCGCACCTTCATGCCGACGGCCAAGGACGAGGACTGGATTCTGCTGAACGCGGGCCAGCGTGCGCAGGTCATGAAGAAAGACCCCGAGAAGGGCGGCGTGCTGCAGTTCGGCACAGAGGTCGTCAGCTCGGCCGACGGGACGATCGCGGGCCTTCTGGGCGCCTCCCCGGGGGCGTCGACGGCTGTTGCCATCATGCTCACTCTCCTGAAGTCGAGCTTCCCCGACCGCATCGGCGAGTGGGAGAGCACTCTGCGAGAGCTCATCCCGAGCTACGGCGGCCACCTCAACGGCGATCCGGATGCCGCACGGCGCAGTCTCGCCGAGACCGCGAGCGTTCTCGCCCTCAAGGCGTGAGCGGCGTTCACCGAGCGAGCTGAGATCGACCGTGGCGAAGCTCTACTTCCGGTACGGAGCGATGAACTCCGGAAAGTCGACCGCACTGCTGCAGGCGGCGTACAACTATGAGGAGCGCGGCCAGCACGTGCTGCTGGCCAAACCTGCGATCGACACGAAGGAAGCCGACCACATCTCGAGTCGGCTCGGCGTGACCCGGCCGGTGGACTTCCTCATTCCGCCCGTCGCCGATCTGCGCGCACTGTTCTCGCACCATCGGGAGCAACTGGTGCAGCGCGAGAGCGAGGCGCTCGTGCCCGAAGCGGAGGGGCGTCACGCCGACGTTGCGTGTCTGCTCATCGACGAGGCGCAGTTTCTGACGCCCGAGCAGGTCGACGACCTGCTGCGGATCGTCGTCCTCGACGGTGTTCCGGTGCTGGCGTACGGCATCCGCACCGACTTCCGCACGCAGGCGTTCCCCGGATCGCGGCGGCTGCTGGAGCTTGCCCATTCCCTGGAGGAGCTGAAGACGATCTGCCGCTGCGGACGTAAAGCGATCTTCAACGCGCGTCTGGTGGGCGGTCGCTTCGTCTTCGACGGCGATCAGGTCGCGATCGATGAGCTCTCGACCGACCGGGTCACCTACGAGTCGATGTGCGCGGAATGCTACCTGCGGGAGTCGGGCGGGCGCATCGACGTTCGCTGATCGGCCGCGTCATGCGCGGGCTTCGGCGGTACGTTGCCGCGGCGGCAGAGGGACGAGCATCGATGTGGTCCGCTGATAGTGGGCGTAGAGCGGGTACTTGGATGCCGAGATCGACTCGGTGAACACGGTCGAGCCGACGAAGAGCACCGTGAGCAGGGCAGCGCCGATGATCGTCCAGTTGAGGACGCCGCCCCACACTCCGGCACCCGCCGACACTGCCGCCGCGGCGCCCAGTGCGTAGAAGACCCACCACTGAGCCTGCTCGAAGAAGAAGTTCGGATGACGGCTGTAGCGCCACAGCCCTGTGGTGAGGAAGCCGGGCTCGAGGGAGCCGCCCGCAGCCTGCTTCGCCTTGTGGAAGTCCCACTGCTGCTGATCGGCGATGAACTCGCCGATCAGGAAGAGCGCGAACAGCACCGCCAAGAGCGCGTCCCATCCAGTGAACGCCGTCGGGTTCTGCCACGCGATGAACGCCGGGAGGGAGATCAGCACGAGCAGTGCGTTCTGGTACAGGACGATGAAGAAGATGTTGAACAACTGGAACTGCCAGGACGTCATCCGGGCCCGCAGGATCGCCCAGCGGTAGTCCTCCATCCCGGTGTACCCGCCCTTGCGCGCGAAGTTGAAGGTGAGGCGCGCCCCCCAGGCGGTGACGAGGATCGCCATCACGACCAGGCGCGTCGCTTCTTCGCCGGCAACGAGCGCCGCAACCGCGAACACCCACACGTACACCGCTGGCACGATGGACCAGATCCGGTCGACCCATGAGGTGTCTTTCGTGATGAGCGAGGCGACCCAACAGAAGATCGACACAGCTGCGGCGATGCCGAGGACGATGAGCAGGGGATCCATGCCCCCACGCTAGCGCCGGTGCCGAGGATCCGGGTACTTCGGGCGCGGGTTTTGGTGGTGGTCAGACCACTCGGTAGCCTGAGGGCGACGAAGGAGTGCGTGTGACGGATGCCCCGGCCAAAGCCTGGCGAGTCGTGCTCGACCGGATCGAAGGCGATCTGATGAGTGGGCGGGTGGGCCCAGGCGATCGTTTGCCCTCCGAGCGAGAGCTCGCCACGACGCTCGGCGTCGGTCGCTCCAGCGTGCGTGAAGCGCTGCGTGTGCTCGAGGTCATGGGGCTGATCCGCACGGGTACGGGCTCGGGTCCCAGTGCGGGCGCCATCATCATCGGCACCCCGACCGGAGGCATGTCAGCGCTCCTGCGGCTGCAGATGGCGGCTCAGAGCTTCGCGATCGAGGACGTCGTGCATACCCGGATCGCGCTCGAGTCGGCTGTCGTCGCCGAGCTGGCCCAGTCGGAGGGGGCCGGGCTCGATGAGGTCCGCCGGGTGCTGGCCGCGATGGATGACGAGTCGCTCACGCCCGCCGAGTTCGTCGCGCTCGACGCCCAATTGCATCTCGCTCTCGCCGAAGCCGCCGGCAACGGGGTCACTGTGGCGATGATGGGCGGCTTGCGCGACGCGATCGAGAGCTACGTGGCTCGGGGTGTCCGTCGGATCGCCGACTGGGAGGGGGCAGCTGCCCGTCTGCGACAGGAGCACCATCACATCGTCGATCTGATCGGCCAGGGCGATGCGGATGCGGCACGAGCCGCGGTGACAGATCACATCCGCGGGTACTACGCGCAGATGAGCGCATCCACGGCCTGACGCGGATGGGGAGCCGGGTCAGGCGGGTTGGGGGAGCGTGGGGATGAACACCTCGAGGAACTCGGCTGTGTCCTCCCAGCCCTCGACAGCGTGGCAGGTGACGCCGATCGCGAGGACCGGGTAGTCGTTGCCATCCGGATCGAGGCGGTCTCCGACGAAGAGCATGTCGTCGAGGGAGATGCCGGTCTGCTCGGCCAGCTTGCGCATCCCGTAGGCCTTGTCGATGCCGCGTGCGGTGATGTCGACGGATGTCGAACCGCCCGAACGCACCTCCAGGTCGGGCAGGCGGGCAGCGACTGCCTCGCGGAGAGTGTTCTTCTTCTCGCCGGTGGGATCCCACCGCATCTTCGCGTCGACCGGTGCCTTCTGGCCCAGTGCCGAGAAGGTGATCTGCGAGCCGCGATCCTCGAGGATCTCGCCCCAGGTCTCCGACTCCCACAGTCCCAGGCGCTTGGCCTCTTCTTCGACGGCGGTCAACGCGCGCTGCTTCTCGTCATCCGTGAGCGAGTGGGCGTAGACCGTGTCGATGCCGTCAGCTGTGAGCCGGTAGTACTGGGTACCGCAGGTGGGCAGCAGGTGCAGCCGCGCGCGCGTGGCGGTGGAGGTTTCGGGGAGCTGATCGACAACCTGCGCGGTGAACTGCGCCAGCTGACCCCCGGAGATGATCGCGACCTCGACGCGCTCGGCGAGCGCGACGAGCAGATCGCCCATCCGGGGAGCTATCGCGCTCTTGGAGGGAGCGAGGGTGTCGTCGAGGTCGAATGCAACCAGGCGAGGGGTGCTCATCGGGGTCCTTCCGGGAGGGGGCGACGACACCGTCATGTCTACATGGTCGGGGTGACAGGATTTGAACCTGCGGCCTCGTCGTCCCGAACGACGCGCGCTACCAAGCTGCGCCACACCCCGTGGCAACCCTCCGAGTCTACCCGACGCGGTGGCTCCCACCGAACCACGCCGGAGTGCGCTATACGTGCCTTATGGACACTCTCATCTTCGGGCTGTTCGCGGTGGTGGCTTTTCTGATCATCCGCGGCGGCTCACGCCTTGTCGTCATCGGGGGCTGGGCACTTGCCACGGTCGCCGCATTCCTCCTCTTCCTCCACCACGTCACCAGCGTGCTTCCCCTGAACTTCTGAGGTCACCGATGAACGAGCGTCCCCTTCTTCGAGTGCTGGGCTTCTGGGCCCAGATCCTGTTCATCGCCGCTTACCTCGGCATCCTGTCCACAGCGATGTTCGTCTTCCAGTTCGGCTTCGGCGAAATGCCGTGCCCGCTGTGCATCGTGCAGCGCATGGCCATGATCGCGGCGACTCTCGGTGCCGTCTACATCGTCGTCCAGACGCTGCGCGGCACCCTCACGACACCTCGCTACCTGACGGGGCTGGGAATGGCATTGGTCGGAGCCATTGTCGGGGCGACGATGTCCACGCGGCAGATCGAGCTCCACATCCTTCCGGGTGACCCGGGATACGGCACCGCCATCATGGGACTGCACCTGTACACGTGGGCGCTGATCACCTTCGTGGTGGTCGCGCTCTTCGTGGGGGTCGTGCTCATGTTCGGCACGGCTCTGGAGCCAGTGGCCCCCACAGGACGCGCCGGACGCACGATCGCGTGGGTCATCGTCTGGGCCTTCTTCGCCACGATCGTCCTGAACATGGTCGTCGTGTTCGTGGAAGAAGGGTTCAACTGGTTCCTGCCCGACGACCCCACCGGCTACGAGTTGTTGCGCCAGCTCGGAATCACGCGCTGACAGCGCGGAGGGTGAGAATCGAGACCTCGGGGCGGCAGGCGAAGCGCACCGGCGCGTAGATCGAATGCCCGACCCCGGCGCTGACGTTCAGCGGTACCGAGCGGCCGTCGGCGGACCAGGTGCTCAGACCCCGTGCTTGGTCGAGCGGGATGTCGCAGTTGGCCACCAGGGCGCCGAGTCCCGGCATCCGCACCTGACCGCCGTGCGTGTGCCCGGCGAAGATCATGTCGGCGCCCAGGCCCGTAAACGCGTCGAGCACCCGCCGGTAGGGGGCGTGGCTGACACCGATCGTGAGCGCGGGGGACTGCGCAGTCAGCGACTCGACGAGCGGCGGAAGGACCTCGAGGCGGTCCCAGTGACGGTGGGCGTCGCTCACGCCGAAGGCAGCCACGACCCGATCTCCCGCGACGAGCGTGGCCGCTGCGTTGTTGAGCTCATTCCAGCCGAGCTCTTCCTGGAGGTACGCGTCGAGCGCGCCGACATCGAGCCGCTGAGGCTTCGGCACGGCCCTCGACGGTCCCGAGAAGTACAGCAGCGGGTTGCGGGGGAGGGGCGCGTCGTGATCGTTCGACCCGTGGACGTAGACACCGGGGATGCCACGGAGGGGGTCCAGCGCCGCTCGAACACCGGCCAGCCCCTCTGCATGCCCGAGGTTGTCACCGGTGTTCACGACCAGGTCGGGACGAAGCTCCTCGGCAAGACCCGCCAGCCAGCGCTGTTTTCGACGCTGCCACGGCGCCATGTGGATGTCGGAGAGGTGGAGGACCCGGAGCGGCGCGGACCCGGGCGGCAGGATGCGTACATCATGACGTCGCACAGCGTAGAGGTAGCGTTCGATGCCGATTCCCCATACAGCGGTGCCGACACCGACCGCCCCCACGACCCCAAGGGTCGTGAGGGCGGTGCGCGCGAGCGGTGAGCTCACGGCGTGGGTGCCGGTGTGGGGGCCGGCGGCGCGGTGCACGTCACGTTGAGGTTCACTGTCGAGCCTCGAGCGACCACCGTGCCCGCGCCGGGGTTGGTTCCGGTCACCGTGGCAGTGGCAGCGGGGTTACTGCAGGTGCCCCCTGCGACGTTGAGGCCCGCGCCTTGGAGCGCGCTTCGCGCCTGGTCGACGGAACCACTCACCGCGGGAACCGAAACTCCCTGGCCATTGCTCGGGCGGATCGTCACTGCCGTTCCACCAGCGACCTTGCCGGCCCCCGGATCCTGCTGCGCGACGATCCCGGCGCCCGCGGTCGAGTCGACCGCCTCGCCGACGATCACCTCGAAGCCGGCATCCTCGAGCGTCTTGGTCGCAGCCTCGATGCTCTGGCCTACAACGTTCGGCAGGTCGTAGAGCACTGTCTTGGTGAGGTTCGGATCTGGGGCGGGGAACCCGTCGCCGCCGTACAGCGAGTTCGCCGCCGCGAGGATCGGACGGGCGATCGAATGGCGAGTGTAGAGGTGGTTCCAGGGCCACCGGTCGACGTTCGCGTAGCCCTCGGAGTTGCCCACCCACACGGCCGTCGTCACGTTCGTGCTCGACCCGACGAGCCAGGTCTGCTTCGCCTCGTGGGTACCCGTCTTGCCGAGAACCGGCGTGCCGTCATACGGATTCGATGCACGCCCCGACCCGTTGGTCATGACCGCCTGCAGCGCGTAGGCGGCTGTCGCTGCGATGTTCGGCTCGAGCGCCTGCGTGCACGAGGCCTCCGGAAGGGCGACCTCGTTGCCGTTCGCATCCGTGATGCGGTCGATCGCCTTGGGTGTGCAGTAGACGCCGTTGTTCGCGATCGTTGCGTACGCCGCGGCCACATCGATCGGCGGGATGTTGTTGGACCCGAGGATCTGGAACGGCACTTCGACGGGCACCACACTGCCGTCTCCGAGCCGGACGCCCATCTTCTCCACGGTGTTCTGGATCCCGCACAGGTCGATCTTCGAAGCCATCGCCAGGAAGCCGGTGTTCAGGGAGTCAGAGGTGAAGCGCATGGGCGTTCCGACATAGCCCGGGTTCTTCGCGAAGTTCTGAATGAGCGTGTTGTTCGAGATGTCGCCGGTGCAGCTGTTGCGGAAGCTCTTGAAGATCTGAGCTCGGCCGTTGAGCACTTCGTTGACCGAGTGCCCCTCTTGCAGCCATTCGAGCAGCGTGAAGACCTTGAAGGTCGAGCCACCCTCGAATCCGTTCGAGTTTCCGTACTTCTGGTTACCGGCATACACCAGCGAGGAGTAGTTCGGGTCGTCCTTGATGGTCTCGCTGAAGTTGGTGTTCTGCGTGATCTCGAGGATGCGGCCGGTCTTCGTCTCGATGCTGACGGTCGCAGCACCGAGGCGCCCGGTGTCGGCGTTCGTGTAGCCCTCGATGGAGGTGGGCACGTTGTCGACCATCGCCTGTTCGGCGGCAGCCTGCAGGCGCCGGTCGATCGTGAGGTAGACGTTGAGCCCGCCCTGCTTGAGCAACTTCGTGCGCTCCTCCGGTGTCGCGCCGAAGGCCTCGTCGTTCTCTATGATCCCGCGCACGTACTGACAGAAGTACGCGGCCTTTCCAGGTACCACGCCGCAGCCGGTGTCCGCCGGGGTGATGGCCGGCACGATCGGTTCGGCGACGGCGGCGTCGTACTCTTCCTGCGTGATCTTGCCATCGGCGAGCATCCGGTCAAGGACGTAGATCTGCCGGCCCTTGGTGAGCGCGTAGCCGTCTGCCGCGCTGTTGATCGGATTGCCGTCCTTGTCGGTCCACGAGCCGTCCGGCCTGTCGAGGCGGTACAGGTTCGGGGTCTGCACCATTCCGGCGAGCGCGGCAGCCTGACCGAGAGTCAGGTTCGCGGCGTCTACTCCGAAGTAATAGTGCGCGGCCGCGCCGATGCCGTAGTTCTGCCCGCCGAAGTTGGCGATGTTGAGGTATCCGAGAAGGATTTCGTCCTTCGAGTACTTCTGTTCGAGGGCGATCGCGTACCGCATCTCCTGCAGCTTGCGCTGGTAGCCCTCGACGCCGCTGGCGACCGTTGCGTCGGTGAAGCACGCCTGCTTGGCGGCGTCCTTCTCTTCCTGCGTCATGTCCGCCGTGTCGCCGGTGCCGACCTCGGCCTCGCACTTCTGGATGAGGATGTTCTTGACGTACTGCTGGCTGATGGAGGATCCACCGCCCTGGGAGCCACCGGAGACAATGGCGCGGGCCGTTCCCACGAGGTCGACGCCGCCGTGGGAGTAGAAGTTCTTGTCTTCACTGGACAGAATCGCGTCGTACATGACCGTAGCGACGTCGTTGAAGCCCACGGGGTCGCGGTTCTGGTCATAGAACTGCGTCATGACCTCGTCTTCACCCGTGTCGGGGTTCTTCCAGTAGAAGGTCGTGGGCAGCATCAGCTCGTCGATCTCGAGCGCGCTGGGAAGATTGTCGAAAAGCGTGATGGCGCTGGAAGCCGCGGCACCAGACAGGGCGATCGCCGGCGTCACGGTGGCGGCGACGAGGACTCCCGCAACGGTGCTGAGGCCGACCACACCGAGGAGGCCGCCGAGCACACCGCCTGCCGTTCGTTTCGTTTCAGGCATAGGCTTGATCGTAAGGGAGCTTCCTGTACGAAGGCTCGACAGGTTCGCGCGCGCCCGCGAGGTCGAGACGAGCGGGAGGCATCCGCTCTCCGCCTCCGCCGACCACCCAGGAGCCCCGATGATCACGTGGGAGTACATGACCACGCCGCTGCTGATCCACAACACCGCCGCGATCCTCAACAACTGGGGCAAGCAGGGGTGGGAGCTGGTGCAGGTCGTCCCCGGCCCCGAGGGCGGCCTCGTCGGCTACTTCAAGCGTCCCACCGGCGGGGGAGCCGCCAACACCGGTCTCGATGCGGCAGCCACCGCCGCCCAGCAGTTCGGAGCGTGACCCGATGAGCATTTCCGCCCGCCTTGCAGAGCTCGGCATCGACCTGCCGCAGATCGCCCCGCCGGTCGCCGCGTACATCCCCGCGAAGGTGCACGGCGACCTCGTCTGCACCGCCGGTCAGCTGCCGTTCGTCTCGGGTGCGCTGCCTGCTACCGGCAAGGTCGGCGACGGTCACGGCCTCGTTCCGGCTTCGGATGCCGCGTCCTATGCGCGACAGTCGGCACTCAACGCGATCGCTGCCGCCGCGGCTGCCGCGGGCGGCGTCGACAAACTCACCGGCGTACTGAAGGTGACCGGGTTCGTGGCATCCGTTCCCGAGTTCACCGGCCAGCCGGGTGTCATCAACGGCGCGAGCGAGCTTCTCGGTGAGGTCTTCGGCGACGCTGGCCGTCACGCCCGGTCAGCTGTCGGTGTTCCGGTGCTGCCGCTGGACAGCCCCGTCGAGGTCGAGGTCATCTTCACCCTCGCCTGAGCACCACGTTCGCCCGGAGAACCAATCCCCCGGCGCGGGACGATTCGGTTCTGAAACGCCTCCGCGGATGCCGGCGGATGCCGACCTCAGCGGACCTGCGCGGAGATCACCGACATGACTGCGGTGTCGGCGAGCGTCGTGGTGTCGCCCACTTCGCGGCCCTCGGCGACATCCCGCAGCAGGCGCCGCATGATCTTGCCCGAGCGGGTCTTCGGGAGCTCACCGACGATGTAGATGTCGCGCGGGCGTGCGATCGGGCCGATCTGCTCCGCGACCCACGCACGCAGCTGCGCCGCCAGTCCCTCGGGGGAGTGGGCCTTCAGGAAGCTCTCTTTGAGGATGACGAACGCGACGACTGCCTGGCCGGTGGTCTCATCGGACGCCCCGACGACAGCGGCCTCGGCGGTGGCCTCGTGGGCGACGAGGGCGGACTCGATCTCCGTCGTCGACAGTCGGTGCCCCGAGACGTTCATGACATCATCCACGCGGCCCAGCAGCCACACGTCGCCGTCCTCGTCGAGGCGCGCGCCGTCGCCGGCGAAGTAGTAGCCCTGATCGCGGAACTTCTCCCAATAGGTCTCGACGAACCGTTCCGGGTCACCCCAGATGCCGCGCAGCATGCTCGGCCACGGCTCGGTGAGCACGAGTAGGCCGCCGTTGCCGTTGCCGACGTGCTCGCCGTTCTCGTCGACGACGTCCACTCCGATGCCGGGGAGCGGAACCTGGGCGCTGCCGGGCTTGGTCTCGGTGACGCCGGGCAGGGCAGAGATCATGATCGCTCCCGTCTCGGTCTGCCACCACGTGTCGACGATGGGCGCGGCATCCGCCCCGATCACCTCGCGGTACCAGATCCATGCCTCGGGGTTGATGGGTTCACCCACGGAGCCGAGCAGACGGATGCTGGACAGGTCGAACTTCTGCACCTCGGTGCGACCGATCTTCATGAACGAGCGGATCGCGGTGGGGGCGGTATAGAGGATCGTGACGCCGTACTTCTCGACGAGTTCCCACCAGCGGCCGGGGTGCGGACTGTCGGGGGTGCCCTCGTACATCACCTGCGTCGCGCCGTTGGCGAGCGGCCCGTACGTGACGTAGCTGTGACCGGTGATCCAGCCGACATCGGCGGTGCACCAGAAGACGTCGGTCTCGGGGTGCAGGTCGTGGACGACGCGGTTCGTGAACGCCGCCTGCGTGAGGTACCCGCCCGAGGTGTGCAGGATGCCCTTGGGCTTCCCGGTGGTTCCCGAGGTGTACAGGATGAACAGCGGGTTCTCGGCGGGGAACGCCTTCGCCTCGTGCTCGGCGGATGCTGCCGGCACGGCGTCGTGCCACCAGATGTCCCGGCCCTCGGTCCACTCGACCGGGTTCTCGCCGCGTCGGACGACGAGGACGTGCTCGACAGTCTCTTGCTCGCCGGCGCCGCGGTCGCTCAGCGCGGCATCCACGGCGGGCTTCAAGGCCGAGACCTTGCCCTTGCGGTAGCCGCCGTCAGCGGTGATGACGACCTTCGCGCCGGCGTCGTCGATGCGCGCCCGCAGGCTGTCGGCCGAGAAACCGCCGAACACAACCGAGTGGATCGCGCCGATCCGCGCCACGGCGAGCATCGCGGCGATCGCCTCGGGGATCATCGGCATGTAAATCGCCACTCGGTCGCCCTCGCCGACCCCGAGACCTTCGAGGACATTCGCGACACGCTTGACCTCGTCGGTCAGCTCCGCGTAGGTGACACGGCGGGAATCGCCCGGTTCTCCCTCCCAGAGCAGGGCGACGCGGTCGCCGTTACCCGCCTCGACGTGCCGGTCGAGGCAGTTGTAGGCCACGTTGATCTCGCCATCCGCGAACCACTTCGCGAACGGCGGGGTCGACCAGTCGAGCACCTCGGTGAACGGCGTGTGCCAGTGCAGTTCGCGCGCCTGCTCGGCCCAGAACCCTTCGCGATCCTCCCGGGCACGCTCGTAGAGCTCGGCTCCAGCGACCGCGTTCTCGGCGAAAGCGGCTGACGGCGCGAATCGCCGGGTCTCGTTCAGCAGGTGGTCGATCTGACTGCTCATTCGGCTCGCTCCTTCGCGGGCTGGAGGGGTTCTCGTGATTCGTCTCGTCTCGAGAGCTAGCGAAAAGGCTAATCAGCACCGCACCGGGCACACTACCTCCGGAAGTGGGGGTGGTCGATTCTCCACAACGGATTGTGACGACCCCCGTCCGTTGCGTATGCTTGTGCGCGGCCGAACATCTGATTCTGGCATCGCGACACCGACCACCCCCGATAACGGTGTCGCACGGCGGCATCCCTCTCCCCCGATGGGATGCCGCCTTCTCTTTGTGCAGACGGCTCTCCTTCTGCGTATCGGGTTCTCGCCCCGCGGCGCATTCCTCCCCAGGCGCGCTGTTGATCTCGTTGCGCCCGGGCCGGCGGACTCGGCCACGCTCGTCTCGACTGGATGCCTACCGTCGAGGCATGCCAGACCTCTTCGTCCCCCTTCCACCGGCCCTGCCGGGGCGGCCGGGGCCCGGCCTGCGGGGACCCCACGCCGCCGGGGCGCTCGGCTCGGTGCGACGTGCGGAGTGGACGCGGCATCCGGCGCTTGAGCGATTGCGGCCACATCTGGAGGACCCGCGCACGACGGACCTGTTCGTGAACGGGGCGTCCGTCTTCGTCGACTCGGGTCAGGGCCCGCGCCTGGTGCCGGAGATCGCACTCGAGGAGTCCGACGCGCGCGAGCTGGCAGTCGCTCTGATCGCGGCCGGTGGTCGTCACATCGACGAGTCGCACCCGTGCGTCGACGTGCGATTGGACGGCGGCGCCCGCGTGCACGCTGTTCTTCCTCCGGTGTCGGTGAGCGGCACACTCGTGTCGATTCGCGTGCCGCGGCTGGAGGTCGTCACCCTCGCCGAACTCGGCCGCCGCGGCATGTTCGACCCGGAACTGGGCGAGCGACTGCGTGCGCTCGTGGCGGCGCGGGAGAACCTGCTGGTCACCGGTGCGGCGGGAGCGGGCAAGACCACGCTGCTGTCGGCGCTGCTGGCCGAAGCCCGACACGACGAGCGCATCCTCACGATCGAGGATGTGGCCGAGGTGCGCCTCGATCATCCGCACCATGTGCGCCTGGAGGCGCGCCAGCCGAACCTCGAGGGCGCCGGAGGTATCGGCCTGGCGCGGCTCGTGCGTGAAGCGCTGCGGATGAGACCCGACCGCCTGGTCGTGGGGGAGTGCCGCGGCGAAGAGATCCGGGAACTGCTCTCGGCGCTGAACACCGGGCACGACGGCGGTGCCGGCACCGTCCACGCCAACAGTCTCACCGATGTCCCGGCCCGACTCGAGGCGCTCGGCGCGCTCGCGGGACTGACCGACCACGCCTTGGCGCGCCAGGTCACCAGCGCGATCGGTGTCGTCATCCACGTGACGCGCGACCGGGACGGTACCCGGCGGGTGAGCTCGCTCGGCCGTCCGGCGCTCGGACCAGATGGCCGCCTCCGCATAGAAGAGGTGTCATGACAACCGCGGTGGCCGAGACCGTGCTGCGCGTCGCTGTGCTGCTCGAAGCGGGCGTCACCCCGGCGCGCGCCTGGGAACACCTCGCGCAGCAGGGCGATGAACGGGCATCCAGAGTCCAGGAGGCCGTTCGTGGCGGAGCTCGGCTCGACGGCGCGCTCGCTGCACTGGGCACGGACCCGCCCCCGCCCGAGCGGTCAGGTCTGTTCGGGTTCACACGCGCCGACCCCGTCCGCGGATCCCTCGAACACCGCGAACGGCGCATGTGGGGTGAGGTGGCCGCGGCGTGGTCCATCGCCACGGCCGTCGGAGCGCCGCTTGCGCCGACGCTCCGGTCGTTTGCCGACGTGCTGCGCGATGCCGCCCAGGCGGCCGACGAGATCCGCGTCGCGCTCGCCGAGCCGACCTCGACGGCCCGGCTCCTGAGCTGGCTGCCCGCGGTGGGCATCGGCCTCGCGATCGCTCTCGGGTTTGACCCGGTCGGGACGCTGTTGCGCGAGCCGGCGGGATGGGCCTGCGCCGTCGTCGGAGTCGGCCTCCTCCTCGCGGGGCGCCGCTGGACCTCCCGGCTCGCCCTCGCCGCTCATCGAGACGCGGCGATGCCGGGGATGGATGCCGACCTCACGGCTATCGCGCTCAGCGGCGGGGTCTCGGTCTCCCGTGCACAGCAGCTCGTCCGTGAGGCCCGGGGAGCGAGCGCCGCCGATTCGGATGCGGTCCGCGACACCCTCGTGCTCTCGGAAGCGGCCGGCGTGCCCGCCGTCGAACTCCTCCGGTCCGCTGCCGCGCTCGATCGTCACCGGGCCCGGGTGGATGGGAGGCTCCGGGCCGCGCGACTGTCCACGAAACTGCTCCTTCCGCTCGGCGTCTGCACGCTCCCTGCCTTCCTCTGCCTGGGGGTCGCGCCGATGTTCCTGAGCATCCTCCCCTCCGTGTCGCTCCCTCTTCCCTGACCGTGCCCACCCGTGTGCCCCCACCTGATTGGAGATCCCATGTCACCCCGTTCCCTGCCCCGCCTGACCTCGCGCGCAGCGCGCGAGCTGTTCCTCGACGAGACCGGCGCCGCCACGGCCGAGTACGCGATCGCCACCATGGCGGCCGTCGCATTCGCGGGCCTGCTCGTGGTCATCATGCGCTCGGATGAGGTGCGCGGCATCCTCACCGACCTCGTGCGGCGCGCGCTCAGTGTCGAATGATCCGCGACGTCGAATGATCCGTGGCGGACTCGGCGGTGATCGCGGGTCGGTCGCCGCCGAGTTCGCGATCGCCTTGACGGCGGTTGCCGTGGTGATCCTCATGGCCGTCGGGTTGCTCGGAGCGGCAGGGCGCCAGATCCTTCTTCAGGATGCCGTCGCCGACGCGGCTCGGCTCGCCTCCCGTGGCGAAAGCGGCGCCCGTGTCGTCGGAGTCGTGCAGGCCGCGGTTCCGGGCGCCGCCGTGCAGATCAGCGACTCCGGAGACCTCATCTGCGTCACCGCATCGCGCACGGTCTCGGGGATCGCGATCAGCGCCCGCGGGTGCGCGCTCGCGGGGGGCTGGTGATGGCAGGCACCCTGGCTTCGGTCGGCCTGGCAGCGGTCGCGGCGTCGGTGATCGTCGCCTCGGCAGGAGTGGGTGCGGCATCCGTTGTCGCTCAGCGAGCGAGCGGTGCCGCTGATGCGGCGGCGCTGGCAGCGGCGGATGCCGCGTCCGGCGCAGTCGACGGCGTACCCTGCGATCGGGCCGAACAGGTCGCGGCGGCAGGGGGTGCCCGGCTGCGGGTGTGCGACCTCGCCGAGCTCATCGCCACGGTCTCGGTCACGGTTCGGTTCGGCGCGTTCGAGGTCAGCGCGTCGGCGCGCGCGGGGCCCCCGACGTAGGGCTGTGCCGGCGGATGAGGTTCGGCCTCCCAGCCTTCGCTGTGTCGCCGTGTGTGTATGGTGTGCATCGAAGAAAGGAAGCTTTCGTTGGCCACAGGCAAGAAGCTCGTCATCGTCGAGTCCCCGACGAAGATGAAGTCGATCCAGGGGTACCTGGGCGACGAGTACGAGGTGCTCAGCTCCGTGGGACACATCCGAGATCTCGCGAGCAAGAAGGACATCCCGGCCGAGAAGAAGCAGGCGTACGGGAAGTACTCGATCGACATCGACAACGACTTCGACCCCTATTACGTCATCAGCGACCGCAAGACGAAAACGGTCGCCGAACTCAAGCGCGCCCTCAAGGAGGCCGACGAGGTCCTGCTCGCCACCGATGAGGACCGCGAGGGCGAAGCCATCGCCTGGCACCTCCTCGAAGTGCTCAAGCCCAAGGTTCCCGTCAAGCGCATGGTGTTCCACGAGATCACCAAGGAGGCGATCCGCGCGGCGGTCGAGAAGACCCGCGACCTCGACCTCGCCCTCGTGGACGCCCAGGAGACGCGCCGCGTTCTCGACCGGCTCTACGGGTGGGACGTTTCACCCGTACTGTGGCGAAAGGTCGGCTCCGGGCGTGAAGGTGCGGCCCTGTCGGCGGGTCGTGTGCAGTCTGCGGCGACGCGAATGGTCGTCGACCGCGAGCGTGAGCGGATGGCGTTCGTCTCCGCCGACTACTGGGACGTCGAGGCTCTCGCAACGAAGCAGGGTTCCTCGTTCACGACACGCTTGGCGCGACTGGACGGCGCCCCGCTCGCCCGAGGCGCCGACTTCGACGACAACGGTCAGCTCAAGAAGGCCGTCGTCGTGCTCGACGAGGCCGCAGCCCGCGCGCTGGCTGACGCGGTCGACGCGGCAGCCGAGGCATCCGTCACGGCCCTCGAGGCCAAACCCGGCACGCGCAGCCCCAAGCCGCCCTTCACGACCTCGACCCTGCAGCAGGAGGCCGGCCGCAAGCTCTCGATGAGCGCCAAGCACGCCATGAGCGTCGCACAGCGCCTCTACGAGAAGGGGTACATCACCTATATGCGCACCGACTCGACCGCTCTGTCGGCGCAGGCGGTCACCGCGGCGCGCACGCAGGCTGTCGAGCTCTACGGTGACAAGGCTGTGCCGCTGAACCCGCGCACCTACCGCAACAACAGCAAGAACGCGCAAGAGGCGCACGAGGCGATCCGGCCGTCGGGGGAGTTCTTCCGCCGTCCCACGGAGGTCACCGGTCAGCTCGACCGCGACGAAGAGCGCATGTACGACCTCATCTGGAAGCGCACCATCGCCAGCCAGATGTCGGATGCGAAGTACGAGACCACGACCGTCACCCTCGCGGTGGATGCCGGCGGCAAGACCGCCGAGTTCACGGCATCCGGGACCGTCTACACCTTCAAGGGGTTCCTCGAGGCCTACGAAGAGGGCAGGGACGAGAAGCGCAGCGACGCGGACCGCTCCGACGACCAATCGCTGCCCGCCCTCGCCGTCGGGGACGTGCTGGCGCTCGCCGAGATCGAACCGAAGGGTCACAGCACCAGCCCCAAGCCCCGCTATACGGAGGCGAGCCTGGTCAAGGCGCTCGAGGAGAAGGGCATCGGCCGACCCTCGACCTTCGCGAGCATCATCGACGTGATCCTCGACCGCGGCTATGTCGTCAAGCGCGGCCAGGCCCTCGTGCCGACGTGGCTCTCGTTCAGCGTCGTGCGACTGCTCGAACAGCACTTCGCCGACCTCGTCGACTACGACTTCACGGCAGCCCTCGAAGACGACCTGGACGCGATCGCCCGGGGTGAGCAGCAGCGCACCGCATGGCTGAAGGAGTTCTACTTCGGCTCCGACGCCCACGTCGGGCTGCGCAACATCGTCGAGAACCTCGGCGAGATCGACGCCCGCGAGCTCAACGCCACCCGGATCACCGACACCGTGACCCTGCGTTTCGGCAAGTACGGACCGTATCTCGAGGTCGTCGACCCCGCGAACCCGGATGCCGAGCCGCGCCGTGTCAACATCCCCGAGGATCTCGCGCCCGACGAGCTGACCCCCGCGAAGGCGCAGGAGCTCATCGACGCGCCCGTGGCCGGCAACCGCGTGCTCGGCGAGAACCCTGCCAACGGCAAGCTCATCGTCGTCAAGGACGGCCGCTTCGGTCCCTACATCGAAGAGACCGAGCCCGAGGCCCCGGTCGCGGTGGACCCCGAGACCGGCGAAGTGATCGAGTCCGCGCCCGCCGCGAAGGAGACCGCCCCCGCGAAGGGCAAGAAGGCCAAGGATGCCGCGCCGAAGAACCGCACGGCATCGCTGTTCCGATCGATGTCGGTCGACACGATCGACCTCGAGACGGCGCTGCGGCTGCTGGAGCTTCCCCGCGTCGTGGGCGAGGATCCGGCGACGGGGGAGCAGATCACGGCGCAGAACGGCCGCTTCGGCCCATACCTGAAGAAGGGCACCGATTCGCGCTCGCTCGAAAGCGAGGCGCAGATCTTCGACATCACCCTCGAGCAGGCGCTCGAACTGTATGCGCAGCCGAAGTACGGGGCGCGGCGCGCGTCGAGTGCGCTCAAGGAGTTCGACGCCGACCCGACCAGCGGCAAGCCGATCCGCCTGCGCGACGGTCGATTCGGTCCGTACGTCACCGATGGGGAGACCAACGCCACGATTCCGCGGGGGGAGCAGGTCGACGACGTGACCTTCGAGCGGGCGGTGCAGCTGCTGGCCGACAAGCGCGCCAAGGGCCCGGCGCCCAAGCGCACGACGACCCGACGCAGCACGACGGCACGCAAGACGACGGCGAAGAAGTGACCGGACCGGGACTGTTCATCACGCTCGAGGGTGGTGACGGCTCGGGCAAGACGACGCAGGCGAGACTGCTGCAGGAGTGGTTCGAGTCCGAGGGGCGCGTCGTGGTGCGCACGAGAGAGCCCGGCGGCACCGAGGTCGGCGGACTCATCCGCGACATCGTGCTGCACCACCGCGGCGAGGTCTCACCGCGGGCCGAAGCGCTCCTCTACGCCGCCGACCGCGCCCACCACATCGCCACGGTCGTCCGGCCGGCCCTCGCGCGCGGCGAGGTCGTGCTCCAGGATCGCTACCTCGATTCTTCGGTGGCCTACCAGGGCGCGGGTCGGGTGCTCGGGCGCACCGAGATCCGGGACCTGTCGCTGTGGGCGACCGAGGGGCTGCTTCCCGACCTGACGGTGCTGCTGGACCTTGATCCGGCGGCGGCGCGAGCACGGCTGGATGCCGACGACAAACCCTTCGACCGGCTCGAGTCCGAACGGGACGAGTTTCATGCGAGGGTGCGTGCCGAGTATCTCGCGCTGGCCGCGGCCGAGCCGGACCGTTTCCTCGTTCTGGATGCCTCGCTTCCCGCGGATCAGATTGCGGGAGTCATCCGCACCCGGGTCGCCGAGCTCCTTGCCGGGTGACCGGAGCTGCGGCGCCCTCCGCTCGCGGGTCATGGTCGGGTGCCGCAGCTACGCTGGTCAGCATGCATGCAGCGCCCCCCGAGCAGGATGTCCCGTGGGGCGCCGTGTGGGGGCAGCCCGATGCCGTTGCGCAGTTCCAGGCAGCGGCATCCGACCCTGAGTCCCTCGCACACGCGTGGCTCATCACCGGACCACCGGGGTCGGGAAGGTCGACTCTTGCCGCCGCGTTCGCGGCAGCCCTGATCGCCGAGCCCGGCGACGAGGCGACCATGCGGCAGGTGATCGCGCGCACCCACCCCGACGTGACGGTGCTGCGCACCGAGCAGGTCATCATCCGCATCGACGAAGCACGCCAGCTCGTCGAACGCGCCTACTTCGCGCCATCGCTCGGTCGGTACCGGGTCATCATCGTCGAGGACGCCGACCGCATGGCCGAGCGCACCTCGAACGTCCTCCTCAAAGCCCTTGAAGAGCCCCCCGAGCGGACGGTGTGGGTGCTGTGTGCACCCAGCGACGCCGACCTGCTTCCGACCATCCGGTCTCGCGTTCGGGTCGTGCGCTTGCGGGAACCCGAGGTCGCCGACGTCGCTGCCCTCATCGCGCGCCGCACGGGAGTCGACCAGGCGACAGCCGAGCAGTCCGCCCGGCACGCTCAGCGGCACATCGGGATGGCCCAGCGGCTGGCGACGGATGCCGAGGCTCGCGCCCGGCGCGACCTGACGCTGCGCTCGGCGCTGGGGGTACGCAACGTCGGCGACGCGGTGGATGTGGCAGGGCGCATCGTGCAGGCGGCGACCGACGACGCGAAAGCGCTCACGGCCGAACGCGACGACGCCGAGCGTCAGAGTCTGCTGCGCACGCTCGGCATCGCCGAGGGAGCTGCGGTTCCTCCCGCCGTTCGGGCCCAGGTCAACGCCCTCGAGGAGGACCAGAAGCGCCGCTCCACACGGAGCCTCCGCGACGGCATCGACCGCGTGCTGACCGATCTGCAATCCCTGTACCGGGACGTGCTGATGATCCAGTTCGGACGGACCGGCGACGCCGGCGGAAGCATCCTGATCAACCGGGAGCTGGATGCCGACCTGCGCGCGCTGGCCGAGGCCTGGCCGCCGCAGCGTACGCTCGTGGTGCTCGACGAAATCGCCCGGACTCGTCGCAACCTCGAGCAGAACGTCGCGCCGACCCTCGCGCTGGAGAGTCTGCTCATCACCGTTTCGACGGGAAGGACGCCATGACTGCACGCCTCGCTCGACGACTTCTCGCGCTCGGTGCGGTGACAACCGCGACTGCAGTGGCACTTGCCGGATGCTTCCTGCTGCCGGCTCCTGACCGCAGTGACGCGCCGCACCGCTCGCCGACTCCGATCACCGACGGAATCGCCGAAGACCTGCTGCCGTTCTATCAGCAGACCCTCGAGTGGGCGGCGTGCGGCGACGGCTTCGACTGCACTACCGTGACAGCCCCCCTGGACTGGAGCGATCCGGAGGCCGGCACCCTCGACCTCGCGGTGATCCGCCACGCCGCCACCGGCGGCGAGCCGCTCGGCTCTCTTCTGACCAACCCCGGCGGGCCGGGCGCGAGCGGTGTTGCGCTCGTCCGGGACTCCCTGGGCTTTGCCGTCGGACAGGCGCTGCAGGAGAGCTACGACATCATCGGCTTCGACCCGCGGGGTGTCGGCGACTCCAGCGCCGTCGCGTGCCTTGACGATGCGGGCATGGACTCCTTCGTGTTCGACATCCCTCCGGGGCAGCGTCGATCCGCCGAGTGGGATGCCCGCGTCGTGGAGCAGCAAGAGGCGTTCGCTGCCGCGTGCGAGCAGAACAGCAACGGCATCCTGCCGTTCATCGACACCGAGAGCGCAGCGCAGGACATGGACCTGCTGCGCGCGGTGCTCGGCGATGAGAAGCTGAACTATCTCGGCTACTCGTACGGAACATTCCTCGGCGCGACGTACGCGAAGCACTACCCCGACCGCGTCGGGCGGCTCGTGCTCGATGGCGCGATCGACCCGTCACTGAGCGGACTGGACGTCTCGACACAGCAGGCCATCGGGTTCGAGAACGCCTTGCGCGCATACATGGCCTCGTGCGTGGGGCAGAGCGAGTGCCCGTTCAGCGGCTCCGTCGATGAGGCGATGGGCGACCTCGCGATCCTGCTGGCCAGTGTCGATCGTGATCCGATCCGCAATGCCGACGGTCGGATGCTGGGCGCCGACTCGTTGGTGACCGCGATCGTGACGGCTCTGTATTCGGAGGACAGCTGGCCCTTCCTGACGCAGGCTCTGACGGATGTGCTCCAGGGGGATGCGCGCAACGCCTTCCTGCTCGCGGACTTCTACTACAACCGGCAGGACGGCGAGTACCTCGACAACTCGACCGAGGCCTTCCTGACCTACAACTGCATGGACTATCCGGGCGGCGAAACGGATGCCGAAGAGGCGGCCTCGGCTGCGGCGATCGCCGAGCAGGCGCCGACGGTCGCGCCGTACTGGGAGGGCGTCGACCTGTGCGAGGTGTGGCCCTACGCTCCCACCGGCGTCCGGGAGCCGATCTCGGCTGCGGGAGCCGAGCCGATCCTGGTGATCGGTACGACCGGGGACCCCGCGACACCGTACGACTGGTCGGTGGCGTTGGCTGAGCAACTCGACTCCGGCGTGCTCATCACCCGCGTCGGGGAGGGGCACACGGGCTACAACAAGGGCAACGCGTGCGTGGATGCCGCGGTCGAAGCGTATTTCCTCTCGGGAACCGTTCCGGAGGATGGTCTCGTCTGCCAGTAGCGCTCGCCGTGGTCACGAGGCGGACGGGGACACGGTAAGATCGTTGATCGTGCATCGCGCGAGCGATCACGCCACCTTAGCTCAGACGGCAGAGCGATTCACTCGTAATGAATAGGTCAAGGGTTCGATTCCCTTAGGTGGCTCTGAACGAGAAGAGGCCGTCCCCAGGGCGGCCTCTTCTCGTTCATCGGTGGGGACGATTCCCTTGGGTGGCTTCGGCCCACTCCCTGCGAGAATGATGGCGTGCCTCCCGCGCTCGCCGTTGCCCTCGAGATCTACACGTGGATCGGGCTTGGTGCGACGGTGCTTCTGGGGATGGCCGCGCTGGTTGCCTGGGTCGCCGATGGTTCATGGGTTGCCGTGCGCGCCGTCGTCACGACCACGCCCGGCAGCGAGGTCGTGCGGTGGTTCGACGACAGCGGCGTCCTCGGTGAGGCGCCGCTTCCATCCGGTGCGAGCGTGCACGATGAGCAGGTCGACCTCTGGGCGCGTCTGGGTCGACACGACACCGTCCGGGTCTCTCGAACCTCGCCACTTGTCCGATCTCTTGCGCGCCTGACTGTCGGCTTCGCTGCGCTCGCTCTGGCCGGACTCGTCGTGTCGACGGTACTGCTGTTTCTCGAGGGCTGATCGAGCGCCGCTCAGGCGAGCGCCAGCAGAACTCCTGCCCCGAGTGCGAGAGCGAGGCCCGCCCACTGCACGGGTGCGATGCGCTCGCGAAGCGCGAGTGCGGCAAGCACGATCGTTCCGGCCGGATAGAGCGCAGTGAGCGCCGCCACGATCGACAGGTCCCCGAGCCGCAGGGCAGCCAGGAGCAGGACGTTCGCGATCACATCGAGCACTCCGCACACGATGGCCAGCCACCATCCCGTGGGCCCCGAGCTCGGGGGAGCGGATGCCTTCGCGCTCGCGTGCTCGAGATCGGCATGACCGGTCGGTGTCGCACCGAGCTCGACCGCGCCGACGCGCAGTGCGGCGGCAGCGCCCGCTCCGCGACGCACGGCCGCGACGATCATCACCAGGACGATGAGAGTCGTGATGATCGCGTTGGTGGAGCGGTTCGCGATCATGGGTACCAGGCCGCTGTCGTCGCTGGTCTGATCGAGGGCGATGAGGAAAGCCCCGATCGCAAGCCCCGAGCCGATGGCCATGAGCAGACCCCGGGCGGAGGGGCGTACCGCACCCTGGCCGGGAATGAAGCCGACGAGGACCACGGCGACGAGCGCGACGCCCAGCCCGACGTATCCGATGACCGTCAGGCTTTCGCCGCCGATCGTGAGTCCCCAGATCATCGGGGCGATGGCGGAGGTCACGGCGGTGACCGGCGAGAGGATGCTCATCGGTCCGATCGCGAGGCACGCGTACAGCAGGGCGATCGCGATGACACCGAAGACACCGGAGAGCGCGCCCCAGGCCACGTCGGCGAGGTTCCACCGGGCGCCGAAGAACGGGACCAAGGCGAAAAGGATCACCAGTCCGCTCAGGGCCGCGGTCGCGGTGACCACGATCGAGCGGAGTCGTCGCGCCGCGAGTCCGCCGAAGAAATCGGCCGCGCCATAGATCAACGCTCCGAGCAGAGCAATGGATGCCGAGATCACCCGTCCACCCTAGGGGTTGCGGTGTGGACGCTATTGCTAGATAAACTAGCGATATGCCTTCTGCGAAAGAGCGTCTTCGTCCCTCCCGGTGGTTGCGGATCGGTATCCCTGCGCTCCTGGTGCTCATCTGGGTGGGGGTCGGCTCCGTCGGGGGCCCCTACTTCGGCAAGGTCGACGAGGTTGCCAGCAACGATCAGTCGAGCTTCCTTCCCGAGAGCGCCGATGCGACACGGGTTGCCGAGCGACTTCCGGACTTCCTCGGCGACGAGGCGATTCCCGCTGTGCTCGTCGTCACCGGCGACGGCGATCTCACGGACGATCAGATCGCGGAGGTCCAGACGGTGGTCGACGAGATCGCCGGCATCGAGGGCGTCCTGGATGGGGTGTCGCCACCGGTCGTCTCAGAAGACGGCGAAGCCGTGCAGGTCTTCATTCCGATCGACTCCTCCGGTGAGGTACGTGACGTCGTCGAAGAGATTCGAGCGTTGGTGGTCGAGGAACTGCAGGCGCCGCTGGAAGGCTGGGTGACGGGCCCGGCAGGATTCACCTCGGACCTGGTCAAGGGCTTCCTCGGCATCGACGGTCTGCTCCTGGTCGTCGCCCTCGTCGCCGTCTTCGTCATCCTGGTGATCGTCTACCGGTCGCCGCTGCTTCCGATCCTCGTTCTCATGACCTCGACGTTCGCGTTGACTGTCGCGCTTCTCGTGGTGTGGTGGCTCGCGTTCGCCGGCGTGTTCGTTCTCAACGGGCAGGTGCAGGGCATCCTGTTCATCCTCGTGATCGGCGCCGCGACCGACTACGCCCTCCTCTACGTGGCCAGATTCCGAGAAGCCATCGGCGAGGGCGAGCCGCGCTGGACCGCGACCCTCCGCGCATGGAAGGGCTCCTTCGAGCCGATCCTCGCCTCCGGTGGCACGGTGATCGCCGGCTTGCTCATCCTGCTGCTGTCGGATCTTGCCACCAACCGAGCACTCGGCCCGATCGCGTCGATCGGGATCGCTTTCGCGATGCTGTCGGCACTGACGTTCCTTCCTGCGCTGCTCGCTCTGTTCGGACGCGTCGCATTCTGGCCGTTCATCCCGAAGCGCGGGCTCACGGAGCTCCCCGACGATTTCACGCAGCCCGTCAAGGGATTCTGGCCGCGGCAGGCGCGGCTCATCGCGCGCCGTTCGCGCCCTGTCTGGATCATCACCACCGTCGCGCTCCTGGTCGCCGCGCTCGGCGTGACGCAGTTCAAAGCCGACGGGGTCGCCTCGAGCGATCTCGTGCTGGGGTACTCGGAAGCGCGAGACGGCCAGGAGGTCCTCGCCGAACACTTCCCCGCGGGCTCGGGCAGCCCGGTCTACGTCATCGTGCCCGAGGGGGAGCTGGCGGCAGTCGTCACCGTGCTCGAGGACAACGACGGGATCGACTCCGTCTCGGTCGCGTCGGAGGACTCGCTGAGCGGGCAGGCGCCTGTCGCTGTCGAAGACGGGGAGCCGGTGTTCACCGCCGTCGGGCCCCCGGGCACGCCCGCTCCGACCCCCACCACCTCCGACGGGGACGTGCTGGTGATCGCGACGCTCACGGATGCCGCGGACTCCATCGAGGCGGAGCAGACCGTGCGTGAGCTCCGCGTCGCATTCACCGAGGACCTCGGCGAGGGCGTCGCTCTGGTCGGGGGAGTCACGGCGACGGATGTCGACTCCAACGACACCTCGATCCGCGACCGCACGGTCATCATCCCGATCGTGCTCGTGGTCATCCTTCTGATCCTGATGCTGCTGCTGCGTTCGGTCCTGGCGCCCGTGTTGCTGATCCTCACCGTCGTCGTATCGTTCGGTTCGGCTCTGGGCGTCAGCGCGCTCGTGTTCGACTATGTCTTCCAGTTCCCGGGTGCCGATCCCGCGGTCCCCCTCTACGGGTTCGTCTTCCTGGTCGCCCTGGGTGTCGACTACAACATCTTCTTGATGTCCCGGGTGCGCGAGGAGTCGCTGGTGCACGGTACGCGGCGCGGCATCCTGCGTGGGCTCGTCGCGACGGGCGGGGTGATCACGTCAGCCGGTCTGGTCCTGGCGGCGACCTTCGCGGCGCTCGGGGTGATTCCGATCCTGTTCCTGGCTCAGCTCGCGTTCATCGTCGCCTTCGGCGTGCTCCTGGACACTTTCGTCGTTCGCTCGCTTCTCGTGCCGGCGCTCTCGTACGACATCGGACGGGCGATCTGGTGGCCGTCGAAGCTCTGGCGAAACGGTCCCGAGGTGCGCGGGACGGCGACCGATCCGCGCGCGCCGGCCCCCGAGCTGGTCGGGGCGACGCACGCGGACGGAGACGCACAGCCGGTGAGCCGGCGGGCGCTCCGGGAGCGCGGACGGCATTCCGACGGCGCGTGAACGGGCGTAGCCTCGGGGTATGGGTAGGGCACTGTTCATCGTCGACGTCCAGAACGACTTCACCGAGGGTGGGGCGCTCGGTGTCGAGGGTGGGGACGCCGTGGCCGAACGGATCTCGCGGTACCTCGTCACGCACGCCGAGGAGTACGACATCATCGTCGCCTCACGCGACTGGCACCATCCCGACCACGACAACGGCGGGCATTTCCATCCCGAACCGGACTTCGTCGACACCTGGCCGGTGCACTGCGTCAGCGGGACGGAGGGTGCCGAGTATGATCCCGCGTTCGATACGGCATCCGTCACCCACCATGTGAAGAAGGGCCAGGGCGAACCGGCCTACTCCCTGTTCGAAGGCACGACGGATGACGGGGCGAAAGTGTCGGATCTGCTCACGGCCCACGGGATCCTTGAGGTCGATGTCGCCGGAATCGCCACCGACTACTGCGTGCGCGCCTCGGTGCTCGACGCGATCGCGCACGGGCGTCGCGTGCGCGTGATCACGAACCTGGTCGCCGGGGTCGCCGCGGAGTCGAGCGAGGCAGCGCTCGCTGAGGTTGCGTACGCCGGCGCGCAGCTGGTCGAGATCTCGGTCTGATCAGGCGCCGCCCGACATCCTCGTCCAGGCCGCCTTGCCCTGCGCGCGCAGCGCTGCATCGTTCGGGGTGATGTCAGGGCTCTGGCCCGCCCGAAGCATGTCGTTATGGGGCTTCGTGCGCTCATCCGCGGTCAGAAACCGCCACGACACCCCGACCGCAGCGACGACGGCGAGGATCACGATCGCGAGGATGTACGGCATAGCGTCATCGTATGCCCGCCGCAGCGGGCAGGGGCGGGGGTTGCATGACCTGCCGGTATCTGCGTGGACAGATCAGTGGGCGCCGAGAGCCGCCAGCAGGATGCCGCCGGCACCGCCCACCAGTACCACGGCCCACGGCGGCAATCGCCAGGAGATCAGCAGCACGAAGCACGCGAGGGCCAGGCTGAATGATCCTGGTCCGATGATCGAGGTCGTGAACAGCGGATCGTAAAGAGCCGCCCCCAGGATGCCGACCACGGCGGCGTTTGCCCCCCGCATGAGTGCCTGCATCCAGGTCCGGGTCTGCAGCGCATTCCAGAAGGGGAGAACGCCGACCAGCAGGAGAAAGCCCGGCAGGAAGATCGCGGTCAGCGCGACCGCGGCGCCGAGCACGCCGCCGGGGCCGACTGTCGCGAGCGTGCCGAGGTAGGCCGCGAATGTGAAGAGCGGGCCCGGCATCGCCTGGACTGCACCGTAGCCCGCGAGGAACTGCTCTGGCGTCACCCACCCCGTCTCGACAACTCCTGCCTGCAAGAGCGGGAGCACGACGTGTCCGCCGCCGAAGACGAGGGCGCCGGCACGGAAGAAGGTGTCGAACACGGAGAGCGACCCGTTGCCGGTGAGCGCGGCGAGAACCGGCATCCCGAGAAGGATGACGACGAAGGCTGAGAGGCTGACGACACCGACACGCCGAGACACCGGGAAGCGCGTCAGCCCGGTGTCGCCGAGGCCGGCGACCGGCTGCGAACGGCACAGGATCAGGCCGGCCAGGGCGCCGAGCACGATCGCGAGCACCTGACCGATCGATCCGGCCAGGAGCAGAGCGATGACTGCGGCGACGACGGCGACCGAGGCGCGGCGCGCATCAGGCGTGAGGGTCCTGGCCATGCCCCAGACCGCCTGCGCAACGATGGCCACCGCGACGATCTTGAGGCCGGTCAGCAGGCCCTCGCCGATGACTCCCTCGAACAGCGCCGCCCCGAACGCGAAAGCGACCATGAGGATCGCCGAGGGCAGCGTGAAAGCAAGGAACGCCGCGACCGCGCCGAGCGCGCCGGCGCGGTGCAAGCCCATCGCGAAGCCGACCTGGCTCGAGGCGGGCCCGGGCAGGAACTGGCACAGCGCGACCAGATCGGCATATGCCTTGTCGGTCATCCACCGTCGGCGCGCCACGAGGTCATCGCGGAAATAGCCCAGGTGAGCGATGGGCCCGCCGAAGGAGGTCACGCCCAGCCGCAGGAACGCCCAGAAGACCTCCCACACCGACCCGCGTGCCGCGACGGATGCGGAGGAGGTCGTGTCTGGCTCGTCCGCGGTCACGGGCGGAGTCTACGGGGCGCGCCGTTCGTAGGGGTGAACCGCCGACGTCGGGTGCGCTGAACGGTCAGAGGCGAGCGGCGAGCTCGCGCACGCTGCGCAGAACATCCTCGCGCAGCCCGCGTGCCCCATCGGCATCCCAGTTGGCGGGGTCGGGGAACTGCCACTCGATGAGCTCTCCGGCGACCGGCCCGGGCAGGGCCAGGCCCGGCTTCATCGTGACGACGACGTCGGCGCCCGCGAGGTCCTCGGCAGTCACAGCGCGGGGTACGGCCGCGGAGGTGTCGATGCCGAGCTCGGCGAGGGTCGCGGCGATCGCGGGGTTGATGCTCGCGGCGGGGGAGAGGCCCGCGCTGGTGGCCACGACGCCCTCGGGTGCGACATGGTTCATGAGGTGGGCACCCAGCTGGGAGCGTCCGGCGTTGTGCTGGCAGATGAACAGGACGGTGGTCATGGCGTCTCCTCGAGCGGGGTGGGGGTGTGGTGGCGCTCCCAGGCCTGGGCCGCCACCTGTACGGCGTCCCACGGTGAGCCCAGCGGCGGCGTGTAAGAGAGGTCCAGCTCGCTGACCTGCGCGACCGAGAGTCCCGCGTACAGCGCGGTCGCGTACGTGTCGACGCGCTTGGCGGTCTCGGTGCCCAGCCGCCCGACCAGTTGTGCGCCGAGCAGCCGACCCGTCGCGCTGTCGCCGGTCACCCGGATGCTGATCGGCTGCGCACCGGGGTAATAGCGCTTGTGGTCGTCGGCGACAGCGGCGACAGTTGCCGGCTCGAAGCCCGCGGCGCGGGCCTCGTGGTCGCGAAGTCCCGTGCGCGCCGCGACAACGTCGAACACCTTGACGACCTGGGTGCCGACGGAACCGGCAAATCGCGCCGCGCCGCCCAGCGCGTTCTCGCCCGCGATCCGCCCCTGCTTGTGCGCCGTGGTGCCCAGCGGAAGGTACGTCTCGCCCAGCAGGCGGTGATGCGTGATGACGCCGTCACCGGCAGCGAACACGTGCGGAATCCCGGTTCTCATGGACTCGTCGACCACGACCGCGCGCCCGGCGCCCAATCGCGCACCGGCCTGCTCGAGCAGCGCCGTGATCGGTCGCACTCCGACGACCAGCAGGATGACGTCGGCGTCGTGGCTGACCGCTTCACCGTCGACCGTGGCATGTACGCGCAGTGCCGCACCGGTGCGCTCGACGCTGCGCACGATCGTGCGGGTGTGGACGGTCACCCCGTGAGCGACCAGCTCATCGTGCACGATCGACGCCAGCTCCGGGTCAAGCGTCGAGAGCACCTCGGGTCCTCGCTGCAGCTGGGTCACCGCCATCCCGCGCGCCGCGAAGCCCTCGGCCATCTCGAGTCCGACGTATCCGGCGCCGATGATGATGGCAGTGCGCGGCTGGCGCTCCTGCAGGTCGCGTTCGAGCGCGAATGTGTCGCCCATCGAGTGGATGACGTGCACGCCGTCAGCCGGGCCGAGCTCTTCGAGCCCGTCGATCCCGGCGCGCGAGGGGAGCGCCCCCGTGCCGACGATCAGTTCGTCGTACGCGATCTCGGACTCGCCGCCCTCCGTGTCGCGCACCGAGAGACGCCGCGCTGCCGTGTCGATGCGCGTGGCCAGGGTGTCCAGGCGCAGCGCCATCCCTGTCGCTTCCAGATCGGCGTGCGTCCGGTGCGCGAGACTTTGCCACGGTGAGACATCACCGGAGAAGTAGTAGGGGATGCCGCAGATCGAGTAGTTGGGATAGCTGTCGGCGACCACCACGGTCACCTCGGCACCGGCGTCCAGTTCTCGCGCCCGCAAGGCGGCGGAGATTCCGGCATCGCTGCCGCCGACCACGACGATATGCATGGTGCTCCTGGTGGTGAAGGGTCAGGGTCGGGTCGGTTTCAGCGGCTCTCAGCGTCCAGCTGCGGGATGACGATCTCTTCGGCGGCATCCGTGACGTGGGGGAACAGCAGCATCGCCGCGAACACCGCGATCGCGGCTCCGACCAGCTGCGCACCGATGAACGGCAGCACCGACGACGCCCCGATTCCCGCAAACGTATCGCTGAAGAGGCGCCCGACGGTGACGGCAGGGTTGGCAAACGATGTCGAACTGGTGAACCAATACGCGGCACCGATGTACGCGCCCACGGCCGGAGCCGCTGCAGCCCCCCGGCCGGTGCGCGCGAGTGCCACGATCAGCAGGATCAGCCCGAACGTCGCGACGACCTCGGCCAGGAGCGTAGCCGGGGTTGCACGATCGGTCGTCGACAGGCTCGTCGGGACGTCGAACATGAGGTTCGCGAGGACGGCCCCGCCGATGGCGCCCGCGATCTGCGCGATCACGTACACCGCGAGAGTCGGTGCCGATAGACCGACCCGGCGGCGTCGGCCGAGCAGCCAGTCCACGAACGAGACGGCGGGGTTGAAGTGGGCGCCCGAGACGGGCCCGAGCATCAGGATCAGCACGGCCAGGCCCAGGGCTGTCGCGATGCTGTTCGCGAGCAACTGGATGCCGACATCCTCGGACAGGCGGGTCGCCATGATGCCCGAGCCGACGACGACCGCGACGAGCAGTCCGGTACCGAGGAACTCCGCGAAAGCGCGGCGAAGCAGAGGAGCGGGGTGCACGGTGCGGGGGCCGATCAGCCGACGAGCTCGGTGACGAGCGTTTCGACGCGGCGTCGGATCTCGTCCCGGACTTCGCGGACACCATCCAGGTCGAGCCCCGCCGGATCCGTGAGCTCCCAGTCGAGGTAGCGCTTACCCGGATAGACCGGGCACGCGTCCCCGCAGCCCATCGTGATGACAGCGTCCGCCGCGCGCACGACATCGTCGGTCAAGGGCTTGGGGAACTCCTCGTCGACGTTGATGCCGATCTCTTCGAGCACCGTGACGACACTCGGCAGGATCGACACCCCCGGCTGCGATCCGGCGGAGCGGACGTGAACACGATCGCCGGCGATGGCGCGGGTGAGCGCAGCGGCCATCTGCGAACGTCCCGAGTTCTGCACGCACACATACAGCACCTCCGGCGCCGGCTTGGCAATGAGGCCCTTGGACTGGGCGAGCGCGGTCAGGCGGTCGCGCGCGAACTTCTCGGCCAGGCTCGCCAGGTGGGTGTCCACCCGCGCGGTGCGGGCAAGCGCCGTGTACGACTCGAACACGACCCGCTCGACGGTCTCTTCGTTCACGATGCCCGCGAACTGGTGGGCCAGTCGCTGCGTCGCGCGACGCAGGGTCGCCTCGACCGAAAGCAGCGGATCCTGCCCACGTCCGGCGCTCATGCCCGTTCTCCTGCCGGGACCAGCTCGGCGATGAGGTTCTCCACGCGCCCGCGAATGTCGTCGCGGATGATGCGCACGCTCTCGATGCCCTGGCCGGCCGGGTCGTCGAGCTGCCAGTCCTCGTAGCGCTTGCCGGGGTAGATGGGGCAGGCGTCCCCGCATCCCATCGTGATGACGACGTCGGATTCCTGCACCGCCTGAACCGTCAAGACCTTCGGGGTGTTGCCCGCGATGTCGATGCCCTCTTCGGCCATCGCCTGGACGGCGACGGGGTTGATCTGATCCTTGGGCTGGGAGCCGGCCGAGCGCACCTCGATCTGGCCGCCCGAGAGTGCCTCGAGGTACCCAGCGGCCATCTGGGACCGGCCGGCGTTGTGGACGCAGACGAACAGGACGGTGGGCTTGACACTCATGGGGTCACCTTTCTCGAGGGCTTCGAGAAAAGCATAGACCACGATCTATTGATTTGTCACTCGAGTGTCGTCATCCGTGGCGCGCGACCGGGCCGCGCAGATCGGCGAGCAACCCGCGCACGCGTCGTTCGATGTCGTCGCGGATGCCGCGCACGGCCGCGAGGGGTTTGCCGACGGGGTCTTCGAGGTCCCAGTCGAGGTACCGGCGCCCCGGGTAGACCGGGCACGCGTCCCCGCATCCCATCGTGATGACGACATCCGCGGCGCGGACGGCCTCGTCGGTCAAGGGCTTGGGGAACTCATCGCCGATCGTGACGCCGATCTCGTCGAGCGCCGTCACGATGGTCGAGCGCACCTCGGCGGTCGGGGCCGACCCTGCCGTGCGCACGGTCACGGCATCTCCGGCGAGATGCCGCAGGATCCCGGCTGCCAACTGTGACCTGCCCGCGTTCTGGACGCACACGAACAGGACGCTCGGTGGGGTGTCGGCGTCGATGGCGGGCGCCGACGAGCGAGCGATCGCCTCGAGTCTGCTCGCGGCGAACGAGAACGTCCGTGACGCCAGCAGCGCGGAGCCTCCCGCGGCGAGGCGCTCATGACTGTCGGCGACGACCTCGCGGATCTCTGTCGGATCAATGCGACCGTCGAAGCGTGTTGTGAGATCGTCGACGATCCGATCCAGGTCGACGGCTGCCGTCTCGCGCGGGCGCCCGAGAATCGCGTCGACCCGCTGCTCGGCATCCGGTGCGACCGAGTACCAGACCTGACGGCCCTCGGGTTCGCGGACCACGATCCCGTCGGTCAGGAGCGTCTTCATGTGGTGGCTCACGGTCGGTTGCCGCAGTCCCAGCTCGGTGGCAAGGCGCCCCACGAGCACTCTGCCGTCGGGCGAGGTGCGCATGAGGTGCAGGATGCGGGCGCGCGTCGGGTCCCCCAGCGACGTGAGCGCGGCATCCGTTCCAGCATCCATCGATCGCAGTCTATTCGATTGTCGTCGCGGAGGGCGTGCGACGATGTGTGCATGGGGACTGTCGCGGCACTGTTCCGGTATCCCGTGAAGGGCTTCACGCCGGAGGAGCGCGACGAGCTGGTCGTGCAGCCCGATGGGCGGATCGAGGGCGATCGGGTCCTCGCATTCCGGTTCGCGAGCGCCGTCGAGCCCGAGCGCGTCGACGGCCTCGACCACTGGCCCAAGAGTCAGGGACTCGCGCTCATGGATGTGCCCTCGCTGGCCCGACTTCGCCTGGCCTACGACGCAGAAAGCCGTCGGCTGCGCATCACGGACGGCTCCCGCGTGCTCGTCGACGCGGGGCTCGACCCCGACGGTCGGCGCGAGATCGAGGCGGCGGTGACGGATGCCGTGACCGCCGGTCCGGATGCGCGCAGGCTGCGCGGTGCGGGGCGGCTCCCACTGCGGCTGGTCGGCGACGGCGCGAATGCCCGGTTCCAGGACCGCGCTCGCGGCTACATCTCGCTTCACACGTCAGCATCCGTCGCTGCGATCGACAGTCTCGTCGACGTCCCGGTCGACGATCGCCGGTTCCGATCGAACATCGTCGTCTCGGGTGTGCCTGCTTGGGACGAGCTCACCTGGGGTGGGGTCGTGAGGATCGGCGCGGTGCGTTTCGTGGTGTCGGAACCCATCCGGCGCTGCACCGCCATCATGGCCAATCCCGACAGCGGGGAGCGGGATGCGAACCTGCTGCGCATCCTGACGACGCAGTTCGATCAGGCCGCACCTACCCTCGGCGTCCTGCTGCTTCCCGTCGAAGGCGGCGGAGTCATCCGTGTGGGAGATCACGTCGAGGTCGAGTGACCGAGGTGCTGAGAGGGCACCCGCGCCGGTTGAGTCTGCGCGAGAGAGGGTTTCCGGCAACGGGGGTAGCCGTAAAGTCGCGTACGTGTTCAGAACCGTCGGACTATCCGGTGTCCTCATGGCTGCCCTCCTGCTGGGCGCGTGTTCGACCGCCGATCACCGACCGGCTCCTCCGGCCGAGGCGCCTGGGTATTTTGGCAACCCGACACTGACCGGAACGCCTCTCGACCTGATTGGCGACCCCCTGAAGGCATGACGGCGATAGCGCACGGACCTGTGCTTGTGATCACCACAGTGGGGTCGGGGAGCTGCCCCTGGGTGCCGGCGGCCGACTCGATAGACGATGAGCAGATGGTCATTTCCGTCGAACTGACTGCATGGGGTATCGCAGGCGAATGCACCGCGGACTCCGCGCCGCGAACGTTCGAACTGCCGATGGACCGAGACGTCAGTCAGTACGTCCTGCGTGTGTCGGCTGTGCCCCCGAGATGATCATCGCCGGGATCCCCGGAAACGCCCTTCTGGCGATTTTTCGAGTAACGCTGACATGGTGGGGCTCGTGAACGCGTACTCGAGAAAATCGGTGGACGCGGCTCGCTTCCGTAAATTGGCTGTTCTAACAGAGGTGCGGGCCGTCACGGAGCGACTGGTTCCGCGCCAGGCCAAGCGGCTCACGTCTGCCGAGATTGCCGAGTTCTGTGAAGCGTATCGCCGTGGTGGCAACGTTCGGGAGTGGGCGCGGAAGCTCGACGTGCACCGCTCGACGTTGCACGAGATCGTGCGAAGACAAGGTCTCGAGCGTCTATCCGGAATCGTGACGCCTGAGCAGCAGGTCTTGGCGGACGCTTATGCCCAGGGGGCGACGCTGGCCGAACTCGCAGCTCAGCACCAGATGGGACCGAACCGGGTTGCCCGGCAGTTGCGGGCGGCTGGTGTGGAGCTTCGTCCGCGTGGTCGGCGCCCGTCCTAGGCAGGTGGGATCGGCAGGTTGAGCATAGGTGTCACTGATCGTGAAGCAGTGTGTACTTGCCCACGGGCCTGAGTGGCACGCGCTTATTGACATGAATTATATCGGGAGTATAATACTAGGCATGCATAACCGTCCGTCCGTTACCGGTCTACTTGAGAGCTGGGAGAGCGTTTTTCGGCAGGGTCTCCTCACGTTCTGGACGTTCGTAGTTCTCGATCGTGAGGCCTCGGATGTGACCATGATCCGGCACGGCGTTGAACGGATGAGCGGCGGGACTTATCGTCCGTCGGAGCAGGTGCTCTACCGGCAGCTACGTCGGCATGCGGATGTCGGGCTCGTGGATCGCCGTCAGGAACCGACCCGCCATGGTCCCCCGAGAAACCTGTTCTCCTTGTCTGAGCTAGGGGTAACCGTTCTCGAGTCGTTCGCTGCTCGGAACATTCTTCCGTTCGCCGCAGCTGAAGTGCAGGCGATCATCGAAAGAGGCGCCAAATGAACCTCGCCGTGATTCGAAACACAAATCTCAAGTGGTTCATGCTCGTGAACACGCTGACGACGATCGCTTTCTTGCCGGCAATGGCATGTGCGGTCGCGCAGCAGAACGAAGTGGCGACGATCTGGGCTGCCGCGGTGTACGGGGGCGTCTGGTTCTTGTCTGGCCTCATCTGCGGGATCGCGGACGGGGCGAGTTCACGTGGGCTGCACCGAGAACTTGCCTACGCCTCATTCATGTTCGTGTGCGCCTTCTACATACTCCTCGCGGGCCGCATCTTCTGGTCGAGCATTCTCCCGCTCGGTTGGATCGAGACGACTCTCGCCGCAGCAGTGTGTGCCCTGGCGGTCGCGCTGATACAGATCTACAGCCGCCGCAATCACGCGGGATACACGCGCGACGAACTATTCAAATAGCCCGGCCGGCGAGTCATCGACGGGACGCTCTTGGTTGTGCGCGCTACAACACCATCGGTACATCCGACAGGGGTGACTCAAACGTCCGAAACGTGTACCGATGCCAAGACCCCTCATGGGGTTCGAAAAAAGAGAACAGAGGTCAGGCCGCGAATCGGGCGTACAGGCGGGATGAACCGTGATGTACCGACCGGGCGCCGAGATGCAAGAAATCACCCTGGTCAGAGGGTGATTCGGGAATAGTTCGGTTTTGTGGTGGGCCCGGAGGGGCTCGAACCCTCGACCCGCGGATTAAAAGTCCGATGCTCTACCGACTGAGCTACAGGCCCCAGGCCTCCCAGCCTACTTCGTGCGCGCTCGGCGTTCGACGGCGCCCCGGAAGCGAGATCTCCGGATCGCTCCCGCGCATCAAAGCATCATCGATTCGGATGAGATGATGCTCGCGTGCGCACGACGATCACCCTGACCCCCGCCGCGGAGGAGGCTGTGCGCAAGGTCATGCGAGAGCGCGGGCTGTCGTTCAAGGATGCGGTGAATTCGGCGATCCTTGCGGGGCTTGCACCCGACGCGGCTGCGCCCTTCGAGACTCCCGTTCGTCAGCTCGGGCAGGCGCGCGTTCCGCTAGATCGGGCTCTGGCTCTCGCGGCCGATCTCGAAGATGAGGCCATCGCGCAGAAGCACGAACTCGGCAAATGAAGCTGGTCGATGCCAATGTCCTCCTCTATGCCGTGGACGCTGACGCCCGCCACCACACGGAGGCCAAGGCGTGGCTCGACGGCGCCTTGAGCGCCAGCGAGACCGTGGCGATCCCGTGGGTGTGCGCCCTGGCGTTCGTGCGTTTCACGACCAGTCCGCGCATCTTCCCGCATCCGCTCGACCCCGACGACGCGTTCGACATCGTCAACCGGTGGATGAGGTGCCCGAGCGTTGTGAGCCCCGAGCCGGGGGCAGGACACCTCGACCGGATGCGCTCCCTGCTCGCTGTGACCGGAACCGGCGGGAACCTCGTGACGGATGCGCACCTTGCCGCCCTCGCGATCGAGAATCGCGCCACGGTCGTGACCTTCGACGGAGACTTCGCACGCTTCCCTGGCGTCACGTGGCGCCGACCCGGGGACTGAGTCAGCCCACTGGCATCCGTAGGCGCAGTGCCGGACGCAGCGGAGCCGCCGGCATCCGAAGACACCGACGGCTCCACTACCCCTCCACCCTGGGGGATCGCCAACCGGCGCTCACATGGGAGGCATGAGCACCGTGTCGACGAGGTAGACGGTCGCGTTGGCGGTCTGGACCCCGCCGCAGATGACCATGGCGTCGTTCACCATGAGCTCGTCGCCCGAGCCGGTCACCTCGACGTCGGCGCCCTGCACGGTCGCGTGGGTGCCGGGGAGGTCCTCCGGCAGGATCTGACCGGGAACCACGTGGTAGGTGAGGATCGAGGTCAGTAGCGCTGAGTCGGTCGACAGCGTGTCGATCGTGGCCTGGTCGATCTTCGCGAAGGCGTCATCGACGGGCGCGAAGACGGTGAACTCGCCGCCGTTGAGGGTGTCGACCAGATTCACGTCGGGGTTCAGCTGACCGCTGACGGCCGCCGTGAGGGTCGTCAGCAGCGGGTTGTTGGATGCTGCCGTGGCGACGGGATCCATCGCCATGCCGTCGACCGATCCGGCCCCGGAAGGCACAGCCTCGGCATACTCCATGCAGCCCGGTCCCACGAGGTAGGCGGCGGCGTCCATCTCCTCCATGTCGTCCATGGGTGCGGTCTCTTCGGCCATCGGCGTTTCGGCCATCTCGTCATCCGTGCCCTCCGTGCTCGCGGTGGAGCAGGCGGACAGGGCGAACGCGGCGACGAACGCCAGCGAGGCGCCGGCTGCGATGCGGGACTTCTTGGTGATCAGCATTGTTCCTCCGGTGTATTCGGAGCCTCGTCGGGGCTCTCGATCGTCCGCACGTGCGGCGTACACAGGGGTCTTCGGAAGCGCGGCGACATCGGATGGGAAATCATGCGGCATGCTGGATCCATGGTGATCGACGGCATGGACGTGCCAGACGACGGGACGGATGCCGTCGATCACGTCGCCGAGCTTCTCGAACGCACTGCGCGTGGAGATCAGCAGGCGTTCGCGAGCCTCTACGACATGCTTTCGGCGCGGGTCTTCGGACTTATCCTGCGGGTTCTGGTCGATCGTTCCCAGAGTGAGGAAGTCCTCCAGGAAGTGTTCCTGGAAGTGTGGCAATCCGCCGCCCGCTTCGCTCCGAACAAGGGACAGGGCAGGTCCTGGGTGCTGACGATCGCACACCGCCGAGCCGTCGACCGCGTGCGGTCGTCGCAGGCGAGCGTCGAACGCGACATCCGGATCGGGTTCCGTGACATCGACGTCGCCCACGACGGGGTCGCCGAGCAGGCGGAGCTGCGGATCGAGAGCCGACGGGTGACAGAGGCTCTCGCCGCCCTTCCCGACTCACAGCGCGAGGCCCTGACTCTCGCATATTTCGGGGGTTACAGTCAGAGCGAGATCGCGGCGCTTGTGGGAGCGCCGCTAGGAACAATCAAAACCCGGATGCGTGACGGACTGTCGCGCCTGAGAGCAGAGATGGGGGTGGCCTCATGAACGAGAAGGAGTTCGCCGAGCTGTCGGCGGCGTCGGCGTTGGGCGCCCTCGACGCCGAGCAGCAACAGACCTTCGATCTCGCCCTCGCGATGCATCCGGAGTGGCGAGGCATCGCCGAGCGCGACCTCGAGACGGCTGCCGCTCTCGCCGACTACACGCCCGAGGTCGAGCCGCCCGCAGAGCTTCGGCACCACATCCTTACGCGCATCGCGCTGGCACCACAGACGGATGCCGTTCCTGTCGGCGCTGAACCGCGACCGAACACCGGTGTGATCCAGACGCGATCGCGAACGCGGTGGATGCGGAGCATGTTCGCGCTCGCAGCATCCTTCGTCCTGCTGGTCGCGCTCGGGTTCACGGCCGTGAGCGTCAACGACTGGCTCAATCGTCCGTCCGACGCCGTCCTCGCGCTGGAGCAGGTGCGGGCGGCGCCGGATGCCCAATCCGCGGCGGCCGAGATCGAGGGCGGCGAAGGAGAGTCCACGGTCTACTGGTCGCAATCCCTCGGCAAGGCCGTGATCGTGTCGGACGGGCTGCCGCAGATCCCCGATGACCGCAGCTTCGAACTGTGGTTCATCCGGGACGATGTCCCGATCGCAGCGGGCGCCTTCGACCCCAGCGGCGGCGAGCAGGACACGTGGCTGCTGCAGGGCGAAATGGAGCCCGGGGACGTCATCGCGATCACTGTCGAACCCCAGGGCGGGTCGCCGGATGGTGTTCCTTCCGGCGACGCGATCGTTGCAATTCCGACCTGAGCCGAGGCCGTCGCGACTACCCTGGAGCGAGTGACTGACGACTCCCGGCCCTATCACAAGCCCGTGCGCAGACCCGCGGAGCTGTTCGACCGGCTGTTCGCGGCGGAAGACCCCGCAGAAGTATCCCGGGTGGCCCATTCGACGGCGCAGGCGCTGCTGTCTCGCGTTCGCGCCGACCCCGACGAGGCCGTGGTGGAAAGGCTCGTGGCGTTCACTGCTGAGCACGGCATCGACGACATCGCGGAGTTGTGGTCCCGCTCGCCAGCCAAGACCCTTCCCGGGGCGTTGTGGCGGCTGTATCTGGTGCAGCTCATGATCCACGACGACCCGCTCACCGCGGCGCTTACCTATGAGCGCGGACGCGCCGCGCTCGAGACCGCCGACGCGCTCATCGCCGGGGCGCCGGTGCCCGCGAGCCCGGACGAGCTCGTGACACTCGTCGACACGATCCTTCGGGGGCTTTTCCGGGGCGATTTTGCCGTCGCCCTCGATCGCGCTGCCGCGTTCTGCCGTGTGCAGGCCGCTGGCGCCACCTACCTCGCCGACGATTACGACGCGACCGAGTCCGACCGCAGCGCCGCCTTCACGACCCGAGCCCTGCGACTGAGCGACTACGCATCCGATCTGAGCGCGTGCGCGGCCCTGTGGCGTCGCGAATCCCTCACCTGACCCGGCGCGCCGCGCCGCCGGCATCCTCGCGCGCCCCCTGGCGCGAACCCACAGCATCCGTCGCGAACCCTCCGGTTTCGGGCGCCGGATGCTGTGGGTTCATGCGGAAATGTGTGGGTTGGGCATCCAGACGGTGCGTCCGGAAAGGGTGCGCGCCCGAAGGACAGCCCGCAGGTCGGGCAAGAAAGTGCCGGGCCGCAGAACGCCTCTCGGCGCGTGGCCGCTCGTAGCGGCAGAAGATGGAGCCCGGGGTTACTGCGGCCCGGCTACCCCAGTCTAACCGCCACGACGCGGTGGGTATTCCGCCGCGTAGGCTTCATCTCATGCCCACGACGTATGCCCTCATGATCCAGCCGGTCGACGTGGATGCTGACCGCACGGACTTCGCAGACACGTTCGCGCCTGTCGACCCCGAGGCGCCGGCGTTGAGCGTCGGGGAATTGAGCACACAGCGCGGGGACGGCATCTTCGAGTCGATCGGTGTCGTCGACGGGCACGCACAGGAAGTCGACGCGCACCTCGAGCGGCTGGCTCACTCCGCGCGTATCTGCGATCTTCCCGCACCGCATCTCGCACAGTGGCGAGCGGCCATCGACGAGGTCGCCGCGCACGCGAGCGCGGGGGAGTCGGTGATCAAACTCATCCTCAGTCGCGGGATCGAGCACGGACCGACTCCGACGGCGTGGGCGACTCTTGCGCCGGCAGCGGACTTCACGGCTGCGCGGGAGCGCGGCATCCGTGTCGTGACCCTCGATCGCGGGTACGACTCGACCGTTCCCGCCCGAGCACCCTGGCTGCTCCTGGGCGCCAAGACCCTCTCGTATGCCGTCAACATGGCCGCGCTTCGCGAAGCCCGGCGGCGCGGGGCGGATGATGCGATCTTCACCACGACCGATGGTTTCGTGCTCGAGGCGCCCACCGCCTCGCTCGTGCTGCGTCGCGCAGACCGCTTCACGACGCCGGCGCCGACGGGCGGCATCCTGCATGGCACGACGCAGCTGAGCCTCTTCGCCCACCTCGAACAACGGGGGTTCGAGACGGGCTACGAGCAGATCCCGACGGATGCCCTCGCGACCGTCGATGCGGCCTGGCTGGTCTCGAGCGTCCGCCTCGCCGCGCCGATCACCGCCGTCGACGGCGTCGCGATCCCGACGGATGCCGCATTCACGGCGGGTCTGAACGCCTATCTGCTCAGCCCCCGCGACTGACGCTCGTCCTCGCCGCGAGAGGGCAGCGCCGTTACGACGGCCTGCCGCCGAGTGTGCCGATCACCGATGCCTCGGCCCGGCGTATCGGCTAGGGAATGCGCCGTTGCGACCGAACGAGAGAGGGGGCGCGGCCTGATCGCCACGCCCCCTCATCCAAAACGGATGCTTACCCGAAGCGGCCCGAGACGTAGTCCTCGGTGTCCTTGACCTTCGGGCGCGTGAAGATCGTCGTGGTCTCGTCGTACTCGATGAGCTTGCCCGGCTTGCCGGTCCCGGCGATGTTGAAGAACGCCGTCTTGTCCGACACGCGCGAGGCCTGCTGCATGTTGTGGGTCACGATCACGATCGTGTACTCGCTCTTGAGTTCCTCGATCAGGTCCTCGATGGCAAGGGTCGAGATCGGGTCGAGCGCCGAGCACGGCTCATCCATCAGCAGCACGTCGGGCTCGACGGCGATGGCGCGGGCAATGCACAGGCGTTGCTGCTGACCGCCCGAGAGGCCCGAACCCGGGCGGTCGAGGCGATCCTTGACCTCGTTCCAGAGGTTCGCGCCCTGCAGCGACTTCTCGACGAGCGCGTCCTGGTCGCTCTTGGACATGCGCTGGTTGTTGAGCTTGACGCCGGCGAGCACGTTCTCACGGATCGACATCGTCGGGAACGGGTTGGGGCGCTGGAAGACCATGCCCACCTGACGCCGCACAAGCACGGGGTCGACGCCGGGGCCGTAAAGGTTGTCTCCGTCGATGAGCACTTCGCCCTCGACCCGGGCGCCGGGGATCACCTCGTGCATCCGGTTGAGCGTGCGAAGGAAGGTCGACTTGCCGCAGCCGGAGGGGCCGATGAAGGCCGTCACCGAGCGGGGTTCGATCGCGAGCGAGACGCCTTCGACGGCGAGGAAGTTGCCGTAGTAGACGTTGAGGTCGTTGACATCGATGCGCTTGGACACGGATATTTCCTTCGGGTTCAGCGACCGGTCTTGGGCGCGAAGAACTTCGCGACAAGGCGGGCGGCGAGGTTGAGCACCATGACGATGAGGATCAGGGTCAAGGCCCCGGCCCAGGCGCGGGCGATAGCCGAGTCGGGGCTGGTGCCTTGGTTGGCGTACTGGTTGTAGACGAACACCGGGAGGGTCATCATGTTCCCGTCCCAGATGTTCCAGTTCATGCTCTGGGTGAAGCCTGCCGTCAGCAGCAGCGGAGCGGTCTCACCGATGACGCGGGCGATGGCGAGCATGATTCCGGTCGTGATACCGGCGATGGATGTCGGGAGCACGACCTTCGCGATGGTGAGCCACTTGGGCACACCGAGCGCGTAGGACGCCTCGCGTAGTTCGTTCGGGACGAGGCGCAGCATCTCCTCGGAGGAGCGTACGACGACCGGGATCATGAGCACGCTCAGCGCGATGGCACCCTCGAAGCCCGACGAATATCCCGCGCCGAAGAAGATCACGAACACCGCGTAGGCGAACAGACCCGCGACGATCGACGGGATGCCGGTCATGACGTCGACGAAGAAGGTGATGGCCCGAGCGAGCTTGCCGCCGTTGCCGTACTCGACCAGGTAGATCGAGGTCATCAGGCCGATCGGCACCGAGATGATCGTCGCGGTCAGCGTGATCAGGAGCGTACCGACGATCGCGTGGGCAGCGCCGCCGCCGGCGCCGACGACATTTCGCATGGACTCGCTGAAGAAGGCGATGTCGAAGCGAGCGAGACCGTTGACCAGGACCGTGAACAGCAGCGATACCAGCGGCAGCAGGGCGACGATGAACGCTGCCGAGACGACCGCGGTGACGAACCTGTCGGTCGCATTACGGCGTCCCTCGACGATGGATGCGACCACGAAGATGAGCACCGCGTAGAGGACTGCGCCGAGGAAGACGGTTGCGACGATGTTGAAGTTCGCGATCGGCTGGCCGAGGTTGACGAGGAAGAAGACCAGGCCCATGACCAGCCAGGAGCCGAGGAGCAGGAGCCAGCTGGTTCCCTTGGGAAGCCGCCCGTTCGCGAAGTGGTTCGCGGTGGGACGGGACTCGGTAGCAGTAGCGGTGGTCATCAGTTGGCTCCCGAGAATTCAGCGCGGCGGTTGACTATCCAGCGAGCGATCGCGTTGACGGCGAAGGTGACCACGAACAGGACCAGACCGGTCGCGATCAGGACGCTGATTCCCGTGCCGTAGGCCTCAGGGAAGCTGAGCGCGATGTTGGCGGGGATCGTGGTCGGGTTGGTTGCTGTCAGCAGCTCGAAGGTGACCACGCCCGACACCGAGAGGACCATCGTCACGGCCATCGTTTCACCGAGCGCTCGACCCAGAGCGAGCATCGCCGCCGACACCATTCCGCCGCGGGCGAAGGGCAGCACGGCCATCTTGATCATCTCCCACCGCGTCGCGCCGAGCGCGAGGGCTGCCTCTTCGTGGAGGACCGGGGTCTGCAGGAACACCTCGCGAGAAATCGCGGTCATGATCGGAAGGACCATGATCGCCAGGACGAGCGCCGCCGTGAGGATGGTGCGTCCCGTGGCCGAGACCTGGCCGCTGAAGAGCGGGAACCATCCGAGGTAGGTGTTCAGCCAGACGTAGAACGGCTGGACGAAGCCGGCGAGGACGAGGCCGCCCCAGAGGCCGAAGACCACCGAGGGGACGGCGGCGAGAAGATCGATGATGTAGCCGAGGACCGCGGCCGCGCGCCGCGGCGCGTAGTGGGAGATGAACAGGGCGATTCCGATCGCCACCGGCGCTGCCATGACCAGCGCGAGAATCGACGACCAGATCGTGCCGAAGATGAGCGGCCAGACGTACTCGAGGAACGATGTGCCCTTGAGGATCGGGTTCTCGTCAGCGGGGGTCGTGAATGCGGGAACGCTCTCGGCGATGAGGAAGACGGTGACCGCCGCGAGCACGACCAGGATGGTGATCCCGGCGCCCAGTGCCGTCCCCGAGAAGATCACATCCCCGGGTCTCTTGCGGGCTGTGATCTTTGTCGCGGTTACCGGCCCCGCGTCCGTGCTCGTCGCCATGTACGTGTCCTTCGTGTCGAGTCCGGGTCAGGCTCAGCGAGGATTCCGGGAGGTCCGGCCCCCTTGCTCAGCCTGCCCGGTTCGGTCCATCCGTGAATGTACCGAACCGGGCAGTCGCGGGGAAGAGATCAGCCGATCAGTGCGATCGCAGCGTCGACCTGCTCACGCAGCGACTCGGAGATCGGAGCCGAACCGGCGTTCTCGGCAGCGGCGTCCTGACCCTCGGGGCTGGCGACGTAGGTGAAGTACGCCGACACGAGCTCGGCGGTGTTCGCGTCTTCGTACTCGATGCAGCCGATCAGGTAGCTGATGAGGGCGATGGGGTAGACCCCGGCCTCTTCGGTCGCGTAGTCGATCTCGATCGAGAGGTCACCCTCGCCGCGGCCCTCGACGAACGGCGACGCGTCGACGATCGCCGCAGCAGCCTCAGCCGAGTAGGGGACGAACTCGCCGCCGACACCGACGGAGACGGTGCCCAGGCCGGAGACCTGCGAGGAGTCGGCGTAGGTGATGGTTCCGTTGCCGCTCTTGGTCGCGTCGACGACACCCGAGGTGCCCTGCGCAGCCTCGCCGCCCTCGATCGGCCACACGCCGTCGGCCTCGTAGGTCCACACGGTCGGTGCGGCCTGCGAGAGGTAGTCGGTGAACGTCTCGGTGGTGCCCGAGTCGTCCGAGCGGTGAACCGGCGAGATCGCCAGGTCGGGGAGCTCGACCCCCTCGTTGAGGCTCGCGATGGCCTCGTCGTTCCAGTTGGTGATCGTGCCCGCGAAGATGCCCGCGATGACGTCGGGGGTCATGTTCAGCGAGTCGATGCCCTCGAGGTTGAACGCGACGGCGATCGGGGCGATGTAGATCGGCAGCTGGACGATGCCGGCCTCACCGTCGTTCGCGCACGCGGCGAAGGAGCCCGCGAGCTCCTCGTCGTTGAACGAGCGGTCCGAACCGATGAACTGGCTGGCGCCGGCGACGAAGTTCTCGCGGCCCGTGCCCGAACCGGTGGGCTCGTAGTTGACGGTGACGTCGGGGTTCGCCGTCTGGAAGCCGGCAACCCACGCCTCCTGAGCGGCGGTCTGCGCGGACGAACCCGTGCCGCCGATCGTCCCGGAAAGAGTGGACTCCATCGGCTCTTCGGTCGAGCCGCCGCTGGACTCGTTGGTGGCGCAGCCGGCGAGTGCGAGAGTGGCGACAGCTGCGACAGCGCCCAGCTGGGCGAAGCGGTTGATCTTCACTGTGAATCCTTCACTGTGTCAGGTTTTCGTGAGTGGCCCGGTGCAGGGCACGCAGGCGACGCTAGACAGCGACTCTTAAGGGTTCGGTTGGTAGAGGTGAACACGAGGTAAACGGGCTCAGGCGGTCTGCGGTGTGTGCGGCTCACGCGGCCATGGTCGCGGGTACCGTCGTACGGTGACCCACGACCAGTCGAGCGTCCTCGATCGAGCCGCCCTCGCCTCCTCGCCGCGGACTCTCATCGACGTCCTCCAGGAGACAGTGCGCCGCCACCCCGAGGCCTCCGCGATCGATGACGGTGCCGGCGCCGCCCTGAGCTATCGCGAGCTCGCAGCGCGGGTCGCCCTCACCGCCTCGCGCCTTGCCTCGGCGGGCGTGGGGCATGGGGACCGCGTCGGCATTCGCATGACCTCGGGAACCAAGGAGCTGTACATCGCGATCCTCGGGGTCATGGCCGCGGGCGCCGCGTACGTGCCCGTCGACGCCGATGACACCGAGGAACGCGCCGCGCTCGTGTTCGGAGAGGCGGGTGTCAGAGGTGTCATCACGGGTCGGGGGCTCTACTCCCCGGCTCACGGCGCGCCCGGTGACGATCCGGCCGAACCGTCGGATGTGACAGCCGAGATCCCGCGCGTGGACGAGACGGATGACGCCGACGACGCGGGAGATGAGGACCTCTTCGCCGGCGATGCCCCCGCCGGCCACACACGCGCGCTCGACATCCTGCGGCAGCCCGAGCCCGACGACGATGCGTGGATCATCTTCACCTCGGGCTCGACGGGAGTCCCGAAGGGCGTGGCGGTCACGCATCGCTGCGCGGCGGCGTTCGTGGATGCCGAAAGCCGTCTCTTTCTCCAGGACGAGCCGCTCGGCACCGCCGACCGGGTGCTCGCCGGGCTTTCGGTGGCCTTCGACGCATCCTGCGAAGAGATGTGGCTCGCGTGGGCGCACGGAGCCTGCCTCGTTCCCGCTCCGCGATCGCTCGTGCGGTCGGGAGTCGATCTCGCGAACTGGCTTGCGCGGCAGGGAATCACCGTGATCTCGACGGTGCCCACTCTCGCAGCGATGTGGCCGAGCGCGACGATCGACAACGTCCGCCTGTTGATCTTCGGCGGCGAAGCCGTGCCACCCGAGTTGGGCACGCGTCTTGCGGCGGAGGGCCGCGAGGTCTGGAACACGTACGGCCCTACCGAGGCGACGGTCGTCTCGTGCGCGGCGCCGTTGGTGCCCGATGCTCCCGTCCGGATCGGGCTTCCCCTGGAGGGATGGGCGCTCGCGGTCGTCGATGCGGGCGGCACCCCGGTCGCGGAGGGGGAGAGCGGCGAGCTCATCATCGGCGGGGTGGGGCTCGCTCGCTACCTCGACCCGGTGAAGGATGCCGAGAAGTACGCGCCGATGCCGACCCTCGGGTGGGAGCGCGCCTACCGCTCGGGAGACCTCGTCCGCTACGAACCCGAGGGTCTCGTCTTCCTCGGACGTGCCGACGACCAGGTCAAGATCGGCGGACGCCGCATCGAACTGGGCGAGGTCGAGGCTGCTCTCCAGGATCTTCCCGGGGTGACCGCGGCGACGGCAGCCGTGCGGACCTCGGACGCCGGGAACCCCGTCCTGGTCGGCTACATCGTGGTGGACGAGCCCGACGGTTTCGATCGTGCGGCGGCACGGGCCGCTCTGGTCGAGCGGTTGCCGGCCGGCATCATGCCGCTGTTCGCGCTGCTGCCCGATCTGCCCGCGCGCACCTCGGGCAAAGTCGATCGTGCCGCGCTGCCGTGGCCGGTTCCCGGCGCCGAGCAGCCGGTCGCGGGTCTGTCCACGAACGAGGCATGGCTTGCCGAGCAGTGGCAGGCGGTGCTGGGCTTTCCCGCCGATGACCGCAGCTCGGATTTCTTCGATCTCGGCGGCGGATCCCTTGCGGCGGCGCAGCTGGCATCGCGGGTGCGCGTGCGGCTTCCGGAGTTCACCGTCGCCGACATCTACGACATGCCGCGGCTCGGGGCGATGGCTTCCCTGCTTCCCGACACGGATGCCGACGACGGGGCCTCGGCGGGCGAGTACCGTCGGTCGCTCCCGACGCCTGCCACGACCGGGATCGTGCAGACCCTCCTGGGTGTGCCGCTGTTCATCCTGTCGGGCATCCGGTGGCTGCTCTACCTGCTCACCGCCGGCATGCTCCTGCAGCTCACGGGAGGTTTCGAGTTCCTCCCGGACGTCCCGTGGTGGGTGCTCGCGGCGGGACTGGTCGTGTTCGCGACGCCGTTCGGTCGCATGGCGATCGCGGTCGGCGCGGCCCGGGCACTGCTTGCCGGGCTCCAGCCCGGGGACTACCCGCGTGGCGGCAGCATCCACCTCCGCCTCTGGCTCGCAGAGCAGATCGCCGACCAGGTCGACGCCGTCGGACTCGTCGGCGCGCCGTGGGTGACCTATTACGCGCGAGCCCTCGGCGCGTCCATCGGCCGCGATGTCCACATGCACACGCTGCCTCCGATCACGGGGATGCTGCAGGTCGGCGACAATGCGGCGATCGACCCCGAGGTCGACCTCAGCGGCATGTGGGTCGACGGCGACACGGTGCGGGTGGGGGGCATCCGGATCGATGCGGATGCCGTGATCGGCGCCCGCAGCACGCTCGCCCCGGGCACCAAGATCGGGCAGCGCGCCCGCGTCGCTCCCGGCTCCGCCGTGTTCGGCCGGGTCAAGCCCGACCAGGCGTGGGCCGGTTCGCCCGCCGTGCGCGTGGGCGAGCCGGCGGCCGACTGGCCTCCCGGACGCGCGCCGGCTCCGCACCGCTGGCTCTGGGCCTACATCGTCTCGGCCCTCGCACTCGCGCTGCTGCCGATCGTCGCCTTCGCTGCCGGTGGTGGCCTGATGGCCCTCGCGATGCGGAACGCGGCGACGCTCGGTGAGGCGGCGCTCATCGGTCTCGCGTGGCTCGTGCCCGGCATCCTGACGGCGGGCGTGGTGTTCGCGGGCACCGTCGTGCTCGCGGTACGGCTGCTCTCGCTCGGTCTTCGTGAGGGGTCCTACCCGGTGCGCAGCCGGCTCGGCTGGCAGGTCTGGACGACCGAGCGCCTTCTCGACTCGGCACGGACGGTGCTGTTCCCGCTCTATTCGAGCCTGTTCACCCCCGTCTGGCTCCGAATGCTGGGGGCCTCGGTCGGGCGCAACGTGGAGGCCTCGACGGTGCTGCTGATTCCCGCGATGACGACGATCGAGGATGGCGCGTTCCTCGCCGATGACACGATGGTCGCCTCCTACGAGCTCGGTGGCGGGTGGATGCGGGTCGATCGCGTGAAGATCGGCAAGCGTGCGTTCGTGGGCAACTCCGGGATGGTGGCACCGGGCCACCGCGTTCCCAAGGACGGCCTCATCGCGGTGCTGTCGGCGGCGCCGGCGAAAGCGAAGGCGGGGTCGTCGTGGCTCGGGTCGCCGGCGGTGCGTCTGCGGCGTGTCGCCGCGACCGTCGACGAGTCGCGCACGTACGAGCCGCCCGCGGCGCTTCGCGTGGCTCGCAGTCTGTGGGAGCTGCTGCGGATCGTCCCGGTGCTGGTGACCGGACTGATCGGGTTCGCGGTGATGATGTGTCTGGCTGCCCTCTGGCAGGCGATCGGCCCTTGGTGGACGGTGGTGCTCTCGGGGATCGTCATGCTCGCTGCCGGCGCAGCGGCGGCAGCTGCCACGACCGCGGCCAAGTGGCTCCTGGTGGGCCCCATCCGCGCCGGCGAGCATCCGCTGTGGTCGAGCTTCGTGTGGCGCACCGAGGTGGTCGATACGTTCACGGAGATGGTGGCAGCGCCATGGTTCGCTCGGGCGGCATCCGGAACCCCGGCGCTGACGGTGTGGCTGCGTTCGCTCGGCGCACGGGTCGGACGCGGGGTATGGTGCGAGTCGTACTGGCTGCCCGAGCCCGATCTGGTGCATCTGGGGGATGGATCCACCGTCAATCGGGGCTGCGTCGTGCAGACGCACCTCTTCCATGATCGGATCATGAGTATGGATGCCGTGGTACTCGAACCCGGTGCGACTCTCGGGCCGCACTCTGTGATCCTCCCCGCGGCCACGATCGGTGCGCACGCGACCGTGGGACCCGCTTCCCTCGTCATGCGGGGCGAGACCGTCCCGGTCGGTTCGCGGTGGAGCGGGAACCCGATCGGTCCGTGGCGTGCAGTCAAGATCCGCGCTTACGCGGCGGCGCCGTGAGCTCGGGTATCGGGAGTCGCGATGGCTCCACCGCGGACGGCTCCGCCCCGGCGGATGCCCGCGCCCATGACTCCTACACGCCTCAGAGCGGCGATCCGTCCTTCGACGTCGACGCGTATGACCTGGATCTGACCTACCGGGTCCGCACGAATCGGCTCGAGGCCCGCGCGACCTTGCGCATCCGCCTGCTCGCCGCGACCTCCTCGATCGCGCTCGACCTGATCGGTCTTCGCGTCAGCCGGGTGCGGATCGAGGGGCAGCGACGCACCGCGCACACACAGGGTCCGCGCAAGCTGCGGGTCACGCTGCCGCGCACGATGCAGCCGGGGGAGACGGCGACCCTCACGATCGAATACGCGGGCGCACCCGCTCCCCGACGGTCGCGTTGGGGGGCGATCGGGTGGGAAGAGCTCACGGAGGGTGCGCTCGTCGCTTCTCAGCCGATCGGGGCGCCCACGTGGTTCCCGTGCAACGATCGTCCCGGCAATCGGGCGAGATACCGTATCCGGGTCACGACGGATGCCGAGTACACGGCCGTCGCAACCGGGGTGCTGCAGTCCCGGACTCGCTCGGGCGGGCAGGTCACGGCCGAGTATGTGATCGGCGTTCCTGCGGCGACATATCTGGTCGCCGTGTACGTCGGGCGGTTCGAGTCCCTCCGACTCGACGATCGCATCGTGGTAGCCGCGCCCGCCTCGTTGCGTGCGGACGTGAAGCGCGCCCTCGATCCCGTACCTCGCATGATGGCGGCCTTCGAAGAGCGGTTCGGGCCGTACCCGCAGGATGACTGCACGATCGTTGTGACCTCGGACCCCCTGGAGATCCCCCTCGAGGCGCAGGGAACAGCCGTGTTCGGCTCGAACCACCTCGATCCCGCTTCCGAGCGCCTCGTCGCTCACGAGCTGGCCCACCAGTGGTTCGGCAACAGCGTCGGCGTCGCGCAGTGGCGCGACATCTGGCTCAACGAGGGCTTCGCGTGCTACGCGGAGTGGTTGTGGTTCGAAGCGGCCGGGGTCGAATCCGCCGATGCCGCTGCGCGACGGGCGCACGCGAAGCTCGCGGGTCTCGCTCAAGACCTCGTGATCAGCGATCCCGGCGCTGACCTGATGTTCGATGACCGTCTGTACAAGCGGGGGGCGCTGGCCCTTCACGCCGCGCGACTGACGATCGGCGATGACCCGTTCTTCGACCTCCTTCGAGGCTGGGGGGCCGCGTACGCTCACGAGTGCGTGACCACCGAGGATTTTCGGCGCTTCGCCTCCCACAGCGGGCACGACCTCGAAGGACTGTGGGATGCCTGGCTCGACGCCCGCCCGCTGCCCGACCTGCCCGCTCGCGCCCGGACGGCGCGTGCCCGGACCGCGGCGAAGTCCGCACCGAAGGCGGCATCCAAGAGCTCCGCGAAAGCGTCCTCCAAGCGCGCGTCGAAGAAGAAGTCCAGCCGCTAGTCGCGCGCGATCGCGGCACTCACGAACACCCCGGGCGGTCCGGCAAGGTCCCAGCCCGCGATGGTGCCTCCGTGCCCGGGGACATGGGCGTGCCACGCGCCCATGTCGGCGGCTGACGCGTCGGTGCCACCGCCCCGTCCTCGCGTGACACGCACCGTTCCGGGTTCCACGCGAAGCCCCCGACGGTCGGCCTTGAGCGCGGCCTCCACCCGCACCCAGTCCCGCACTGTCGCAGATCCCGCGCCCAGGACGCCCGCAAGGCCCGCGCGTTCGCGCCGCTCATCGTCCTCGGGTTCGGCATCCACCCCCACGGCGCCGGCATGCGACGGGACGACAGCCACCAGCGCCCACCCGCCCGCATAGGTGACGCTCGCCGTCACCGCGGCGCCCTCGATCCGGACCGGGCCGTGGTCGCCGCCGCACCGGGGGCACGGATTCGATATCCGGATGCCGGGATTGCCGACGACCTCGCGAAGCAGTCGCCATGCGACCTTGCGCCGGTCATCACCGGCACTGACGGCGGCCCACCCGAGCCGGATGAGCCCGCTCACGCGGGAGGCTGATGCGTCTCGATCGCGACGATCCCCGAGCCCGGGTTGTCGGTGGACAGGTGAACGACGGAGAAGCCCGCCGTCGACAGTGCGGAGGCGTTGCCCAGGTGCGAACCCATGAGCGACCCCGTGGCCATCGCGAGCTCCTCGATGATCTCGGGAAGCACCGGACCGTGGCTGCACAGCACGGCGGGCTTGCGGGCCCGAACGCGTTGGCCCACGATGGTGCGCGCGTCGCTGGACCCCTCCTCCCACGCGTCCTGACTGATCAGAGGCGAGTAGTCGACGCGGCGCCCGAGCGCTGCCGACAGGGGGCCGACGGTCTTCACGCACCGCACCGCAGGGCTCGAGACGATGCGGCGCACACCGAAGGCCAGCAGCGGACCGACGAGAGCGTTGGCCTGCTTGCGTCCGCGCGGTGCCAGCGGGCGCGAGGCATCCGTCCCGTCCCACTCATCGGCGGGAACGGCCTTCGCGTGGCGCAGCGCGATGACGGGGAACGTGCGCAGCACATCCTTGTCGCGGATCTCGAGGAACTTGTCCAGGATCTCGATGTCGACGGGGTAGCTGAGCTTCGCGCGCGCCTTCTTCACCGAGACCCACTCCAGCGCGGCGATCTCTTTGTTGGGGACGAACGACGACGCTTTGATGGCGGCATCCGTCGCCTCGGCCGCCCAGTAGTGCACGACCTTCTCGCGCTTGGAGGGCATGTGGTAGGTCGAGATCCCCACGGGAACGCCCAGCGACACCCGGATGCCGGTCTCTTCGTGGATCTCCCGCACAGCGGTTTCGGCGAGCGTCTCGCCCGGGTCGACCTTGCCCTTGGGGAGGGTGACGTCGCGGTACTGCGTGCGGTGGATGAGCAGAATGCGCAGTTTTCCCTCGACAATGCGCCACAGCACGCCGCCGGCAGCGTAGACGGTGTTCTCGGCCATCGTGGGGTCGGGGACGGTGAGAGCGGCGGTCATCGCGTGGCACGCGCCCGTCGTCTGCTCTGCACATCCGTCATCGTCTGGTCCTGCAGGTCGACGAGCTGGTTGCCGTGCTCGTCGAGGTGGTGGCGCACCCATGTGCCGGTGCCGTCGAGCCACCAGGAACTGGTCGTGTCGCTCATCGCCAGGTCGAACAGCGTCATCAACTGGGCCAGGTGCCCGGGATCGGTCACCCGCACGAGTGCTTCGACTCGGCGGTCGAGGTTGCGGTGCATCATGTCGGCGCTGCCGATGTAGATCTGTTCGTCGCCTTCGTTGAGGAAGGCGAAGATGCGCGAGTGCTCGAGGTAGCGGCCGAGGATGCTGCGCACGGTGATGTTCTCGCTCAGGCCGGGCACGCCGGGCTTGATGGAGCAGATGCCGCGGACCCAGATCTCGACGGGGACTCCGGCCTGGCTGGCGCGGTAGAGGGCATCGATGATCTGCTCGTCGACCATCGAGTTGACCTTGATGCGGATGCGGGCGGGTTTGCCCTCGATCGCGTTGCGGCGTTCGGACTCGATGAGCCGCAGCAGTCCTTTGCGCAGGTGGAGCGGCGCGACCAGCAGGCGCTTGAACTTCTTCTCGATCGCATAGCCGGACAGTTCGTTGAACAGGCGGGTCAGATCGCGCCCGACCTGCTCGTCGGCGGTGAACAGGCCGAAGTCTTCGTAGATGCGGCTCGTCTTGGGGTTGTAGTTGCCGGTTCCGATGTGGCAGTAGCTGCGCAGTGTGCCTTCCTCTTCACGGATGACGAGCGCGAGCTTGCAGTGCGTCTTGAGTCCGACCAGACCGTAGACGACGTGAACACCGGCTTTCTCGAGCTTGCGCGCCCACACGATGTTCGCGGCCTCGTCGAAACGGGCCTTCACCTCGACGAGGGCGAGCACCTGCTTGCCCGCTTCGGCGGCGTCGATCAGCGACTGGATGATGGGACTGTCGCCCGAGGTTCGGTACAGCGTCTGCTTGATCGCGAGGACCTGAGGGTCCTTTGCCGCCTGATCGAGGAAGGCCTGCACGCTCGTCGCGAACGACTCGTACGGGTGGTGCACCAGGACGTCTGCGGTGCGAATCGCGCTGAAGATGTCGGAACGCTCGGTGTTGTCGCCGGGCTGGAACGCGAGTGCGGTCGTCGGCAGGTGGGGCTTGTACTTCAGCTCCGGGCGGTTGAGGCGGTTCAGACCGAACAGCCCCCGCAGATCGAGCGGCCCGGGGATGCGGTAGACCTCCTGCTCGGTGATGTCGAGTTCGCTGATGAGGAGCTTGAGTGTCAGCTCATCCATGTCCTCGGTGACCTCGAGGCGGATCGGCGGGCCGAAGCGGCGCCGCATGAGCTCGGCTTCGAGGGCCTGGATGAGGTTCTCGGTCTCGTCCTCTTCGATGACCATGTCCTCGTTGCGGGTGAGGCGGAAGGCGTGGTGGTCCAGGACTTCCATACCCGGGAAGAGGTCACCGAGGTGGTTGGCGATGAGGTCTTCCAGCGCGAGATAGCGGACGCGTTCGCCGTCCCGCGAGATCTCGACGAACCGCGGCAGCATCGGCGGAACCTTCAGACGCGCGAACTCCTGCCGCCCCGTCCTGGCGTTGCGGATCCGGATCGCGAGGTTGAGCGAGAGACCGGATATGTAGGGGAACGGGTGGGCCGGGTCGACAGCCAACGGCATCAGGACGGGGAAGACCTGCTCGTGGAAGTACTCGTAGAGTCTTGTGCGCTCGTCGTAGCCGAGCGACGCGAACGAGACGAACTCGACCCCGGCATCCGCCAGCGCGGGCGCCACGAGGCGGCTCCAGGCATCCGCGTGGCGCAGTTGCAGACGGTGCGCTTCGGCGGAGATGTCGGCGAGTGCGTCTTGGGGGGAGGTGCCGATGTTCGTCGGCACGGCCAGTCCCGTGACGATGCGGCGCTTGAGACCTGCCACACGGACCATGAAGAACTCGTCGAGATTGCTCGCGAAGATCGCCAGGAAGTTCGCGCGCTCCAGCGGCGGTAGCCGGGGATCCTCGGCCAGCTCGAGCACCCGCTGGTTGAAGGCGAGCCAGCTCAGCTCACGGTCGAGGAAACGGTCGCTGGGCAGGAGATCGTCGTCTGCCACCGCGGTGTCGAAGTCGTCGTCATCCTCGTCGCCGAGCCCGGTGTCGAGAACCTCGTGGTCGATCATGGGTCCATCCTGTCAGCGCTAGGTGACTCTCGCGTGAACAGATTCGCCAGGGGTGCAGCTGCCGCCCGGACCGCGCCGTCACGCCTCCGCGCGTTCGCGCGCCGGCGGGGCATCGTCCTCATACACGTTGAACCGATACCCGACGTTGCGGACAGTGCCGATCAGCTGCTCCAGGTCGCCGAGTTTGGCGCGCAAGCGCCGGACATGGACATCGACGGTGCGAGTGCCCCCGAAATAGTCGTACCCCCACACTTCGCTCAGCAGCTGTTCGCGGGTGAAGACCCGTGACGGGTGGGTCGCGAAGAAGTGCAGGAGCTGGAACTCCTTGTACGTGAGGTCCAGCGGGCGGCCATGGACTTTGGCCGAGTACGAAGACTCGTCGATCGTGATGCCCGAGGTCTGGATGCGCGTGGAGACCTGCTCCTTCGCCATCCGCCCGACGGCGAGTCGGACCCGCGCGTCGACCTCGGCCGGGCCTGCCGTCACGAGGATCACGTCGTCGACACCCCAGTCGGGGGAGACCGCAGTCAGTCCGCCCTCCGTGACGATGAGGATGAGCGGGACATCCAGGCCGGTCGTCCCCAGGATCTTGCAGAGCGATTTCGCTCCGACGAGGTCGGTGCGCGCATCCACGAACACGATGTCGGCGTGAGGGGCGTTCACCAACTGCGCCGGCTCCGCGGGGATCTGACGCGTGCGGTGGCTCAGGAGCTCGAGCGCGGGCAGGGCCGGGCCGCCGCCGGGGGCGGAACTCAGAACCAATAGCTGTGCCACGCTGACATCCTCCCGGTGCCGGAGGCGCACCGCGCCCCTCAGTTTAGGGCGTCACCCCGCCATGGGAGACAATAGGGCCATGGGAGACAATAGGGCGATGGACCTCCCACCGCTTGCTCCCCGCCGCGCGTTCGGCGGGATCGTCGCCGTGTGGGCGGCAGCTGCAGTTGCCGGCACGATCATCGGGTTCCTCGTCCCCGCCGAATGGCGTATCGCCTGGCTCGGTGTGGCGTTGGGGCTGTGCCTCGTGCTGGCGTTCGCCGTGCAGCTGGCCTACGGGCGCTCACAGGCCTTCGTCGAGCGGGTCGCGCTGAGCACTCTCGGTGCCGCGATCGTGCTCGGCGTCATCAGCCTCGGTTTCGGACTCGCCTCGATCGTCCCCCGATGACCGGATAGCGATTCCGGGATAGAGTGGCCCCATGGACCTCGTAGCGCTCGAACTCTTCTTCGTGGGCCTGCTTGCGCTCGCGTCGCTGGCGATCGTGTTCGTCTCGGGTGTCGTCGTGAAGAACCTGTACCGCGGCCAGCGCTGACGCGCCGTGATCGATCTTCCCACCGACCTCCCTGCCGAACTCGCCCCCCTCGCGTGGCTCGTCGGTGTCTGGGAGGGAACCGGTGTCATCGACTATGAGGCCGACGGCACCCACTTCACGGGTGAGTTCCGCCACCGGGTGAGCTTCAGCCATGACGGTGGCGACCACCTCAACTACTCGGCCCAGGCCTGGCTGTCAGACCCCGACGATCCCGCCGCCGCGACGCCGCTGGTCAGTGAGATCGGCTACTGGCGGCTCGCGATCGCCGCGACGGATGCTGTCGCCGGCCCCGGCCTGCTTCCGGCGATCAGTGCACCCTCGCCGCTGACGGTCGACGACGTCGAGGCGCTGCGCACACCCGAGGGTGGATTCGAGATCGAGGTCTCGCTCGTCCACTCGGACGGCGTCTGCGAGCTGTACCTCGGACAGATTCGAGGTCCCCGCATCGACATCGCCACCGACGCCGTCATCCGGACCGCGTCGGCCAAACCCTACTCCGCCGCGACTCGCATGTACGGACTGGTCGAGGGGCACCTCCTCTGGGCCTGGGACATCGCGGCGCTCGGCAGCGCTCTCGCCTCGCACGCGTCGGCGCGACTCGCGAAGGCCGACTGATGGCCTCCCCCTTCCACGCGGTGCCCGGAGCGGTCGTCGAGGACGGCATTCTGAGGCACCTCGGCAACCCGCTCGTCGAGCAGCGCCGACTGATGCGCGGCGAGGCCGTCGCCCCCCTCGAGGACCGCGCCGTCGTCGCCGTCACGGGCCCAGACCGGCTGGCGTGGCTCGACTCGATCACCTCCCAAGCTGTCGGCAGCCTCCTGCCGGGCCAGAGCAGCGAACTGCTCATCCTGGACCCGCACGGACACGTCGAGCACGCGGCGGGAATCGTCGACGACGGCGAGACGGCGTGGCTGCTGGCAGACGCCGCCGATGCCGACGCGCTCGCGACCTGGCTCACTCGGATGCGGTTCCGGATGCGTGTCGAGATCCGCCGCGCCGAGGATGTCGTCGTCGTCGGCGCCAGCGCACTCGAGTCGGCCGACCTCACTCCGATCTCACCCGCCGGTGTCCCGGTGGTGTGGCGCGACCCGTGGCCGGGCGTGTCCCTCGGTGGGCACGGGTACGCGGCCGGCGAGCATCCGGGCACCGAGCGACGCTGGGTCGAGGTCCTCGTCGACACGTCCGAACGCGATCGGATCGCGCGTGCGGCGACGGCGGGAGAGCGCGCCCTCGCCGGCGCGATCGCCGTCGACGCTCTGCGCATCGCGGCGTGGCGCCCGCGCTGGGCGAGCGACGTCGACGAGCGGTCTCTGCCGCATGAGCTCGATTGGCTGCGAACCGCCGTGCACCTGAGCAAGGGGTGCTACCGCGGCCAGGAGACGGTCGCGAAGGTGCACAATCTCGGTCACCCACCGCGCCGTATCGTGGCGGTGCACCTGGACGGGGCACACAGCATCCTGCCCCCGCCTGGCTCCGAGGTTCGCGTCGACGGGGACACCGTGGGGGTGCTCACGTCCGTCGCGCTCCACGTCGAGGAGGGGCCGATCGGCCTCGCCGTCGTACGGCGCACAGCCCGGGACGGCGACGCGACCGTCGACACCGCCGAAGGCCCCGTGGCGGCGCGCCTGGAGACGATCGTGCCGCCCGAGGCGGGCGCCGCCGCCTCCGTGCCGCGCCTGCCCCGGCTCAGCCGTCGCGCGGCATCGTCGGGATCCTCGGCACAGTGAGTTCGGCGCCGTGAGTCCGGGGCAGGATCCGCGCGCGCCGCGGACGAATCCGCCCGATGAGACGGCGCCCCTGACCCTGCCGGTGCGCATCCGCTGGTGGAGTCGGTTCAGTCCCCGCCCCGGATGGACACGGCTGCGAGGATCGGCGATCGCGATCGTGCAGATCGTCGTGGCGGCAACGGGCGCCTATGCGTTCGCCGCCTATGTCCTCGGACACGACGCGCCGCTGCTGGCCGCGACGGTCACGGTCTCGAGCCTGGGATTGGTCCGAGACGCCCGCCCCCGTCGCGTCCTGGAGACCGTGATCGGCATGATCGTGGGCATCCTCGTCGCCGAAGTGCTGCTCATCATCGCCGGCACCGGGTGGTGGCAGCTCGGCCTCGCGCTGGCGGCAACGCTCGCGGTGGCGCGCTTTCTCTCCGCACAACCCGGATTCGCGATCGCGGCGGCCATCCAGTCCCTCATCGTCATGATCATCCCGACGAGTTCACCGATGCTGCGGCTGATCGATGGTGTCGTGGGTGGCATCGCGGCGCTGCTGGTGACGGCGCTGATCCCGCGCAGCCCGCAACGCACCGAGGTCGCGTCCGGCGAACTGCTGTTCACCCGATTCCAGAGCGCCACCGAGACCATCATCCGCGCTCTTCGCCGGGGCGACCGAGTCCGCGCCCAGCGAGGACTCGAGAAGGCTCGGGCCCTCCAGGCCGACATCGACGACTGGCGGTTGACCCTCGAGTCCGGCATCGCGATCGCCCGGATCTCGCCGTTCCTGCGGTCGCAGCGCCACGAGATCGCCCGCCACCAGCGGATCTGCCAGTCGATGGATTTCGCGTGCCGCAACCTGCGCGTCATCGCGCGGCGCACCGTGTACCTCGTCGACGACCGCCAGCCCCGAGCCGTCGGCGCCGACCTGCTGGCCGATCTCAGCCGGGGCGCAGACCTCATCGCGCAGTCGTTGCGGGACATCTCGCTCGAACCCGTTGCGCGCGAGACACTCCGCTCCGTTGCCGTGCGACTGGATCCCGCGGCCGTCCTTCCCGACGCGACGCTGGGCGATCAGAACCTGATCGCCGCGCTGCGCCCGCTCGCTGTGGATCTGCTCACCGCCGCGGGAATGCCGGGAGAGGACGCCTCCCACGCCGTGCCGCGCATCTGACGGCGAGGCGGTCATCGCGCCTTCCGCGACCAGTCACCGCGGGGCGACAGCTGTCCACGGCACGGTGACTTCCCCCAATCGCCAGCGATGCCGCGCGGGAAGCATCCAGCCGGCATCCTGCATCGCCTGCAGACTTGCCTGCCAGCGCTGCACGGGGGAGAAGGTCGCGAGGGGCGCGGCGCGCTCCCATTCCCGCGAGAGCCCGGCGAGGAACGCGTGCACGGGTTCCCCGGGCACGTTGCGATGGATGAGGGCCTTCGGCAGGCGTTCGGCGGCGACCGCCGGAGACACGAGCCCCGTGAGGCGCAGCGAGATCGTGAAGGAGCGGGGAGCGGCATCCGGCCCCACCACGACCCACGTCATGACCCGTCCGATCTCATCGCAGGTCCCCTCGACGAGCAGGCCCTCGGGCTCGAGCCGGCTCGCCATGCGCTCCCACGCGTCACCGACCTCGCCCTCGTCGTACTGCCGCAGCACATTGAGTGCCCGGATCACGGTCGGTCGCCGCGGCGCGGGGATCTCGAACCCGCCGCGCGCGAACGATACCCGCAGGCCCGGATCGAACGCGGTGGCTCCCGCGCGGACAGCCGCCAGTTGCTCGCGCGCCCGCGCGACGCGCTCTGGATCGATCTCCACGCCCACGACCTCGACATCCGGCCGGGCCTGGGAAAGCCGCGTCGCCAGTTCGAACGTCGTGACACCGTTCGCGCCGTACCCGAGATCGACCACAAGAGGTTCGGGTGCGCGGCGCAGCACCGGATGCCGGGCGATCCACCGATCCACCCGCCGCAGCCGGTTCGTTCCGGTGGTTCCGCGCGTGGGCCGGCCGGTCGGTGCGGAACGTGGGGCGGACACGCCCCCATGATGCCAGCGGATCGGCGCCGGTGGTGGGCATTCACGGCCCGCCCCGCAACCTCCGCGACACCCTGCCTGGCTATCATGAGGGCCATGACCGAGCCATACACGCTGATCCTTCTCCGACACGGCCAGAGCGAGTGGAACGAGCTCAATCTCTTCACCGGATGGGTCGATGTGCGGCTCACCGAGAAGGGCCGGGCTGAGGCGCGCCGCGGCGGTGAGCTGATGGCCGAGCACGGCATCCTCCCGGACGTCCTGCACACCTCGCTGCTCAGCCGCGCCATTCAGACAGCCAATATCGCACTGGATGCCGCAGACCGCCTCTGGATCCCCGTCACGCGCACGTGGCGGCTCAACGAGCGCCACTACGGCGCGCTCCAGGGCAAGGACAAGGCGCAGACCCTTGAGGAGTTCGGGCCCGAGCAGTTCATGCTGTGGCGCCGTTCGTTCGATGTGCCGCCCCCGCCGCTGGACGATGACAGCGAGTTCAGCCAGGTCCACGACCCGCGTTACGCGGGGATCGACGGCGAAGTGCCGCGTACCGAGTCGCTCAAGCTCGTCATCGACCGGATGATGCCGTACTGGGAGAGCGATATCGCGGCGGATCTGCGGGCGGGCAAGACGGTGCTGGTGGCGGCACACGGCAACTCGCTTCGGGGCCTCGTCAAGCACCTCGACGGCATCAGCGATGCCGATATCGCAGAACTGAACATCCCCACCGGTATCCCGCTGGTGTACCGACTCGACGAGAACCTCACTCCACTCGGGCCGGGAGAGTACCTCGACCCGGAGGCTGCCGCCGCCGGCGCCGCCGCCGTCGCCGCGCAGGGCAAGAAGTAAGCCGGATCGGCCGGAAACGAGAAGAGCGGATGCCTCGCGCGAGACATCCGCTCTTCTGATGTTCCGGGGTTACTCTCCCGTGCTGGACCCGTCCCCGGCGTAGAACTCGCCGCCCTCGGCCAGGTACTGCACCTTCTTGGCGACGGAGACGGCGTGGTCGACGAAGCGCTCGTGGTAGCGGCTCGCGAGGGTCGCATCCACCGTCTGCGCGGGCTCGCCGGACCAGCTGTCGCTGAGGACCTTCTCGAAGACGCTGACGTGCAGGTCGTCGACCTGGTCGTCGATGTCGCGGATCTGGTCGGTGAGTGCGAGATCCTCGGTCCGCAGCAGTTCGGTGAGCTTGCGTGCCGCCTCGACATCGAGCTCCCCCATGCGCTGGAAGGTGGACTTCAGGCCCGACGGCACGGCGCGCTCGGGGAAGCGCAACCGGGTGAGCTGAGCGATGTGCTCGGCGATGTCGCCCATCCGCTCGAGCGACGCGCTGACACGAAGCGCCATGACGACGATCCGCAGGTCACGGGCCACCGGCTGCTGACGCGCCATGATCTCGATCGCGATCTCGTCCAGCTCGTGTGCCTTGTCGTCGATCTCGGCATCCGCGGCGATCACCTCTTCGGCAAGAGCGACGTCGCCGGTCTTGAACGCCGTCGTGGCCTTCTCGATAGCGGTCGTGACCATCCCGGAGATCTCGACGAGACGGTTCTGCACATCTTCGAGCGACTGGTGGAAGACTTCGCGCATTCCGATCCCTTTCGTGTGTTGTCGCCCGGCTGATGCCAGACGACCCGGCGATTCTCGCCACCGAAGGTTAACGGACAGTGCCGCCCCGGTGAATAGTGGCGCGCCCGGGGCGGGCCTCACGCGCCGCCCGCGAGGTCGTTGCTCGGGCCGCCCGTACGCTGTTCCCATGCAACCGGCGCAGATCGCTCTGCTCGGCCTCCTGGTCGGGCTGCTCATCGGCGCGGGGCTCGCGACCGTCATCCTGCTGGCCCTGCGTGCGCGCGAACGCGCTCAGTACGGGGCGGGAATGGATGTTCCCGAGGGCGCACGGGTCGTGCTGCAGGGCCTGGATGATCCGGCTGTCGTTCTCGACGCGTCCGGCGTCATCATCGCCGCGTCAGCATCGGCCGCGCCCTTCGAACTGCGCGAAGGAAGCATGCTGCCGACACCGGAGTTGCGCGGGGTGGCACGGCGGGTCAGCGATGCGGATGCCGCCTCCAACGCGACATTCCGCATCCGTCGCGGATCGGGTCCGGGGGAGTTGCGGTTGGTGACGGTGCGGGCCACGCCCCTCACGGCCCGGCTCACCCTCCTCGTGCTGCGAGACATCACCGAGAAGGAGCGCGTGGAGCAGATGCGTCGTGACTTCGTGTCCAACACGAGTCACGAGCTCAAGACCCCGGTCGGTGCGGTCAGCCTGCTGGCGGAGGCGATCGAATCCGCATCCGATGACCCCGCGCAGGTGCGGGTGTTCGCGGCCCGTCTGTCGGCCGAAGCGACCAGACTTGCCACGCTCACCTCTCGCATCATGAACCTCTCGCGGCTGCAGGCCGCGGACGAACTCAACGATGAGCGGGACGCGTCGATCGATGAGATCATCGCCTCGGCCATCGAAGCCCACACCGTCCAAGCCGATTCGGCGGGCGTTCAGTTGGTGCGCGGCGGCACACGAGGGATCTTCGTCCGAGGCGACGCACAGGTGCTCAGCGAAGCGGTCGGCAATCTCATCGCGAACGCGATCGCCTACTCACCGAAAGGCTCGAGCGTCGGAATCGGGGTCAAGGGGGCCGATGGAATCGTGGAGATCGCGGTCACCGATCGAGGTATCGGTATCGCCGAAGCCGATCAGGATCGCGTGTTCGAGCGGTTCTACCGAGCGGATCAGGCGCGCTCGCGTCGGACCGGGGGGACGGGCCTGGGCCTGGCGATCGTCAAGCATGCAGTGCAGCGCCACGGCGGCGACGTACGCTTGTGGTCGCGCGAGGGCCGTGGTTCGACGTTCACCATCAGGCTTCCCATGATCGCTTCGCCCCTCGACGAGCCGCCGCGCAAGCGCGCTCGAAAAGAGAAGAAGGTCAAGAAGAAGCAGAAGAAACTCATCGCGGCGGATGCCGCAGCGATGAGTGGTGTCACGGCTCACAGAACGAACGACGCCGCGGCCCAGAGGAAGAATGGAGACACCGCATGACTCGCGTCCTGCTCGTGGAGGACGAACCCGACCTCGCTGACCCGCTCGCGTACCTGCTCCGCCGTGAGGGTTACGAGGTCGAGATCGCCGAAGACGGACCGACCGCCCTCGCGTCATTCCGTGAGCTCGGCGCCGACATCGTGCTGCTGGATCTCATGCTCCCGGGGATGCCGGGTACGGAGGTGTGCCGTCAGCTCCGGGCATCGTCACCGGTCCCCATCATCATGCTGACGGCGAAGGACTCCGAGGTCGACATCGTCGTGGGTCTCGAGCTCGGAGCCGATGACTATGTGACCAAGCCCTACTCTGCTCGGGAGCTGCTGGCGCGCATGCGCGCCGTCCTGCGCAGACTGTCGACAGCCGAAGCCGACCTGGACGATCGGGTGCTCGAGGGCGGCCGGGTCACGCTCGACATCGATCGCCACACCGTCTCCGTCGATGGCAGCGAGATCAGCATGCCGCTGAAGGAATTCGAGCTCCTCGAGGTGCTCATGCGCAACGCCGGCCGGGTGCTGACCCGCGGCCAGCTCATCGACCGCGTGTGGGGCACCGACTATTTCGGCGACACGAAGACGTTGGATGTGCACATCAAGCGCATCCGATCGCGGATCGAGAAGAACCCGAGCGACCCCACGATGCTCGTCACCGTGCGCGGTCTCGGTTACCGCTTCGAATCCTGACACCGCGGCATCACGACACAGCGGCCCCGCTCTCACGGAGACGGGGCCGCTGTGTGTGCGCGGGGGAGTTCAGGGCGCGAAGGGCGCGAGGTATTCGAGGTCCCCGTTGAGGACCGGCACCGAGATCACCGAGGTGACCCCGTCGCCCGACTGGAACGAGGCTGTCAGTGTCGAGCCGGGGGCGGCGTTCAGGCCGCGGATGAAGAGCGGGTCGGCGTTCTCGCCCAGGCTCTTGACCGTGCCTGCCGGGACGATGATCTGCTCGGTGACGTCATCCGCGAAGTCGATGTGCAGTACGTAGGTCTCCGTCGTGTTGTTCACGATGGCGGCGATGAAGTTCCCCTCGGTCCCCTCGCTGTTGGCGACGATGAGGGCGTTGCGAACCAGCAGCGGCCCCGACTCGTCCGGGACGTTGGCGCCTTCGCCGGGCGTGTACTCGTACGTCGTGGCGTGCGCGGCGATGAGGCTGCACCCCGAGGTTCCGAGGACGAGAGCAGCGCCCACAACGAGCGACGCGATGAGGCGCGATTTCACGGATCCTCCTTGAGCGGATGACGGCTTCCCCATGCATTCTAGGGGTTGATGAGGGTGCGGCTTACGTCTCGCTGAAGCTGTACCGCCGCTGCGCGCACGAGTGGGTGGCGAACTCTAGCGTATGACGCCTGTGGTATTCTGGAGTTTGCCGAAAGGAACATAACTCCATGCTTTTTGAGGTTGGCGAGACGGTTGTCTACCCGCACCACGGGGCGGCAACGATCATCGAGGTCAAGGAACGCGTCATCAAGGGCGAGACCAAGAAGTACTTGAAACTCAACGTCACTCAAGGCGATCTGATCATCGAGGTCCCGGCAGAGAACGTCGATCTGGTCGGCGTCCGTGACGTGATCGGCAAGGACGGGCTCGAGCGCGTGTTCGATGTGCTGCGTGCGCCGTTCACGGAAGAGCCGACCAACTGGTCCCGTCGCTATAAGGCGAACCTCGAGAAGCTCGCTTCCGGCGATGTGATCAAGGTGAGCGAGGTCGTGCGCGACCTCTGGCGCCGCGACCAGGACCGCGGTCTGTCGGCAGGCGAGAAGCGGATGCTGGCCAAGGCCAAGCAGATTCTGATCTCGGAACTTGCGCTCGCCGAGAAGACCGACGAAGAGAAGGCCAGCGTCCTGCTCGACGAGGTTCTCGCTTCCTGAGCCGTCGCTCCTGCAGCGGTGCCCCCGCGCGGTAGCGTGGCATCCGTGAGTATCGTCCCGGTTCCCCGCGTCGCGGTCATCGTTGTCGCCGCAGGATCCGGAACACGGCTCGAGTCTGACGTTCCCAAGGCGTTCGTCGGTCTGGACGAGCACACGATTCTGAGGCATGCGCTGCGCGGAGTGTTCGACGCACCGTCCGCGCAGGTCATCGTGGTTGCGCCCGCCGGTCGTGAAGGCGACGCGCTGACCGATGCCCAGGAAGCCGCCGGCGATCGGCGCGACCTCGTGACGGTGGTCACCGGCGGATCCAGCAGACAGGCATCCGTCGCCGCCGGCATCGCGGCGCTGTGGGGCGATATCGAGTACGTCCTCGTGCACGACGCGGCGCGCGCCCTCACGCCGCCGGAGGTGTTCTCGCGGGTGACCGCAGCGCTCGAGGCGGGTGCGCCGGGTGTCGTTCCGGTCATGCCGGTCGTCGACACGATCCGGCAAATGGATGGTGACGCGATCGTGGGGGTGGTCGATCGGGCGAGCCTGCGTGCGGCGCAGACGCCGCAGGGCTTCGCCCGCGGCGTCCTGGAGCGCGCGTACGCTCTTGCCGACCAGGAGTACACCGATGACGCCGCTGTTCTTGCGGCGGCAGGTCACACCGTCACCACGGTCGCAGGCGACCCGGCGGCGTTCAAGATCACGACGCGCGCGGACCTCGAGCGCGCGCGGACCCTCGTCTCGCCCGTGCCGCACGTGACACTGCCCGCCGGGGATTCCCCGCTGTCGCCGCGCGTGGGCATCGGGACGGATGTGCACGCCTTCGGAGGGGAGGGGACGCTGTGGCTTGCCGGGCTCGAATGGCCTGGCGAGACCGCGCTGTCGGGGCACTCCGATGGCGACGCGGTGGCGCACGCGATCGTCGATGCCCTGCTGGCGGCGGCCGGCCTCGGTGACATCGGCACGCACTTCGGCACCGACCGGCCCGAGTACGACGGCGCGCACGCGGAGGCCTTCCTCGACCGCACGCTCGCGCTCCTCGCCGAGGCGGGGTTTCGCGTGGGGAACGTGTCCGTGCAGGTTCAGGCGCGCCGCCCACGCTTCGCGCCGCGGCGCGCCGAGGCCGAGGCTGCGCTGTCGCGGGCGCTCGGCGGTGCTCCCGTCTCGGTGTCGGCGACCACGACCGACGGGCTCGGATTCACCGGCTCGGGCGAGGGCGTCGCCGCGTACGCCGTCGCCATGGTCGTTCCCACGCGATAGGCGACGGCATCCACCGCGGCGCCGCGCGCTCGGCGAGCGTGCCTACGCGCGCACAACGCCGCGGTCCCCGGCCGCGAACGCCGCCGGGTTCGGGCGGTGACCCGCCGGTAGGCTGGAGGGATGACCGATGCGGCGACGGCGGCGGGCTCAGGACCCCTGCAGCTCTACGACACGCGCACGCAGCAGCTGCGCGTGTTCACGCCGCTCGAGCCCGACAACGTGACCGTCTACGTGTGCGGACCGACGGTCCAGTCGGGGCCTCACGTCGGACACCTGCGCGGCGCTCTCGCTTTCGACATCCTGCGCCGCTGGCTGACGCATCGCTATGGCCGCGTGACGTTCGTGCGCAACGTGACGGACATCGACGACAAGGTGCTCGCGAACGCGACGGCAACCGAGCCGTGGTGGGCGTTGGCATACCGAGTCGAGCGCGAGTTCACCGACGCGTACGCGGCGATCGGCATCCTTCCCCCTACGTACGAGCCGCGCGCGACGGCCTCGATTCCGCAGATGATCACGCTCATCGAGCAGCTGATCCGGGCGGGCCACGCGTACCCGGCCGAGCCGGGAACGGATGCCGAAGGCGACGTCTACTTCGACGTGCAGTCCTGGGCGTCGTACGGGGAACTCACCCATCAGGCGATCGACGACGTGGCCCCGGCCGCCGACGCGGAGACCCGCGGCAAGCGGGACGTCCGTGACTTCGCGCTCTGGAAGGGCGCGAAACCCGACGAACCTGCCGACGCCGGATGGGACTCCCCGTGGGGCCGCGGCCGCCCCGGATGGCACATCGAGTGCTCCGCGATGGCCCGTCGCTATCTCGGGGACGCCTTCGACATCCACGGGGGCGGACTCGACCTGCGCTTCCCGCACCACGAGAACGAGCTGGCGCAGTCCCGCGCGGCCGGGGATGCCTTCGCCCGGTACTGGGTCCACAACGGACTGGTCACGGTCGACGGACAGAAGATGTCGAAGTCTCTGGGTAACTACGTGCTTGCCCAGGACGTGCTTGCAGAACGCGATCCGCTGGTGGTGCGCTATGCCCTTGCGGCAGCGCACTACCGATCGAACCTGGATCTGTCTGCGAAGTCCTTCGATGAAGCAGAGGCGGCTCTCGATCGCATCCGGACCTTCCTCGAGCGCGTCGTCCGCCACGGGGACTACCTGGGGGTGGCCACCGAGAACGCGGCTTTCGCGGCGGCGATGGATGACGATCTGGGTGTCCCACAGGCGCTCGCCGTCATTCATGAGCGCGTCCGAGAGGGCAACACCGCCCTCGACGCGGGGGACACCGAGACAGCGCGCGTCCTGGCAGGGGAGGTCTCGGCGCTGACGGGGGTGCTGGGTCTCAACCCCCTCGACGCGCAGTGGGCCTCGGCGCCCGGTGGAGCAGTCCCCGCACTGGATGCTCTGCTGAACGAACTCATCGCGCAGCGCGCCCGCGCGCGCGCCGACAAAGACTGGGCCGCGGCTGACCGCATCCGCGACGCCATCGCCGCCGCGGGGGTCACCCTCGAGGACGGCCCCGACGGAACGCATTGGAGCATCTCATGAGCAAGCCAGGGCGCCCCGGCGCACGCAAGTCGTCCAAGAAGGGCGCCACGAAGGGCTCCGGCGGGCAGCGGCGCAAGTCGCTCGAAGGCAAGGGGCCGACACCGAAGGCCGAGGACCGCAGCTGGCACGTCGCCGGCAAGCGCAAGGCGGCCCAGGAGCGGTATGTCGCCGCGGGCGGAACGGGTCGTCCGGGGCAGCGAATCGCGGGAGCGAGCGCGGCGCGCGGCGGCCGTCCGAAGCAGAACGACGACACCGAGATCGTCACGGGCCGCAACTCGGTGCTCGAGGCGTTGCGTGCCCGCATCCCGGCGACGGCCTTCTACATCGCCCAGCGCGTCGAGATGGATGACCGGGTCAAGGAGATGCTCTCGATCGCGACTCATCGCGAGATCCCGGTCCTGGAGGTCACTCGTCCCGAGCTTGACCGGATGGCCGGCTTCGATGGGGTGCACCAGGGTGTGGCGCTCAAGGTGCCGCCGTATGAGTATGCGCATCCGCAGGACCTGCTGGAGCAGGTGGTCGACGCCGACCAGCTGCCTCTGCTCGTCGCGTTGGACGGTGTCACCGATCCCCGCAACCTCGGCGCCATCATCCGTTCGACCGCTGCCTTCGGCGGTCAGGGCGTGATCATTCCACAGAGACGCTCGGCCGGCGTGAACTCCGCGGCGTGGAAGACCTCGGCTGGAGCGGCAGCGCGCATCCCCGTCGCGATCGCGCCGAACCTCACCACGACCCTCAAGGAGTTCAAGAAGCAAGGCGTCTTCGTTCTCGGACTCGACGGCGACGGGGACGTCTCTCTGCCCGCCCTGGAACTGGCCGATCGTCCGGTCGTGATCGTCGTCGGCTCCGAGGGGAAGGGCCTCTCGCGCCTCGTGACCGAGACGTGCGATCAGATCGTCTCGATCCCCATCTCGACGGCCGCTGAGTCGTTGAACGCGGGAATCGCGGCATCCGTCGCGCTGTATCAGGTCTCGACGATGCGGCAGCAGCACTAGAGGCCGGATGCGGCGACGGTGCCGACCCGAGCGGATCGGCACCGTCGATACGCCGGTGATCGGCTGTCGGATCAGTCCTTCTTGTACTGGTACGGGTTGTAGAGCACTTCGGCTTCCGGGATCTCGGGGAACTGTCCCGCGACCCAGTCGTCGCCGACCTCGCGCTCCAGGTACGACACGGTGTCCTCGAGCTTGGCCTTTACTCCCGGCAGGTCGCCGGCGACGAGGCGACCCTCCGACTTGACGACCTCGCCGCCGACCAGGACGGTGTGCACGTCGCCACGCTGGGCCTGGTAGACGATCTGGCCCCAGGGATTGATCAGTGGCGCCCAGGTGGCTGACGCGTCGTTCTTGAGCAGCACCACATCGGCGAGCTTGCCCTTCTCGAGCGACCCGATGAGGTGCTCCTTGCCGATCGCCTGAGCTCCGCCGCGGGTCGCCATGCGCACGACCTCTTCGGCGCGGAGCTTGACGTGCGTGACGGTCTCTGCGGGTTCGAGCTGGTGAGCGAGGTAGTGCTCCAGGGCGCGATCGGCGTTGACGGTAGCACGCATCGCGGAGAACAGATCAGCGCTGAACCACACGCTCGTGTCCACCGAGAGCGACGCGGGAATGCCGTATCGACGCAGCTGGTGCACAGGGGGGTAGCCCTGACCGCACGTGTCCTCGGACTCGGTCGCCAGCGACACGTTGCCTCCGGTCGCCGCGATCTTCTGGTACGACTCGGCAGACAAGGATGCGGCATGCACGTAGGTGTAGCCCTCCTTCATGACTCCCGCGTCGTAGGCGTTTCGGATGCCCCAGTCGTTGGTGGCGCCCCATACACCCGCGTGAGTCGTGACCGGAAGCCCGAGTTCTTCGGCCACACGGTATGCGGCCAACTCCGGAAACTCGTCGTCCTGGTTGGGAACGTCGAAAGCGATCTGCGTACCGAACATCCGGGAGTCGTCGCGGGATCGCACCAGCAGGTCCTGTACCGCGGGATCGGCTGTCCATTCCCAGGGCGAGCCGGCCAGGTTGCCGTAGGCGAGGACGAACCTGCCCGGCGATGTCGCAAGCGCTTCATAGGCCGCCTCGCCGTGCTCGACCGTGCGAAGCCCGTGCGACCAGTCGACGCTCGTCGTCACGCCCGACTCGACAGCGTCCAACGCCGAGATCAGGTTCCCCGCCGCGATGTCCTGAGGGCGGAACTTCGCGCCGTGCTGCAGGTAGTACCACACGAAGTACTGGGTCAGTGTCCAGTCGGCGCCGTACGCGCGCATCGCGGTCTGCCACATGTGGCGGTGGGTGTCCACCATCCCCGGCATGACGATGCCACCCTCCGCGTCGATCTCGAAGGTGCCGTCGGGGACGGCGAGATCGTCTCCGACCTCAGCGATCTTGCCGTCGACGACGAGCACGTCGCCATGTGGCAGAACGGTGTGGGCATCGTCCATCGTGACGACGATACCGCGCCGGAACACGACAGGCTGTCCGGGTTGGGGCAGCGGGCTCTCGGGCATTGACGCTCATCCTCCTTGATTTGCGGTCGATGCTCCCAATAAAGCACTACTGGACACTCTTGTCCAGTGTTACTCCTCGAACTGCTCCCGTGGCCGGATGCGTAGACCGCGTCGACTGACCTCGGCGATCGCGCTCCAATCGAGATCCTTCAGGTCGTCGTCGGCGAGCGCCGCCTCGAAGACGGCGGTGAGCGCCGGGAGAGTCGCGGGCATCAGACCCACCGATCGCGCAACCTGCTCGGCGAGATCGAGATCCTTCCGGCCCAGGCCGATGTGAAATCCCGGCGGTGCGTAGCCGCGCTCGGCGATGAGGTGTCCGTAGCCGGTGTACACGACCCCTCCGAAGAGGGTGCTCGAGAGAAGCTCGGTGAACGTCTCGGGGGGAACGCCGAGCCGTTCGGTCATTGCCACCGACTCGCCGATCGCCTGCATTGCGTGAATGATGTTGTAGTTCACAGCCGCCTTGACGGCGTTGGCGACCGCCGGCCGTTCTCCGAGCAGCCAGACACGCTTTCCCATGGCCTCGAGATACGGGCGAACTGCTGCGGTGGCGTCCGGATCACCCGCCGCGAGGATGTTGAGCTCTCCCTCTGCCGCGACCGACGGGCGGCCCAGCACCGGCGCCGCGACGTAGTGGCCGCCCGCCTCGCCGACCTCATCAGCCAGTGCGGTGGCCAGGTCGGGACTGATGGATGCCATCGCGACGTGAGTGCGTCCGCGGAGCACGCCGATCCGAGCGGGCGTCATGACAGCCTGCATCGCGTCGTCGTTCGCCAGCATCGAGAACGACACGGCGCACTCGAGCGCGTCCTCGGGGCGGTCCGCGCTGAGTGCTCCCCGGGCGACCGCGGCCGATACGGGCGCGGTCGACCTGTTCCAGACTCGTACGTCGTGGCCCGCGGCGAGCAGGCGGGCTGCCATGGCCGACCCCATCGAACCGAGCCCGAGAAAGCCGACGGTACTCACGCTTCGCCGCGTCCCCAGATCGTGTTGCGGTGGGACTGGGAATCGCGATTGAGATTGAGGGGCCCGTCGATCGTGTAGTAGCGGCGACCGGCGACGATGAGTTCCTCGGCGGGGAACTTCGTGATGATTTCGCACCCGTCGGCGGTCACGACGACCTCCTCTTCGATGCGCGCTGCGCCCCAGCCATCCGCAGCGGGCCAGTAGGTTTCCAGTGCGAAGACCATACCCTCCTCGAGCACCTCGGGGTGATCGAACGAGGTGAGCCGTGAGAAGATCGGCTTCTCCCAGATGGACAGGCCTACGCCGTGGCCGTACTGGAGCGCGAAGGCCGCCATCTCGTCGGGGAACCCGAACTCCTCGGCGCGAGGCCACACCGCTGCGATGTCGGCTGTTGTCGCACCGGGTCGCACCAGCGCAATCGCCCGATCCATGTACTCGCGCGCGCGCGAGTACGCGTCCTTCTGCGCCTGGCTTGCCGATCCCACCGCGAACGTGCGGTAGTAACAGGTGCGATAGCCGTTGAAGCTGTGCAGGATGTCGAAGAACGCCGGATCCCCGGGCCGGATCAGTCGGTCGCTGAACACGTGCGGATGCGGCGAGCATCGTTCTCCGGAGATCGCGTTGACGCCCTCGACATACTCGGAGCCGAGGTCGTAAAGGGTCTTCGCAACGACGCCCACCGCCTCGTTCTCTCGGACGCCCGGTCGGAGGAACCGATACAACTCCTCGTAGGCGGCATCCACCATGCTGGCCGCCTGGGTCAGGAGGCGGATCTCGTCCGAGGTCTTGATCCGCCTGGCCTCCATGAATACCTGCTGGCCGTCGACCACCTCGATCCCCTCGCGCTGGAGTGCGATGAGGACAGGCATCTCGATGACGTCCACGCCCAGGGGCTCGTTTGCCAGGCCGAACTTCTCGAGTTCGCGCTTGACCTTGCGTGCCACATCTCCCGCCAGGTCGGCATCAGGAGGGAAGGCGCCCCGAAGCGTCGAGATGCCGGCACGGGCGCCGCTTTCGAGTCGAGGGCGCTTGGCGCCTTCGTGCGGGGAGTGCGGATCGGCGTCGGCTTCGGCGGACGTGACGTCTAGCCACGGGTTGTACAGGGCGTGGTGTTTGGCGGCGGAGCCGAAGTCCCACACGATCGGGTCGGTCTTGCGCGTCAGCAGCGCGAACCGGATGAGCTTGTCCATCGCCCATGTACCGATGTGCGTTCCGCTCATGTATCGGATATTCGAGAAGTCGAAAGCGAGGACCGCGCCCAGATCCGACCGCTCCAGTTCTGCGTGGAGGCGATCGAGCCGCGCATCACGCAGGCGCTCGAAGTCGACGCGCTGCTCCCAGTCGACCGCGGCCGTCCCCGTCGTTCCCGTGCTCTTCATCGAAGCCCCCTCGTCCATGGCCTGCTTGACATCGACTCTCCGGTCGAGTTCACTCTAGTAAAGCTCTACTGGACATCGATGTCCAGTTTCACTTCGTCGGTGTAGGGAGAGCGTGAGGAGTTACCGTGAGCGAACGGACCATCGTCGTTGTCGGCGGAACATCGGGTATCGGACTGGAGATTGCGAAGGACTGCCTCTCGCGGGGCGACCACGTCGTCATCACCGGACGCGACCTGGAGCGGACCCGAGACATCGCGAGCGGCCTCGGGGAAGGTGCGAGCGGCGTCGCGCTGGACATCTCCGAACCGCACACCATCGCTGATCAACTCGCCGGAGTCGGCCGCGTGGACGGTCTCGTCCTCGCGGCAATCGAACGTGACGCGAATTCGATCCGCGACTACGACATCGACCGTGCGATCCGTCTGGTCACCCTCAAGCTGGTGGGGTACGCGGCGACGATCCGTGCGCTCCTGGACCGGATGGAGCCGAGCGTCGACACCGGAATCGTCCTGTTCGGCGGGCGGGCCAAGGATCTGCCCTACCCGGGGTCGACGACGGTGTCCTCCATCAATGGCGGCGTCACGGGCCTCATCAACACTCTCGCGCTCGAGCTTGCACCGATTCGGGTCAACGCGATCCACCCCGGGATCATCGGCGACAGTCCCTTCTGGGCGTCCAAGCCCGACGGCGTCCTGGAGCAGTACGAGCGGCACACCCCGGGAGGCAATCTGGCGACGATGGCCGACGTCGTGGATGCCACCCAATTCCTCCTGCGCAATCGCGGCGTTTCGGCGGTCAACCTCCCCGTCGACCGGGGAACCGTGTTGATGTAGTCGCGGCGTTCCGAGGTGGCGCGCATGTCCTGCTTTAGACTGAGCGGACGTTCGTGGCCGAGGAGTGGCTGCGCTGGTGGGAGATCATGACCGAGGGCCTGGGAGCCAAGCTCCGCGAGGTGCGCACTGCGAAAGGCATGAGCCTTCGCTCGCTTGCGCAAGCACTGGGCGTTTCCGCCTCACTCATCTCGCAGGTGGAGATCGGAAAGACGCAGCCGTCGGTGTCCACGCTGTTCGCGATGGCGAACCACCTCGGCGTCTCCTTGGACGAACTGGTCGGAAACGTCCCCACTGGGGGTCCCTCACCGATCGCTCCTGCGCCCGCCGCGCCGGATGCGTCGGTCGTTCGCCGCGCATCGGACTACCCCGTCATCGAGATGGAGAACGGTGTCCGCTGGGAGAAGCTCGCCAGCGTGCCCGGTGGCCCCGCCGACGCGCTCCTCGTGACCTACCAGCCCGGCGCGAGCAGCTCGGTCGAGGACCGGCTGATGCGCCATGCCGGAGTCGAGTACGCCTACCTGTTGGAGGGCGAGCTCACTCTGCAGCTGGACTTCGACACGTATGTGCTGCATCCGGGCGATTCGCTGAGCTTCGACTCGATGCGCCCGCACCTTTTTGTCAACCACACTGACCAGGTCGCGCGCGGGGTGTGGTTCGTCTTCGGCCGGCGCCCCCAGAACGAGACGATGCCGGCCGCGCGCGGCGTGCTTTCGCAGCCCGCTGCTCCGTCGTCGGCCGTGGATGTGCTGCGCGCGATGGAGCGGCTTCCCTGAGAGCGTGTCGGTCTTCCGCAGCCCCGCTCCGACGGTGACCGAGGTCAGGCTGGCGTGTGCGCGTGATTGGCGGGCCTGCGGGTCTCGATCCAGGGGTCGATCAACGTCTTGACCTGACCGGGAGCTCCGCTCAGCAGCGGTTGCAGCGCCCCGTCGACGACCTCGTCCAGCGGGAGGACCTCCGCGGCGACGTCCGACCAGTCGGCGCGCGCCGCGAGCAGCCGCACCGCTTCGGGGATGTCGTCACGGTAGACGTGGGCGACAGTTCCGACGATCGTGTACTCGCGCAACGTCCAGGATCCCAACGGAAGCGGTGGCTCCCCGCGCTGGATGCCGACCGGAACGATCGTTGCTCCGGGACTTGCGGCCTCGAGGACGGCCGCGAGTCCCGGAGCCGACCCCGAGACCTCGAAGAAGACATCCGGCACGATGCTCCGTTCGGCGAGGGAATCGTGAAGGCTCTGGGTGCCGGCCTGCACGGTCTCTTCCGCCCCGAGGGCGCGCGCCAATTCCAGTCGCTGGGCGTTGAGGTCTGTAACGAGCACGCGCGCTCCGGTGGCCGCCGCCGCATACGTGATGAACGCGCCGATTCCGCCGACGCCCACGACGACGGCGTCTTGGCCGGGCTGAAGGCCCGAGCGGCGCACCGCGTGAACCGCGATCGCCATGGGTTGGGCGAGCCCGAGCGTGTCGAGTGTCAGCCCACTCGCGGTCGTGTCCCAGACGATCGCCGCGGGGCAGACGACGTAGCCCGCAAGCCCGCCGTCGTGGTGGAAGCCGATGGTGGTGTACGACGTGCAGAGGTTGGTCCTGCCCGCTCGGCACATCTTGCACTCGCCGCACGACACGCCCGCGCCGCACACGACCGTCGCGCCCACGGCCAGGTCTGTGACGCCCTCGCCGACCTGCTCGATGATGCCGGCGAACTCGTGCCCGAGCGTGACGGGCGGCTGTGCGAGCACGAGCCCGCGACCGAACTCGGTGGCATCAGACCCGCACACCCCGCACACCCCGACTCGAACGAGCACCTCGCCTGGCCCAGGCTCGGGGACAGGCACGTTCTCCACCTGAAGATCGTGGACCTCGTGCAGCACCGCTGCGCGCATGGTGCTCATGCGAGTTCACCCTGCGTCAGGGGGAGCTGCGCGGCAGCGCGCTCGGCGAGCATTGCTCCCATGAGCTCGGCGTACACGCGCGCGTGGGCGGGATGGTCGAGGTACGCGTGCAGGCCGGCCTCATCGTCCACGATCGCGGCGACGGCATAGTCCATTCCGCTGGGCCGCAGTCGCAGATTCGGCCCGGCGACGTACGACCGCAACTCTGGGATCTGGGAGGCCATTGTCGTCAGGGCTGCCGTCAGTCGTGCAACATCATCGTCGGTGACGCTGTCGACCCACCGGAAGGATGCGAGGTGGAGGATCATGCTGTCCGCTCTCTGCGCTGATAGTGTCCAGTAACAGTGAACACTATCAGCCTCGGGGCCCAGATTCGAGACCCGGGCGACAGGGATGTACGCCGCTGCTGTATCGTGCGAGTGTTCCGGCAGCGGCGACGGACGAGGGGAGGCCGACGATGACGCGGATCGCGGTTCTGGGTGCTGGCGCCAACGGGGCGTCGATCGGCGCGGATCTCATCCGTGCGGGGGAGGATGTCACGCTCATCGAGCAGTGGCCGGCCCACGTCGAGCGCATGAGGGCCGATGGATTGCGCATCATCACGCCGGACGAGGAGTACCGTGTGCAGCCGGATGTCCGACACTTCTGTCAGGTGGCGGAGTTGCGCGGCCGGTTCGACGTCGTGCTGATGCTCGTGAAGGCCTATGACGCGGCGTGGGCTGCTCGACTTATCGAGCCGTACCTCGCCGACGACGGCATCCTCGTCGGCGTGCAGAACGGGATGACCGCCGGGGTCATCGCTGAGGCGGTGGGTCGGACACGGACTCTCGGGTGTGTGATCGAGTGCTCCGCGACGATGACGGATCCGGGAGTCGTCCACCGGCATACCCCGGTCTCCCGATCGTGGTTCGCGGTCGGGGCGACGGATGGCGGCCCGGCCCACCGTATCCCTGAGCTGGTCCGGATCCTCGGTCTGTCCGGCACGGTGGACGTCTTCGACGACATCTTGGCGGCGAAGTGGATGAGGCTCGTCAGCAACAGCACTCTGCTGGTCACTTCGGCGATTCTGGGGCTGCCGATGATCGATGCTCTTCAGCAACCGGGCTTTCGCGAGGTCATGGTCGCGGCGGGGAACGAAGCGATGCGAGTCGGTGCGGCGGAAGGGCACCCCGTTCTGCCGATCTTCGGTTTGAGCAGCGACGAGGTGAGTGACCCCGATCGGGTGGTGGACATCATGACGGACAAGCTGTTCGCGAGTTTCGTCGTTCCGGGAGCCACCACGACCGTGCTGCAGGACTGGGAGAAGGGGCGCCACAGCGAGGTCGACGACCTCAACGGTCATGTCATCGCCCGCGGCGCCGTTCACGGCATCCCGACCCCGGTCAATTCGCGGGTGGTCGAGCTGGCGCGCCTGATCGAGGGGGGACACCTCTCGCCGGCGGCCTCCCACCTCCCGGCTCTGCGGGAGCCGCTGGCCACGGTGTGATCTCCACCGCGGCCTGCTCGGTTCGGTGGGTGCGTGTCCTCGGATCCGGCGAAGCTCAGGGACTAACGAGGACCGAACCGGTCTGCGAAGATCTCCGGCGTACGGGCGAGCTGACGGCGTGTGCGCCGGATATGCGCAGCCAGCACCCGTTCGGCCTCGGCAGTGTCGTGGTCGCGCAGTGCCGCCACGATCAGGTGGTGCTCTTCGTGCGCGATGCGGCGCGCATCCGAGGTCCACGAGGCGACATAGCTTCGGCGGTACGGGGCTGTCATGTTCCAGAGCCGAAGCACCAGGTCCGACAGGTGAGCCGTGTCGGCTGCAGCGTAGCTGGCGTGATGGAACGTTGCATCGAGCGCGAGGAACGCCTCGGTGTCGTGGCCGGTGTTGCTGATCCGGTCGGCGAGCGCGGCGAGTTCGGTGACCGCCTCGTCGGAGAGGTGGGGAGCGCTGTACGACAGCAGGAGGGGCTCGAGGCGCTCGCGCATTCGGTAGATCTCCTCGCACTCGGCGAGCGTCATCGTCGACACCCACGCGCCCGCGTTGGGCACAACCGTCAACAGCCCCTCGTACTCGAGCTGGCGGATCGCTTCGCGCACCGGAACTCGACTCGCACCGTAGCGCGCAGCCAGATCCTCCTGGCGGACCCGTGTTCCCGGCGGTCGGCTGCCGTCGATGATGCCGCGTCGGATGTCGTCGGCGATACGGGCTCCCGCGTCACCGTCTCGACTTCGGGGACCGGCGATCGAGCTCAGGTGCGGCCCGCCGGTCACCGCGCCGGGTCCTTCGGATGCCACAAGAGCGTCGTGGCTCCAGCCTCGTACGCTTTGCCCGCGGGGTAGCTGACGAGCTCGAATTGCATGCCCCACGGGCTCCGGAAGTACAGCCATCGCTGGCCGGCGGATGCGCCGGCGCTGGCCACCGGGGTGCCCATGACCTCGACTTCGTGCTGTCGCAAGTAGTCCACGGCCGCGTCCATGTCATCGACATAGAGAGCGAGGTGGTGGCCGCCGATATCACTGTTGCGCGGCTGGGGGGCCTGTCCGTCGGCGCTGTCGTACTGGAACACTTCCAGGTTCGTGCCGTGTCCGAGTCGATAGAACCGGATCTCGCGGATCTCGGTGCGGGGGTCCACCCCGAGGTGCACGCTCATCCAGTCGTCGTCAGCGCGCTTCGCGCCAAGGGTGTAGACGTGTGTTGCGCCGAGGATGTCGACCAGGAACCCGTGCGCTTCATCGAGGTCGGGAACCGTGAATCCGACGTGATCGAGGCCGCGTACGCCGGGGAGTGCCATGTGAACCTCCTTGGTCGCGGGTGTTGGCTGGATTGTATCCAGATAGGCCGCTCAGGCTCAACAGAAACCGATTTCACCCACAAAAGTGTTGTGATTGGATGCAATCGCGCGTACAGTCTCAGCAGACAAGACCTGGATACGCAACGACGCGAGGGTGGATGAGATGCCGCGACGCCGACGACTGGAAACCGGCACCGACTGGGTGCAGCTGACGACGACCCCCGCCGACTGGAAGGCTGCAGGTCCCGACCTTCTCGGAACGATGCTCGCCGAACTCCACCTGATCCGTGCGTTCGAAGAGACCGTGCTCGCGCTCGCCGCGGAAGGGCTTGTCCACGGACCAGCGCACTCCAGCATCGGCCAGGAGGGCGGAGCCGTCGGATCGATCGTGGGGCTTCGCTCGACGGATGCCGTCAACGGCTCGCATCGCGGACACCATCAGTTCCTCGCCAAGGCCCTCACCCACGTCACCGGCGGCGCGGTGGACCCGCGCGATCCGGTCACGCCCGCCGTGCAGACTGTCTTGCAGCGAACCCTGGCCGAGATCCTCGGCCTCGCCCAGGGCTACTGCCGCGGACGCGGCGGGTCGATGCACCTGCAGTGGTTCGAAGCGGGGGCGCTCGGCACGAACGCGATCGTCGGAGGGGGCGCGCCGATGGCCGCGGGCAACGCCTGGGCCCAGAAGCACGCCGGCACCACCGACCTGACGGTGAACTACTTCGGTGACGGCGCGAGCCAGATCGGATCAGTGCTCGAATCGATGAACCTCGGGTCGGCCTGGCGGCTGCCGGTGTGCTTCTTCATCGAGAACAACATGTACGCCGTCTCGACCCACGTCGAGGAGATCACCGCCGACACGCGGCTGTCGGTACGGGGCCAGGGCTTCAGCATCCCAGGGTGGCGTGTCGATGGCATGGACCCTCTCGCGGTGTACCTCGCGATGACCGAGGCGGCCGAGCGCCTGCGTGCGGGGGAGGGTGCCACGATCATCGAAGCCGACGTCTACCGCTACTTCCACCAGAACGGTCCATACCCGGGGAGCGCCTTCGGGTATCGCACCAAGCAAGAAGAAGCGGACTGGCGCGCGCGTGATCCGCTCACGCGCGTCGCCGCTGAGATGCACACGCTCGGCCAGATCACCGAGGATGAGGTCGCCGAGCTTCGCGCTCGCTCCCAGGCGGCGATGGAAGCCGCGGTTGCGGAGCTCATCGAAGCCGATCCCGATCGGGACGGGCGCCGCCGCATCCGGCCGGAGCTCTGGCCCGATCCGAGTTTCGTCGATGTCGGCATCCGGGGAGATGCCAGCGAGCTCGAGGAGCTGCCGATCCTCGACGCCGCCGCGACCCGGGAGATCACCTTCGTCGACGCCGTGGCTGAGGTCATGGCCCGGCGGATGGAGACCGATGAGCGCATCGTGGTGCTCGGCGAAGACGTCCACCGGCTCAAGGGCGGCACCAACGGCGCGACGAAGGGCTTGGCTGAGCGTTTCCCCGGCCGAGTCGTGGGTACCCCGATCAGCGAGAACGGGTTCTTCGGACTGGCAGGCGGGCTCGCTCTCGACGGGCGTTTCCGGCCGGTGGTCGAGTTCATGTATCCGGATTTCATGTGGGTCGCAGCCGATCAGGTCTTCAATCAGGTCGGCAAGGCGCGACACATGTTCGGCGGAGACAATCCCGTGCCGCTCGTGTTGCGCACGAAGGTTGCGATGGGCTCCGGGTACGGATCCCAGCACCTCATGGATCCAGCGGGCGTGTTCGCGACCGCGCCCGGGTGGCGGATCGTCGCACCGTCGACGGCGGCTGACTACGTCGGTCTGATGAACGCCGCTCTCGCTCTCGATGACCCTGTGCTGGTGATCGAGCACGTCGACCTCTACAACACGGTGTCAGCGGTGCCCGACGGGGACCTTGACGGCATCCTGCCGCCGGGGCGCGCCGTGGTGCGCCGTGAAGGCTCCGATGTCACGGTCGTGAGCTACCTGTCGATGGTGGGGCACGCGCTCGAGGCCGTCGAGCAGACCGGGATCGACGCGGAGGTGATCGACCTCCGGTGGCTTGACCGGGCCTCCCTGGACTGGACGACGATCGAGGCGAGTGTGCGCAAGACCAACGCCGTGCTGATCGTGGAGCAAGGCGCTCGCGGCACCTCTTACGGCGCGTGGCTTGCCGACGAGATCCAGCGCCGACTGTTCGACTGGCTCGACCAGCCCGTGGAACGCGTGACGGGAGGCGAAGCCAGTCCCAGCATCTCCCAGGTGCTCGAGCGCGCCGCGATCGCACGGACCGAGGAGGTCGTCGCCGGGCTCGAACGGGTCCGCGCCGCGTGGGGAGGTCGATGATGGCCACAGTCATCCGCATGCCCGAGATCGCCACCGGCACCGGTGTCGCGGCCGTCCAATCCTGGCTGGTGGCGGTCGGCGATGAGGTGACCAAAGGGCAGCCCATCGCCGAGATCGAAACCGAGAAGGCTGTCGTGGAGTACGAGGCCGAGGACTCCGGGGTTGTCGCTGCGCTGCTCGTGAGCGCGGGGGAGGCGACTGCCGTCGGCTCCTCCATCGCTGTCCTCGGCGCGCCCGGAGAGTCCGCCGAGGAGGCGATCGCGGCCGCGGGGGCGTCGCCGGCAGGCGGGTCGGGCTCCGAGGATGCCGCGCGGGCGGTGAACGCGAGCGAACGATCGGCCACGGCGTCCGACCTGCCCGTGCCCACCGCGGACGGCGAGCCTGACCCCTCCCGGGCCGACGATCCTGCACCGGCCGGACGGATCTTCGCGACGCCGCTCGTCCGCCGTCTTGCGCGCGAGCGCGGCATCGACCTCACGAGTGTTTCCGGCACCGGGCCGAACGGACGCATCGTGCGCCGAGACATCGAGGACCTCAGGGCGACGTCGCCCGCATCCGATCCAGCCGCTCGCGCCGTGGGAACCTCGCCGGACGCGGCCTACACCGATATCCCGCACACCGGCATGCGGCGTGCGATCGCCCGCCGTCTCACCGAGAGCAAGACGACGGTGCCGCACTTCTACCTCGTCGCGCACTGCCGAGTCGACGCGTTGCTGGAGCTTCGGCGGCAGATCAACCTGGCGGAGACGGTTCGGGTCTCGGTCAACGACCTCGTGGTCAAGGCGGTGGCTGCTGCGCTGCGCGATGTGCCCGAGGCGAACGCGATCTGGACAGAGGACGCGACGCGTCGCTTCACGTCGGTGGATATCGCGGTAGCCGTGTCCGTCGAGGGGGGTCTGCTCACGCCGGTCGTGCGCGGCGTGGAACGGATGCCGCTGAGCGAACTGAGTGCGACGATCCGCGACCTCGCCGACAGGGCGCGCGCGGGGCGGATCAAGCAACACGAGCTGGACGGCGGGTCCTTCTCGGTCTCGAACCTCGGCATGTATGGGACCACCGAGTTTGCGGCGATCCTGAACCCGCCCCATGCCGGGATCCTTGCCGTCGGCGCGGCCGAGAAGCGGCCGCTGGTCGGGGCGGATGGCGGGATCGAGGTCGCGACGATGATGACGGTGACTCTGTCGGCCGACCACCGTGTGTGGGATGGCGCGCTCGCAGCCCAGTGGCTGGCAGCTTTCCAGCGCCGGGTCGAGAACCCCGTCTCCATCCTGGTCTGAGCGAGCCCCGGCCTCGCGTCGCTCGCCGTGGCGGCGCGAGGGAATAGCGCGGCCCGTGACCGGTTTGATCCAACGACGGCCTGCTCGGGCCGCATCGGCAGAAAGGGACCACAATGGCTCGTATCGCAGTGCTCGGAGGAACCGGCTATGCCGGATCGCACATCGTCAAGGAAGCGGTCGACCGCGGTCACACCGTGGTTTCGGTTGCGCGGTCAGTGCCATCGGAGCGGGTGCATGGTGCGACGTATGTCGAGGGAAGCATCCTCGACGTTCCCGGGCTCGTCGAGGAGCTCGCGGGTGTCGATGTCCTCGTGTCTGCTGTCGCGCCGCGCGGCGACATGCTCGGCAAGGTCCGCCCCGCGATCGAGCAGCTGCTGTCGGTGCTGCCCGGGGATGTGCGCATCGGCGTGATCGGCGGCGCGGGCGGCAGCCTTGTGGCTCCGGGCGGACCGCGGGTGATCGACAGCGGCTTTCCCGAGGAGTTCAAGCCCGAAGCGTTCGAAGCGATCGGCATCCTCGAGGACCTGCAGGCCGACACGTCCGGGAGGGACTGGTTCTTCGTCCACCCGGCGGGCGGGTTCGGCGCCTGGAATCCGGGTGAGCGCACCGGTACCTACCGGACCGGCGGCGACGTCATCGTGACGGATGCCCAGGGCGAGTCGTTCATCTCGGGGGCGGACCTCGCCGTGGCGGTGCTCGATGAGATCGAGAACCCCCAGCACGTTCGGGCGCGCTTCACCGTCGGATACTGACCGGCGCCGGTCTGCTCAGACCAGATCGCGCCAGTCGGTCGGCCCCGTCGACGGGCTGCGCGTGGTCGGAATCGCATCGGTGACGATGGGGATCGCGAGGGTGTCGGTCGGCGGACCCATCACTGTCGCTTCGTCGCGGCGGTACCGGAGGACGTCGTCGATGTAGCTCGTGACGGCCTCCGCAACGGGAACCGACTGACCCCGCGCCTGCGACATGTACCACCGGTGTTCAAGGAACTGGTGGTAGACCTCGGCGGGCTCGAGCTTGGCGCGCAGATCGAACGGGATGGCGCGGATGACGGGCTCGAACACCCGAGTGAGCCACTCGTGAGCGACCATCTCTTCGTCGTCGCCTGCCCGCGATCCGCGCGCCTGGAACTCGTCGAGATCGTTCAGCAGACGGCGAGCCTGGTTCTCCTCGACGTCGAGTCCCGTCAGACGGATGAGTCGGCGTTGGTGGTGGCCCGCATCCACGACCTTGGGCTGGATGGATACACGGGTTCCGTCGGCGGTGGTCTCCATCGACATCTCGCCGATGTCGAAGCCGAGTTCGTTGAGGCGCTCGACGCGCTCGGTGATCCGCCACGCCTCGCGTGCTTCGAAAGTCTCGATCTCGGTCAGTTCTCGCCAGAGCGATCGGTAGGCGCTCATGATGCCGTCCGCGATCTCGACGGCATCCACCCCGCCCTCCAGGCGTCCGCCGGCCTCGAGGTCCATGATCTCGCCCGCGATGTTGGTCCTGGCCACGTCAAGGTCGTGCTCCCGCTGCCCGGGGGTCAGGCCGCTCTCGTGCAGCTCACCGGTCTCGGCATCCACGAGGTAGGCCGCGAACGCACCGGCATCACGACGGAACAGCGTGTTCGAGAGCGACACGTCGCCCCAGAAGAACCCGACGTTGTGCAGCCGCACCAGGAGTACCGCGAGGGCATCGACCAGGCGCGTCGCGGTCGTCGGGCGAAGCACCTGGGTGAACAGGGCCCGGTAGGGCAGCGAGAACTTCAGGTGCGCGGTCACCAGGGCTGCCGGCAGCGGTTCACCCTCGGCGTCCCGTCGTCCGGCGATGACCGCGACCCGTTCCACGCACGGGGCGTCAAGGCGGGCGAGGTTTCCCAGCATGTCGTACTCGCGTCGTGCCATCTCCTCCGTCGTCTCTTTGATCGCGACGACCCGACCCGACAGGCTCGCGAAACGGACGGTGTGGCGAGAGATGCCCTTGGGGAGGGAGACGATGGTGTCAGAGGGCCACTCGACCAGCGGCACAGACCACGGCAGAGTCAGCAGGCCGGGATCGACGGTGCTCGCTGTGATGGACAGCTGCGTGTGCGACATCCGTTCCTCCGCATCGGGGTGACATGCGTGACGGCGCGGACGTCCCAGACATCCGCGCCGTCACGATGGGGAAAGGTCAGACCGAAGCGACGGCCTTCTCTGTCAAGCGCTCGCCCGACTCGAGGTCGAACAGGTGCACGTGGTCGAGGACCGGCGCCAGCACGACGGTCTCACCCGCGTGCGGGTGGCTGCGGCCGTCGACGCGAGCGACGACATCCGTGCGCTTGCCGTTGATGTCGGCGTGACCGTACAGGTAGCCGTCGGCACCGAGCTCTTCGACGAGGTCCACGACCACCGACAGGCCCTTGCCGTCGGCCGGCGCGACCTCGATGTCCTCGGGACGGACGCCGATCGTCAGCTCCTTGCCGGTGGCCTTGGCGAGCACCTCGCGCTCGACCGGCACGAGGTGGGTACCGAAGTTGACGCCGCCGTCGACGATGTCCACCGGGAACAGGTTCATGGCGGGGGAGCCGATGAAGCCCGCGACGAAGATGTTCTTGGGCGCTTCGTACAGGTCTCGGGGGGTGCCGACCTGCTGCAGGATGCCGTCCTTGAGCACCGCGATGCGGTCGCCCATCGTCAGAGCCTCGGTCTGGTCGTGGGTCACGTAGACGGTGGTGACTCCCAGGCGGCGCTGCAACGAGGCGATCTGGGTACGGGTCTGCACGCGCAGCTTCGCGTCGAGGTTCGACAGCGGCTCGTCCATGAGGAACACCTGGGGCTGGCGCACGATCGCGCGGCCCATCGCGACACGCTGACGCTGACCACCCGAGAGGGCCTTCGGCTTGCGGTCGAGGTACTGCTCGAGGTCGAGGAGCTTGGCAGCCTCCAGGACGCGGGCGGCGCGCTCGTCCTTGTTGACGCCGGCGATCTTGAGGGCGAAGCCCATGTTCTCGGCGACCGTCATGTGCGGGTACAGCGCGTAGTTCTGGAACACCATCGCGATGTCGCGGTCCTTCGGCGGGACGTCGGTGACGTCGCGCTCGCCGATGCGGATGTGACCCGAGTTGACCTCTTCGAGGCCGGCGAGCATGCGCAGCGAGGTGGACTTTCCGCAGCCGGAGGGGCCGACCAGGACGAGGAACTCGCCGTCTCCCACTTCGAGGTTCAGCTTGTCGACCGCGGGACGGGTTCCACCCGGGTAGAGGCGGGTTGCGTTGTCAAAGGTGACGGACGCCATTTCTTCTTCTCCTTCACCGGCAGGTACGTGCCGGACGATCCGTTGTGAGGATGAGCGGGGGCTTGGCCCGCACGCCCGTCATCGGGCGCACCTGTCAGTATGCCACTCCCACCTGGGAGCGACCAGCGAGGGCCGCGGTGCGAGGGGTCAGACGTGATCGCGCCAGGAATACTGCGGGGCGTAGCCCAGCATCCGTCGGGCCTTCTCGATCGACAGCAGCGTGTGGTTCGCCCCCACCTCGCCCTTCACGGGGACATCGGGGAACACCTCAGCGAGCAGTTCGGCGTTGGGCCGGGACATCACCGTGTCGGCGGCGGCGATGATGTACTGCTCGAAACCGGCAGGCGCGACCTCGAGCGCGCGCGCCACCGCCTGCGCGCCGTCGCGGGCGTCGATGTAGCCCCACAGGTTCCACTTGCGTGTCCGTGCGTCGGCGTCGAAGTCGGGGAAGGCCGCGTAGTCCTCGGGCACCATGACGTTCGAGAAGCGCAACGCCGTGATGGACAGGTCGGGATGCCAGCGCACCAGCTCGTGCGCCATCCGCTCTTCCAGCGTCTTCACGAGCGAGTACACGCTCTCGGGGCGAGGCTCGTACTCCTCGTCGACCGGCACATACGGTGGCGGGACGTCGAAGGGAAGTCCGAGGACCGTCTCGCTCGAGGCGTAGACAAGGCGACGGATGCCGAGTCTCACGCTCGCCCAGAAGACGTTGAACGTCGCCGCCATGTTGTTGTGGAAGACAGCCACGTCGGAACGGATGCCGGGAGCGGGGATGGCCGCAAGATGGACGACCGCGTCCACGCCTCGTTCGTCCCGGTCCCCGAGGCCCGAGAGCGCATCGATCACCTGCCCGTAGTCGGTGAGATCGACCTGCAAGAAGCCCGGCGCGGGGCTGCCGGCGATGTCCATGCCGATCACCTCGTGGCCTGCGGCGCGCAGGTCGCGGACCACGACGGTTCCCAGTTTTCCGGTCGAACCGGTCAGAGCGATACGCATCTGTCCAGCCTCCCACGCGCTGCGGCCCCTCGGGTGCGAGGGGCGATCGTCACCGGATGTTCACCCCGGGGTGGTCTAGGGTCTCGTGCGACGCAGCTGAGTGGGCGACAATGCGAACGGGGTGTGCGCGATCCCGACGGCGCACTCGGAGGTAGCCATGTTCGAGAACGTTCCTGCCGGCGACATGCGGGCCTACATCGAGTACCTGCGCGAGCGCGGCTACACCGTCCGCGACGGGCATACCCCCGACCCGGACCTGATCGACCCGCAGGGCAACCCCGTCTACACCTGGCAGGAGGGGTACCCCTACGCGGAGCGGATGAGCCGGGAGGAGTACGAGCTCGAGAAGTACCGCCTGCAAGTCGAGCTGCTGAAGTTCCAGTACTGGCTCGAGGACACGGGCCGCCGCGCGATCATCCTGTTCGAAGGTCGCGATGCCGCGGGCAAGGGCGGCACGATCAAGCGGTTCACCGAGCACCTGAACCCGCGCACCGCGCGCGTGGTCGCGCTGGCCAAGCCCAGCGACCGCGAGCACGGCCAGTGGTATTACCAGCGCTACATCCAGCACTTCCCGACCTCCGGCGAGATCGTCATGTTCGACCGTTCCTGGTACAACCGCGCCGGCGTCGAGCGGGTGATGGGGTTCTGCTCGGACGAGGAGTACGAGACGTTCATGGAGCAGACGCCCTCGTTCGAGCGGATGCTGGTCGAATCCGGCATCCACCTCACGAAGTTCTGGTTCTCGGTCTCGCGCACCGAGCAGCGCACCCGCTTCGCCCTGCGCCAGCTCGATCCCGTGCGCCGGTGGAAGCTCTCACCCATGGATATCGCCTCGTTGGACAAGTGGGCCGAGTACACCGTCGCGAAAGAGGAGATGTTCCGCCGCACCGACAAGAAGTACGCGCCGTGGACGATCGTGCGTTCCAACGACAAGAAGCGGGCGCGCATCAACGCTATGCGGTTCTTCCTCGGGCAGTTCGACTACGACGACAAGGATGTCGACGTCGTGGGCACACCCGACCCGCTGCTCGTGATGCGCGGCAAGCAGGAAGAAGCCGACGAGTAACACCGCCGTCGAGAAAGGGGCCATGTCTGGGCTTTTCCCAGGCTCTCTGGCTACCATCGGGGGCGGTGGCCGTCACCTGAGCGGCACCCGGGCCGGCACCACGGCCCCCTGCCGGGCACGGCCCGGCCCCTTGTTGTGTGAAGAGGTTCCATGTCGAGCGACCAGACGCCCAGCGGCGAGCAGCCCGCGGCGCCCGAAGCTCGCGACCGCCGCGAAGCGGTACGCGAGAAGGCCCAGAAGGTCCACGCGAAGCAGACGCGCGCGCGCCGCATCCGTGCCGGAATCATCGGTGTGGGGATCGTCGCGGTGGTCGCTGTCGTCGCGGTGTCAGTCACCTGGGCCGTCACCTCGACGACCTCCACGCGCGCGCTCACCCCTGCTGCCGCGAAGGCTGACGGATTCCCGGTCACCGCGGTCGGCGGTGTCGTGGTCGCTGCCGAGGGCGTTGACGACAGCACGTCACTGGAAGCGGGCGCGACGACGACCGCGACCCCGGAGCCGACCCCCGTGGCCACCGAGGCTCCCGAGATCGAGATCCGCGTCTACGTGGACTACCTGTCGACCGGCTCCGCAGAGTTCCAGTTCGCCAACGCGCCGCAGCTGTCGACGTGGGTCGAGGAGGGCGCCGTCAGCCTCACGTACTACCCGGTGGCGATGCTGACCGCGAAGTCCAACGGCACCAAGTACTCGTTGCGCGCGGCCGCGGCATCCGCCTGCGTCGCCACCCACGCGCCCGAAGCCTTCTTCGCGTTCAACAACGCACTGCTGAGCCAGCAGCCGGATGTCGACGCCGACGGATACTCCGACACCGAGCTCGCCGACATCGCGCAGGCATCCGGGGTGTCCAGCCCCAAGGTCGTTCGCGGCTGCATCGAGAACGGTGACTTCCTGGCGTGGGCCAAGAAGGCCACCGAGCGCGCGGTCGAGGAGATCCCGGGGACGGACGGCGAGCAGCTCACCGGAACGCCCCTGGTCCTCGTGAACGGGTCGGTGTACGTCGGCGCGCTCGATGACCCGAAGGAGTTCGCGCAGTTCGTTCTCACGATCGACTCCGACGCCTACTACCAGACCCCGACGCCCACACCGACCCCGACCCCGACTTCCTGAGGCAGGGAGGACAGCGGCGCCCCGATAGACTGGGGCATCTGCCGACGTGGCGCAATTGGTAGCGCACCCGACTTGTAATCGGGCGGTTACGGGTTCAAGTCCCGTCGTCGGCTCCACACACGTCGGTGTCGCGATTGGATGCCGACGCCGACGTTGTCATCGGGCGGTTACGGGTTCACGTCCCGTCGTCGGCTCCACGTACGTCGGTGTCGCGATCGGATGCCGACGCCGACGTTGTCATCGGGCGGTTACGGGTTCACGTCCCGTCGTCGGCTCCACGTACGTCGGTGTCGCGATTGGATGCCGACGCCGACGTTGTCATCGGGCATCGCCGCCGTCTCGGGCAGAATGAACCGGTGACGTCCGGCAGAGCAGCGACGGCCCTCGGGCTCCTCGGCACTGCCCTGGTCGGCGCCCTCACCGCGCTGCAGGTTCGCGCCAACGGCCAACTCGGTCACCGTATCGACGACAGCACGTTGGCAGCGGCGTTCTCGTTCGGCTCGGGACTCGTTCTCATCGCGGTGATCGCGGCGCTCACCCCTGCGGGACGGCGCGGACTCCTGGCGCTCCGCGACGGCGTGCGCGCGGGCAGCATCCGGTGGTGGATGCTGGCAGGAGGGCTCGCCGGCGCGTTCACGGTCTCCAGTCAGAGCCTGACCGCCGGCATCATCGGTGTGTCGCTGTTCACCGTCGGATTCGTCGCGGGCCAGATCGTCTTCGGTATCCTGATCGATCGGATCGGCTACGGGCCCTCCGGCGTGGTGCCGGTGACGGTCCGCCGAGTGACAGGAGGCGCTGTCGCACTGGTCGCCGTGGGGATCTCCGTGACCGGAGGAAACCTCACCGGAGTTCCGTGGTGGATGTTGCTTCTGCCGCTCCTGTCAGGTGGCGGGGTCGCGTGGCAGCAAGCGACGAACGGCAGACTGCGCGGAGCAACCGGATCCGCAATGGCCGCCACAGTGGTCAACTTCTTCGGCGGCACGATCGTCCTGGTGCTGATCGCTGCCGTGCATGTCGTCGCCGTGGGGCTCCCGACGAGCTGGCCGAGCGACCCGTGGCCGTACCTGGGGGGTGCACTCGGGGTGGGTTACATCCTGTTGTCTGCCGCTCTGGTGCGCAGGACGGGTGTGCTGCTGCTCGTTCTCGGTTCGGTGGTCGGTCAGCTCGTGACGGCGCTCGTGTTGGACGCGATCTGGCCGGCGCCGGCCAGTCCGGGCCTCGCGCGCGAGGTGCTGGTGGCGCTCATCGCTCTTGCATCCGTCGCCATCGTCGTTGTGCCGTGGTCACGGGTGTGGTCACGAGTATGGTCACGTGCGCGGCCGGGACCGCGCACGTGACCACGCGCCATCAGGACTCTTCGGGAGTGAAGTTCAGAGCGATCGAGTTCATGCAGTACCGGTCGCCGGTCGGGGTCCCGAACCCGTCGGGGAAGACGTGCCCGAGATGGGAGCCGCACTGGGCGCATCGCACTTCGGTGCGCACCATGCCGTGGCTGCGGTCCTCGATCAGTTCGACCGCCTCGGGTCGCACCGATTCGTAGAAGCTCGGCCATCCGCAGTGCGAATCGAACTTCGTGCCGCTCTTGAACAGCTCATTGCCGCACGCGGCACAGGTGTACAGGCCCGCGCGGCTCTCGTCGAGCAACTCGCCGGTCCAGGGGCGTTCGGTCGCGGCCTCGCGCAACACGGCGTACTGGTCGGCGGTGAGCTCTGCGCGCCACTCGGACTCGGACTTCTGGGTGGGATAGGACATTGTTCCTCCTCAAGAGAAGTCAACACGAATCGGCGGCGGACTGTTCCGTTCTCGTGACGCTCATCGTCGCGAACGCCTCGTGAGCGGCCCCTGCCCTCACAATGGGGGGATGCTGCCCACAACGGATGCCGAGGCGGCCCGCGTCGCGGAGCGCTACCGCCGCTTCGCGACCGAGGAGGCGCCGGGGCGCTCCGAGCTGTACGCGCAGTGGGCCGACGGAGTGGCGAACGACCCTGTCGCGCAGCGTCTCCTGGCCCGCCTTCCGGCGGCGCGCCGCCAACCGCCCCTGGTGTTCGCGGTCACCCGGATGCTGGGAGCGGCAGAGGGGGACTATCCGGCGTGGTCGCGCTGGTTGGCGGAGCACGTCGAGGCCGTCGCGGCCGAGTGCGTGGCCCGCGGACTGCAGACCAACGAGCCCCTGCGGTGCGCGGCTCTGCTGCCCGCGCTCGCCCTCGTCGACGGCCCTCTTGCGCTCCTCGAGGTCGGCGCCAGCGCGGGACTGTGCCTGTACCCCGACCGCTACTCCTACCGCTATGAGGACGGACCGGGCCTCGATCCGGTCAGTGGGCCATCGCCGGTCGTTCTTCGCAGCCGCGCGCAGGGGCTGCCCGAGCTTCGCCCTCCCGAGGTCGTGTGGCGCGCCGGCATCGACCTCGCGCCGCTGGATGCGGCATCCGTTGCCGACCGTCGCTTTCTGACCTCGCTCGTGTGGCCGGGCGAAGAGGGGCGCGTCGAGCGGATCACCGCGGCGCTGGACCTCGTCCGTGAGGATCCTCCGCTGCTGGTCGCGGGGGACGCGACCGCCGACGGGCTTCTCGCCGGGGCTGCCGAGGCCGCGCCCGCAGGGGCGACGCTCATCGTGACCACACCGGGCGTGCTGCCCCATATCCCGCGCGCGGGACGTGAGCGGTTGTTCGCACAGATCGATGCGCTGCGCGCGACGCGGCCGGGCACGCGCTGGGTATCGATCGATCCGCCTGCGCTTCACCATCGCTGGGGCAGGGATGCCGCCAGCTGGCCCGGTTTCGTGTTGGGGATGGACGAGAGAGCGCTTGCCGTCGTCGACCCGCTCGGAGCATGGGTGGAGTGGCGCGCCGCGGATGTCGCAGCTCGCGGATAACCTCGCACCGTGCCCTTGAACGAGCGTGAACGCGCGATTCTCGACTTCGAATCGTCGTGCCGCCTGCGCGGCTGGGCGAAAGAGGAACAGATTCGCCAGACGTTGGGGATGTCGCCTGCGCGGTACTACCAGCTGCTGGTGCGGATGCTGGACTCGGTCGACGCGCAAGCGTACGACCCGCTGCTGATGGGACGGCTTCGCCGCCTGCGCGATCGTGGTCGGGCAGGGGGACGGTCCGGTTCGGTCGGTGGCGACGCCGCGACCGGTACGCGCAGGGTTTCCCTCGGCGGCATCGGTACGATCGTCTGATGCCGAAGTCCCCGTTCCCACGCGATCGATTCGACGACCTGCCTGAGGACGTCGGACGGGTGGGCGCGCATCGCGCCGAGCAGCCTCACATGCGTGGGGGAGTCGTGTTCTTCTGGGCGGCGCTGGCGACCGTCATCCTGATCGCTGTCGGGATCTTTGCGACCTTCGTCGTCGCGGGGCGTATCGTGCTCTTTCCCGAGGCGGCGCCCGAGCCCACCCCGACCGTGACGGTCGATCCTGTCGTCGACACCTCCTATTCGGTGTTGATCCTCAACGCCACCCCCGAGACGGGGCTCGCGACCCAGATGAAGGATCAGCTCATCGCGGCAGGGTGGGTGCCGGAGACGGTCCTGGCAGGTCAAGCGGGAACCGATGACTTCCCCGAGACGACCGTGTACTACGCGACGGATGCCGACCTTGCCGCCGCCCTCGGGCTTGCGGACGTGATCGGGGGTGCCGCCGTGCAGCAGAGCACGATCTACCAGCCCACCGACGACCCGGCGACAGAAGCCGACGAGGGCGCCGTGAAGCAGCTGACGATCGTGATCGGCCTCGACCGCACGGCTGCGGGCGCACCCACTCCGGAGCCCACCGGCTGACGCGCGCGGCCCCCGTGTTTCCGGGCCGTAACAAGGTGAAGACGCGCGTGTCAATACTTCCCGTGGCAGCGGTTTCGGCGCGATCTCGGTGCATACGATGACGGTGTCCCACCAGCATCAGGAGTACGCATGGCCCAAGGCACCGTGAAGTGGTTCAACGCCGAGAAGGGGTACGGCTTCATCACTGTCGATGACGGTCAAGACGTGTTCGTCCACTACTCGAACATCGACATGACCGGTTTCCGTGTTCTCGAAGAGGGCCAGAAAGTCGAGTTCACCGTCGGCACGGGCCAGAAGGGCCCGCAGGCGGAGTCCGTGCGCGTCGTCTAGCATCCGCCCACGACAGGTCTCGTGAAGGGACGGATGCTGCCGCATCCGTCCCTTCGTCGTCTTCGTCGCGTGCGGCTTGCACTCCCCATGGTCGAGTGCCAGAATGGGTTAGCACTCCGTATCGCTGAGTGCTAAGACCTAGCCCCGTCCGGGAGGGACGACACACATGGCAAAGATGATCGCTTTCGACGAGGAGGCCCGTCGCGGCCTCGAGCGTGGCCTGAACATTCTGGCTGACGCCGTGAAGGTGACGCTCGGCCCCCGCGGCCGCAACGTCGTGCTCGAGAAGAAGTGGGGCGCCCCCACGATCACGAACGACGGCGTTTCGATCGCCAAGGAGATCGAGCTCGAAGACCCGTACGAGAAGATCGGTGCGGAACTCGTCAAGGAAGTCGCCAAGAAGACCGACGATGTCGCCGGCGACGGCACCACGACCGCTACCGTTCTGGCTCAGGCGCTCGTGCGCGAAGGTCTGCGTAACGTCGCGGCCGGCGCTGACCCCATCTCGCTCAAGAAGGGCATCGAGAAGGCCGTCAAGGCAGTCACCGACGAGCTGCTCGCCGGTGCGAAGGAAGTCGAGTCGAAGGAGCAGATCGCCGCGACCGCGTCGATCTCCGCCGCTGACACCGAGATCGGCGCTCTCATCGCCGAGGCCATCGACAAGGTGGGCAAGGAAGGTGTCGTGACGGTCGAGGAGTCGAACACGTTCGGCACCGAGCTCGAGCTCACCGAGGGTATGCGTTTCGACAAGGGTTACCTCAACCCCTACTTCGTGACCGACCCCGAGCGGCAGGAGGCGGTCTTCGAGGACCCCTACATCCTGATCGCGAACCAGAAGATCTCGAACATCAAGGACCTGCTGCCGATCGTCGACAAGGTGATCCAGGACGGCAAGGAGCTCCTGATCATCGCTGAGGACGTCGAGGGTGAGGCTCTCGCGACTCTCGTGCTCAACAAGATCCGCGGTATCTTCAAGTCGGCAGCCGTCAAGGCTCCCGGCTTCGGCGACCGTCGCAAGGCGCAGCTGCAGGACATCGCGATCCTCACGGGCGGCCAGGTCATCACCGAGGAGGTGGGCCTCAAGCTCGAGAACGCGACGCTCGACCTGCTGGGCCGTGCCCGCAAGGTCATCATCACGAAGGACGAGACCACGATCATCGAGGGTGCCGGTGACGCCGCGCTCATCGAGGGTCGCGTGACCCAGATCCGTCGTGAGATCGAGAACACCGACAGCGACTACGACCGCGAGAAGCTGCAGGAGCGCCTGGCGAAGCTCGCCGGCGGCGTGGCCGTCATCAAGGCGGGCGCGGCGACCGAGGTCGAGCTCAAGGAGCGCAAGCACCGCATCGAGGACGCCGTCCGCAACGCGAAGGCTGCCGTCGAGGAGGGCATCGTCCCCGGTGGTGGCGTCGCGCTCATCCAGGCGGGCACGAAGGCCTTCGCGGGTCTCGAGCTCACCGGTGACGAGGCGACCGGTGCGAACATCGTGAAGGTTGCGATCGAAGCGCCGCTCAAGCAGATCGCGCTGAACGCCGGTCTCGAGCCGGGCGTCGTGGCCAACAAGGTCTCGGAGCTGCCCGCAGGTCACGGTCTCAACGCCGCGACCGGCGAGTACGGCGACCTCTTCGCGCAGGGCATCATCGACCCGGCCAAGGTCACGCGGTCTGCGCTGCAGAACGCGGCGTCGATCGCGGGTCTGTTCCTGACGACCGAAGCGGTTGTCGCGGACAAGCCCGAGAAGGCTCCGGCTATGCCCGCCGACCCGTCGGGTGGCATGGACTTCTGAGTCCGGCTGCATTTCGCACCGAGGGCCCCTCCCGCGTGGAGGGGCCCTCGGTCGTTCGTGGCGCGGCCCGCGGCATCCTGCCCGCTGCCAGCGGCCTCAGCGGAACAACCCGAGGGTGAGCTGCTCGGCATCCGCGTACTGGTGCCCCGCGGTCTCGAGGGCCGCACCGATGGCGCTGAGCGCTTCTTCGACCTGTGCATTGGCCGCGCGCCATTGATCGATGACCCCCGCGAAGGCGAGGGATGCCGCGCCGGTCCACTGCGACTGCAGGCCGGTGAGTTGGGCGAGCATTGCGTGCGTCTCGGTTCGCACGCGGTCGGCGGTTGCGCGCACACCGGCTGTCGCGGCGAGAACAGCGTCGCTGTCGACGGAATAGACGGCCACAGGAACCTCCCGATGTCGTGACTGTGGCCCACACGCTACGGCCCGGTGGGGGTCTGCCGCGGCGACGCGTCGATTCCCGCGGCACCGCGACAGCTCTTGGATGCTGGGGAGGAAGCCCCGACCCGGTGCCGGCTCAGCTCGTCGGGTCGTCCCGGAGGTCTGCAGGGAGCCGTTCCAGCGGTTGCGTCTCGAGGAACGCGTGTTCGGCGGGGTCCAGGTGGTGCGCCAGCGGGAAACCCACCCGGAACGTCGCCCCTCCGCCCGGCGTGTCCAGGACGCGGACCGAGCCGTGGAGCGACTCCACGATCGAGGCGACGATCGACAGCCCCAGCCCCGACCCGCCGGTCTCGCGCGTGCGAGAGGTGTCGGCACGCCAGAAACGCTGGAAGATCTTGTCCTTGATCTGGTCGGGCACCCCCTCGCCGTGGTCGACGACCTCGATCCAGCCCGACTGTGCGGCGGCGTCGACGCCGACGCGGAGTTCGATCGGGGAGTCTTCCGCCGTGAAGCGACGGGCGTTCCCGATCAGGTTCGTGATCACCTGTCGGATGCGATTCTCCTCCCCGAGCACGATCGGCGGCAGGGCCACGGGCGCTGAGGACGAGGGGCCGAGATCAAGTGGCGCGATCACGATCTGCTCGGTCGTGGGTGCGGCACCGCGTCCGTCCCGGGGCCGCCGACGCAGCAGGATCGAGCCGGCACGGCTGAAGGCGGAGCGGGGGCGCTTGGGTGTCTCGGGAGTGTCGGTGGAGATCGGCGGCGTGACAACTTCGGAGGGTTCGACGATCGTGGTGTCGATCACCGCGACCGGTCGTTGCGGTGAGGCCGCGCGAACGTCGAGTGCGGCATCCCGAGCAAGCGGGCGCAGATCCACGGGGCTGAACTCGATCTCTCGACGTTCGTCGAGCCGGGCCAGCGCGAGGAGGTCTTCGACGAGAAGCCCCATGCGGACGGCTTCCTTCTCGATCCGCTCCATCGCCTGCGCCACGTCTTCTTCGGTGCGGATCGCCCCCATCCGGTACAGCTCGGCGTACCCGCGCACCGTGACCAGGGGCGTGCGCAGTTCGTGTGAGGCATCACCGACGAAACGGCGCATCTGCCGCACTGTTGCGTCCCGCTGAGCCAGCGCCGCGTCGATGCGTCCGAGCATCGCATTGATCGCGGTCTTCAGGCGCCCCACTTCGGTCGCGGGTGCGATGTCGGTCATGCGCTGACCGAAGTCTCCCGCGGCGATCTCCATCGCCGTGTTCTCGACCTGGGTGAGGCTGCGGAACGCGAGAGTGACCAGCAGTCGGATGGCCACGGCTCCCAGCACGATCGTGATCACCGAGAGGATGCTGTAGATGCCGAGGTAGGTCGCGAGGGTCTGTGTCACCGTGGCGAGAGGAACGGCGATCATTTGCGTGTAGAAGACCGTCGTTCCCTCCACTTCGATGAGGGCGGAGGCGGCGCGGAACTCGGTCCCCGGTGCCGTGCCCGGGATGGTGAAGGGTTCTTGCTGCTGCGCCAGCGCGCTCTGCGTCGGAAGATACTCGGCCGGGAAGTCGGGCTCGTTGCGCTGCCGCCCCCCGCCGGCGCTCGCGACGAAGTCGCCTTCCTGGTCGTAGATCGCGACGAAGTAATCCGTCGGAACCGATTCGCTCTTGGGCACGAACGCCGGATCCGCGAGAAGGTCGATGTCGAACAACGCGCTGACGCCCGCGCCGGCCAGCTGGGAGACCTGCGTGTCGACGTTGGCGAGGAGCTGGCTGCGCAAGAAGACGGTGGTTCCGATCCCCGTCGCCAACAGACCCAGCGCCAGGATCGACACGGCGACCCCGGTCACCTTCGCGCGCAGACTGATGCTGCGCCACCATCCGGTGACCGCGTCGGTCTTCTCGGCCCGCCCGGTCACGGTGTCCCCGACGGATGCCTCACGCCGACTTGCCTGCCTTGAGCATGTAGCCGAACCCGCGCTTGGTCTGGATCAGCGGCTCGGACGAGTGCGGGTCGATCTTGCGGCGCAGGTACGAGATGTAGCTCTCGACGATGCCGGCGTCGCCGTTGAAGTCGTACTCCCACACGTGGTCGAGGATCTGCGACTTGCTCAGCACGCGGTTGGGGTTGAGCATGAGGTAGCGCAGCAGCTTGAACTCCGTGGGGCTCAGGTCGATCGAGACATCTCCTACCGACACGTCATGCGTGTCCTGGTCCATCGTCAGCTCGCCGGCACGGATGACCGACTCCTCGTCGGTCTGCATCGTGCGCCGCAGGATCGCCTGGATGCGAGCGACGATCTCGTCGAGGCTGAACGGTTTGGTCACGTAGTCGTCGCCGCCGGCGTTGAGGCCGGTGATCTTGTCCTCGGTCTCGTCCTTGGCCGTCAGGAACAGGATCGGCGCCGTGTAGCCCGCACCGCGCAGGCGCTTGGTGACGCTGAAGCCGTTCATGTCGGGAAGCATGACATCGAGCAGGATGAGGTCGGGTTCCTCTTCGAGGACGGCCGAGATGGTCTGCGCGCCGTTGGCGACGGCCTTCACCTGGTATCCGGCGAATTTGAGGCTCGTCATCAGCAGGTCGCGGATGTTCGGCTCGTCGTCGACGACGAGGATGCGGGGTGCGCTCATGCCCCCATTATCGTGATGTCGCTGGTGCGGATGCTGGATATCGCGCGGATCGGCGGTTCTCGCCGTGCTTTTCGGGTCGGCGCTCTCCGCTGCCCGCGAGGTTCCAGGTCGATATCCGCCCGCCTTGCTGCGATCGCCGACGCGCATTCTGCGAGCCGTCGGCAACCCGCCCCTCCGGTCATGAGGATGCAGGTCGCGGCCTGTCAGTGTCGACCAGGCGGTGCGCGTCGGCTGCCCTCAGCGTCAGGCCATACACTTCGCGCAGAGACTGGATCTTCTCGAGTGTTTCCTCGCCGAACGGAGCTGTGCCCTCGAACGCATGGAGCAGGACCCCCTCCAAGAGGTCGCCAAGACTCATGTCAAGGTACTCCGCGGTTCCCTTCGCCACCTTCAAGATGCGCTTTTCGATGCGGACTCCGGTTTGGACCCGGGTCACGACCTCGCTCACGGCGTCCTCACCTGCGACCCGTCGATGTTATCTATGTACACGGGTACAAATGTACAGCTACTCTCGTCGTTGGGTGCCCAACGACAGTCAGGAGGGGAGAGAGTGATGGACGCCGAGAGGATGCCCGCCGAGGCCGAGCTCGCCGAGATCGTCGAGATCGGCGAAGGGTTCCTCGACTGCTCGCTACCCGGAGAGCGCTTCGATCACCGCGCGCACCTGATCATGACGACGTATCTGCTGACGCACTACCCCGAGCGGAATTGGGAACGTGACCTTCCCGAACACATCAAGCGATTCAACGTCGCCCACGGCGGCGTCAATGACCACACCCGCGGTTACCACCACACCATCACCCTCGCCTTCCTCCGGGCGGTGAGTTCGATCGTCTGGAGCACACAGGTGCAGGATCCTGTGGTCGCGTGCTCGCCTCTGACCTGAGGGAGCGCGACTATCTCTTGCGTTTCTGGAGTCGGTCACTGCTCTTCTCTCGGGAGGCGAGAGCGACCTGGGTTGCGCCCGACCTGCGCCCCGCAGCGTGGGAGGCTCGGTGGACACCCTCGCCGTCGGCTCCGGATCGCCCACGGGTTCGGGTGAAAGACGGGACGCCGCCATCGGCGTCCACGTCCTGAAACGTCGGGAATTCTTCCCGGAGTGCTCGCGGTCCTCTCACGCGCGGATCGGCGGCTCTCGCTGCTCAGGCGGCGAGTCGATCGGCATCCAGGATGGTGTAGCTGTAGCCCTGTTCGGCCAGGAACCGCTGCCGGTTCTGGGCGAAGTCCTGATCGACGGTGTCGCGGGCGATGAGCGTATAGAAGCTCGCCGTGTTGCCCGACTGCTTGGGGCGTAGCAGGCGCCCGAGTCGCTGGGCCTCCTCCTGCCGGGAACCGAACGACCCCGACACCTGGATCGCGACGGATGCCTCGGGCAGGTCCACCGAGAAGTTCGCGACCTTCGAGACCACGAGCACCGAAATCTCGCCCTCCCGAAAGCCTCGATAGAGATCCTCGCGCTCATCCACCGGCGTCGCCCCTGTGATCTGCGGGGCACCCAGAGCCCGTGCGATCTCGTCGATCTGGTCCAGGTACTGTCCGATCACGAGGATCTGCTCCCCGGCGTGCCGGGCGACGAGGTCCTTCACGACCTCGATCTTGGCCGGCGCGGTCGCGGCGAGTCGGTAACGTTCGTCATCCGCCGCGGCCGCGTACTCGAGTCGCTCTCCGGCCGGAAGGTCCACGCGCACCTCGAAACAGGCGGCGGGTGAGATGAAGCCCTGCGACTCGATCTCTTTCCAGGGTGCGTCGAAGCGCTTGGGGCCGATGAGGCTGAACACGTCGCCCTCCCGGCCGTCCTCGCGCACGAGGGTGGCGGTCAGGCCCAGTCTGCGGCGGGCTTGCAGGTCAGCGGTGAGCTTGAACACCGGCGCCGGGAGCAGGTGCACCTCGTCGTAGACGATCAGTCCCCAGTCGAGCGCATCGAGCAGCGCGAGGTGAGCGTATTGTCCTTTGCGCTTCGCGGTGAGGATCTGGTACGTCGCGATCGTGATGGGCTTGACCTCCTTGGCCTGACCCGAGTACTCGCCGATCTCCTCCGGCGTGAGGCTCGTCCGCTTGAGCAGCTCGTCGCGCCACTGGCGCGCGCTCACGGTGTTGGTGACGAGGATGAGCGTCGTGGTCTTGGTGTCGGCCATCGCGCCGGCCCCGACAAGGGTCTTCCCGGCGCCACAGGGAAGCACCACGACCCCCGAGCCGCCATCGGTGAACGCATCCACCGCCTGGCGCTGATACGGCCGCAGGTGCCAGTCGTGTTCGGCAAGATCGATCGGATGCGGCGTGCCCGGGGTGTAGCCGGCGAAGTCTTCCGCGGGCCATCCGATCTTGAGCAGTTCCTGTTTGATCTGACCCCGTGCCCACGCGTCGATGACGTACGTGTCGGTGGAAGGATGCCCCACCAGCAGCGGCTGGATGCGCTTGTTCTTGGTGACCTCGGCCAGGACGGCGGCATCTGTGGACCGCAGCACGAGCGCCGGCTCCTCGATACCGGGTACGGTGTCGCGCTCGATCACCAGGCGGCCGTAGCGCCCGACCGTCTCGCGGATGTCGATCGCGACCGACGGCGGAACGGGGAAGCGCGTCCAGCGGTCCAGGGTGCTGAGCATGTCGTCGGCGCTGTGCCCCGCGGCACGCGCGTTCCACAGGCCCAGGCGGGTGATCCGGTAGGTGTGGATGTGCTCGGGGGCGCGCTCGAGCTCGGCGAAGATCGCGAGCTCGTGGCGTGCGGACTCGGCATCCGGATGCGCCACTTCCAGTAGCACTGTCCGGTCGCTTTGAACGATGAGGGGGCCGTCAGCCATAGCGGTCCAGTCTACCCGCGAGGCATCGGGGCGGACGGTGGTCAGGTCGTCGAGACGCTCACGATGGTGGAGATCGGGAGGGTGCGCTCGACGTCCGCCCCCCGATCCTTGCCGCGCAGGCGACCGCCCCCGAGGCCGGTCGCCTCCAGGGTGAACGTGCGCGTCTCCGAGGGACTGATCTGGGCCGTCACGACGATGACGGACTTCGTGCGCACCGCTTGCTCGAGTTCGCGTTCGAGCCACGCGGTGTCGTCGTCGCCGCTCGCTGAGCGGAGTGCGCCGATGAGGCGCGCGTACGTGTCGCTCGCGCGTGCGTCGGCCGCACAGGGAGCGGCGGTGCGGCGCCGCAGCGACTCGGGTGCGCCGTGCTCGTCGAGAGCCACGACGGGGTACCGGGCATCGGCCAGAGCCCAGAACAGATGATCCCGGCCGACGCGGCTGACCAGCACGGTGCCATGGCGCACCAACCCGACCGGCCGTAGGGCTTGATCGACGAGGACGAGGTCGAGCAGGTGCGGATCTGTGCTCTCCACGACGGTGTTGGGGCTGCCCGGATCGGATCTGACCGTCACGGAGCCGTGGCGCGCCGCGGTCGTGTCGATGACGTAGTCGAGGGGCTGCGGGATGCCGGTCAGCGACAGTTCGCGGAGGAACTCCCGAATCGTCTCCGCTGTCTCACCGTCGGTCAGTCCGGCGCCGATCGACTCCGCCGTGAAGCGATAGGTCGAGGCTTGAGCGCGTGACTCGCGCCGAGCGATCCTCCGAAGGCGCAGGTCCAGCCGGGGGGCGAGGGGGCCGGGCGCGACCGCCGTGAGATCCGCCTGCAGGTAGATGCGGTCGATCTCGGCGGGGAGCGCGTCGCGGAGCGCATCCGTATCGAAGGGCGTTCCTTCGGCGAGCCCGCGTGACCACGGGGGAAGCGTCCCGTCGGTCGCGAGAATTCCCCACCGTTGTGCCGTGCGACGTAGTGCTGCGGCGCGTGCGGGCCATTCCGGGCTGAGCGGATAGGCGCCGAGCCAGCGCGATGTGTCGCTCATTCCGCCCTGTGGTGTGCGAAGTCCGGCCGGGAGATGACGGCGAAAACCCTCGGCGATCGTGACCCACCGCGCGACAGTACCGCCATCGAGCCATTGCTCGCCCGCCGCGGTGACGACGATCTCTCGGCCGATCGGGGTGAGCAGCTGCGCCGCCTCGCCACCGGCGATCAAATCGTCGAGATCTTCCGGCGCCCCGATCGCGCCCGATTCGGTGAGCCTCTTGCGATCCGCCGCGCTCACGGCGCCAGCCCCCGTCCGCGTCAGCGGCACGTGCAACGCGGCCAGAAGCACGTCCGCAAGCGAGGCGGATGCCGTGAAGATCCGCTCGGCAGCGCTCGCGGTCTCGGCAGCCGAAGCGGGGGCACGTGGCGCGGTGTCGGCGCCCGCGATCCCACCGACCGGCTCGGTAGGTCCGAGCGAGTGGACGTGGAGCGCGGAAACCCGTTCGGCGACGGGCCCGTAGAGAGCACCATCGGCCCGCACGAGGCCCCAGCTCACCGCGGCGTCCGGCGCGGCTCGGCTCGGGTGGGCAGCGGCGATCGCTGCTAGTTCGTCACGGTCGAGCCGCGCGAGGGCCTTATCGATGGATGCCGGTTCGAGCAGGGCCTCTGCGGCGTCGAAGAAGTCGCGCCACGGTGCGGCGGGAGAGACTCCGCGCCGCTGGAAGAGGTCAGCGAGGGCGTCCTCGTCGAGCGATGCCAGCCAGGTGGCGAGGGAACGCTCATCACCCGCCATTCACTCGCCCCGGTTCGCCCGCGCCCTTCGCACGAACGTCATGATCAACACCGTGAGCAGCATCGCGAAGGCGAGGATCGGAGCGACGTAGACGATGATGCCTATCGCGGGCCACAGTCCGGTGCTGAAATCGGCCTGCGACGCAGAGCCGATGAGGATCGCGAAGAAGGAGAGGACCGACAGTGCGAGCAGCCCGAGCGACATCGACGCGAGAACGCGGTCGATCGTGCGGACCGGGAGGTCGCTGCCAGGGCTTCGCGTGCTCATCCGCCTCAGACTACTCCGTCGCGGTGCTCTAGGCTTAACCGGGGGATCGATCGGTCCCTGTGTCGCTCTGCCGCCCCTCGGCGGCGCCGTTAAGAACGAGGTTCTCCATGCCCACCGGCAAGGTCAGGTTCTACGACGAGGACAAGGGCTTCGGCTTCATCTCCTCTGACGAAGGACAGGATGTCTTCCTTCACGCCACCGCGCTGCCCGCGGGGGTCTCGGTGAAGGCCGGCACGCGCCTCGAGTTCGGCATCGCTGATGGAAAGCGTGGGCCGCAGGCACTGTCGGTGCGGGTGATCGAAGCGCCGGCCAGCCTCGCCAAGCGCTCGCGCAAGCCCGCCGACGACATGGCGATCATCATCGAGGATCTCGTGAAGCTGCTCGACGGCGTCGGCGGGGACCTGCGTCGTGGTCGCTACCCGAGCAGTGCTCACGGGGCGAAGGTTGCCGCCGTGCTGCGCAAGGTGGCTGATGAGCTCGACGCCTGATCCGGCGCTGCTGGCCGCGCACGACCTCGCCCTGGCGGCCCTGCACGAGATCACTCCCGCGGCCACGGTCGGCCCGGCAGCCGGTTACACGGTCGAAGCCGATGGCGTGGTCTCGCTGCGGTTCGAGACGACCCTTCGCGGGTATCCCGGATGGTTCTGGACGGTGAGCGTGGCTCGGGTCGACGACGAGCAGCCGACCGTGCTCGAGGCCGAACTGTTGCCCGGCGACGGCGCGCTGCTCGCGCCCGAGTGGGTGCCATGGGCGGTGCGGCTGGCCGACTACCAGGCCGCGCAGGCTGCGCTCGTTGCCGATGCAGAATCCGGCGACGCGGCCGACTCCGATGACGAGTCGGATGTCGAGGACGATGACGATCTCGACGACCTCGACGTCGAGGACTTCGACGAGGACGGCTCGCGCCTGCTGCACAGCGGCGACGTCGACGGGGTCGACATCGACGAACTGGACGACGCCGGGCACGACGACGACAGCGACGACGACCACGACGCCGAGGGCGAAGACGGCGTCGAGGGCGAAGACAGCGAAGACTAGATCCGTTCGGCCGTGTACTCGATCGCCGAGATGAGTCGGAGGACATCTGACTCATCGATCGACACGAAGGTCGCGATGCGGAGCTGGTTGCGACCGAGTTTGCGGTAGGGCTCCGTGTCGACGATGCCGTTCTCGCGCAGGCTCTTCGCGATGGCAGCGGCATCCACACTGTCGTCGAAATCGATCGTCACGACCACGGGAGACCGATCAGCGGGGTCGGTCACGAAGGGTGTCGTGTACGACGTCGCCTCGGCCCACGCGTAGAGGGCCGCCGAGGTTGCCGCAGTCTTGGCGCCCGCCCAGGACAGCCCGCCGTTGTCGAGGATCCACTGCACCTGCTCGTCCAGCATCAGGAGCGTCGCGACAGCCGGTGTGTTGAGGGTCTGATTCAGCCGCGAGTTGTCGATCGCGTTCTTCAGGCTCAAGAACTCCGGGATGTACCGGCCGGATGCGGCGATCCGCTCGATCCGCTCGATCGCCGCGGGGGAGACGAGCGCGTACCAGAGCCCACCGTCGGACCCCAGGTTCTTCTGCGGGGCGAAGTAGTAGACGTCGGCCTCGGCAGCGTCGAAATCGATGCCGCCAGCGGCGCTCGTGGCATCGATGACGGTCAACGCGCCGGGACCCCCAGCGACGCGAGAGATCGGCGCCGACACGCCCGTCGAGGTCTCGTTGTGCGGCCACGCGTAGACATCGACGCCGTCGACCGGCTCCGGGACACCCCTCGTGCCGGGTTCGGTCTTGCGGATATCGGGCGTGTCCAGCCAGGGAGCTTTCGCTGCGGCAGCGAACTTCGAGCCGAACTCGCCGAACGCGAGGTGCTGGCTGCGCTGCTCGATCAGCCCGAAGGCTGCGGCGTCCCAGAACGCCGTCGAGCCGCCGTTGCCGAGGATCACCTCGTATCCCTCGGGTGCGCGCAGCAGTTCGGCGAGGCCCTCGCGTGTGCTCCCGACGAGGTTCTTGATCGGTGCCTGGCGGTGGGAGGTTCCCAACAGCGACGCTCCGCGCGTGACGAGGGCTTCGAGTTGCGCACCCCGCACTTTCGAGGGTCCGCAACCGAACCGGCCGTCGACGGGAAGCAGTTCTCGGGGCAACTCGACCATGTCCCGATTCTAGAGTCGCCCTGCGGGGGGCTCTGACCGGCTGGGCGCCGGGGAAAAGGCTAGGCTCGTCTTAGCCCCACGAGGATGCAGACACGAGGATTCCGCATGACCGATCTCATCGACACGACGGAGATGTACCTCCGCACCATCCTCGAACTCGAAGAAGAGAACATCACGCCACTGCGCGCGCGGATCTCCGAACGACTCGGGCACTCCGGTCCCACGGTGTCTCAGACGGTGGGGCGGATGGAACGTGACGGCCTCGTGATCGTCACGGAGGACCGAAGCCTCCAACTGACGGATCTGGGCCGCCAGAAGGCCATCGACGTCATGCGCAAGCACCGCCTTGCCGAGCGGCTGCTCTCCGATGTCATCGGACTCGATTGGGCATACGTCCACGACGAGGCCTGCCGCTGGGAGCACGTCATGAGCGAGCAGGTTGAGCGCCGACTCGTCGAACTGCTCGATCACCCGACCGAGTCGCCGTACGGAAATCCCATCCCGGGACTGGATCAGTTGGGCGACATACCGGCGCTGACCTTCGAGTCCGGGGTGGTGGGACTCGTTCGCAAGCTCGACGCCGCCGGAGAGCCGATCACGGGGACGATCCGCCGACTCGCCGAACCCGCCCAGGTCGACCCCGAGCTGCTGCAGCAGCTGAAGGGCGCCGGGGTCCTTCCGGGAGCTCACGGCAGCTACCGCTACAACGAGGGGTATGTGCTCGTCCAGATGGACGGCGTAGACGAGGGGCTTGAGCTGCCGGTCGAAGTCGCCGGGCACATTTTCCTCGTTGACGACCGCGCGTGACGGTGGCTCGTCGGCTCCTCCCCAGGCCTGCGCGGAGGCCATCCGACACGTCCTCGGCGTGACATGTTCGTTACCTTCCGGTAGCCTCGTACAGTCCGGGTGAGTCCAGCACAACCTCGGACCCCGATCGAATTGCCTCGCGGCTCGTCATTCGAACGGTGACACCCGTGATCGAGCGGAGCGCAGCTTCGCACCGAAACGTGACGAGCCGGCGCTCCGGCGCAGAGGCGCCGGAGGACTTACTTGGCTGAGAAGAACGATGCGACCGCGGCGGACGACCCGACCGCGGCCACCAGAAAGACCTCGCGTCTTGCCCGCATCCGTCGTGGGGACGTGACGAAGCCTGCGCCTGCCGCATCCGTCGCCCGCCCGGCCGTCCGCAAGCCCAAGACGAGTCCCCGGGGTCCCGTACGCAACGTGGCGACGCTCGCGATCGTCGGCGGGCTCGTGGCCACTGTCGCTTTGCCGGCATACGGCGCGTTCCAGACGCCCGAAGCATCGGTCACTTTGCAGCAGGTCGCCGAGGGCGACGCCCAGTCCCTGGTCGTTGCGTCCGACGCGGCGACCAGCGAACTGGATCGAGAAAGCTACTCGGCGACGACGCCCGAAGAGATCGCGAAGAAGAAGGCCGAAGAGGCCGCGGCGGCGGCTGCGCGCGCCGCGGCATCCCTCGCCTCCAGCGGCGGAGGGTCCTCCTCCGTGGATATCAACATGGTCGCTCCCGGCTCCGGCGCCGTTCGCTGGCCGGTCTCGAGCTTCCACAGTGACTGGTCGATCAACGGGTTCCGCACCCCGACCCGCCCGAACCACAACGGGCTCGACATGCTCAACGCCGGCGGTACGCCGATCTTCGCGGCCGCCGATGGCGTCGTCCGCGTTGCGCAGGACGGTCTCGGCGGATATGGCAATGCCGTGGTGATCGACTCGGTCATCGGCGGTCAGGTCGTCACGACGCTCTACGCGCACATGATCTGGGGAAGCCGTACCGTCAGCGCCGGACAGACTGTCTCGGCCGGTCAGATGATCGGTCAGATGGGACGGACCGGCTCGGCGACGACGACCCACCTGCACTTCGAGGTACGCGTCGGCGGCGCGCTCGTTGACCCGATGGCCTGGTTGCAGGCCAACGCCGGCTGAGTTCGGCCCGTTCCTCGACACGCCACTGTCCGTTCACCGTTCTTGGGCTGAGGGCACCATGAGGTGCATTAGCCTGGTCCCGACGTGTAAGAGAACGGGAGAGAGTCCGATGGGCAGCACACCGCGCAGCCGAACCACGGTTGCACTGGGGCGCCTCGTCCTTCGGCATCATGTTCTCGGACACCGCAGCTGTGCTGTGGTTCCAGGGCGCTGTCTGTAGAGACAGCGCCTTTTTTCATGCCTTGCGCGATCTGACCACGTCGAACGTCGAATAACCGTGAAGCCGTCTCGGGCCGTTCGTGAGGATGAACATGCGCACTCTGGTGTTGAACGCAGGATATGAACCGCTGGCCGTCGTGTCGTTCAAGCGAGCACTCGTGCTCGTCATGAACGACAAGGCCACCGTCATCGAACACATCTCCGGGGATCCGGTCTGGGGCACCGATGGCGCTCACGATCGCCCCGCGGTCATCCTGCTCAGTCGCTACGTGCGCGTCCCCGGGGGCCGCACGATTCCCGTCACCCGTCGCGGCGTCTTGCGCCGCGACGCTCACCGGTGTGGATACTGCGGCAGATCGGCATCCACGATCGATCACATCCTGCCTCGCTCGCGTGGCGGTGCCGACTCGTGGGAAAACCTTGTGGCGTGCTGCCTGAAGTGCAACAACCTCAAGAGCGACCGTACGCCGCAGGAGATGGGCTGGGAGCTGCGGATCACCCCGGGTGCGCCACGCGGGGCACAGTGGACCGTGCGCGGAACCGACCGAACCGATCCCGCGTGGGAGCCGTATCTCGCGCTGGCTGCCTGAGATCTCCTCCTCAGTCTGAGGCAGGCTCGAGGATGCCGAGCCAGCGGCGAAGGATCGGCTCGAGGATGTCGGCATCCGGTCCGAGCTCGGCGATGATCCGGTGCTCGCCAGCCATGTGCGCGGTGAACGCGTCGTCGATGAGGGCGAGTCCGGCATCCGTGAGCCCGATGAGTCTGCCGCGGGCATCGGATGCCTCGGGTCGGCGCTCGACCAGTCCGCGCGCGATCAGACGGTCGACGCGTTTGGTGAGGCCGCCGCTGGTGACCATGGTGTGGTCGGCGAGCTCTCCCGCGCGGCGCTGGTAGGGGGCGCCGGCGCGGCGCAGGGTCGCGAGGATGTCGAACTCCGCGGAGCTCAGACCGAAGCTCGCATACACCTGGTCGAGGCGTGCGTCCAGCAGCAGGCCGATGCGGTGCAGGCGCCCGATCACGCCTTGCGGGAACGGATCGATGTCGGGTCGTTCGCGCCGCCAGGCGGCCTGGATCTGCGCGACGCGGTCGGGGGCGGCATCCATGGATTCACGGTATCGGAATAAATCTTCCACGGAAGGCATTGATAGCTTCCGTGGAAGGTAAATCTCTGAGGTGGATCCTGCTGACCGCGATCGCTCCGATCGCCTGGGGGAGCACGTACTTCGTGACACGGCAGTTCCTGCCCGTCGACGCGCCGCTGTGGGGTGCGCTGTTTCGCGCGCTGCCCGCGGGCCTGATCCTGCTGCTGATCTCACGCCGCCTCCCGCACGGGGCGTGGTGGTGGCGCGCCGCCGTGCTCGGCATCCTCAACGTCGGCGGCTTCTTCGTGCTCGTCTACATCGCCGGCCAGCGCCTGCCCTCGAGCGTTGCGGCGACCGTGATGTCGGCGTCGGCTGCCGCCATGATGCTGCTGGCGTGGATGCTGCGCCGCCAGCGCCCCCGCGTGCTCGCCGCCGTCGGGGCGGGTGTCGGGCTCGTCGGGGTCGCGCTCCTGGTCGGTATCGGCGGGGAGCCGGTCGACGGCTGGGGGCTCGTCGCCGCGTTCGCGGGGATGATCTCCTCCTCGCTCGGGTTCGTGCTGACGGGGCGGTGGGGCAACGAGATTCCGGGACTCACGATGGCGTCGTGGCAGTTGACGATGGGTGGCCTCATGCTGCTGCCCGTCGCGCTCATCGTGGACGGTCCGCCTCCCGCGCTGACCCCGACCTCGCTCGTCGGGTTCGCCTACCTCTCGCTCGTGTCCACAGCGCTTGCCTTCACCGTGTGGTTCGCCGGCCTGCGGCGCCTGCCCGCCGCGACCGTGGGGCTTGTCGGGCTGCTCAACCCCGTCACGGGGGTCGCGCTCGGCGTGCTCATCGCAGGGGAGGCGTTCGGTCTCGCGCAGATCACGGGGCTCGTGCTCGTGCTCACCGGGATCGTGCTGGGCGCGGTGGTGCCGCGGCGGCGGGGTGCTGTGGCGGTCGAGCACCCGCCGATCCCCGCCAGAACCTCTGTGCATGGCGTGGATGTCGATGCGGCGTGATGGGATGGGGGCATGACGCGCGCACTCGTGGTGATCGACATGCAGCGGGGGTTCGACGACCTCGCGTTCTGGGGTCCGACGACCAATCCGGCGTGTGAGGCGAATGTCGCACGGCTGATCGACGCGTTCGCCCAGGCGGGGGAGCCTGTCGTGGTCGTGCGGCACGACTCGCGGCATCCGGATTCGCCGCTGCATCCGTCGCACCCGGGCAACGCGCTCGTGGATGCCGTGGCGGGCGCGGATGCCGCGGTGCTCGTGACCAAGAACGTGAACTCCGCGTTCTACGGCGACCCCGATCTGCACGCCTGGTTGCAGGAGCGGGGCATCGGCGAGCTCATGCTGTGCGGCATCCAGACCAACATGTGCGTCGAGACGACAGCGCGCATGGGAGGCAACCTCGGGTACGACGTGACCGTCGTGCTGGATGCGACGCGCACGTTCGATCTCGAGGAGCAGATCCCGGGGCTGGGGGTCGTGCGGCGCACGGCTGACGAGCTCATGGCCGGCACCGCGCTCGTGCTGCAGGGTGGCGGCTTCGCGCGGATCGCCACGACCGCTGACCTCGTGACCTGACTCGTCGGTCACCGGGGTGCGCTCGGGTCTCTCTCGAAGATAAAGACGATTCTCGCGTCATCTCCGCAGAAATGCCCCAACTTCGGATGATTCCCGGGGATTCCTGCGGGGTTGGCGCGTTTCTGTGACGAAAGACCCCGCGAGGCCTCTCCGAAGGCCCATTGATCAGGGTTGAGCGGATGTCGGAAGCGGGCCGTAGGGTGCTCTCACGGATTGACGCATTCGAACATGCGTTCTAGCCTGTGGGAGTGAGGGCGATCATGGGAGCACAGCGCGCGGAGACCACCGCCGCGGTCCGCGACCGGCTGGCCGAGGTGCATCGCCTCCGCGCGAAAGTCGAGCAGGTGCAGGGGCGATCGCTCGACGCTCCCGCGCTCCCCGCCTTCCCGGCGTTGGCGCGGCTGCTTCCGGGCGGCGGGTTGCGGCCGGGTTCGGTGTACACCCTCGCGCCGGGGTCGGCATCCGTCTCGCTGCTGCTCGCGCTGCTGGCCCCGCCCTCCCGGGCCGGGTCGTGGTGCGGGGTCGTGGGGATGCCCCACCTGGGGGCCGAGGCTGCCGAACGGCTGGGTGTCGAGTTGTCGCGGCTCGTGATGATCCCCGATCCGGGGTCGCGGTGGCTCGCGGTCACGGCGACCGTCGCCGAGGTGCTGCCGGTCGTGGCGGTGCGTCCGCCGGGGAGGGTCGCGGATGCCGAGGCGGCCCGGTTCGCCGCCCGCCTGCGCGACCGCGACGGAGTGCTGCTCGTGCAGGGATCCTGGCCGCAGGCCGAGGCGACCCTGTCGGTGAGCGCTCCGGGGTGGGGCGGACTCGGCCGCGGGCACGGATACCTCGACGCACGGGAGGTGACCGTGACCGTGACCAGCCGGCGGCTGTCGACGCCGCGGCGGGGACGGATGCTGCTGCCGGCCCCCGGCGGAGTGGTCGATGTCCCGGCGGCGGCGCCCGCGGTCGGGGCCGGATCCGCGCCCGGGGTTCCGGCCGTCCGGCGAGATGACTTTTCGGCGCGTGAGGCACTGTCGGCGCGGGAGGCCCTGCCCGTGCGGGAGGCCCTGTCCGTGCGGGAAGCAGGGTGAGATGCCTGCCGAGTCTGCAACGAGAAGCCTCGTGGTGTGGATGCCGGACTGGCCGGTCATCGCCCTCACCCGCGACGGCCCGCATCCGCTCGATCCCGCAGCCCCGGTCGCGGTGATCGAGAAGAACCTCGTCGTCGCGTGCTCGGCCACGGCGCGTGCCGAAGGGGTGAGGCGGGGACTGCGGCGCCGTGATGCGCAGGCGCGATGTCCGTCGCTGACGATCGTTCCGGCCGACCCGGTACGCGATCATCGGGCGTTCTCCCCGGTCGTGGCCCACCTCGAGGAGCGCGCTCCCGGGGTTCAGGTCGTGCGGCCGGGGCTGTGTGCCCTGCGCGCGCGGGGACCAGCCCGGTACTACGGCGGAGAGTCGGCGGCGGCGCACGTGCTGCTCGAACGGATGCGGCACCTCGGCCTGCCCGACGTGCGGATCGGCGTCGCCGACGGACCCTTCACCGCCGAACAGGCTGCCCGGGTCGCGACCTCTGCCGCCGACCCCGTGCGGGTCGTTCCCGAGGGGGCTGCTGCAGCGTTCCTCGCGCCGCTGTCGATCGCAGCCCTCGATGACGCCGACCCCGCCGCGGGTATCGTCGATCTGCTCGCGCGGCTGGGGATCCAGACCCTCGGCGCGTTCGCGGCGATGCCCGAAGAGCGCGTGCGTGAGCGGCTGGGGGAACGGGGCACGCGACTGCACGCGCTCGCGGGAGGTCTCGACTCCCGCGCCATCGAACCCCGAGTGCCCCCTCCCGAGCTGGCGCGCGAGATCGCGTTCGAACCGCCGCTGGAACTTGCCGAGCAGGTCGCGTTCGGGGTGCGCCAGACCGCGGATGCCTTCCTCGCCGGGCTCGGGGCGATCGATCTGGTCTGCACCGAGGTGCGCATCGAGCTGGTCGGGGATCGGGGTGAGCGCAGCGAGCGGGTGTGGCTGCATCCGGGATCGTTCGATGCCGCCGCGATCGTCGACCGGGTGCGCTGGCAGCTGGCAGAGGATGCCGAGAACCTCGTCACCGGGGTCGGGCTCGTACGGATCTCGCCCGAGGCCGTGGATGCGGCATCCCATCACGCCCCCGCGATCTTCGGCACCGGACCCGAGGAACGGGTACACCACGCCCTCTCGCGCGTGCAGGCGATGCTCGGGCACCGCGGCGTCGTGACGCCCGCGCTCGGGGGAGGGCGCTGGCTCGCCGAGCGGCAGGTGTGGGTGCCGTGGGGCGACCGTCTGCCGCGGGATCAGCGGGCGCTCGCCGCCGAGCGGGCCCGTCCCTGGCCGGGGAGCCTGCCCGATCCGCTGCCGGCCACGGTGTTCGCCGATCCGGTCGCCGTTGAGGTCGTGTCGGCATCCGGGGTCACCGTCTCGGTCGACGAGCGGGGGGCCCTCACCGGAACGCCGATGCTCATGATCGAGACCGGCCGCCGCCGCGCCGTGACGGCATGGGCCGGGCCCTGGCCCGTGATCGAACGCGGGTGGGATGCCCGGCGGGCGCGGCGTGCGCACCGGTTCCAGGTCGTGGATGCCGACCAGACCGCGTGGCTCCTGGTGTGCGAACAGGGCTCATGGCACGCCGAGGGGCGGTACGACTGATGGGGTTCAACAACCCGTCAGTGCCGTGGTCCGAGATGGAACGGCTGCTCAGCGATCGCCGTCGTCCGAAGCCCGCCGCCGGGGACGGCGGTGACAGTCCCGCGTGGTCGCACAAGCGCGGGCCGTACGTCGCCCCGCCGATCGAGCGCCCCGCCGAGACCGTGCCGTATGCCGAGCTGCATGCGCACTCGTCGTTCTCGTTCCTCGACGGGGCCTCCTCGCCCGAGGACCTTGCCGAAGAGGCCGAGCGGCTCGGCCTGCACGCACTCGCGATCACCGACCACGACGGTTTCTACGGCATCGTGCGGTTCGCCGAGGCCGCCGAGCAGCTGCAGCTGCAGACGGTGTTCGGCGCCGAGCTCTCGCTCGAGCTGCCCACGCCCCAGAACGGCGAGCCCGACCCGGTCGGCACGCACCTGCTCGTGCTCGCCCGCGGGGAGGAGGGGTATCACCGGCTCGCCTCGGCGCTGACCCGCGCCCAGCTCCAGGGGGCAGAGAAAGGACGCCCGCATTACGACCTCGAGCAGCTCGCGGCCTTCGCACGCGGCGACGAGCGGCTCGACGGGCTCACCGGCATCCGTGGCCGTTCGGAATGGGCGGTGCTCACCGGATGCCGCAAGGGCGCCGTGCGCCGTGCGCTCGCCGAGGGGGGTCCGGATGCCGCCGCCGATGCCCTGGATGGGCTGGTCGCCCTGTTCGGGCAGGATGCCGTGCACGTCGAGCTCATCGACCACGGGGGCCCGCTCGACAGTCGCGACAACGACATCCTCGCCGCGCTCGCCGCTGATCGGGGGCTGCCGATGCTGGCGACCAACAACGTCCACTACGCCGCTCCCGAGCGCGCGCAACTGGCGGCGGCGGTCGCGGCGGTACGCGCGAACCGGGGACTCGACGAGCTCGACGGGTGGCTGCCCGCGCACGCCGGGGCGCACCTGCGTTCGGGGGCAGAGATGGCCGAGCGCTTCGCCCGCTACCCCGGCGCCGTCGCCAACACCGTCGCCCTCGCCGACGAGCTCGCCTTCCCGCTGCGCCGCGCGAAACCTGCCCTGCCGAAGCTCCCCGTGCCCGAGGGGCACACGCCGATGTCGTGGCTGCGGCACCTCGTGTGGCAGGCCGTGCCGCGCAAATACCCCAACTTGGCGCCGAAGGATCGGGACCGCATCGAGCGGGAGCTCGGCGTCATCGAGATGAAGGACTTCCCCGGATACTTCCTCATCGTGCACGGCATCGTGCAGGAGGCGCGGCGGCGCGGCATCCTGTGTCAGGGGCGAGGGTCGGCGGCCAACAGCGCCATCTGCTACCTGCTCGACATCACCGCGGTCGATGCGATCGCCTTCGACCTGCCGTTCGAGCGGTTCCTCTCGAGCCTGCGCGACGAAGAGCCCGACATCGACGTCGACTTCGACTCCGACCGGCGCGAAGAGATCATCCAGTGGGTCTACGCGACCTACGGCCGGGACCGGGCCGCGCAGGTCGCGAACGTCATCCAGTACCGCCCCAAGAACGCGGTGCGCGACATGGCCAAGGCGCTGGGCTTCTCGCCCGGGCAGCAGGATGCCTGGTCCAAGCAGGTCGAGAGGTGGGCCCACGCGCCCGGAGGCTCGCCGCAGCGCGCAAGCGATGCGGGGAGTGGGCGTGGGGAGGGCGCGAGCCTTGAGAGCGGCCCGGAGCATGACATCCCGGACCAGGTCATCGCCTACGCCGGCGAGCTGCTGAAGGCGCCGCGGCATCTCGGCATCCATTCGGGCGGCATGGTCCTCACCGAACGGCCCGTCGGCGAGGTCGTGCCGATCGAGCACGCGCGCATGGAGAACCGCACCGTCATCCAGTGGGACAAGGACGACGCGGCCTGGATGGGCCTCGTGAAGTTCGACCTGCTGGGCCTGGGGATGCTCGCGGCGCTGCAGTACTGCTTCGACATGATCCGCGAGGCGACGGGGGAGCAGTGGGAGCTTGCCACGCTGCCGAAGGAGGAGGCGGCGGTGTACGACATGCTGTGCCGCGCCGACTCGATCGGGGTATTCCAGGTCGAGTCCCGCGCGCAGATGGGGCTGCTGCCGCGTCTGCAGCCGCGGCGGTTCTACGACCTCGTGATCGAGATCGCCCTCATCCGTCCCGGGCCGATCCAGGGTGGTGCGGTGCATCCGTTCGTGCGCCGCAAACTCGGGTACGAGCCCGTGACCTACCCGCATCCCAAGCTCGAGCCCGTCTTGGAGCGCACCCTCGGGGTGCCGGTGTTCCAGGAGCAGCTCATGCAGATGGCGGTCGCGATCGGCGACTGCACCCCCGAGGATGCCGACCTGCTGCGCCGCGCGATGGGCTCCAAACGCGGGCTCGAGCGGATCGAGTCGCTGCGCGAGAAGCTCTACGAGGGCATGGCTCGCAACGGCCTCGTGGGGGAGGATGCCGATGCGATCTACGCGAAGATCCAGGCCTTCGCGAACTTCGGGTTCGCCGAGTCGCACTCGCTCTCGTTCGGGCTGCTCGTCTACGCGAGCTCGTGGATCAAACTGCACTATCCCGCCGCGTTCCTGGCGGGATTGCTGCGGGCTCAGCCCATGGGGTTCTACTCGCCAGCGACCCTCGTCTCGGATGCCCGCCGCCACGGCGTCCAGGTCCGCCGCCCCGACCTCCACGCCTCGGGCGTGTGGCCCCGCCTCGAACCAGTCGCCCCACCCGCGGCATCCGCCCCACCCGCCCCCTCGACGCCTCGCGTAACCACAGATATCTGCACAACCACGGACGGATGCGGGGTGACTGGTCCGTCGTTGTGTGGATCCTGGCCGCAGTGCAGGCAGTGCGGGCAGTGCAGGCCGCGCGCTGCATCCATGCCATCCGCCCCGGCCATGCCTCGCACAACCGCAGGTATCTGCACAACCACGGACGGATGCGGGGTGAGTGGTCCGTCGTTGTGCGAATCCTGGCCGCAGTGCGGGCAGTGCGGGCAGTGCGGGCAGTGCGGGCAGTGCGGGCAGTGCGGGCAGTGCGCGCCGGGTCGGGAGTTGGGGGAGCCAGCGGGGGGCCCGGCTCGGGGGAGGGGGATGCCGACGGGTATGGATGCGTGTGCGCAGCGCATCCAGCCGCCCGTGGGGCCGTTCGATCCCGACGCGCCCGACGAGTCGGCAGCGCACCGGCGCGACGGCGGATTCGTCGTGCGGCTGGGCCTTGCGGGCGTCAAGGGCATCGGCCAGCAGACCGCGGAGCGGATCGTCGCCGAGCGCGAGGCCCACGGACCCTTCCGCGATCTGCGCGACCTGGTCCGCCGCACCGGCGTGACCGAGGCGCAGCTCGAGGCGCTGTCGACCGCGGGAGCGTTCGAGTCCCTCGGCATCAGCCGCCGGGAGGGGGTGTGGCTCGCGGGGTCCGCCGCCCAGGACCGCGCCGAGTACCTACCGGACTCCCTCGTCTCGGTGCAGCCGCCGCTGTTCACCGATCCGACGAGCTACGACATCCTCGCCGCCGACCTGTGGGCGACGGGCATCTCGACCGACGACCACCCGCTCACGCACTACCGAGCCCCGCTCGATGCGCGGGGCGTGCTCACCTCCCGTGAGCTGCGCAGCCACGACACGGGGCGGCGCATCGAGGTCGCGGGACTCGTGACGCACCGGCAGCGGCCGGCGACGGCATCCGGTATCACCTTCCTCAATCTCGAAGACGAGCACGGCGTCGTCAACGTCATCTGCTCGGTCGGGGTGTGGAACCGGTACCGGCGTATCGTGCGCGACTGCCCGGCGCTGATCGTGCGCGGGATGCTGGAACGCTCGCCCGAGGGGGTGACGAACGTGCTCGCCGACCGGTTCGAGGATCTGCGGGTCGGGGTACAGCACCGCTCGCGCGACTTCCGCTGACATCCCTAAGCTGGCGCCGTGAGCGATCCCGAACACATCGCGGCGCTGCCGGCCACGATGCGCGCCGTCGTGTATAACGCGTACGGGCCGCCCTCGAACCTCCGGATCGAGCAGGTCCCCATGCCACGGCCCGCCGCGGGCGAGGTGCTGGTGCGGCTCGTGGCAACCTCCGTCAACCTGAGCGACTGGGAGACGCTGCGCGGCGACCCCTTCTACGCGCGCGTCGGCGGGCTGACTAGACCCGCACGGCGCATCCTCGGGTCCGACATCGCGGGCACCGTCGTCGCGCTCGGGTCCGGCGTATCGCGCTTCGCCATCGGCGATGAGGTGTACGGCGACATCCTCGAGAGAAAGGGAGGCTTCGCCGAGTATGCCGTCGCTCCGGAGATAGCGCTCGCTCGGAAGCCGGCGCAGCTGAGCTTCGCCCAGGCTGCGGCGATCCCACAGTCCGGGGAGATCGCCGTCGAGGCGATGACCAAGGCCCGCCCGGGTTCCCGCCTGCTCGTCAACGGAGCGGGTGGCGGGTCGGGGGCGTTCCTGCTTCAGCTCGCGAAAGCCGCCGGGGTGCAGGTCACCGGGGTCGACAACGCCGGGAAGCTCGAGATCATGAGGCGGATGGGCGCCGACGAGACCATCGACTACCGCGAGCAGGACTTCACCCGCACCGGACCCTACGACCTCGTGATCGACCTCGTCGCCTACCGATCGGTGTTCGCCTACCGGCGGGCGCTCGCCCCAGGCGGACGGTGCTTTGTCGTCGGCGGCACGACCCGCGTCCTGATACGGATGCTGACCGTCGGCGCGCTCGTCGGTCTGGTCAGCGGCGCCCGACTGGGCATGCTCGCCGTGCCGACCGGGCCCGCGCGGTTCGAGCCGCTCGCGGCCCGGTGCGCCGCCGGCGAGATCCAGGTGCCGATCGATGCCGAGTACGAGCTTGCGCGGACGCGGGAGGCGCTGGAGTACCACGGCAGCGGCCGGGCACTCGGCAAGGTCGTGGTGCGGATCCGCGACGAGGTGTGACGTTCCCGATCGTCCGCGCCGGGGATCGGCACGTGATCAGGGGACCGGGCGACGCGAGTCGTAGGACGCGACATCCCGCTGCCGCCCGTACCCGTCGCGCGCGACGGCACGTGCGGCGGCGATCGCGCTGACGGCGATGGTCGCGATGAGCAGGGCGAGGATGACGAAGGTCACGGTGGCTCCTTTCCACCGCCCATGTCATCCCGTCACGGATGCCGCAGCCCAGAGCCACTTCGTCGGCACTGGTCCGCACCGCCCGGCGAACCGCGAAAACTCGGGCCAACAGAGGAGCCGTGCAGTCCAGCATCCGTCGATTGGATCGTCCGGCTGGATGCCCGGCGACACGAAAAGGTCCCCCGACGGCCGGAGCCATCGGGGGACCGTTCTCGACTGGGGATCAGCCCTGCGCTGCCAGCGCGAAGCGGACGGTGCCGTCCTGCTCCAGCTGCGCGTCCAGGACGCGATCGTTGAGCGCCAGCGACGCGGCCGTGTCGAGGAACACGCGTGCGCCCTCGGTCACGACGACCGTGTCGTCGGGCTCGGGCGCGGGTGCCACGCTGAGCTCGAAGCCGGTCTCGGCGCCAGCATCCCGGATGCGAAGACCGCCGTCAGCAGCCTGCGGCACGCGGGCGACGATCGTCTTGACGGCCTCAGCCGCGGTGTCGGTCATGGTGAGCATTCGTGCTCTCCTTCCGTTGCGGTCTTTGGACCAGCCACGATTCCGAGAGTTGGCGAGGGCCGCAACCGCACAAGCGTCATACCCAGGGGATTCCCATGTTGAGGATCTGGCATATGGCATCCAGGACAGAGCGATGTCCTGGATCCAGGCGCGTCCGCCTAAACTGGACCGGCCAGCCTCTGTAGCTCAATGGAAGAGCAGTTCCGTCCTAAGGAAACGGTTGGGAGTTCGAGTCTCTCCAGGGGCACCACATGCTCATCACGCCCTTCGGCTCGCGACGCAGGGGCGGATCGAGTTGCCGCATCCGGATCTCGCGTACCTGGTCGAGGGCATGCCGGGCGGGGCGGGAGTACTCGAGATCGGCGGCGCGCAAGACCTTCACGCATGAGCAGCTGCGTGAAGCGATGGCGGGCATCGAGTACCGCGACACTGACGCCGTCATCGACGAGATCCCTCAGGCCTACAAGCCGATCGATCGCGTCATGACCGATGCCGAAGACCTCGTCACCGTCCGGCACACGCTGCGTCAGCTCGTGAACGTGAAGGGCGACTGAGCCGCACTCGTCGGTGGGGACCTCCCCGGTTCCCACCGACGAGGCGGACGAAGTGGGGGAGGATCGGACTGTGCAGCCGTCGACGAAGCTCGAAGAGCGCGACTGGAATCCGGGAGATACGCGCCCGTACCGAGCGTTCGAGACCGCCACGTGGATCGGGTCCGGCGCCTCGACGTGGGACCGTGCGAGTGCAGACGTCTTGCGCTGGCGGGTGAAGACCCGCAGCGGGTTCACTGTCGGCGCCGACCGAGAGGTCGAGCCGGGGCAGCGCCTCACAATTCGGGCGCGGGTTGCGTTCTTCACGGTCGACGAGCCGGTCGAAGTCGTGGCAGTGGTGCGACAGCGCGACCTCGTCGGATTCTCTTACCGAACCCTTCCTGGACATCCCGTTCGTGGCGAGGAGGCGTTCATCGTCTATCGCGATGGTGAGGATGTCTTCCTCACCATCCGCTCCCTCACCGCGCCCGCCAGCCGAGGATTCTGGCGGCTCGCGTACCCCCTGCTGCGGGTAGCTCAGCTGATCGCGCGGAATCGGTACCGGCGCGCGTTGCGCTGAATCGCCCCCGGTAGCTACCGGCCCAGAACCGCTCGAACCACTGCGGCGGGGTCGAGGTCGATGCGTCGCAGGAGCTGGGCGTTGAGGGCGACGACAACGGTCGACAGCGACATCAGGATCGCGCCGACCGACATCGGCAGGATGAATCCGATGGGGGCGAGGATGCCGGCGGCCAGCGGAACCGAGATGAGGTTGTAGCCGCCCGCCCACCACAGGTTCTGCGTCATCTTGCGGTAGGTGCGGCGCGAGAGCTCGATGACCGAGAGCACGGAGCGTGGGTCGGAGGTCGCGAGGATCACCCCGGCCGAGGCGATCGCGACATCCGTTCCCGCGCCGATCGCGATCCCGACGTCGGCCTGCGCGAGAGCGGGGGCGTCGTTGACGCCGTCGCCGACCATTGCGACCCGCATTCCCTCGGCCTGCAGTTCGCGGACCTTCGCGGCCTTGTCTTCGGGGCGCACGCCGGCGAACCAGCGGTCGATATCGAGATCTTCGGCAACGGATGCGGCGACGCTCTCGGCATCCCCCGTGATCATGACGACCGTGATGCCCAGCTTGTGCAACGCGTCTACCGCGTCACGGGACTCGGGGCGCACTCGGTCGGCGAGCTTCAGGCCGCCGATGACGTGCCCGTCGCGAGCGACGTGGAGGATGATCGCGCCCTCTTCCCGCCACGATCCGGCGGCATCGATCTCGGTCGCTCCGAGCTCGTCGAGCATCCGTGGCCCACCGACGCGTACGTCGTGACCGTCGACCGTTGCGCTGACCCCGACCGCGGGGGAGGACGAGAAACCGCTCGCGGACGGGATGCGCAGGCTTCGTTCGCTCGCGGCGCGCACGATGGCTTTCGCCAGTGGATGCTCGCTCGCATACTCCGCGGCTGCCGCCAGAGCGAGCACCTCGTCCTCACCCAGTGCGCCGACCGCTGCGACTCCCGTCACGGCGGGCGTGCCCTCGGTGAGGGTCCCGGTCTTGTCGAACAGTACGGCGTCGACCGTCCGCATGCTCTCGAGGGCCAGGCGGTCCTTGACGAGCACCCCTGCCCGCGCCGCCCGCTCGGTTGCGATCGAGACGACGAGGGGGATCGCGAGACCCAGGGCGTGGGGGCACGCGATCACGAGCACGGTGATGGCACGGATGACGGCCGAGTCGGGGTCGCCGAGCAGGGTCCAGACCACTGCGGTGATCACGGCGGAGCCGAGCGCGAACCAGAACAACAATGCGGCGGCGCGGTCGGCGAGTCGCTGCGCGCGCGACGACGAGTTCTGCGCGTCGGTGACCAGGCGCTGGATGCCGGCGAGTGCCGTGTCGTCGCCAGTCGCAGTGACCTCAATGCGCAGGCCCGAGTCGACGGCGACCGTGCCTGCCGTCACGGTGTCACCGATGCCGCGCGAGACGGGGCGGGATTCGCCCGTCACCATCGACTCATCCACCTCGGCTCGTCCGTCGATCACCGTTCCGTCAGCGGGCACGCTGGCCCCGGGGCGCACGATGACGACGTCGCCGACGCGCAGGTCTGCGGGGGAGACGGTCGCGATCCGGTCACCGTCGACGCGTTCGGCTTCATCGGGGAGGAGGGCCGCGAGGGAATCGAGCGCTGATGTCGTGTGCGCAAGCGAACGCATCTCGATCCAGTGGCCGAGCAGCATGATGACGATCAGGAGCGCCAGCTCCCACCAGAATTCGAGCCGGTGGTCCAGGATGCCGAGGGTCGCACCCCACGACGCGAGGAAGGCGACGGTGATCGCGAGGCCGATCAGCAGCATCATCCCGGGAGCGCGCGAGCGCAGTTCCGAGACGGCTCCGGTGAGGAACGGCCAACCGCCCCACACGTACATGACGGTGCCGACGGCGGGGGCGACCCACAGCGCCCAGTCCGGCACGGTGTACCCCAGGATCATCGCGAACATCGGCGAGAACACCACCACCGGGACCGCGATGACAAGGTTTACCCAGAACAGGCGGCGGAACTGGCCGACGTGGTCGCTGTGTCCCGCGTGACCGCTGTGCCCTGGATGGCCTCCGTGTCCTGCGGGATCGCCGTGTCCCGCGTGAGCACCGTGCCCCGAAGGGTCGCCGTGTCCGGGAGCGGCGGCGTGTGTCGGGTGAGTCTCGGTGCCGCGGTGCGGCTCGGCCGTCGTCGGTGCCTGCTCGTGAGGGCGGTGCGGATCGCTCATGTGTCGTCACTCCCTGCGTCGCTGAATGCGGTACTGACAGCAACGGATATACCCCTAGAGGGTATTCCACCCGTCCGACACCTTTGAGATGCGCCGCCTTCGCGCGTGGATGGAGTGGCTGGTCCTGCCGACGTCGGGATGCGCGCGTCGCAGCGCCGTCCGCCGTGAGAAACCGTGGACTTGCGATTCCTTGGGTTCTGGCGATAGTTAGTGCGATAGTCAATCATGTTCACTAAAACGGTGTCGCACACGTTGACGACGGATGCCCTCGGGTATGTTCGAGGGCGAGTGGAAGAGGCGGATAGTGAGTGAAGCGGCGCGCGTGCGGCGCAAACGAGGATCGATCTCCCAGGAGGAGATCGTTGCGGCTGCGCTCAGACTCACCGACCGGGAGGGCGAGTCGGCGCTGACTTTCGCGCGTCTGGGCCAGGAGCTCAAGGCTTCACCGACCGCCGTCTATCGGCATTTCGCAAGCCGGAACGACATCCTGCGCGCGCTGGCGAACCACCTCGACGGGATCTCGATCGACGGCTACGTGCCGACCGATGACTGGCGCCGAGATCTGGAGGATCTCGGGTGGCGTGCCTGGCACACCGCGATCGCTCATCCCGCCGCTGCAGCCATCTCGCTGACGCTCGTCTCGAACGGCAGCAACGAGTTACGCGCGGTCGAATGGGTTCTGAGAGCAATTCACCAGGCTGGCGTCACGGGGCGGGATGCTGTGGTGCAGTACCACGTGTACACGAACCTTGTGCTGGGTTCGGCGGGAGCCCAGGGCGCCAGACTGAGTGCAGCCGACTCGCGGGAAACGGGGGAGGGGTGGATCCAGGTGTACGCGCCGAAGGACCCCTCCCGGTACCCCTACGCAGAAGCGGTCAAGGCAGAGCTGGCATCGGTCACCTACGAGGAGGTCTTCGGGATCCAAATGGAGATGTACCTCGACGCATTGGCAGCGGCCGGGGCGGCCGGTTCTGCCGCCGATCGCGCAGAGTCTCGGGGCGGGTGAGGCAGCTCCGTACGATCGGGCGCCCCGCTCTTGGGCGATCGTGTTCGAACGCGCGACGCCACTCACATTCCGGCCACTCACATTCCGAAGGCGGCGCGCACTCCCTCGTTGACCACGACGCCATCGCGCACGTTGAGTCCGCGCGCGAGCGCGGGATCGCTTTCGGATGCTGCATCCCAGCCCTTGTCGGCGATGGCTGTGATGTAGGGCAGGGTCGCATTGCCCAGGGCGCGAGTCGACGTGTGCGGAGCGGCGCCCGGCATGTTGGCGACGCAGTAGTAGAGCGACTGGTGGACGGGGAAGGTGGGGTTGTCGTGGGTGGTCGGGTGTGACCCTTCGAAGCATCCGCCCTGGTCGATGGCGATGTCCACGAGCACAGAACCGGGCTTCATCGCGGCCACCATCTCATCGGTGACGAGCTTGGGTGCTGCGGCACCCGGGATCAGGACCGAGCCGATGACGAGGTCGGCGTCGGCGAGCTGCTCGGCGATCTCGTAGCGCGTAGACGCGCGCGTCTGGATCGCCCCGCCGAAGCGTGCCTCGAGGGCGCGGAGCTTGTGCAACGAGATGTCGATCACCGTGACGTTCGCGCCCAGGCCCAACGCGTTCGCGGTGGCGTGCTCGCCGGCGACGCCGCCCCCGATCACGACGACCTTCGCCTTGGGCGTGCCGGGCACGCCGCCCAAGAGCATCCCGCGCCCGCCGGACGGACTCATGAGTGCGTGTGCGCCAACGGTGATGGAGAGTCGACCCGCGACTTCGCTCATGGGTGCCAGCAGCGGAAGTGCGCGGTCGACCGTCTGCACCGTCTCGTAGGCCACCGCCGTCGTTCCGGCGTTCATGAGCGCGTCGGTCAACGGTCGATCGGCCGCCAGGTGCAGATAGGTGAAGAGTGTCAGGTTGTCGCGGAGCAGTGCGTACTCGGGTGCGATGGGCTCCTTGACCTTGACGACGAGTTCGGCGCCGCCCCAGGTCTCCTCGGCGGTGTCGGCGATTCGTGCGCCCGCCGCAACGTACGCCTCATCCGTGAATGCGCTTCCCAGGCCAGCGCCCGATTGAACCGTCACGGTGTGTCCGCGGCGGACGAGGGTGTCCACAGCCGCGGGGGTCATCGCGACGCGGTTCTCGTTGTTCTTGATCTCGGTGGGAACGCCGATGCGCATGAATCTCTCCGTTCGTCATTGAGCGCGGCCACACAGCTCGCCGTCGAAAGAGAGAATCGCATGATCTTCTGTTGCCTGTGTTTCGCGCCGAAGAAGTTCATGCTGCATGCGGGTATTTTCCTGCTGTGATCCGACGGATGTTTTGAGAATCGGCGTTCACGACGAACAATATTCGTCATGGAAACCGAGCTTGATCCGATTGATGAGCGCATCGTTGCGCTCCTGTCCGCTGACGGTCGGATGACGAACGCTGCCCTGGCGGATGCGATCGGGCTGGCTCCGTCCACGGTGCACGCGCGCGTGCGTGCACTCATAGAGCGCGGGGTCATCGCGGGGTTCCATGCCGCTCTCGATCAGCGAGCTCTCGGTCGAGGGCTGCAAGCGGTGATCGGGGTGACGCTGCGGCCCGGTGCGCGCCAGGAGAGCATCCGTGCGTTCACCGAGGAGGTGCGGCGTGTGCCCGAGGTGATGCAGGTCTTCTTCCTTGGCGGTGCCGACGACTTCCTCGTGCACATCGCGGTCGAGGACTCCTCAGCAGTGCGACGTTTCGTCGTCGATCACCTCTCGGCCCGGCACAGCGTCGCGTCGACCCGTACGAGCCTCATCTTCGAGTATCACCGCAACGGCATCGCCGCCGACTTCGATTAGCGGCACGCCCGAGCCGATGAACCCTTCCGTAAGAATGCGCCGCGGAGTTGGGTACCGGGGTCCGCGCGACGGATGATGGATGCACGGCGCGCCACAGCACCCGTGCGCCGACCTGCACCCTTGGAGGCCCCGTGTCCCGTCCTGTTCGTGTATCTCGAGCCATTCCCCTTATCGCCGCCGTCGCGGTCTCGGCGCTGGCACTCGCCGGTTGCGCGAGCGCTGACGCGCCCGCCGACTCGACGGACGCCGGATATGTCACACCCGGCAAGCTGACCATCGCCACCGGTCAGACAGCGTACGAACCGTACGTGATCGGCGACGACCCCGCATCGGGCGAGGGCTTCGAGGCCGCGCTTGCGTACGCGATCGCCGACAAGCTCGGGTTCACCGCAGATGACGTGGAGTGGGTGCGGACGAGCTTCGAATCGGCGATCGCACCGGGACCGAAGGACTTCGACTTCAACATCCAGCAGTACACGATCACGGACGAGCGCAAGCAGGCCGTCGACTTCTCGTCGCCGTACTATTCCGCCGCGCAGGCCGTCGTTGCGCTCGAGGGAGGACCCGCGGAAGGGATCACCGACATTGCGGGCCTGAAACCGCTCGTGTTCGGGGCGATGTCAGGCTCAACGAGCGCGCAGACGATCGATGCGGTCGTTGACCCCGATACCGCGCCCCAGCTGTACTCCTCGAACGAGGATGCCGTCGCCGCCCTCAGCGCGGGACAGATCGACGCCTTCGTGATCGACCTACCGACCGCGTTCCTGGCGACGTCCCAGTACATCGAGGACTCGTTCATCGTCGGCCAGCTGCCCCTGGGCGGGATCGCGGATGAATGGGGCGTCGTGCTCGCGAAGGACTCGCCGCTGACGGCTGCGGTCTCGGAGGCGATCGACGAGCTGCGCGCCGATGGCACGCTGCAGGAGATCACCGACCGGTGGCTGGATGCCGAGCAGGGCGTTCCGATCCTGCAGTGACCTCTCCCACCTCCGCCTCGGCAGCGGCCGCGCCGCCCCCGCCCAGCGCCCTCGAGCTCGACCGCCGCGCCTACCGGCGTCGGCAGTCCCAGCGATCGGTCCTTCTGGCGATCGTCTCGACCGTGGTGTTCGCCGCGATCGTGTGGGTGACGGTCATCCAGACCCCCGGGTGGGCGGCGGTGCAGCAGTCGTTCTTCGACCCGCGGATCGCGATCGAGTCGCTCCCGAAGGTGTGGGACGGGTTCCTCCTGAACCTGCAGGTGTTGGGCCTCTCGGTCATCACGGTCAGCGTGGTCGCCCTGGCCGTCGCTGTGCTGCGGACGCTGCGCGGGCCGGTGTTCTTTCCACTGCGGGTGCTTGCCGCCGGCTACACCGACCTGTTCCGTGGGTTCCCCTTCATCATCGTGCTCTACCTCGTTGGCTACGGGATCCCCACGATCCTCGACCAGCGCATCCCCCCGGTGGTGCTCGGCGTCGTGGCGGTCACGCTGACGTACTCGGCCTACGTCGCCGAGGTCATCCGCGCCGGCATCGAAGCCGTGCATCCGTCGCAGCGTCTGGCTGCCCGCGCCCTCGGGCTGGGCCACACCCAGACGCTGCGGCATGTCGTGCTGCCCCAGGCGCTGCGCAAGATGACGCCGCCCCTCATGAACGACTTCATCTCCATGCAGAAGGATGTCGGATTGATCTCGATCCTGGGGGCGGTGGATGCCGTCGCCGCCGCCCGGTCGGAGGTCTCGCTGACCTACAACTTCACGCCCTACATCGTGGCCGGCATCCTGTTCGTGCTGCTGGCGATCCCGACGATCCGGGTGACCGACTGGTACACCGCGAAACTGCAGCGGCGCGAGCAGGCAGGGTCGGTGCTATGACGGCGGTGCTCCAGGCCGAGGGCCTGTGGAAGAGCTTTGACGGCGCCCCGGTGCTTCGCGGTGTCTCGCTCGAGCTGTCGCCACACGAGGTGGTCGCCGTCATCGGTGCGAGCGGCTCGGGGAAGTCGACGCTCCTGCGGTGCCTGAACCTGCTCGAGGGCATCGACGACGGACGCATCCTGCTCGGTGAGGAAGACATCTCGGATCCGCGGGTGGATGCCGATCGAGTGCGCTCGCGGCTGGGCACCGTCTTTCAGAGCTACAACCTCTTCCCGCACCTGACGGTGCTCCAGAACGTCACCCTCGCGTCGCGGGTCGTGCGACGGATGCCGCGGCGGGAGGCCAATGACCGGGGGCGCGCGCTGCTCGAACGTGTCGGGCTCGGTGCGTTCGCCGACGAGCATCCCGACCGGCTTTCGGGCGGCCAGCAGCAGCGCGCCGCCCTCGCGCGGGCGATCGCGACCGACCCTGAGGTCCTCCTGCTCGACGAGATCACCTCGGCCTTGGATCCGGAGCTCGTCGGCGAGGTGCTCAGTCTCGTCCGTCAGCTCGCCGAAGACGGCGCGACGATCCTCATGGCGACCCACGAGATGGCGTTCGCGCGGGACGTCGCCCACCGTGTGCTGTTCCTCGACGAGGGGAGAGTGATCGAGCAGGGTCCGCCGGATCAGGTCTTCCGCGAGCCGCGCGAAGCCCGCACGAGGGAGTTCCTTACTCGGTTCCGCGCCTGAGCCGTCCACCCTCAGTGCCCGCTGCCGAGACCGCCCGACAGTCGACCGTGGAAGTTCGTGGTCGCCTCGTTCATCCCCTCGAGGATGACGCGCTTGCCCCGCTGTTCATACTTCGTGACGACGGCATCCAGGGCCGCCACCGTCGACGCATCCCAGATATGCGAACGGGACATGTCGATGATGACGCGGTCGGGGTCGTGCGAGTACTCGAACTGCGTCGTGAGGTCGTTGCTCGAGGCGAAGAAGAGTTCGCCGTCGACGGTGTAGCGCACCGTGGGGACGGATGCCTCGGCATCGGTCTCACGTCGGACCTCGACGAAGTGCGCGACGCGACGCGCGAACAGCACCATCGCCGCGATGACTCCGGCGATCACGCCGATCGCCAGGTTGTGGGTCCACACGGTGATGACGACGGTGATCAGCATGACCGCGGTCTCGCTCTTCGGCATCCGTCGCAGGGTCGAGGGGCGGATGCTGTGCCAGTCGAAGGTCGCGACCGAAACGACGATCATCACAGCGACCAGGGCCGCCATCGGAATGACCGCGACGATGTCGGCAAGAACGAGCACGAGAATGAGCAGGAACACCCCGGCCAGGAACGTCGAAATCCGCGTGCGTGCGCCGGACGCCTTGACGTTGATCATCGTCTGCCCGATCATCGCGCACCCTCCCATGCCGCCGAACAGGCCCGACAGGATGTTCGCGCCGCCCTGCCCGAAGGCCTCACGTGTCTTGCGGGAGTGGGTGTCGGTGATGTCGTCGACGAGCTTGGCGGTCATGAGGGACTCGAGGAGACCGACGACGGCCATCGCGAGAGCATAGGGCGCGATGATCTGCAGGGTCTCGAGCGTGAGCGGCACGTTCGGGATGAACAGGCTCGGGAGGCTGTCGGGCAGGTCACCCTGGTCGCCGACGGTCGGGATGTTCATCGCGAAGACCACCGCGGCGGCCGTCAACAGCACGATCGCCACCAGCGGCGCCGGTACGACCTTCGTCCACAGCGGCATGAGGTACATGATCAGCAGGCCGACACCGACCATCGGGTAGACCAGCCACGGGACATCGATCAGCTGCGGGAACTGTGAGGTGAAGATGAGGATTGCCAGCGCGTTGACGAAGCCGACCATGACGCTGCGAGGGATGAAGCGCATGAGCTTGGCGACGCCCAGGGCCGCGAACGCGATCTGGATGAGTCCGCCAAGGAGCACGGTCGCGATCAGGTAGTCCACGCCGTGCTCGCGTGCGACCGGCGCAATGACGAGGGCGATCGCTCCCGTCGCCGCGGTGATCATCGCGGGCCGGCCGCCGAGGAAGGCGATCGCGACAGCCATCACGAACGACGAGAACAGACCCAGTCGCGGATCCACGCCCGCGATGATCGAGAAAGCGATCGCCTCGGGAATGAGCGCGATCGCCACGACCAGACCCGCGAGCACCTCGCGGGTCAGCAGTCTCGGGCTGCGCAACGCTTGCAGCACCGTGGGCTCGATCCGGTAGCGAGCGGCGGGGTCGGGGGCGGGCAGAGCGTCGGTCACAGCACTCCTCGGCATGATGGAGGACGCGGCGCATCGCGTCGTCACCGCCGTCGGGCGGCAGGGAGAATGGGTGAAGTGGTCTCGCAGAACGCGAACCGTGATCGACTCTACCGTAACGTGAGAGTTAAGGACGAGATGGCAGCCGGAGGACCCGTGGGCTCCGAACGAATGATGCACATCGGCGAGGTCGCCGAACGCACGTCACTCTCGTTGCGGACGCTGCGGCATTACGACGAGATCGGGCTGGTCGTCCCGAGTGGGCGTACAGAGGGCGGGTTCCGGCTCTACACCGAATCGGACATCGCCCGGCTGATGCTGATTCGCCGGATGAAGCCGCTGGGCTACAGCCTGGAGGAGATGCGGGACGTTCTTCACGCGTTCGATGGCGCCGCCTCGGGGTCGGGCGCCGCCGACACGGGTCGGCTGCGTGCGATTCGTGACGCCGCGCTGGAGCGGAAGCAGCGCCTCCAGGAGCAGGTGCACATGGCCGATGAGTTTCTCGCTCAGCTCGACGCGCTGTGAGACTCTCGCCTCGTGCCGACGTGAGAGCGCTCCCATAGACTGAGCGACAGCTCTCGCCATGACTCCTGAACCTCCTCTCGCCTCCCCACCGCGCCGCGACATCCAAGGCTTGCGTGCCCTGGCCGTCCTCGCGGTCGTCGGCGCGCACGCGGTCGGATGGCCAGCCGGCGGATTCGTCGGCGTGGATGTCTTCTTCGTCATCTCGGGCTTCCTCATCACCGGGATGCTGCTTGCCGAGTGGAGTACCCACGGGCGGGTGTCATTGGCGGGGTTCTACGCGCGGCGGGCACGCCGCATCCTTCCGGCAGCGCTCGTGACCCTCGGGGTCGTCACCGGAGCAGCGTTCGTCGTCTTCAACAGCGTGCGTGCCGACCAGACGCTGTGGGATGCCGTGGCCGCGGCGCTGTTCGTCTCGAACTGGCGCTTCGCGGCCGAGGGCACCGACTATTTCCATGCGGCGGACGCGATCTCGCCGATTCAGAACTTCTGGTCGCTGTCGGTCGAGGAGCAGTTCTACCTCGTCTGGCCCGGCTTTCTCGTGCTTCTGCTGTTCGTGGTGCCGCTCTCCGCGCGGCGACGGTGGCCGGCGCGCGTGGTCGTTGCGCTCGCCGCGGCAGCGGTGGCGACCGCATCCTTCGCGTGGGCGCTCATGCAGACGGACATGCAGCCGACCCTCGCCTACTTCTCGACACTGACGCGGGCGTGGGAACTGGCCGCGGGTGCGTTCCTGGCTGCCGTTGTTCCGCTGTTGGCGCGCATTCCCCGGCCTGTCGGCGTGCTCCTCGGGTGGCTGGGAGTTGTCGGAATCGTCGTGTCCGTGGGAGTGATCGAGCCCACGTCGGACGCATTCCCGGCGCCCTGGGCGGCGCTCCCGGTAGCGGCGACCTGCCTTGTGCTGGCGGGAGGCGTCGGGGGCGATCCGCGCCAGCGCCACCTGTTCCCTCTCTCGAATCCGGTGATGGTCTTCATCGGAGACATGTCGTACTCGCTCTACCTGTGGCACTTCCCGGTCATCGTGTTCGCGGCGACGGTGCTGCCGGCATCCGAGGAGCAGATCTGGATCGTGCTCGCCGCCATCGCCGTGCTGAGTCTGGCGTCGTACTTCATCGTCGAGCAGCCGCTTCGGTACGCCCCGTGGCTCGGGGGACGGATGCCGGGAGCTGCCCCCGCCACGGGTGCCGGTGCGTTGGCGAGCGAGCCGCCCCGGGTTCCGGCCGCGCCGGTCGCGCGCCCGGCCGCGGCGACCGCGCGACCGGCCGCGGCGACGAGGCCCGCGGGCTGGACCCCCGGAAGTCGGTATTTCCCGGGCAGTCCGCGGTCAGCGTCACCGCAGGCCGCCCCTGTCACTGCGCCGGTGGTGCCGCCCGAGCCGGTGCCGCCGCGCGCGGGGGCACCGGCGAGGGATCCCGCATCCGCTCTCGAACCGACGGCGGCTGCAGGGCGAGCCTGGCGCGAACGGTTCGGCGCTCAGATCTTCCTCGCCACGGCTGGTCTGGTCGCCGTCAGCCTCGCCGCGGCGACGTGGGTGTACTCGGCGTCCGGGGCCGGGCCTGTCATTCAGCCTCCCGCGTTCGCTGCCCCCGCAGCTCCGCTGTTGGCCGAGGACCCGACGGCGCAGCTTCAGGCTGATCTGGCCGCGGCGGTAGCGGCCTCGACATGGCCCGAGCTTCATCCGTCGCTGGACGAGGTGATGGCGCAGTCGTCCGGCGCGAACCCCGCGCATGACTGCTTCTCGCCGGAGGTGACGCCAGATCCCGCGGCGTGCACCTGGGGAAGTCGTGAGGCGCCCGTCCACCTGTATCTCGTCGGTGACTCCGCCGCGATGGCATATGCGCCGGCTCTGCGCGCCATCGCCGAGAGCAGCGGCGGCCAGATCCGTTCCACCACCATCGGGCTCTACGGATGCCGGTTCACCGACGTGCTCGTCCAGAACGACGGTGAAGGCATCATGGCGGCGTGCGAGGAACGCAAGGCGCTCGTGCAGCGGGCGATCGTGGCGGATCAGCCCGCGGCGGTCATCGTGTCGAACGCGTTCACGCTCGGGCGCTCGACGGCAGGCGAGGACCTCTCGGCGGAGGAACTTGTCGCGTCCACACAGGCCGAGGCGGCGTCCTACGGAATGCCGGGACGGATCGTCTACCTCGCCCCGCCTCCCCAGGGGGTGAATCTCGGCGCATGCTACTCACCGCTGTCGTCACCGTTTGCCTGCGCGTCCGCGGTCGATGACACCTGGAAGGCGCTGTGGTCAGCGACGGTAGCCGCTGCCGCAGCGTCGGGGGACCATTGGATCGACGCGCTCCCCTTCACCTGTTGGGAGGAGATCTGCCCGGCGTTCGCGGGGACCCTTCCGATCAGGTATGACCAGACACACCTGACGGTCCCCTACGCGGAGCACATTTCCCCTTACCTCACGTGGGTGCTTCAGGAGCAGGGGGTCATCCCGCACGGCTGAGCCGCAGCGCCACACCGCGGCCGCGGCGACGGGGCGTTCATCGTGTGGTCAGGTGGCTGCGTTATAAGCCTCGAGCACGGATGCCGGAACGCGGCCCCGCTCAGAGATGGCGTAGCCGTTCTCCTTTGCCCAGGCGCGAACGGCGGCGTAGTCCTGTTGCCCGGAACGGCGGCGCTTGCGCCCCGATGTCGACGCGCTGTGCGACGCCGACACACGGCGACCAGCCGAAATATACGGTGCCAAGGATTCGCGCAGGGCGGAGGCGTTCGCATCGGTGAGATCGATTTCGTACGCGATGCCGTCGAGGGAGAACGTCACTGTGTCTCCCTCACCGACCTCCAGAACGGTTCCATCAAGGTCATCGACGAGTTGATGAACGATTTTTCGTGCCATGGAACAACTCTATTGGGTCGGTATCGGAAATTCGCAGGTTGCGCCGGTGGGCCGCCGGGAATTCGTCGTCGGTAACGGCGGAGAGAATTCAGGGAAGAATTCCCGCGCGACGGGCTTTCGTGACAGCCGCGTGTCGGGTCGACACATCCAGCTTCGACATCGCCGCCTGCAAATAGGACTTCACGGTGGCTTCCTTGAGGCCCAGCGTCGAGGCGATCTCGGCATTGGTCGCGCCGACAGCGACGCTCGCGAGAACATCGATTTCTCTGGGGGACAGACGCACGTCGGACGGTGCAGCCGTCGCGTCCGCCGTGAGCGCGGCGAGCTTCCTTTCGAGTGCTGCCAGTCGTTGCTTCACCGATTCATCGGAAATGGATGCCGCGATGCTTCGGATTTCCGCATAACTCTCGCGCAATTCCTCGCGAGCAGCGCTGCCGATTGCTGCCGGCTCGGGCGTTGCCACCAATGACAGTCGGCGCGCGATCTCTGCATTTACGCGCAACTCCATGGCGAGCGACTCGGCAACGGTGAACGCCGATCGCGCGACGACATCACCCACCGGGGATTCGCTCCACGAGCCGCAATAGAGCACGCCTCGGGCGTGGCCGTCGACCATGACAGGAACAGCGAACAGTGTTGAGATTCCTTCGCCGAGAACGGCGCGATCGTAATCGTGGGTGATTCCGCGTGCCGTGCGGTAGTCGATCGTGAGCCGCGCCCGCTTCTCGACCAGCGCCCGACCTCCCAAGCCCCGCTCCGGTCGCACGACCAGACCGGCGAGGGAACGAGTGCGGGTGCCCGCGGTCGCCGTCACCGGCAGCAGGCCATCGGCGGTCAGCCCGCCGAACGCAATCGGAAACTTCGTGGCAAGAGGCAGGCGCGCCACCGCACGAGCAAGAAGATCATGCTCCGCATCGATGGGGTGTGCGATGACCACGTCGACCGCCTCGTGTCGGGACGACTGATGCCGTTCAGGACACCACTGTCGCCGAAGTTCCGTAGCGATGAGGCTACCATTCGCGCCTGGCGCGGGGACGCTCCCACTCGCACCTCGCACGGGGACCCCCGGCGCCCTGCCGGAGGTCCCTTCGGTGGCGCCGGCCTACACGGCGCCACCGGCCTGCGCGCTCCTCCTGTCGCGATCCGCGCCCTCACACGCCGGACTCGAAATCGAGGAGGAAACGCTTGGTTTCGGGGTGACCGCCGTACTCTCCGATCGAGCCATCCGCCCGGATGACCCGGTGAACCGGAACAACGATCGAGAACGGTGTCGTCGCGCACGCCGTTCCGACGGCGCGTGCGGCGCGGGCTCTCCCGGCCATGACGGCCACTTCGCCATAGCTGGCGGTCTCGCCGAACGGGATTCGGGTCACCGCTTCGAGAGCCTCACGGGTGAACCCTCTGACCAGTCGCCAGTCGAGAGGGAGGTCGAACTGCGTGCGGCGACCCGCGAAGTACTCGTCGAGCTGGGCGGCCAGCTGCTCCCCGGGCATCCGCGACTCCCACGGTTGGTGCGCGCCCGAGCGCGAACGCGAGAGCTGCCAGGTCGTCTCCGGGATCGTCGTATGACGGATGACAGGAAAGGACGCCCTCGGGGGAGCTGACGATGAGGACATCCCCGAGCGGCGTGGGGTGAAGGAAGTAGGTCGACGGGGTCTGAGCGGGGGGCATGTCTCCATCCTGTTCGCCGATCGGGGACCGGACGACATGGGGGGCTCTCCCGGTGGACAGTCTCGTCGGAACACGCTCGGGGGAGGAACCCCTGACGGACGCGGCGTGTCGCGCAATACCGCAACACTCGTGGGGCGTTACCGGGACGCGCCGAGACGGAGACCTAGTCTGACCGTGTGGTGCGAGCAGAAGGTGGCGTCATCCTCGGTGCCGATGGCGCGATGCGTGCGGTGTCGGTGGACCCCGCCGACCTGACCCTCGCCGACACCGACGCGACGATCGTCCACATCGCCGAAGAGGAACGCGAGAGGTTGCGCGCGCAGGCCGCAGAGTTGGGCGGTCGTTCGCCGCTGCTGCACTTCTCGGACGCTCCCGACGCCGGAATCGAGATCACCAAGGCGCACCCCGGAAGCCTTCCGCAGTTCATCACTGGGCGCTCCACGCTCCTGTCCGGACTTTTCCGAGACGAGGTGGCGCTCGGGACGGCCCGTCGCGCCGCCGAGCGCATCACGACCAAGAACGTCGAGCTGCGCACCGCGCGGGGTATCGACGCCGTGCGTCTGGCCGTGGGTATCGCGTCCTGGCGGATCGGCGGACTGGACTGCGTCGCGCCCGTCCTTCTGCGCCCGCTCGCCATCCGGCGGCACCACACCGACTTCGAACTGAAGCTCCATGGCAGCTTCCAGGTGAATCCCGAACTGCTGCGGGCGATGCGGCTGCACTTCGGCATCGAGCTCGACGGCGACGCGCTGTCAGGACTGGCGTACGACCAGGGCGTCTTCAAGCCGCAGCCGGTAATCGACCACCTGCGGGCCCTCATGGCACAGATCCCGTCGTTCGTCGTCAAGCCCCGACTCGTCGTGTCAACCTTCGTGGACGTCGGTTCGGCCATGGTTCGCGATGCGGCACACCTCGATCACCCCGTGCTCAATGCGCTCGCCGGTCACCCCGCCGATCGCGAGACGGTCACCCTACGCCGCCCCATTCCCGTGATGCCGGGACCCGATGATCGTGTCCCGTCTGCCGACACGCTGCTGCTGGATGCGGATGCCGAACAAGAGGCAGTCCTGGCGCGCATCATCGCCGGTCAGTCTGTCGTCGTGCATACACTCCCGGGAACCGGAGGCACCCAGACGGTCATCAACGCGGTCGGGGCCCTGGTGCGCGAGGGGCGCCGCGTGCTCGTCGTCAGCGCCCGGCGCTCGACCCTCGATGGCGTCCGGCATCGTCTGGCTGGAGTCGGGCTTCCCGGGCTCGCGGTCTCCCCGAGCGAACTGCAACGCGATCTCGTCCGCGCCATCGGGCGCAACGAGAAAGCGGCAGCGCCCAAGGTCGCCGAGATCGATGATGCGCTCGTGCGGCTGCGCACGGTGCTGCGCGACTACCGCTCGTCGCTGGCGGACCGGCACGACGCGCTCGGCACGTCCGTTCTCGACATCCTTCGACAGCTCTCGGCGCTCGCGCAGCGCGAGAATCCCCCGACCACGACGGCGCGCCTGGACATCGAAACGCTCGTGCGGCTCGCGCGCGGTCGTGAGGATGCGGCGGCGAAGCTGGCGTCGGCAGCGCGCCTCGGCGAGTTTCGGATCGGCCCCTCGGATTCCCCGTGGTACGGGGTGAGTTTCGCCACCACCGAGCAGGCGCGCGCCGCGCATGCCCTGGCGGGCAAGCTCCACCGCATGGATGTTCCGCACCTGCTGGAGCGGGGCTATGTTCTGCTCGGGCAGACGCACATGCGTCCGTTCGAGAGCGTCGAAGAGCTCGGCGAGTATCTGCGCCTGCTTCAGGGCATCCGGGACTCGCTCGATCGCTTCAGCCCGACGGTGTTCGAGCGGCCGCTGGGCGACCTCATTCAGGCGCACGCGCCGCGCCGCGACACCTCGACCCTCAGCGGCGCCGACCGCCGCCGGCTCCGTCGTCTGTCGCGCGAGTACGTCCGCCCCGGGGTGCACGTCGGAGACATGTACGAAGCGCTCCTTCGCATCCAGAAGCAGCGTCAGCAGTGGCAGCGGTATGTCGAGGCGAACGTCGTTCCCGACATCCCGCTCGGTCTTGCCGACGTCGCGGTGGCATGGCAGCGGGTGGATGCCGAGCTTGCCGAACTCGACACCGTGCTGGGGCGTTCGGGTGCGCAGGCCCTGTCTGCACTGCCGGTGAAGACTCTCGTTCGCACCCTCGCGGGGCTCGCGGCAGAGTCGGAAGTCTTCGAGAACCTGATGGAGCGCGCAAGCCTGCGAAGTGAGCTGGCGGCGCTCGGACTCGAGCCGTTGCTGCTCGACCTCTCGGTACGGCACGTGCCCGAACAGCAGGTCGCCGACGAGCTCGAGTACGCCTGGTGGCAATCCGCGCTGGAGCACCTGCTGCGAAGCGACCGGGCCTTGCTGGGCGCCAACACGGCCGTGGTCGACCGCCTGGAGCGTGACTTCCGCCTCGTGGACGAAGCACACGCGGCGGCATCCGGGCAGCTCTTGGCAGCTCAGCTGGCGACGCAGTGGCGCGTGGGGATCGTCGATGAGCCCCAGGAGGCTACCGCGCTCAAGCAGGCACTGCGCGAAGGCCGCACGTCGCCGCGCCACCTCATCTCGACGGCGCCGACGCTCATGCGTTCCCTCGCTCCGGTATGGCTCGCGTCGCCGTACGAGGTTCCGGCGATCCCCGACGATCTCGTGTTCGACGTCGTCGTGATCTCGGATGCCGCGTCGCTGAGCCTGACGGAGGCGGCGCCCGCGATCCGTCGCGGCCGGCAGATCGTGGCGCTGGGCGACCCCGTGACGCAGAAGCCGACCGCGTTCCGCGTTGCGGCCGGAACGCCGACCGTCGACGATGAGCCCGAGCATCCGTTCGACGACGCGAGCGTGTTCGAGCGCCTCGCCGAGATCCTTCCCGTCGAGACATTGACCCGCAGCTACCGCGCCGGGGGAGAAGACCTCGCTGAGCTGGTCAACGGCGCGTTCTACGGCGGCGAGATCGTGTCGCTGCCGTGGGCGGGGTCGTACCTCGGGCGAGGCAGTCTCTCGGTCGACTACGTCGAGGGCGGGATCGGTGTCCCCGACCCCGAATCCGGCGCGGTCGAGAGCCCGGATGCCGAAGTCGCGCGCGTTGTCACGCTCGTCGTCGAGCACGCCGTCAACCGCGGATCCGAGTCGCTCATGGTGATCACCGCGAGCGCGAAGCACGCGGCCCGCATCCGTGCCGCCGTGGACCGTGCCTTTGCGGGTCGCTCGGATGTCGCCGATTTCGTCGCGCGTGACTCCGCTGAACCGTTCTCGGTCCTGACGCTCGAGGAGTCCGTGGCCGAGAGCCGCGACCGCGTCATCTTCTCGCTCGGGTTCGGGCTCACGCGGCACGGCCGCGTGCTCAGCGACTTCGGAGATCTCTCGACAGCGGACGGCGAACGGCTCCTGACCGTGGGCATGACGCGGGCGCGCCGCTCGATGGTCATCGTGTCCTGCATCCGTCCCGGGTCCGTGGACGATCGTCGACTGGCGCACGGCGCGGCCTCGCTCATGTCGATTCTCGGCGACGTCGAGCGTCGCGCGCGGGTGACCCGGCGTGAGGACGACGGGGACCCGCTGATGCTCTCGCTCGCGAAAGAGCTCCGACGCCTGGGTGTCGCCGTCGACGTGAACTACCGCGGCCTGCTGCCGTTGGTTGCACATCACCAGGGCAAGGCCGTCGTGGCCGAGAGCGACCCCGAGACGATCGGCGGATCGCTGCGCGAGTCGTTGCGACTTCGGCCCCAGATCCTGCGGCGCCTGGGCTGGCACTATGTGCGCGTGCACTCCTTCGATCTGTACAGCGACCCGGTCGGCGTCGCGCAGCGTATCGCCGGCATCCTCGGCGTCGCGGTCGAAGCGCCGGTCGCCGAGGGTGACACCCAGCCGATCGATGTCGTCGCCTGAAGACCGTCAGCGGGTCGAGCGCGTCCCCGGCTCACGCCGTGCGCGACTGACTCCCGCTCCGGGCACGGATGTCGCCCCCGACGACCCGGATGCCGATGCCGGTCCGCCCTCGACGGCACCGTCATCCGACACCGGCCCCAACGACGACCGCCTGCGCGCCGACGTCCCCCCGCACTACTGACGTCTCCACGCCCCGCCTCGGCGCTGCGACGATCAGCGCCGACCCCACACCTCCCGCGTCGAACCCACAGCCCTCGGACGCAGAACGGTGTGGGCTCGGCGACCTCCGTGTGGGTTCGCGGGGGTGGCTGTGCGGGTTCGCGGGGGTGGCTGTGTCAGGGCTTCGGCGGGGCGGCGTCGTTCTGCTTCTGCAGCAGATCGCGGATCTGGATGAGGATCTCGGCCTCGCTGGGCATGGGTACGGGCTCGGGCGGCATCTGCTCTCGGGCGGCGGCGCGCTCCTTGAGTCGGTTCATCGGCATGACGAACGCGAAGTACACCACAACCGCCACGGCGAGGAAGTTGATGACCGCACCGACGATCGAGCCCCACGCGAATGTCGTGGTGCCGCCCATGAGCGTGGGCACCTCCCAGGTGAGGGAGTTGAGGTTGTCTGCCTGAAAGATGAGGGCGATCAGCGGGTTGATCAGGCCCGCGACGATGGCGTTGACGATGCCGGTGAACGCGGCGCCGATCACGACGGCGACGGCGAGGTCGATGACATTGCCGCGGAGGATGAACTCCCGGAATCCCTTGATCATGGCTATCCCTTGGTGATGGAGCGTCAGCTCGAGCTCGAGGCGGTCGCGGTGCTCGTCGAGGCGCTCGACGCTGACGACGAGCTCGAACTGGACGACGAGCTCGAGCTGTCGGACTTCGAACCCGAGTCCTTCGATCCCGAGCCGCCCGAGTCCTTACCCGCGCCACCGGTCGCGCGCGAGTCGGTGCGGTAGAAGCCCGATCCGTTGAACGTGACCCCGATCGAGCCGTATTCCTTGCGGAGGGCGCCGCGGCATTCGGGGCATTCGGTCAGTGAGGCATCCGTGAACGACTGCACGGCTTCGAATCGGTGGCCGCACTGGCGGCAGACGTAGGCGTACGTGGGCATCGGTTGTCTTTCGGTCGGTACGAGAGTGCTAGCTGTGGGAAAGGGGAAGCTCGACGATCCGCGTGGGGGTCACCACGCCCGTCACCGGCTGGTCGTGCAGGTCCCGCGGAACCTCGGTCACGAGTTCGTCGTCGAAGATGACGGCGTAGACGGGCGGGCAGCGCTCCATGGAGCCGATGGTCTTGTCGAAGTAGCCGCGACCCCAGCCGAGTCGCATCCCCGTCGTGTCGACGGCGGCAGCCGGGATGATCATGAGGTCGACGTCGTTCACCGCGATCGGGCCGAGCAACTCGCCTGTCGGCTCAGGCATCCCGAACAGGCCTTCGACCTCGCTGCCGTCCCGCTCGGCGACGGTCCAGTCGAGCAGTCCGTCGGCGCGGGTGATCGGCAGCAAGACGCGGAGTCCTCGATCGATGGCGGCGTTCACGAACTGGCGGGTACCGGGCTCGCTCGTCGTCGACAGGAAGCACGAGACGGATGTCGCACCGAGTCTGTTCACGAGGGCGTCGAGCTGGGTCCGGATGCCGGCCGCTGCCGTGTCGCGCGCTGCCTCGGACGTCATCTGACGACGCTCTCGCAGGTCGGCGCGCATGGCGCGCTTCGCGTCGGCGATCGCATCGGACATGCGTAGATTCTAGGGTGCGTGGTCGGTGCGGCAGGTTTCGGCCGGTGATGTCGACGGATGACGCCGGGCGCGGCATCCGTCACATGCTGTTCATAGCGGCTCGGTAGAGTGAGGTCATGTCTGATCTCCCCTTCAAGGCAGTTATTCCGGCGGCAGGTCTGGGCACCCGCTTCCTTCCTGCTACCAAAGCCATGCCCAAAGAGATGCTGCCGGTCGTCGACAAGCCGGCGATCCAGTACGTCGTCGAGGAAGCCGCCGCCGCAGGCATCCAGGACGTTCTGATCATCATCGGGCGCAACAAGAACAACATCGCCAACCACTTCGACTCGGTTCCCGAACTCGAAGAGAAGCTGCGTGAGAAGGGCGACGGCAAGAAGCTCGCGGCCGTCGAGCACTCCTCTGATCTGGCCGAGGTCCACATGGTGCGCCAGGGTGAGCCGAAGGGTCTGGGCCACGCGGTGCTTCGTGCGAAGTCGCACGTCGGTAACCACCCGTTCGCCGTCCTGCTCGGCGACGACCTCATCGACGAGCGCGACCCGCTGCTGACCAAGATGCTCGACGAGCACCGTCGCACGGGCGCTGCGATCGTCGCGCTCATGGAGGTCGACCCCGAGCAGATCCACCTGTACGGCTGCGCCGTCGCCGAGCCCACCGACGATCCGGATGTCGTCACGGTGGGGGGTCTGGTCGAGAAGCCGGCCAAGGAGGACGCGCCGTCGAACCTCGCGATCATCGGGCGCTACGTGCTCGCGCCGTCGGTGTTCGAGGTGCTCGAGCACACCGAGCCGGGCAAGGGTGGCGAGATCCAGCTCACCGACGCTCTCGAGGAACTCGCGAAGGACCCGAACGGTCCCGGCGTGCGCGGCGTGGTTTTCCGGGGTCGTCGCTACGACACCGGGGATAAGGTGGACTACATCAAGGCCATCGTTCAGCTCGCGTCCGATCGTGAGGATCTCGGCGCCGAACTGAAGCCCTGGTTGAAGGATTTCGCGGCGACCCTGTAAGCGCCGCCCGGGTCGGAGGGGTCACGTGGATCTGACGTCTCCCCTCCAGCACGGCCCGGTATCGATCCGCCTCGTGCGACCCCGCGACGCCCGCGTGCTCCAGCAGCTGCTGCTGGAGAACCGGTCATGGTTGCGCCGGTGGGAGGCGACCAGTCCCGACGGGCCGGTCTCGTTCGACATGAGACTGAGCATCCGTCGCCTGCTCCAGCAGTACCGGGACGGTTCCGGCGTGCCCTACGTCATGGAGTACGAGGGGCAGTGCACCGGTCAGCTCAACGTGTGGGGGATCGCGCGCGGCTCGCTCGCGTCGGCCACGATCGGGTACTGGATCGCCGAGGAATTCGCCGGTCGCAACATCACCCCGATCTCGGTCGCGCTCGCAACGGACATCTGCTTCCGCGAGCTCAATCTTCACCGCGTCGAGATCTGCATCCGTCCCGAGAACCACGCGAGCCTGCGGATCGTCGAGAAGCTGGGATTCCGGTACGAGGGGTATCGCCGGCGCTACATCCACATCGACGGTGACTGGCGTGACCACTACGCATTCGCACTGGTGCGCGAAGACGTTCCCGAGGGCGTGCTACGGCGGTGGGTGTCGGGGCGGGTGCCCGCGGATGCTGCGACCGTGCCCCCCGAAGACCGGATGCCGGTCTGAGGCTCGTGCGCGATCCCGGCAATCGGGACCGACACACGTCTCGGGCTCCCGGGTTCGAGGGGGCCCGTCGCATACCGTATGGATCATGGACGGGCAAGTACTGGGCGGCGGGGTCATCGTTGCCGTTTCGGTGCTGCTGTGGCTCGTCTACCTCGTGCCGTCATGGTACGAACGTCGTCAGTACGACGCGGCTGAACGCAACGCCGTGCGTCTGAACCAGGCGCTGCGCGTGCTCGCTGAGACGAGCGAGACACCGGATGAGGTGCGGCTCGAACTCAACGCCCGCACGGCGCTCGCGCAGCAGCGGGAAGCCAAGCGCGCGCTCGCCGAGCGTGAGCGTCTGGCAAAGCTCGCGGCTGCGGAACGTGAACAGGCCGCCGTGGAGGAAGCCCGCGCGGATCTCGCCGTCGCGAGGTCGATTCCCGCGGCACGCCGGGCACGCGCTCGCCGTCGGGCACGGCTGCTGACGACGATCGTCGGGGTGATCGCGATCGCCTTCCTCGGGTGGGGGGCCTGGCTGTTGGCGACGACCGGATCGCAGGTCATGCTGTGGTGGTCCGCGGGCATCGTCGCTGTGTGTGCCGCGATGCTCGTGCAGATGGCGCGGGTCTCGTCGCGCGCTGCTGTGCGCTCTCAGACATCAGCGTCCGCCCCGGCCAGAACAGCACCGGCTGTGCAGGATGTCGCGCTTCCCGTCTCGCGCCAGTGGGCGCCGCGCGAGTTGCCCAAGCCGCTGACCGCGGCATCCGGGTCCCGGGCCGCTGCCACCCTGGACGCGGTCGCGGCGCGGGAGGCGCTTCGCCAGGCCGCACTGGACGAGGCCATGCGCCAGCGTGCGGACGCTGCCGCTCCGCCCACGATCGAGCGTGTTCGCGCCGATCGGGAGCGCGCTCGGGCTGCGGCATCCGGAGGTGCGGTCCCGCGCGACGCAGCTGCTGCGCCGTCGAAGCCGGGCGTCGACTTCGCACGCATGGGGTACGTCGACGACGCTGAGATTGAAGCGCACGTTCGCGACCTTCTGAGCCGTCGCGCCGCCAGCGCGTGAGGCGTCTGAACTTCAATCCGCTGCGGCGTGCGTGATAGTGTTACTGGGTTCACGGGCCTGTGGCGCAGTTGGTAGCGCGCTTCGTTCGCAATGAAGAGGTCAGGGGTTCGAATCCCCTCAGGTCCACACCCGGAACCGCGTGATTACGCGGCATTCTTGGGCACTGGATGAGTTCAGCCCTCCAGCGGAAACCACCTGTGGGGCCCTTCTTGGGTCTCGCGGACCGCAAAGGAGCAACTCATGTCCTCTGTCCACCGTGAATACCAATCGACTGATTCGCCCTTCTTCTCCTTCTGCTCGTGCGCGCGGAACGCGGACCACGCCGCGGAAGCGGCGCCCTCCTTCGATGACGTGGCCGCGCTCTGCAGCACGTGGGGCAACGCGATCGAGCATGAAGGGTTCGACCCCGACGACTTGCGCGAGTATGTCGACCACCACGTGGCGCTGGCCGCCAGGCCGGGGGCCCTCGCTGACCCTCTGGAGGCCGCGCTTGCCTTCTCGATGGAGTCGGGCAGGTGACGCGCCGCAAGACGGGGCTGGCCCGTCGCAATCCGAACGACTTCGGCTCCGTCGAAAAGCGCGGCGAGCGCTACCGTGCACTGTTTCGTAGGGACGGCCGCACGATTCGGGCTCCACGCACTTTCACGACGCGCGATGACGCCCGCCACTGGTTGAGTGAGCAGGAACGCGCGTTGCGCGGAGGCACATGGATTGACCCGCGTCTGAGCGAGGACTCGCTCGCGGCCTACGTTGCGGCCTGGCTCTCGGACCACAGCGCCGACCTCTCGCCGCGCACAGTTGAGAACTACAGCAGGCACCTCACCAAGTGGGTGCTCCCAAGGCTCGGGAAGGAGAGACTGGGCGAGATCACGCCCACGAAGGTGCGTTCGTGGCGGGCTGGCTGTCTGAAGGACGCCGCCGCAGCAGCCGGGGCCGGACAGGAGCAGCCCTCGGCGGTCAGCATTCGCGCCTGGGCTGTGGCGACTGGGCTGGATGTGGCACCTACTGGACGCTTGCCCCAGCACATCGTGCTCGCGTGGAATGCCGCTGGCTGTCCCACCCTTACTAGGCCGTGTTGATCAAGTCTGATTTGATCCAGATGAGCGTCGCGGCGAGGCTGACGGCGGCTCGGTAGCTGCGGAGGAGCTTGTCGGAGCGCATCGCGATGCCGCGCCACTGCTTGAGCCGGTTGAAGCAGCGCTCGACGACGTTGCGGCCCTTGTAGCGTTCCTTCTGCTGTTCGCCGAAGTCGATCGGCCGGCCCGGCTTCTTGCGGCGGTGCGCGACCTGGTCATCACGCTCCGGGATGGTCGCCGCGATACCGCGGTCGCGGAGCCAAGCACGGTTCGCCTTCGACGGGTACCCCTTGTCGGCGAGCACCCGGTCCGGGCGGGTCCGTGGCCTGCCCTTCCCGTCGCGGGGGACGCGGATGTCCTCGAGTACTGCGGCCATCATCGTGGTGTCGTTGATGTTCCCGCCGGTGATCATCATCCCCAGCGGCCGGCCGCGACCGTCGCAGACCAGGTGCAGCTTGGTCGTCAGCCCGCCACGGGAGCGTCCGATCCCGTGATCAGGCGGCTCGAACCACGGATTCTTGTGATTCGGCAGAGCCCCCTGTGTCCCGCTTCAGGGTCGCGCCGTGCTGATGCACACGAGCGATCGTGGAGTCGATCGAGACGACCCAGTCGATCTTCCCCGCGGCGTCGGCCCGCTTCTGCACCTCGGCCAGCAGCTTCTCCCAGGTGCCGTCCACGGCCCAACGGTTGAACCGCTTGTAGATCGAGTTCCACTTCCCGAACCGGTCCGGCACATCCCGCCACGGAGCCCCGGTGCGGTACTTCCACGCCATCCCCTCGACAGCCAACCGATGATCCGCCCACGGCCTCGACCTCCCGGACGCCGTCGGCATCAACGGCTCCATCACGGCCCACACCTCGTCAGAGATCTCCTGTCGCGTCACCGCTTAAGACTCACCCAGCCGGGAGCGAAACCTCTTGATCAACACGGCCTAAGCGAACGCGGCGCGGTACGGGCGCTGCCGCCGTCGCTGCGGCGTACGCGGTGCTGCGGACGGTTCTCGCGACGGCGGAGCGGGAGGAGTTGATTCCTCGCAATCCGTGTCGGATTCGTGGGGCTGCCACAGTGAAGTCCGCGGAGCGCAAACCCGCGACCCCTGAGCAGGTGCGTAGTCTCGCGGATGCGATGCCGGAACGCTACGCCGCAGCGGTGATCGTTGCCGCCTGGTCTGGCTTGCGTTCGGGTGAGCTCAGGGCGCTGGCTCGTCGCCATGTAGACCTGGACGCGGGCACGATCCGAGTGGAGCGAGCCATCCTGGAGCTGTCGGGGCAGAAGCCCACTTTCGGGCGGACCAAGACGGAGGGATCACGACGTGTGGTCGCGCTGCCCGAGTTCGTCATGGAGCAGTTGAGACGTCACATGGAGGCGTACGTCGGGTCATCCGAGGGCTCGCTGTTGTTCTGCACGGAAGACGGCGGCATCCTTACGCGCACGTGGCTGGGCCAGATGTTCCGGCGAGCGCAGAAGCGGGCAGGACTCGAGTCGCTCGGGCTGGCATGGCACGACTTGCGGCACACAGGGGCGTCCCTCGCGTACGCGGTGGGGTCGTCGGTGGTTGATGTTCAGCGGCGACTGGGGCATACGACAATGACCGCCGCGAACCGATACGCGCACGCTTACGCATCGTCGGACGCTGCGGTCGCGGCCCGCCTGCACGCCGCTTTCGGCCGCCAGGAGGAGGCGGCCTGATCGTCGCCCTATCGCGACCTCTGAAGATGTGTCGCCAACCTCCGTGATATGCCGTCGCGTGCCCCTAGACTCCGCGGCACATTAGTACGAAGGAGGGCAAGATGCCCCAGAATTCCGCGGACCTATTCCGCATCCTCACTGTCCGGGACTGCGCCGAGCTTCTCGGAATCAGCGCCCAAGCGGTCTACCGCGCGATCCAGCGCGGCGACCTTCGCACGATCCGCCTGGGCCGCTCCGTTCGCATTCGGCAATCCGATCTCTCTGCCTTCCTATCAGCCGAAACGGAGGTCGCAGCGTGAGCGCCGCGACCATCGACTTTGCGGCAGCGCGGGCGGATGCGGAGGCCGGGAACTTCGGCTCGCGGCGTGTGAAGGCGGCGCTTGCGAGTGCCGGTATGCGGGCGTCTCGGCGTCATGTGCGGCGGTTGGTTGATGACGGTGTGCTCACCGCCGACTCCTTCGCGGCGGCCACGGCGGGTCTGGGGGCAGCAGCATGAACGTGCTCTCGGACGAGATGATGGCGGATGCTGACGACCTCAGAGGCGCGCTCCTTCGCGGTGCAGTCGGGGACTGGATCGACGCGAGGCGCGACCGTGAGGAGGAGGTGCGCATTCCCGTTGAGGTCGTTTCCTTCATCTGGAGCGCGGAGTCGAAGCACATCGGGCTGACGCGGGAGTTCGTCAGTTCCGCGGATGCTCGCAAGGTCGTTGAACGGACCATCGAGGACGGCGCGTTGGCGCGGTGGCCCCGTCTCCTGCCAGACGATGGCGATGGGTGGCTGAGCGCATCACAGTCCGACAGGGACGCGGACGCCTTCCGCGACGCAATCCGGGAGTTTGTCGTCAGCACGCTCATGGTGAGACTGACAGAGCGTGCGTATGCCAGCGGCGAGTCAGGCGAGGCCTGGGCTGCATGACGGTTCGGGAGGCTCTGTCGGAGCGCTGGATGGCCGAGGCTGAGAAGGCGTGGCAGGAGAGCCAAGCTGAGCAGGCGGCGATTGAGTCGCTGCGCCAAGAACAGGCCTGGCGGGAGGGCGTCCGTCGGGCTGAACGTATGACGCTTGCCCGTCGCGTGCAGCACTTCGCGCAAGAGGACGCCAAACTACCGCGAGGTGGGTTGCGGGAGGAGGTGAAGCGGCAGCGGGCGCGGGACATGGCGCGGGCGCTCCTGGCGGCCGAGCACGCGGAGGCAATCGATATCCCGGAGGCGACCTCCCTCACGGACCTGCTCGCCACCGAGATGGAGGCGGACCTGTGGGCCGTGGACGGCCTCCTTCACGTGGGCGGCAACGCTCTCCTCGCGGCGCAGCGGAAGGCGGGCAAAACGTCGCTTGTCCACAATCTCACGCGCTCCCTCGTCGACGGTTCGCCATTCTTGGATCACTTCCCGGTCAGCGGGACTCGATCCGTTGCGATTCTCGATTTTGAGATGAGTCCTTCGACGGCGCGGTCATGGCTCGAAGGAGCGGGCATCCGCAACACGGATCGGGTCGCCCTCTTCTCGCTCCGCGGCAAGGCGTCCTCTTTTCGGATCACCGACGCTGCTGTGCGAGCGCGCTGGGCGGAGCGGCTACGTGGTGTCGACGTGCTCGTGCTCGACCCCGTGCGGCCGCTGATGGATGCTCTCGGGCTGGACGAGCATCGTGAGGCCGGGAAGGTCCTCGCTGCCTTTGACGCACTCAAGGAGGAGGCCGGAATCTCGGAAGGAATCGTCGTCCATCACGCCGGCCACGCCGGGACACATGCCCGAGGCGACAGCCGATTCGAGGACTGGCCCGATGCGATCTGGACCCTCACTCGCGAAGACCCACGCGATGCCCGCTCCCTTCGCTTTTTGGAGGCTCAAGGGCGTGACGTGGACGTGCAGCGGGGGCTTCTGAGCATCTACGACGGGCGCCGCCTCGCCTTTGCGCCCGATGCGGCAGCCGCTGTAGGAGACCGTCTCGTCGACGCCGCTGTGGATGCCCTGACGGCCCGCGGTGCCATGGGAGCGGACGAACTGGGGTTGCTCGGGATCAAAGGGGCTCTGCGCATTCTAGGTGGGGGTGAGGGGGTCAAGTCCGCCGGCGATCAGGAGCATGCGGAGCCGGTAGTTGTCGTAGTTGGTGAAGCCGCGGGCGATCCGGCGGGCGAGTTCGATGAGCCCGTTCACGGCCTCGGTGCCGCCGTTGGATGAGCGTCCTGTCGCCCAGTAGGCCAGGAACGCGGCTCGCCACTGGGTGAGGGTGCGGCCGAGGCGGGCGATTTCGGGGATCGGGCAGGACGGGAACGATTCGAGAACCTTCTCGGCGATCTTGTGCCCTTCGACCAGGTTGGGGTGCCGGTAGGCGTCGCGGAGCTGCTGGGCGGCGTGCCAGGCGACTTCAACTTCAACGTGCTCCTCCCTCGTCGCGAACGCCGCGTCGAGCCGGGACCGCTGCCTGTCGGTGAGGCGCTCCCGTCCGGCGCGGAGGATGTTGCGGATCCCGTAGAGCGGATCTCCCTTGCGGCCGCGATGGCCGAGGGTGTCTTGCTGGACGCGGCGACGGACGTCATCAACCGCGGCGGTGCCGAGCTTGACGACGTGGAACGCGTCCAGCACCGCGGTCGCGTCGTCGAGTTCGTCGTCGAGGGCCTTCTTGTAGCCGGCGAACGGGTCAAGAGCTGCGATCTTCACCCCGGCACGGAACTGCTCGTCCCGCTCCTTGATCCAGTCTGCGTACGCCTTCGAGGATCGACCTGGCACCAGGTCCAGCAGTCGCGCCCGCACGCGTCCCGTGGCGTCTCGGGTCAGGTCGACCATCCCGGTCAGCTCCTTCGGACCGCGCCCGCCGTCGGCGACGGGCTTCGTGGACACGTGATGCCACAGGTGCTCGTCCACGCCGAGCACTTCGACGCCATCGAACCGGCCAGGGTCCTGCTCGCGGCGCTGCAACTCGGCCTCCACGTGCGTCCAGACCGTGCGCCACGCGACGCGCAGCTGCCGAGCGACACCGCGCACTGACGCGTTCTCGCGGCGCATCTGCGCCACCGCCCACGCCACCGCGCGAGCCGTCAGCGCTTTGTTGGCCGCCGCGACGGCCGGGTTCTGCTCCGTGAATGAGCGCACCCCGCACCCGTCCTGGCGACACCGCCAGCGGCGCTTGCGCCACCGGACCCGAACCGGAGTCCCGCCCATCGGGGCGTCCGTCAGAACGAGCACCTTCCGTCCCGCCGACTCCGCGACCACTCCGCACTCAGGGCAGCCGACCGGACCCGGCGGCGACTCGGCATCGATCACGAGCACGCCATCGCCGCGACGCTCGACCCCGGCCACCCGGAGCCCGTCGAGTCCGACGAGCAGGTCGCAGCGATCACAGTAGACAGCAGAACATGGGCGCGCGGCGGCGCAGCGCGTAGCATCAGGCACGGGTCGAGGTCTCCGGACGAACAGGTTGCTTGGTCGCTACCGATCCTCCGAGCCTCGACCCACCTCACCCCGTCACGCCACGCCCGAGCGCCTCACCCCACCCAGAATGCGCAGAGCCATCAAAGGCATCTCGAAGAACACCGTGAGAGGCATTCTCGCCCGCGCGATCGAAGGAGGAAGGGTGGCCGAGCAAAGAGAGGGGAGGCGCAAGCTATACGCGATAGTGTCCCCCACGAGAGAGTCCCCCGTCGATCGGGCGGCGGGGGCTCCCACATAAGCGCTCATCTGTCCGTTCGGACGGTGAATCCCCGCCTTGGAACGACATCATCCCCAACCATCCCCCACCCCCTTAAGGGGGGGATTTGGGGATGGTTCCGCTTGGGGGAAAAACAGAAAGAAGGAGGATCGGAATCATGAACCATGGGATCAAAGAAACGAGCAAGATCGCGACCGCGCTTGCCCTCGTTGCTCTGCTGACCACGCTCGGCGCCTGTTCACAAAGTCGCGAGGCTGACGATGGTGTCGCTGAGCGCTGTGGCGTGCTGGTTGAGATCGATGAAGCGCTCGAGCTGGCTTCGTGGGCGGGATCCCTGGCGGGGATGGCGGTGCATGCTGAGCGGCTGTCGGAGCTGGCTCGTGAGGCGGGGGATGTGGGGCTAGACGAGGTGGGGAAGCAGCTGCAGCAGGTGTCGGAGGCTCTCTCTCGGGGGAACTTCGAGGCACTGGATGTATCGGGGCAGCGGCTCGTGGTGGCTATCGCTGAGGTCGAGAAGGAGTGTTGGCCGGGGGAGTGAGTGCGTGGGGTGGATTACCCCGTATTTGGGCGGGGAGCTGAAACGTGCGCGCAGGTGCGGCCCTGCCCTGTCGCCCGTAGCGGCGATTCTGCAAATGTGAGTGGTTTCGCGCCTCCGCTCCTTCCCTGGCGAAACGTTCTCACTGGGGACCATATGGGACTCGGGCCGCGATTCGTCGCGATTCCGGGCGACTCGTGGTGATAATGTAAATGTGTTCCTAGTCAGGAACTTTCCCGCCAATTCAACCCGTCCGCTGGGGCTCAACACCTATTTCGCAATGAAGAGGTCAGGGGTTCGAATCCCCTCAGGTCCACCAAGGAAAGGCGCCCCCGCGGGCGCCTTTCGTCGTTCTGTGGGGAGCGAGAACCCGTGGGCGGGCCGGCGCCGCCGGAGGCTCCGCGCACTGCGTCGCAGCCGGTGGAGTGGTGGTGTGACAAATCCCCTCGGGTGGGTCCACCCCCCGCTCATTCCGTGGCGGACTGCCCCTCGCAGGTACGTGCCGCCGGCTGGGTGTACTCGGGGACGGCGCGCGCGTCGGCTTCTGCCGCAGTGGAGGCGACGCCGTTCGCTTCGATGTCTTGGATCAGCCACTCCATCTCCCAGATCTCCCGCCGCTGGGCTTCGCTGATCTCCACAGCCAGCTCGCACACGCGGATGTCGGCCAGTTGTGCCCGCTCAGAGCGCGTGATCGCGAGCGAGTGGTGAGGAATCATCGCACGCATGAAGGAGGTGTCGTCGACCGTTGCCTGGGTTCGATCGAGGACGATCCCTCCGGCAATGAGGAGTACGCTGACGCCGATCACGGCGACGTTGGCTTTCCAGCTTCGGTACATGTTGAGCATCCACGCCAGCATCACCAGGCCCATCGCGCCGCCCATCGTGAGCGCCATGAAGACTCGGCTCTGGCTGAACTGAATGTGTCCCCACTCCCAAGAGCCGGCGAACATGACGGCGTACATGATCACCATCCCGGTGAGGATCATGGCGGCGAAGCGCAGATACGTCTGGGCGCTCATCGTCTTCTCGTTCTGCTTCTTCCCCCCGCCGTGCTCCTCGTGCCCGGGCGCGCTCCCGTTCTCGTTGCCGTTCATCTGCCTCACCTCTCTTGTCTCGAACGGCGACCCCTCGCAGATGGCCGCGTGATTGGCGTGTCCCGGTGAAGGGTAGGCAGCGTCGTGAGTGCCTTCTACGTCCTTGACAGACGCGTCTCGTGAGTCGCATCCGCGCTTTCCCAGCGATATACCACGCTTGCCTCATGCAGGTGCGCCGCAGTTTCTCCCTGATCCTGCTCGTCACGTGCCTGCTCGTGACCGGGTGTACGACATCGCCTGACCCGTCGCAGACCGCTGACCGGAGCCCATCCGCGAGTCCCGCGCCGGTCACCGCCGAAGACCTGGCCGCAGGGGAGAACCCCTCCGGAGTCGACGTCCAGGTGGACGGGGCCTCACAGGTCGTGTTCCGCCGCATCACGCTCAGCCCCGGCGCGGGGACGGGTGAGCACTGTCACGCCGGTCAGCTCATCGCCGTTGTGGAGCGGGGCGCACTCACCCATTACGCTCCGATCTACCCCGAGGGTAAGCACATCTACACGACCGGAGACGCGATCGTCGAGGGTGCGGGCTACATCCATCACGGCGTCAACGAAGGAGCCGACGATGTCGTGCTGCTGGTCACCTATGTCATTGAGGCCGGAGAGCCCCTCGCGCAGACCGACCTGATGAAGTGCGACCGCTGACGCGCCGAGATCCCGCTCGACACAGCGGGTGCTCGCCTACATCCACCGGCGTAGCAGGAGTCTCTGCGCGAGACTGAGGAGTCCGTTGGTCAGGGTGCCGAGGATCGCGAGCAGCACGATCGCGAGCAGGATGCGGTCGACCCGACCCGTCGACTGCGAGTCGGTGAGGAGGAACCCGAGTCCCATGGCGGCGGCGAGCAGTTCGGCCGCGACGAGGAAGAGCCATGCCTGGGCCAGCGCGAGTCGCAGACCCGCCACGATCGAAGGCACCACGGCCGGGAGCTGCACGGTGCGCAACAGCGCGAACCCCCGCAGGCTGAACGAACGAGCCATCTCGACGGCATGCGGATCGACCTGCCGGAGCGCGGCACTGACGGTGGTGAAGACGGGGAAGAAGGCGCCGATCGCGATGAGGGTGACCTTGGAGTCTTCGCCGATGCCCATCCACAGCAGCAGCAGCGGCACGAGGGCGAGTGAGGGGATGGCTCGAAACGCCGCGAGCGTCGGGCTCAGCAGGATGTCGCCGGCACGCGTGAGCCCCACGACGGCGGCGACCGCGAGCCCGACGACCGAGCCCACCGCGAAACCGAGCAGGACGCGCTGGATCGAGATCGCGATGTGAATCCACAGGTCACCGCTCTGCGCGAGCTGCACTGCCGCATCCACGACCGTCGCCGGCGGCGGCAGTCGGTAGGGCGGGACGAGCCCCGAGGCGGTGACCGCCTGCCACAGGCCGAGGATGACGAGGGGCAGGATGAGACCGCCGATGAGTCTGGTCGCGCGGCGATCCCACAGGGTGCGTGGCGCCGGGGCGGCGTCACTCAGACGCTCGTCGCCCCGAGTGCTGGTGAGCGCGCTCATCGGTCCTGAGTGGCCTTCTCGGCGAAGGTGGGGTTGATGATCGTCGCGAGAGCCTCGTCGATCGCTGCCTGTCCGCCCTGGACGGCGTCGGATGCGACAAGGACGGGAGCGATCTTCTCGAGCACCGCGAGCTGGTCGGCTCCCGGGATGCCGCTGACGTCGAGGTTCGAGCGTTCCTGGATGACAGTGGCGGCGACGTCGGGGTCGATTCCCGCGACCTCAGCCAGGAGTGCGGCGGTCTCTTCCGGGTGCTCGAGAGCCCACGCGCGCGCCTGCTCGTAAGCATCCACGACGACCTGAGCGAGGTCCGCGTGCTCGGCGAGGAACTGTTCGGTCGCGTTGAGGAACCCGTAGGAGTTGAAGTCGACGTTGCGGTAGATCAGACGCGCGCCCGACTCGACCTCCGCGGCCGCCATGATCGGGTCCAGGCCCGCCCACGCGTCGACGGACCCGGCATCCATCGCGGCGCGACCGTCGGCGTGCTGCAGGTTCTGCACGTCGAGGTCGTCGATCGACACGCCCTCGGCCTCGAGTGCCTGGAGAAGGAAGAAGTACGGGTCGGTGCCGGCGGTTGCGGCGATCGAGCGGCCGACGAGGTCCTGAACGGAGTCGATCGGGCTGCCCGCCGGAACGACGATCGCCGACCACTCCGGCTGCGAGTAGATGTCGATGACCTGAATCGGCGAACCGTTCGCGCGTGCCAGCAGCGCGGCCGAGCCCGCCGTGGAACCGACATCCACCGAGCCTGCCCGCAGGAACTCGTTCGCCTTGTTGGAGCCTGCCGACTGCACCCACTCCACGGTGACGGTGTCGCCGAGCGCCTCCTCGATGAGGCCCTGCTCCCGGATGATGAGGCTCAGCGGGTTGTAGGTCGCGAAGTCGACGGTGAGCGAGTCGGAGGACCACGCGCTGCCGCCGGCGGCTGCCGGCGCGGCGCTGGCGTTCTCGCCGGCGAGGCAGCCGGTGGTCGCGACGGCGATCGCAGCGGTCGTGAGAAGGGCGAGGGTGGCACGGATGCCGAGAGCTGTGCGGGAAGGCATGAGTGTCTCCGAGGTCTGAGGGTGTCGTGGTGAGGGGCGGGTCGGTGGGTCAGGGGAGGGGAGCGTGATGGGTGTCGACGCCCAGGCCGGTGAGCAGCTCGGCGCGAAGGTCTGCGAAGGCAGCATTGGCGCGATCCCGAGGGCGCTGCCCGGGCGCGGTGAGGATGCGGGCCACTGACCCGGAGTCGTCCCCTGGCGCGAGAGTGCGCAGCAGCAAGACGCGATCGGCGAGGAACAGTGCCTCCTCGACGTCGTGGGTCACGAGGACGACGGTGGTCGGCTCTGCTGCGTGGACCTGCAGCAGCAGATCCTGCATCCGCAGTCGGGTGAGGGCATCGAGTGCGCCGAACGGCTCATCGAGCAGCAGGACCTCGGGTCCCCGCGCGAGGGCTCGGGCCAGCGACGCGCGCTGGGCCATGCCGCCAGACACCTGCCGCGGGGTCAGGTCAGCGGATGCCGTAAGCCCGACGAGCTCGAGAAGCTCTGCGACGCGCTCCCGCCCCGCCCGGCGGCCGGCGCCGCGCGGGAGGCCGAGTTCCACGTTCTGCGCGATCGTGCGCCAGGGCAGCAGGCGCGGCTCCTGGAAGGCGATCGCGGTGCGCGCGTCGGTGTCGACGACGGGGTGCCTGGCGACGGCGATCTCGCCCGTGGTGGGGCGGTCGAGACCGCCGATGACACGCAAGAGAGTCGACTTCCCGCATCCGGATGGGCCGACGATGGCGACCATCTCACCAGCGCGGAACTGCAGGGTGAGTCCGCGCAGCACGTCGCGTCTGCCATCGACGCCGGGAAACGTGCGGCCGACGCCGACGAGATCCACGGCGCCACCCCGCGGTGCGGTGGTGACGGTCTCCGGGGCGGCGGAACGATCGAGTGCGGTCAGGGACATGCGCACCATCGTGGCGGGCCCGGGCGGGGCGCGCCCAACCGCGTCGTCATGAAGCGCATCGCGGTGTCATTCTTGGACGCGCACCGTCACGAAGCGAAACGTTCGAGGTGACCAGGGGTACGCCGCCTTCAGATATGCTGAAGGTGTGTTCCGAACCCCGCTCTCCCTCTTCCGCACCCTCGCGATCCTCGAGGCGATCTCGTGGACCCTGCTCATCGGGGCGCTCATCGTGCGCGCCGTTGACCCCGAGCTCGCGCTCGCCGTCACGATCGGCGGCGGCATCCACGGCTTCGTGTTCCTCTCGTACGGCGCCACCGCGATCCTCGTGGCCCTGAACAACAGATGGCGCGCGTGGCCGACCGCGGTGGCGCTCGTCAGCGCGATCGTGCCCTACGCGACCATTCCGACCGAGATCTGGCTTCACCGGCGCGGCTCGCTTGTCGGTCAGTGGCGCCTGGAGCAGACCGATGATCCGCGGGACCAGGCCTGGTACGACCGGGCGCTGCGGTGGTTCCTCCGTCGGCCGTGGGTTCTCGGCATCCTCATCGCGGCAGCTGTGGTCGTGCTCTACGTGGCGCTGCTGCTCATCGGTCCGCCCGGCGGCAAGGGCTGACAGGCGCGAGCCTCCACATCACCCGAGTTCGTGCATGACGAAGGCGAGCAGGAAGCCGAGGGTCGTCCAGAGTCCGGTCAGCAGGTGGAGACGCTCGAACGCCTCCGGGATCATGGTGTTGGCGACCATGGCCAGCAGCGCGCCCGCGGCGATGCTGGTGATGACGGCGACGAGTTCCGGTGGGGCGGCCTGGAGCGCAAGGTAGCCGACGACGGCGGCGATGACGGATGCCGCGGTGATGCCTCCCCACAGCAGCGCGACCGTGCGGCCGCGGTTCCCGTCCTGCTTGAAGGCGGCAGTGGATGACAGTCCCTCGGGAATGTTGCTGATCGCGATCGCGGCGACGATCGGGATGCTGATGCCCCCCGTCTGCAGCACCGAGAGTCCCATGACGACCGATTCCGGTATGCCGTCGATCACGGAGCCGACTGCGATCGCCGCCCCGCCGCCCGAGAGGGCAGCCGTGCCCTTCCCACGGCGTTTGGCGATATTGCGCGCGGCGTCGGGCACGGTTTTCGGACGGGACACCAGCCAATCGGCGGCGATGTAGATCACGGCGCCCGCGAGGAAACCGCCCGCGGTCGGCACGACACCGCCGCCCTCGGCGGCTTCCGCGACGAGCTCGAACGCGAGGGTCGAGATCAGCACTCCTGCGCCGAACGCCATGATCGCTGTGACCACGAGCCGCGGCACCGTCACGAACCACGCGACGCCGGCGCCGAGGAACAGCGCCCCGCCGCCGATGAGGCCGCTCAGGGCCGCGAGCCACACGTCCACGGGCCCAGCCTACGCACGCGCGGACCCACGGCGGGCGCGGCATCCGTCCGTGGCTCAGCTCCCGCCGGAGAGGATGCCGATCAGCCCCGACACCACGAGATACACCCCGACGCCGGCGACCACGATCCAGATCGTGATGCGCGCGGGCGTGATCTTGTTCTTGTCATCGCCCGATCCGCCGCCGAAGAAACTCATCCGCTCAGGATAGCGGCCGAGTCGTCCCGCCTCGACGACGGCGACGCAGCCACCCCTGCTCGGTGAGGTAGCGCAAGAACTCTCCCTTGTCCGACACGAGCCCCGCGAACTGGTTCTTCGTGTCGGGGATGAACCAGAACCGGGCGCGCGAGCGGGTCAGGCGCCAGCGGTGCAGGTGGTCCGCCACGTAACTGAGCCACAGATCCTCGACGAACCAGAACCTCTCGGGGCACTCGAACACGCGAGGATCCTCGAAGATCGAGGTGTCGATGATCATGCCGCACGTGCCCAGGTACTGCGCGCGACGACCCCGGAGCGCCGGAACGCGCAGCCAGTAGCTCGGCGGCAGCGGAAAACGATAGGCCCACCATCCGCTGGCGCTGCGCGGCCGGGCCTCCGAGACCAGGGTCGCGATCGTTGAGGGCCCGAACAGCTGGTCGTCGTCGATGAAGACGACATACGGATGCCGCGCCGCGAGCTCTCTCGCCAGGAAGAACCTGCCGTACCCGCCGATGTTCTGCTCGGAGTGGCGGAACGTCACGGCGATGCTGCTCTGGCGGGCATCGGCTTCGAGCGCGTCGCGGATCGCCGGGTTGTTGTTCCAGACGTGGAGTTCGATCCGCACATCGTGCTGCTTCTCGAGCAGTCGCAGCGTCTGCGAGAAGTACTCAGGACGCCGCCACGTGCACATCACCACGGGGACAGGCGCGCCGGTGTGGTCGGTGGCACTGTGGTCGGTGGCGCTGTGGGTGGTGGCACTGTGGTCGGCGCGGCGATTGTCCACGTTGCGACGCTACCGGGTCTTCGCCGTAGGCTCGGACAGTGACCGAGCATCTTCCCGCCCGCAGCCGTCTCGTCCACGATGCCATCCGCGCAGCGGGCATCCCGGGAGAGATCGTCGTGCTCCCGGATGCCGCCTCCACCGCGGCGCTGGCTGCCCAGGCGCTGGGGATCGAGGTCGGCGCCATCGCGAACAGTCTGGTGTTCTGGTCGGACGGCGAGCCGCTGCTGGTGATGACCAGCGGCGCCCACCGGGTCGACACCGCGGCGCTGGCGGCGCGGCTCGGTCGAACATCCATCACCCGCGCGACACCCGAGCAGGTGCGCCAGGCGACCGGCCAGGCCATCGGCGGCGTCGCGCCCACGGGGCACCCCGCCCCCCTCGTGACGATCATCGACGAGGACCTCGCCGCCTTTCCCGAGATCTGGGCGGCCGGGGGCACGCCGCACACGGTGTTCCCGTTGACCTTTCCGCAGCTGGTCGATCTGACCGGTGGAACGGTGATCAGCGTCGTCTGACGCACGCGCCTCAGCCGAACACGGCGTGTGCGACCGTGTAGATCACAAGTCCCGCGAGCGCGCCGACGATGGTGCCGTTGAGACGGATGTACTGCAGGTCACGCCCGACCATGAGCTCGATCTTCTCGGTGGTCTCGGCCGGGTCCCACCGCTCCACGGTGTCGGTGATGAGCGAGGCGATGTCGTGACGGTAGCGGTCGACGAGGAAGACGGCGGCATCGGTCACCCAGGTGTCCACGCGGCGCTGCAGCTCCGGCTCTCTCGCGAGGCGTTCCCCGATATCGCGCAGCGTCGCGTCGATCTGAGTGCGCAGGCCGCTCTCGGGGTCGGCGAGCGCGTCCAGCAGGCCCGTCTTCGCGGTGCTCCACGCGTGCGTCGCGAGCTCTCGCACGCGCGGGCTGTCGAACACGGCGAGCTTGGCGTCCTCGAACCGACCGATTGTCTGCGGGTCGTGCTGCATGCTCTCGGACAGGCGGGCGAGGTAGTCGCTGATCGCTGCACGGGCAGGATGCTCCGGGTTCGTGCGCACCGCCCGGACGAACGTGACCGCTTCCGAGTAGACAGTCTCGTCCACGAGGCGCGCCGCGATGCTCGGCACCCAGGAGGGGAGCCGCCCCGACACGAGGCCGGTGAACGCGTCGCGGTTGTGGGCGAGCCACTCGTCGATGTTCTCCGCGGCGAGGTCGACGGCCGTGCGGTGCGCGTCTGCCTCGACGATGCGGCCGAGCCATTCACCGATCGCCGGTGACCATTCCGGCACGATGAGATGCTCCCGCGCGAGGGCGGTGATCACCTCCTGCGCATCGTCGTCGCTGAGGGCGCGCAGAACGCCCGATCCCATCGCCGCCGCTTCGGATCCGATCCGAGACGCGTGAGCCGGATCGCTCAACCAGGTTCCCAAGCGGGCGGCGATCGACAGGGATTCGAGCTTCGTACGCACGACGTCGGTCGCGAGGAAGTTCGTCTCCACGAACTCTCCGAGGCTTCGCCCGATCTCGTCTTTGCGTCGCGGGATGATCGCGGTGTGAGGGATGGGGATCCCCATCGGATGCCGAAACAGCGCCGTCACGGCGAACCAGTCAGCGAGCGCACCGACCATCCCGCCCTCGGCGGCGGCGCGCAGGTAGGCCAGCGCGGGCACCTGCTGCTGGCCGATGAACCCGACCAGGAACAGCGCCGCCATGACGAGCAGGGCCCCGAGCGCAACGGACTTCATGAGGCGCAGGCCTCGCCGCCGTTCCTGGTCGGCGGGGCTCAGTGACGATGTCGGCGTGCGTGCCATGCCCACATCCTCACACGGCGCCGTCGAGCTCAGGTCGCCATCTGCTCGAGCGGGAATCGCAGGGTCGCGGCAACCGGTGACCCTTGGATCATGTCGTCGTGACGGGCGGCCCGGACGGTTCCGCCCGTACGCAGCACGCGCGCAGCGAGCTCGTCGACGAGAACGGTCGATTCGGGTCCTGCCGCGTCGGCTCGCGCGATGCGCCCCCGATCGTCGATCGTCCCCTCGGCGTCCGAGTCCATGTCGAACAGCAGCTCCTCGACGGCGGCATTGGCCGCTGCGACGGCGACGTCGTCGAGGGTGTCCGCGGCAAGGCCTTGGGCCTGAAGCGTGCCGAAGCGCTCGCGCCACGCCGCCAGCAGGCTGTCTTCGTGGTCGTCGACGATGCGACGGGCTCTCTGCTCGAGAGCCGCGTCGTCGAGCGATTCCGGGTGCGCGTCGATCCCCGCCTCAAGCAGCGTGGGATGGGTGTTGACGGTGCGGTAGGCGGGTGCGAGGTCTGTCGTCGCGCTGAGGATGACGGGGACTCCCCGGGGGACGATTCGCGCGACCTCATCCTGCACAACGCGGCAGTACCGCTCTCGCTCCAAGCGGTCCCCTGTGGATCCTTGCGGCCGCGGGAAGTCGGCCTGGCCGCCGTTGTCCGCCTCCTCGAGGATCAGCCGATGATCGCTCGGCAGCGACAGGTCGTGCTCGGTGAGGCCATGGTCGGCGCCGAACTCGGTCAGGCGCGCGCCGCCGCGGGAGATCTGCACGATGAATGCGCGTCGGGGGAATGTCACGGCGCGAAGCAGCGATCCGGTGTCGAACCTGTCGGATACCGTCGCTCGTGCGCTGAGCCGGTTGGCCAGCCGGAAGGCGTCGAGTCGTTGGGGTGACGCGAGAAGCACGAGCGAGCGAGACTGATGCATCCAGAAGTCTTCGTCGTCGAGGACGAAGCGCAGTCGCGCGACCGCCGCTTCTCGCGAGGGTCGGTCGATACGGGCATCCTTGGCCTGCCGGTCTGCGTCGTCGATGAGATCGCGCAGCTGGATGCGGATCCTCTCGTGGTCGGCCGGGATCGGCGACGACGCAAGCGTGATCGTGATGCTCGGGACGCCACGCATCTCCACGAGTTCGAGGAGGTGGTCGGTCTGGGGGATGTCTGCGGGCAACATGCGTGCGACGCTACGTCGCCGTCCATGTGGGCGCGATGCCCTTGCATCGGCGTGCGGGACTCGCTAGA
>NZ_CBDRMG010000003.1:0-281277 GCF_965345035.1 Microbacterium sp. bgisy207
CAGCGCGGGCGTTCGCATCGACCCCCCCGGGGCGTTCGCGTCGACCCCGCCCGGACAGACGGAAATGGGCCCCTTTCGGGACCCATTTCGTCTGTGCGCGAGGGGGGACTTGTCCCCGCCGCCACTCCACACGTCGCTGCGCGCCGTGCGGAGCCTCCGGCGGCGTGGGCCCACCCCGGGGGCGTTCGCATCGACCCCGCCCGGACAGACGGAAATGGGCCCCTTTCGGGACCCATTTCGTCTGTGCGCGAGGGGGGACTTGAACCCCCACGCCCTATACGGGCACTAGCACCTCAAGCTAGCGCGTCTACCTATTCCGCCACCCGCGCAGAGTGGTGTCGGTCTCACAACCGAAGATTGACATTATCACGTCCGGGCGGTCGCCGATAATCGTCTTGGGCGCAGCGATGAAACACTCGCGTCGTCTGGGCGCGATAGGTTTGTGCCCGTGTCTGGTACCGAGTCGGAGCTTCCCGAAGTCGTCGTCGTCGCGCGGGACCTCATCCGCTTCGACACCACCAACTGGGGCGGGGGGCACGCTCGAGGCGAACGAGAAGCCGCCGAGTACGTCGCCGCATACCTGCGTGGGCTGGGTCTGACGCCCGAGATCTACGAGCCGATCGATCGGCGCACGAACGTCTGTGTGCGCATCCCGGGCGCCGACCGCGACAAGCCTGCCCTGGTCGTTCACGGTCACCTGGACGTCGTCCCCGCGGTCGCGGAGGACTGGTCGGTCGACCCGTTCGCAGGAGAGATCCGCGACGGCATGCTGTGGGGCCGCGGTGCCGTCGACATGAAGAACATGGACGCCATGATCCTCACGTCGGTGGCCGAGATCCTGCGGAGCGGGCGGCAGCCGGCAAGAGATCTCGTAGTGACATTCTTCGCTGACGAGGAGAACGGCGGCGGCGAGGGGTCATCCCTCGTGGTCCGCGACAGGTCCGAGTGGTTTGCGGGAGCGACCGAGGCGATCAGCGAGGTCGGCGGGTACTCGATCGATCTCGCCGGTCGACGCGCGTACCTGCTCCAGGTGGGCGAAAAGGCTCTGGTCTGGATCCGTCTGGTCGCTCGCGGTCGCGCGGCGCACGGCAGCGCCTTTCACGAGGACAACGCCGTCACGCGGCTCGCGGAGGCGGTCGCCGCACTCGGTCAGACGGCCTGGCCGGTCGAAATGACCGCAACGACGCAGCGACTCACGGAACGGATCGCCGAACTCACGGGGACATCCGCCGACGATCCGGATGCCGTCGCCGCCGCTGCCGGACCCGCCTCCCGTTTCCTGCGGTCGACGATCCGCACGACAGCCAACCCGACGGGCCTGGCCGCCGGTTACAAGCACAACGTCATCCCGGATCGCGCAGAAGCGCTGATCGACGTGCGGACACTCCCCGGCGCCGAGGATGCCGCCCTTCAGGCGATCCAAGAGATCATCGGGCCCGACATCGCGATCGAGGTCGTGCACCGGGACATCGGCCTCGAAGTGCCCTTCGAGGGTGAGCTGGTCAGCGCCATGGTCGGGGCGCTCGGTCGACACGACCCCGGAGTTCCCGTGCTGCCCTACCTGATGAGCGGGGGCACCGACAACAAGGCGCTGGCGGCCCTCGGCATCCGCGGGTACGGGTTCGCGCCGCTGAGGCTCCCGGCGGATCTCGACTTCACCGGCATGTTCCACGGTGTGGACGAACGCGTTCCCCTGGATTCCCTCGTGTTCGGACAGCGGGTGCTGACCGATCTTCTGCTGTCGTACTGATCCGGAAGGCATCCATGCTGCTGGAAGCACTCATCCTCGGGCTCGTGCAGGGGCTCACCGAGTTCCTGCCGGTCTCGTCGAGCGCACACCTGCGCATCCTGGGCGAGTTCCTGCCGAGTGCCGAGGACCCCGGCGCAGCGTTCACCGCGATCACCCAGATCGGGACAGAGGCTGCGGTGGTCGTCTTCTTCTGGCGCGACATCGTGCGGATCGTCTCGCGGTGGTCGCTCTCTCTGGTCGGCAAGGCGCCGCGCAGCGACCCGGATGCCCGCATGGGGTGGCTGATCATCATCGGCTCGATCCCCATCGTCGTGCTGGGCCTGCTGTTCCAGGATCAGATCGAGACGACACTCCGGTCGCTGTGGCTTGTGGCGGGGATGCTGATCTTCTTCGGAGTCCTCCTGGGGATCGCCGACCTCGTGGGCGCGAAGCGCCGGAAGCTCGATCAACTCACCGTCGGGAACGGGGTGATCTTCGGGTTCGCCCAGGCCCTCGCGTTGATACCGGGCGTATCGAGGTCGGGCGGCACGATCACCGCGGGTCTGTTCCTCGGTTACGAACGCGCAGCGGCCGCTCGGTACGCGTTCCTGCTGGCGATTCCCGCCGTCTTCGGGAGCGGGTTCTACCAGCTCTTCAAGAGCGCCGATGAGCAGGGGCCGTTCACGCCGCTTGAGACTGCTGCCGCCACCGGCGTGGCGTTCATCGTGGCCCTCGGCGTGATCGCCTTCTTCATGAGCTGGATCTCCAAGCGCAGCTTCCTGCCCTTCGTGGTCTACCGGGTCGCCCTTGGCGCCACCCTGCTCGTGCTGCTGAGCATGGGCGTCATCCAGCCGTACTGAGGGGACTGTCGATCGCGCGAGAGAACTAGGGCTTGCGCGGCTCGTCGCGCCCGCCACGGCCGGGACCGTCGCCCCGGCGGCGCAGATACCGCTCGAACTCCTGCGCAATCGCGTCTCCCGACGCCTCCGGCGAGTCCCAGGTGTCCCGGGTGCGTTCGAGCTGATGGATGTACTCCGTCATCTCCTCGTCCTCGGCGGCGGCCGCGTCGATGGACGCCTCCCAGGTCCTCGCCTGCGTCGGGAGGTCCCCCCGGTCGAGCTGCGCGCCGGTGATGTCTTCCAGGCGGTCGAGCAGCGCGAGGCTCGCCTTCGGCGAGGGCGTGTGACCAGCCACATAGTGGGGAACACTGGCCCACAGCTGGGCGGACGGGATGCCCGCGCTCATGGCGACGTGGGAGATGACACTCAAGATACCGACGGGGCCCTCGTAGGTGCTGCGCTCCAGGTCGAGAGCGGTGCGTACCGGCTCGCTCTCGCTGCCCGCGAAGACGGAGATGGGGCGCGTGTGCGGGACATCCGACATCATCGAACCCATTGCCACGAATCCGGTGATGTCCTCTCGCAGGGCGACATCGACGAGTTCAGCCGCGAAAGCCTGCCAGGCGCGGGCCGGTTCGACGCCGGTCAGCAGCCACAGCTGTGTGCCGCGGGTGGGTCGAGTGGGGCGATGAATGGTGGTCTCCGGCCAGGTGAGCTCTCGTGAGCCGTCTGCTGTGGTGCGGATCTGAGGCCGCGTGTACTGGTAGTCGAAGTACAGTTCGGGATCGACCGAGTAGATCGGTTCGTAGCCGCCTGTCTCCCGCAGATGGGCGACTGCGGAGGAAGCAGCCTCGCCCGCGTCGTTCCAGCCGTCGAATGCGGCGACGAGAACCCGGCGTCCCAGTCCCTCCACGTAACCTCCTCAGGTGGCGATCCATCCAGGATAGGACGCCGCCGTCCGGCGGGCGCGAGAAACGGCGAGTGCCCCGAATCCGGCGACGGACCAGCGCCATCCGGCCCATCGGTAGCATGGTGCGGTGACTGCCGTTCCCGCTCCTGCTGCCGTGCTCTGGGACATGGACGGGACCCTGGTCGACACGGAACCGTATTGGATCGCTGCCGAGACACCGCTCGTCGAGAGCTTCGGCGGCACCTGGACTCACGAGAAGGCGCTTTCCCTGGTCGGTCTCGCACTCGAGGATTCCGCGCGGATCCTGCAGGCGGAGGGTGTCCGGATGTCGGTGGACGACATCATCGACCACCTCACGAGTGAAGTGATGCGCACCATCTCGCGCGATGGCGTCCCCTTCCGTCCGGGCGCCCGAGCGCTCCTGGCCGACCTGAAGGCTGCGGGGGTGAAGACCGCACTCGTGACGATGTCGATGCGGCGGATGGCGACCCACATCGCGGATCTCATCGATTTCGAGGCGTTCGATGTCGTCGTCGCCGGCGACGACGTCACTCGCCCGAAGCCCTACCCCGACCCCTACCTCCAGGCGTGCGCGATGCTCGGAGTGGATCCCGCGGGCACGGTCGCGATCGAGGACTCGCCGAACGGGCTGCGCTCGGCGGTCGCCGCCGGGGCCGTGGTCCTGGGCGTGCCGGCGATGGTCTCGCTCGTGGGAGCTGGCGCGCACGAGGTATGGCCGACGCTTGACGGCGTCACGGCATCGGACCTGGGACGTCTCCACCGCACCCACCGAGAGGAGCGGTCATGAGCGCCACCCCCCGATTGTCCGGCCCCTTCCGTATCGGCGACCGCGTCCAGCTCACGGGACCGAAGAACCGCCTGCACACCATCACGCTGCGCGAGGGCGGCGAACTGCACACCCATCACGGCGTGCTGCCCCACTCCACGCTCGTCGGCCTTCCCGACGGCTCGGTCGTCCGCAACAGCGCCGGACACGAGTACCTTGCGCTTCGCCCGCTGCTGCGCGACTTCGTCATGTCGATGCCGCGAGGCGCAGCCATCGTGTACCCGAAGGATGCCGCGCAGATCCTCGCCGAAGCGGACGTGTTCCCCGGCGCAGTCGTGGTGGAAGCGGGGGTCGGTTCCGGTGCGCTGTCGCTGTGGCTCTTGCGCGCGATCGGCGATGCAGGACGGCTCCTTTCATTCGAGCGGCGGCCTGAGTTCGCCGAGGTCGCGCAGGCCAACGTCGAAACCTTCCTGGGTCACCGCCCGACGTCGTGGGAGGTGCGCGTCGGGGACCTGGCCGAGGAGCTGCCCACAGCGATCGAGCCGGGCTCGGTTGATCGCGTCATCCTGGACATGCTCGCCCCCTGGGAGTGCATCGATGCCGTCGCCGAGGCGCTCACCCCGGGCGGCGTCGTGCTGTGCTACGTCGCCACTGCCACCCAGCTGAGCCGGGTCGCTGAGTACATCCGCAACACCGGCGTCTTCACCGAGCCGGATGCCAACGAGACGATGGTTCGCGGCTGGCATGTCGAGGGGCTCGCGGTTCGGCCCGACCACCGTATGGTCGCGCACACCGGGTTCTTGCTGTGGGCGCGACGGCTCGCACCGGGCGCCGTGCCGCCGGAACAGAAGCGGCGCGCATCCAAGACGAGCTACGGCGACGACGATGTCGAGCTGTGGACGCCCGGAGCCGTCGGCGACCGGCAGATCACCGACAAGAACCTGCGCAAGCGAGTGCGGGAAGCCCAGCGGGCCGCCGACGGCGCACGCCAGGCAGCGGGCGAGGGGGCCCGCGAGGCCGCCGGCGACGGAGCGGCCGACGTCGACCGCCTAGACTGATCCGGTGCGAAAGACACCCGCCTTCCTCGCGATCCTCGGCCTGTCCGCTGCCGCGCTCGTCGGCTGCTCGACCAACGCGGCAGATTCCTGCGCGCGCGTGGTCACCTCGGATGCCGCGGTCAACGAGCTCGTCAGCGTCGACGGCGAGTTCGGCCAGGTTCCCGACGTGGAGGTCTACACGCCGTTCCACGTCGACGAGCTGGGGTGGGTCGATCTCACCGAGGGCGAGGGCACCCCGATCACGACACCGGAACAGATGGTCGTGCTGGACATGGTCCTGCTGAACGGGCAGACCGGCGAGACTGCCGTGGCCACCTCGTACGACGTGACTCTCTCCAGTGTGTTCTCGATGGGCCGGTGGATCGATACGCTCCCGGGCCTGGACGATGCACTGCGCTGCGCGCAGGAGGGCGATCGCGTCGTCGTCGCGCTGCCGTCGGACGCCATCAACCCGGCCGCCGCCGCCCAGATCGGCCTCGACGAAGACGATTCGGCGGTCGCCGTGGTCGATGTGCGCAAGGTCTACCTGCCCAAGGCAACGGGGGCAGATCAGTTCACCGACAGCAACGGTCTTCCTTCCGTGGTTCGGGCGCCCAATGGACGTCCCGGGGTGATCATCCCCGATGCTCCCGCGCCGGAGGAGCTTTCGATTCAGACCCTCAAGAAGGGTGACGGTGAGGTCGTCACGGGAGACCAGCCGGTCCGGGCTCACTACACCGGCCTGCTGTGGGACACCAGAGAGGTATTCGATACGAGTTGGGACTCCGAACCTGTCTCGTTCGACCTCAACGCCGTGGTTCCCGGATTCGCCGCGGCGCTCGAAGGCCAGACGGTCGGATCGCAGGTGCTCGTCGTCGTCCCACCGGACCAGGGCTACGGCGACGCGGGCCAGGGTGCGATTCCCGGCGGGGCGACCCTGGTGTTTGTGATCGACATCCTGGGCCTCGATCCGGAACCGACTTCGTAACGTCGGATGCCGCGCATCGCGCGCCTAGGATGAGGGCGTGCCCCCCAAGAACACGACGCGCATCCCGCCAGAGGAGCGGTTGGTGAACCTCGTGGTGGCTCTGATGGCCACCGAGCAGGGCCTCACGAAAGACACGATCCTGTCGTCGGTGTCGGGCTACCGCGAGCAGTCGGAGTCCGGGACCTCGAAGGACGCGCTGGAGAAGATGTTCGAGCGCGACAAAGAGAGTCTGCGCGGTCTTGGCGTTCCGATCGAGACGATCGGTGACCGCGCCGACCCCGATGACCTTCGGGAGGCGCGATACCGCGTTCCCACGACGGAGTACGAGCTGCCGGCCGATATCGAGTTCACGCCGGCGGAGATCGCGCTGCTCAATCTGGCCGGCGGAGTGTGGAGCGAAAGCTCGCTGTCGGCCGATGCGCGCAGTGGGCTGCGCAAGATCCGCGCGCTCGGCATCCCGGTGGATAACCCCATCCTCGGCTACTCGCCCCGGATCAGCTTGCGCGAACCCTCGTTCGCGCCGTTGCAGCGGGCCATCGAAGACTCACGGATCGTCAGCTTCAGCTACATGCGGCCAGGAAGCGCGGCACCGCGAGTTCGGCGGCTGCAACCGCTGGCACTGGTCGAGTTCGAGGCGCGCTGGCACGTGTACGGACTGGATCTGGACCTCGACGCGCCGCGCACCTTCCTGCTGACCCGCATCGTCGACGATGTCGTGGTCACTCGCACCGTGGGCGATCCCGACCTGCGGGAGGGGGCAGGTGAGCGGGCACTCGAGGGTCTGCGCGCTCTGGCCGCGCGGCAGCGGGCGCTGGTGGAGATCGATCCCGGCACCGAGGCGTGGCTGCGCCTGTCGCGTCGGGCCGAGCCGGCAGCGCAGGGTTATTGGGTGCCGTACGTCGATGTGCACATCTTCGCCGACGAACTGGCTTCGTATGGGCCGGAGGTCCGCGTCGTCGAACCCGACATCGTCAGGTCCGAGGTGATTCGACGGCTGCGTGCCGTTCGTGATGCGCATAGGGGAGGGGACGAGTGAGCGGTCCGTCGGTGGCCACCGATCGCGCGGCGCTTCTGTTGCAGCTGGTTCCGTACCTCATCTCCAAGGGTGAGGTCTCGGTGGCCGAGGCTGCCGACGAGTTCGACGTCACAGCCGAGCAGATGCGGACCATGGTGCGCGGTCTCACGGTGATCGGCCTGCCGGGGGACTCCGGGTACTGGCAGATGGCGAATGAGTTGTTCGACATCGACTGGGATCTGCTGGACGAGCGCGACCTCATCGTCATCACGAACTCAGTCGGACTGGAGCGTGCGCCGCGCCTGACCGCTCGCGAGGCGGCGGCTCTGCTTGCCGGGCTCCAGCTCGCGGCGACCATTCCTGGTGTCGGTGACTCGCAGCTGTTCGCTGGGCTGCTGGCCAAACTCTCTCGTGGGGCATCTCGCACGCCCGCAGCCGTGGTCGTGGCGTCCGAACCCGTCGACGCGGTTCGTCGCCTCGTGGCGGATGCCTTGGGACGGCAGGTCGCGGTGAGTTTCACGTACAAGACACCCGAGGGATCTCCGACGACGCGCACGGTCGATCCGGTCAAGGTCTTGATCGCTCAAGGACAGTGGTACCTGCAGGGCTGGTGCCATCTTCGTGAGGCGATGCGCACATTCCACCTGGACAGGGTCAGCGATCTCAGCCTCACCGACATCCCGATCACGCACGAGCAGGAGGCAGTGCCGGGGTGGTTCGCTGACGCGGGTGAGGACGTGATCGCGACGCTGGAGTTTCCCGCATCCGTGGCACCTCTGCTCGGTGACTATCTGGACCGGGCGACCGTCACGACATCGGCGGGGGTGAGTACGGCCCGTATGCGCATCGCCGATGAAGTGAGCCTTCGCCGTCTCGCCGCACGGCGCGGGGGTGAGGTCCGGGTCGTCGCGCCGGTCGGGGCGCGTGAGGCGGCACGGAACTGGGCCGAGGCGGCGCTGGCGCAGTATTCGGACGCGTCCTGACAGCGCGAACGCACGACTTGGCCGGTTCGCAGGCCGGTTTCGGGACGGTTGCGCACGTCCGGGGTAGACTGCAGGCACCGCAATCGTGAGGAGACCCTATGGGGAACGCATTCGGGTGGCCGCACCTGCTGATCATTCTCGCGGTGATCCTGCTGTTGTTCGGCGCGGCGAAGCTGCCCGCGCTGGCAAAGAGCCTCGGCCAGTCGGCCCGTGTCTTCAAGGGCGAGATGAAGGCCATGAAGGACGACGACTCGAAGGATGCCGCGAAGCCCGAGGTCGCCGCATCCGAGGCCGCCGACTCGTCGTCGACCGGTTCGTCCGGTTCGTCGCAGGCCGCGTCGTCCAGCGGTCGAGATTCCACAGCCTGACCCTGCCGCGTGGCAACCAGTTCCCTGCCTCAGGTGGGAGAGCCCGACCGGCCGCGCCGTGACCGGAGGATGTCCCTCGGGCAGCATCTGATCGAGTTGCGTAAGCGGCTCATGATCTCGGCCATCGCCCTGGTCGTGGGCATGGTGGTGGCGTTCATCATCACCGATCCGATCATCCGGTTGATCACGATCCCCATTGCCGATGTCGCCGCCATGCGTGGGGACGAGCTGAACGTCGAAGTGATGTTCACAACGGTCACCGGGCCTTTCGATCTCCGCATCCGTATCGCGTTCGCGATCGGCATCCTGATCTCAGCGCCGATCTGGCTGTGGCAGATCTGGGCGTTCATCATGCCGGGGCTGACCCGCAAGGAGGTGGGATACACAGCCGGCTTCGTCGGTGCCGCGGTACCCCTGTTCTTCGCGGGCACAGTCGTGGGATGGCTTGTGCTTCCGCACGTCGTGGAGATCATGGCCACGTTCGCCCCCGAGCAGACGTCGCTCTTCTATGACGCGACCTATTACTACGACTTCGTCTTCAAGTTCCTCCTCGTCGTCGGTGTCTCCTTCGTCTTGCCTGTCTTCCTCGTCGCTCTGAACGTGGCCGGCGTCATCTCGGGGCGCGGCATCCTGAAGGGTTGGCGGGTGGCCGTCTTGGTCGCGACGCTGTTCGCCGCCGTCGCAACCCCTGCCGCGGACGCAGTATCGATGCTGCTGCTGGCCGGAATCTTGGTCGTGCTCTTCTTCGCCGCCGCCGGGGTCTCCATGCTGTTCGATCGGCGCCGATCCAAGCGCGAGGCGGCACTGCTGCCCCCCGAGGCCACCGGGTGAGCGTCCCGAGCCCGGCGGAGCGATTCGCGCGGGCCGAGGCCGCCCGTGCGTTCCCCGTGACGGCCGGGTTCGCCGACATGCAGCGCTTCGAGCTCGATGAGTTCCAGATCGCTGGATGCCACGCACTGGAATCGGGCAGAAGCGTCCTCGTCGCGGCACCCACGGGCGCGGGGAAGACCATCGTCGGGGAGTTCGCGGTACACCTGGCGATGCGCGAGCCGGCGGACAAGGCGTTCTACACGACGCCGATGAAGGCTCTGTCGAACCAGAAGTTCCGCGAGCTCGTCGACGTCTACGGACCCGACGACGTGGGACTCCTAACGGGTGACACCAACATCAACGGAAACGCCCGCGTGGTCGTTATGACGACCGAGGTGTTGCGCAACATGCTCTACGCGGGCTCGCCTGCGCTGCGCGACCTGCGCTACGTCGTCATGGACGAAGTTCACTATCTCGCCGACAGGTTCCGCGGCGCCGTGTGGGAAGAGGTCATCATCCACCTGCCGCCGGCGGTGCGACTCATTTCGCTCTCGGCGACGGTGTCGAACGCCGAAGAGTTCGGCGATTGGCTCGACACCGTGCGCGGAGACACCGACGTCATCGTGTCGGAGACGCGACCGGTCCCGCTCGAGCAACACGTTCTCGTGCGCGGGGACCTCCTGCCGCTGTTCGACGATCGTGCCGGGATCGCCACGGCGCAGGTGAACCAGGAGCTCATGCGCATCCGCTCGTTCAAGGGCCCGACGTACGAGAACAACCGGCGCGTCCAGGCCAGCCGCAGTGCTGCCATGTCGGGAAGCCGCGGACGCGACGGCCAGCATCGTCGACCCCATCGGGGAGGGCATCGCCCGGTGCGCTCAGCCAATGCGCAACGGATCGAACGGCTTGACCGCCCCGAGGTGATCGAGCTGCTCGCGCGGTCGAATCTGCTTCCCGCGATCTTCTTCATCTTCAGCCGTGCCGGGTGCGACGCTGCGGTGCAGCAGGTGCGGCGATCTGGAGCGCGCTTGACGACACCCGAGGAGCGCGCGGAGATTCGCGCGATCGTCGAGGAGCGCACGCGAACCCTGCTCGAGGAAGACCTGGCTGTCCTCGGATTCTGGGAATGGCGCGAGAACCTCGAGCGGGGAGTCGCCGCACATCATGCGGGTCTTCTGCCGGCGTTCAAGGAGGTCGTCGAGGAGCTCTTCCAGCGGAAGCTCATCAAGGTCGTCTTCGCGACCGAGACTCTTGCGCTGGGGATCAACATGCCGGCGCGAACGGTCGTGCTCGAAAAGCTCGAGAAGTTCAACGGCGAAGCGCGGGTCGCGATCACATCGGGGGAGTACACCCAACTCACCGGCCGTGCCGGACGCCGGGGGATCGACGTGGAAGGCCACGCCGTCGTCCAGTGGACCGAAGGGCTCGACCCCCAGGCCGTCGCCGCACTGGCATCGCGGCGCACCTATCCGCTGAACTCCAGCTTCCGGCCGACCTACAACATGGCGGTGAACCTCATCGACCAGTTCGGCAGGGCCCGCGCGAGAGAGATCCTGGAGTCCTCGTTCGCGCAGTTCCAGGCTGACCGGGCCGTGGTCGGGCTCGCGCGCCAGGTGAAGGAATCGGAAGAGTCCCTCGCGGGCTACGCGAAGGCCATGAGTTGCGACAAGGGCGACTTCGCCGAGTACTCCAGCATCCGTCGCGAACTCAGCGATCTCGAGAAGCTGGGCCGCAAGGATGCGAACGCGTCTCGGCAGACGCGGGACACCCGCCAGCGCGAAATCAGCGACCTCCGTCGACGGATGCAGCGGCATCCGTGCCATCAGTGCCCCGACCGCGAGCACCACGCCCGATGGGCAGAGCGCTACTGGAAGCTGAAGCGCACGGTCGAGCGCCTTCGCAGCCAGATCGACGCGCGCACCGGAACCGTCGCCCGGGTTTTCGATCGTATCGTCGATGTGCTCGCGACCCTGGACTACGTCCGCGTTGCCGCAGACGGTACCGCGACACTGACGGCATCCGGTCGCACCATGCGGCGGATCTACGGCGAGCGCGACCTGCTGGTTGCCGAATCGTTGCGGCTCGAATTGTGGGGCGGGCTGGATGCGCCATCGCTGGCCGCACTGGCGTGTGCGCTGGTCTATGAACCGCGCCGTGACGAGGCGGGGATGGGGGAGCGCGCGCTGCCCCGCGGTGCCTTCCGCGAGGCACTCGCGCAGACGCTGGACCTGTGGCAGCGACTCGACGACCTCGAGCGCGACTCGCGGCTTCCCGGCTCGGAGCCACCTGCCGCGGGACTGTCGCTCGCGATGCATTCCTGGGCCAGGGGGGTCCCACTGGACCGCGTCTTGCGCGAAGCAGACCTTGCCGCCGGTGACTTCGTGCGCTGGGCCAAGCAGACGATCGACCTCCTCGATCAGATGTCGCTGGTCGCCGAACCACGCCTCGCGACGGTTGCGCGCCGCGCCCTCGAGAGCGTGCGTCGCGGCATCGTGGCGTACTCGTCGGTGTGATGGCCGAGCCTTCAGCCGGAGATCAGGCTGGCGAATCTAGGCTGGAGGTCATGCCCGAACATCGACGTGATGCCGCGCCCGATTCCCGTCGCCCGCGAGCGTTGCTTCCGCTCTGGGCAGCGGTGCTCGTCGCCGTTGCCGCGGGCCTCATTCTGGATCTCGCCTACCCGTCTGTCGGGTGGTGGCCCCTCGCCTTCGTCGGGGTAGGGCTTTCGCTCGTGGCGCTCATCGGCCGGAGCGCCTGGGGCGCGCTGCTGGTCGGGTTCGTCTTCGGGATCGCGTTCTATCTCGTGCACATCGTGTGGCTCAACCGCTATCTCGGCGTGATCCCGTGGTTCGCGCTGGCGGGGGCGGCCACGGCCTACGTCGCACTCGGCTCCGTGCTCATCGCGCTCGCATATCGCTGGATGCCGAAAGCCGCGCCGGGTCGGTGGACACAGCTCGTGCTCACGCCGCTCCTTGTCGCCGGACTGTGGACGCTGCGGGAGCTCGTCACCGGGTCCTGGCCGTACACGGGGTTTCCGTGGGCACGGGTCGGAATGAGCCAGTCGGAGAGTCCGCTGGCGCACATCACGTCGTGGATCGGCGTGACAGGTCTGTCCTTTCTGATGGTCGCGTTCACCGCGGGGGTCATCGAGTGGCTGCGGCTGCGACAGTGGTCCGATGTGCGGACGGCGATCCCCGTGGCTGCTCTCGGCGTGATCCTGCTCATCACCCCCCAGTTCCCGACGACACCGGCGGGGACCATGACGGTCGGAAGCGTGCAGGGAAACGGTCCCTCAGGGTACTTCGACACCCGATCGCCTGGAGACATTCTCAACGCCCAGCTGTCAGCATCCACGCCACTGTTCGGGGAGGACATGGACCTCCTCTTGTGGCCCGAGGGCGGCATCGACTCGGATCCGCTTGCGAACGAGACCACGGCAGAGGTGCTGGATGCCCTCGCCGAGGCGGTGGATGCGCCACTGCTGGTCAACGCGGCGACGACGCGTGGAGAGCTGACCTACAACACGTCCATCCTGTGGGAACCAGGTCAGGGCGCCGTTCAGTATCACGACAAGTCGAACCCGGTTCCGTTCGGTGAGTACGTCCCGGACCGCTGGTTCTACGAGATGATCGTCCCGGATCTGGTCGGGCTCATTGGCCGGGAGTACACACCGGGCTCCAATCCGCCCTACGTCGAGGTGGACGGTGTCGGAGTGGGACTCGCGATCTGTTTCGATGTCATCTACGACGACGTCATTCACGACGGAGCACGAGACGGCGCTCAGGTCTATATGTTCCAGACGAACAACGCCGACTTCCGCGATACGGACGAAAATCTGCAGCAGCTCGCGTTCGCCCGCATGCGCGCGATCGAGACAGGGCGCGCCGTGGTCAACATTTCGACTGTCGGGACGAGCCAGGTCATCGGACCCGACGGGGCGACCATCGATTCTCTTCCGGCCGCGCAAGCGGGTTCGATGCTCACCGAGGTGCCTTTGCGCACCGGTCTGACCCCGAGCATCGTGATCGGAGGCGCCCTCGGCACGGCGATCGCGATCCTCAGCGTCGTCGGACTCATCGCCGCGGGCGTGATCGCCGGCCGGCGCCGCGCATGAGAGGGGGGTCGATCCGTGACCGGATCGACCCCCCTGTGAACTGTGCGTCAGCCGTGCTCCCAGGCACGGCTGACTGCAGCGCTAGTCAGGCGCTCAACTTGTCGGCGGTGACGTCGTCGCCCGCACCCCGGCGAGCCCGGACGAAAGCGAGACGCTCTTCGAGGAGCTCCTCGAGCTCGGGGATCGTGCGACGTTCCAGAAGCATGTCCCAGTGTGATCGGGGCGCCTTGACGTCCCCATGGTCCACCGTGACGGTCTCGCCGTCGACGCGCAGGAGCGCCTCGGCGCCGCAGGTGCGGCATTCCCATGTCTCGGGGACCTCGGCGTCTGCCGCAAAGGTCATGGTGGTGTCACGTCCGCAAGACGTGCAGGAGTAGGTGAACTGTGCCCGCTCATGGAATACGACGCCGTCCTCGCTCTGTAGGCTGGAGGCGCCGAGTCGCATGCCGCGGAGGCTGCGGTCTGCCATTGTGTGGTCCTCTCGTCGCTGTTCAGGTATAACGCTCTCACCTGGGCAGATCATCCATGAGGACCGACAGATGAGAGCATTCTCAGCGGATCTTCAGCGGGGGAGTGAGGCAACGGGGTATCGCATGTGCGTTGCCCCGGTGTCGGCGCTGCGGCTCAGCCCGGATCCGAGGCGGTTCGGAGGGTTGCGATCGCCACATCGGCGCTGTCGGTGACGATCCCGTCAACGCCCATGGCGACCAGGCGACGCATCTCGGTGGGATCGTTGACCGTCCACACGTGCACCTCCACGCCGTGACGATGCGCAGCATCGATCAGCCGCGGGGTGACCACGCGCACCGGGCCCTGACGCTCCGGCACTTGCAGCGCGTCGACGCCGGCGAGCGCTGAGGCGATGATGCGCGGATTCCGCGCCGTCAGTCCCCAGAGAACGCGGGTGATCGTCTCTCGCCCCGCGGAGGTGGCGGGAGCGGCGGCGCCCGCAGGCGCATGACGCGACGCCGAGGCGAGGGCAGCCCGCCGTCGTGCATCCGCGAAACTCGTCACGAGCACTCGCTCCCCGTGGTCGGCAACGAGCGCGCCGACCGCCTCGGCGGCCGCCGGAGCCTTCACATCGAGGTTGAACCGCACGTCGGGGAAGTCTGCCAGCGCGGATCTGAGCGTGATGAGTCCGCCGCGATCGGCCATCAGCGCACTCAGCTCCGTGAGGTCGACGTCGACGAGGCGCCGCGGGTCGCCGGTGACTCGCCGCAGGTCACCGTCGTGGAAGAGGACGACTTCGCCGTCGCGAGTCAGGTGGCAGTCTGACTCCACGAACACGGCGCCCGCCTGCTGTGCCGCAGCAACCGAGGCGTAGGAGTTTTCGGCTACCGTGTCGTCCGGCCTCAGCCCGCGATGGGCAAGGACGCGCGGGTACGGTGCGTCCTGGAAATAGGGGTGGCTCACGCCTGCTCATCGGGTGTCGGACGGGCTGCCTCGCGGGGCCCGAACGCGCCCGATACTCCCTTGAGCGCCTCGGTGAACTCGCTCGGAATGATCCAGAGTTTGCTCGACGCACTGTCGCTGATCTTGGGCAGCGTTTGGAGGTACTGGTAGGCCAGAAGCTTGTCATCCGGGTTGCCCTCGTGGATCGCGTTGAAGACCGTCGCGATCGCTTCCGCTTCTCCCTGTGCGCGCAGGATTTGGCCCTGCTTCTCACCCTCGGCACGCAGGATTTCGGCCTGCCGGGCGCCCTCGGCCTGCAGAATCGCCGACTGCTTGGTCCCTTCGGCCGTGAGGATTGCGGCACGGCGGTCGCGCTCCGCTCGCATCTGCTTCTCCATCGAGTCCTGAATCGACACTGGCGGATCAATGGCCTTCAGCTCCACGCGCGAGACACGGATGCCCCACTTACCGGTTGCCTCGTCGAGGACGACCCGCAGCTTGGTGTTGATCTCATCGCGGCTCGTGAGCGCCTCCTCGAGATTCAGTCCGCCCACGACATTGCGAAGCGTCGTCGTGGTCAGCTGCTCGACGGCGCCGAGATAGTTGGCGATCTCGTAGGTGGCAGCCCGCGCATCCGTCACTTGGAAGTAGACCACGGTGTCGATGGAGACGACGAGGTTGTCTTCGGTGATGACCGGCTGCGGCGGGAATGACACGACCTGTTCCCGCATGTCGATGAGCGGTCGTACCCGGTCGATGAAGGGGACAAGCAGGTTCAGTCCCGGCGAAAGCGTCTTGTGGTAGCGGCCGAGCCTCTCCACGACCCCGGCGGTGGCCTGGGGGATGATCCGGATCGAACGGAAGATCACCACGACCACGAAGATCGCGATGACCAGGAGGAGGATGATGACGAAGATCTGTCCCGCGAACGCGCCGATGTCAATCATGTTCCACGGTCCTTTCTGTCGTTGGCGAAGATGCTGGAGCGATCTCGACGGCAGCGCCCCGGACGGCCACAACCGTGACTGTCTCGCCGACGGTGACCTCGCCATCCGTGACCCCGGCGGTCAACCGTGCCGACCACGTTTCGCCGTTGTCGAGCTTGACCTCGCCTGCGCCCTGAAGGAACGCACGCGTGACCCGCGCGGGCATGCCGACGAGCGCGTCAACGTTCGTCAACACGACCGGAGAGCTTCGTCGGAGGGCGCGCAGGAGGAGCGGACGGATCGTGAACAGCAGGAGCGCCGACGCGACCGCCGCCAGTCCGATCTGAAGCCACCACGGTCCACCGAGGAGGTTGGTGCCCAGGCCCCCGATGAGCGTGCCGGCGGCGAGCATGAGGAAGGTGAACTCGAGCGTCAGCAACTCGATGATCACGAAGAGCACCGCCAGCGCCAGCCAGAGGATCCACAGGTACTGCGTGAGATCGGGCAACACCCCTCCTCCTTCCGCCTGGTCCGACCCTATCAACGCGGGGGCCGCGGTGGCGCGGTTGGTAGGGTCGGTACGCACGCCATTCCGGCGCTGCCCCGCGGCCGACGCGCCGCCCTGCAACAGGAGCAACAGTGACCGATACTTCCTCCCCGATCGCCCCTGGGACCCTACGCGGCAAGACCGCCCTCGTCACCGGCTCCTCTCGCGGTATCGGCGCGGACACCGTCCGCTATCTCGCCGCCGCGGGAGCGAACGTGGTGATCAACTACCGAAACAAGGCACCCCGCGCCGAGAAACTCGCCGTGGAGGTCCGGGAGCTCGGCGTCGACGCGCTTGTCGTGGGCGCGGACCTCACCGATCCCTCCTCGGTGGCCGCGATGTTCGCCGCCGTCGAGGAAGCCTTCGGGGGGCTCGACATCCTCGTGCTCAACGCTTCCGGTGGCATGGAGGCCGGAATGGCCGACGATTACGCGCTCCTTCTCAACCGCGACGCCCAGATCAACGTCCTCGAGACGGCCGTCCCGCTCCTGCGCGGTGATGCTCGCGTGGTCTTCGTCACCAGCCACCAGGCCCACTTCATCCGGACGACGCCCACGATGCCCGAGTACGAGCCGGTGGCGCTGTCCAAGCGCGCCGGTGAGGATGCGCTTCGCGAACGGATCCCCGCACTGCTCGAGCGCGGGATCGGGTTCGTCGTCGTCTCCGGCGACATGATCGAGGGAACGATCACGGCCACGCTTCTGGAGCGTGCCAACCCGGGTGCGATCGCCTCGCGCCGAGAATCCGCGGGCAAGCTCTACAACGTCTCGGAGTTCGCAGCGGAGGTCGCGCAGGCCGCGGTCGACCCGATCCCCGCAGACCACACCCGACTGGTCGGCGACACGAGCTCATTCGTGGGGGAGTGACAGGCATCCGGATCCCCCGTCAACGAAGAAGACCCCGGGAAACCCCGGGGTCTTCTTGTGGGCGGTTCAGCCCGACTAGAGGCTCTTCTTACCGAACGTGAACGCGCGCACGATCTGGATGATGCCGAGCACGACGAGCGAGATTCCGAGCAGCCACCACAGCACGACGGCGCCCCACAGCGGCGAGAACAGCAGCACGACACCAGCGATGATGCTGATGATTGCGAAGAAGATCGTCCACCCCTTCGAGGCGGCGTCGCTGAGAGTCGTCAGCGACACCACGCCTTCCACGATCCACATGATTCCGACGAGGATGCCGAGGAAGACGGCGAACCACCCGGTGGTGGCTGCCAGGTTGAAGAAGGCGAAGATACCGGCGGCGATGAACACGACACCGAGGATGATGTGGCCGACGCGCGACCAGCCACCCATCGATTTCGAGAAGATGCCGAGCCCGCCGTAGACGAGGCCCCCGACGATCGCGTAGATCGCGATGATCGCCGTGACGACCATCGCCGTGCGGCCCGGCCAGACGAGGATGAGGATTCCGACGATGAGCGACAGGACACCGGCGATGCCGAGCGCCGTGCGGACGCCGTTGACGGCCTCCTTGGCGACGGAGCTTTCGGTTGACATGGCGTTCCCTTTCTGGGAGTTAGCTGAGAGCTTGCGGACCCAGCGTATCGCTGAATACACCGAAACTGGGGGAGTGGTGGCCGAAATCCGCGCCGCAGCCTTCACCCGAGCAGGGCGAGCACCGTCAGCAGGAGCGGGATACACCCGATCGTTGTCAGGAACACCGTGTCGCGCGCGACGGTTTCTGCCACTCCGAATCGCTGAGCGAAGTTGAAGACGTTCTGCGCGGTGGGAAGGCTCGCGAGGACCACGACGATGAGGGTTTCCGGTCTCGACAGCCCGAAGACCAGGCTGGCGAGCGCCCAGGCCACGAGCGGCATGAGGATGAGCTTGAGCGCGGTCGCGAGGATGACCTCGCGTCGATGGCCCCCGGCTGCGAGCACCCGCTGGCCGTGGAGCGACATCCCGTAGCTCAACAACAGCACCGGAACGCACGCGGCAGCAAGGAAGTGGAGGGGTTCGGTGACCAGTGTCGGCAATTCCAGACCCGTCACCGAGACGATCGTTCCTGCCACCGAACCGATCACAACCGGATTCGTGACAGTGCGCACCACGATCTTCCCGAGGTTGCGTGTCGCGGCGGTGACGCTCTCGAGGATTGCCATCGAGATGGGGACGAGTATGAGCAGCTGGAACAAAATGACCGGCGCCGGGTAGGCAGCAGATCCCAGGAGATAGAGCGAGAGCGGGATCCCGATGTTGTTCGAGTTGACCTGTCCTGCCGCGAGAGCGCCGATGAGGGTGTCGCCCACCGGGCGCCGCCACGACAGGCGGGAGATCGTCGCGTAGAGGCCGATGACAATGATCGCGGTGATCGCCGACACGGGCAGCAGTGCAGAGAACAAAGTCGCGATGTCTGCTTCAGACAGCACGACGAACAGCAGCACGGGGGAGAGGACGAAGAAGACGAGTCGCCCCAGAACCGGTCCAGCCTGCGGGCCGAGCAGGTTGATTCGTCCGATGACATATCCGACCGCGATCGCCAGGCCGATGACCGCGAACCCCGTGGCTGCGTTCAGCACGTCGGGTCCGCAGTTCTCACCGTTCCACGCTACCGCCGCACTAGGGCGAAACAGGCCGACTGGCAGCGCCGTCCCTCGCGCGCGCTCCGTCGTCGTTGGTGTCGCCACTGCTCCGGGTCAGGGCTGACCGGAGCGGAAGATCTGGACGCTTGAGGGGCGCGCACGTTCGCTCAGGACGAGGGCGAGCACGCCGAGACCCATGGTGCGCGCGAGTGCGGTCATCGCGCCGAGGAGTGCGGCTATGTCCGTGAGCGGCTGTGGGGCTGTGTGAGGCAATGTCGCGTACAGGGCCTGGGTGAGCACGCCGCCCGCGATACCGAAGACGAGCACCCACAGTGGTGCCCAGCGCCACGGGGAAGGGACGATGCGCGCCCGAGCGATCTGAACCGAGGCGACGAGACCGGCGGCAAGTGGGACGAACAAGCCGAGGTAGCCGAGGGCGACATGAGCATCCGAGATCTGGTCGGGTCTCATGATCGGCTCGGACAGAGCGATCGCATCAAGGAGCACGCGGTTGATGGGCGGCCACCATCCCAGGACGAGGAGTGCTGACACACCCAAGGGTTTGCGTGAGACGACGCTGTCGTAGCGGCGGCGCCCGATCGCAAACGCGGTGACGCCGACGGCCCAGACCAGCTCACCGATGAGGTACAGGGCGGGGCGCGCCGACGGCGCGGTCACAACGTACTGCAGGATCATGATCACGCCGGCCAGAATCAGTGCGCTGCCGCCCAAGGTCCACGTCATGTTCCGCGTTCGCATCGTTCGAGCCTAATGAGCCGGCCCGCGCCGACCATACGTCGCATCGCTACAGGCGCGTCTCGTGCCTTCGGGGCTTCAGTCGTGCGGGCGCGTCGTTTGCCGGCGGGAACTCGCAGACGAACCAACCCTCGTAGCCGAAGAGAAAGCCCAGTGCACGGTTTCGCACTTCCAGCGAAACATGGAACTGCTCACGCTCGGGGTCGTACCTCTCTCGGAGGAGGGCGTGACCGGACAAGAGCATCGGGAACCGGAATGCAATCGGTCCCTCGTAGAACCGCTGCGCCCCCGACCTGAGGATCAGCCCGCCCTCCTGATCGACCTCGAGCTCGAGATCAACGGCGAGATGCTGATGCGTGCCGAGATAATCGACGACGATGCCACGCCCGGGATCGAACACCATCGTCGCGTCGAAGCGTGCGGGGCGGGGGGAGAGGGCGTACTGCCGTACGAACGTCACTGTCTCGCGGCCACCCGGATCCCGATACGGAAAGTTCTCGATGACGAAGGGCACATCTGTGCCGATGTCGGCGACGAGGATGTTGCGGAGCCGCCCCAACGCCAGGAATGGACGGGTCCACCATGGCCCCCGACGGATGCGGGTCATGACGCCCCGGCCGATACACGCGTACCCTGCGCTCAGAGAAACCCCGAACCGACGCTGCATCATCGGGTGAAGCCTGTCGAAAGCCTCGTCGCCCAAGGCCGCACGAAACACCGACGTCCCGGTCACGAGGCCGTGACCTCGCGCAGTGTCGCCGGTGCATCGCGCATCGCATCCCGTCCGGGTGGTGAGGTCCGGCAGCGACGCGCACGCGGACGTTCACGCCGCCAGAGTGCCAGGATCGACCGCACCCGCGCCTGCTCGGGTGCGGTGATGCCTTCAGCCCACAGTCGAAGCCGGTCGAAACTCCAGGCCGTCATCCACAGCACGATGGGACGCACGGCCAGGTCGGCAAGGCGACCCCACCCAGGCCGGTAGTCGTAACCCGTGATGAAGCGGATCCCGTCATCGGTTGGGATGTATCGCCAGTAACCTTGTCCGCTCCGCAGCGGCGAGAGCCGGTCGTCGGTGGAGAAGGCGAGCGCGGAGGTCCGGGTTCCGTCCGGGCGATCGCGTTCGCCCAGGGAGACACCCATGCCTTTGATCACATGCCACGGGAGAGAACGCTCGTAGCGAAACCGCGTTCTGCCGCGCTCGTCGACGCCCATCGGTGCGATTGCGCTGAATCGCAGATCCCAGCGCGCGTGTAGTTCCGGGTCCTGAGTGAGGTGCCAGACCGTCTCCATGTCGGCACGAATCACTGTCTCGACATACAAGGCTCGCGCTGCACGCACATTTCCCCCGACGGCTCGCTCGACTCGGTGCTACCGCGGCCCGATTCTCGGCGATGTCCGCTCCTTCCGCGTCCGCACCCGATAGTCGATAGTCGATAGCCGATAATGCACATTATGTCAGTTCGTTCGGAGGTGCCGCGCCTGCCAGCGACCACGCGGTCCCCCGGTGACCTGCAGAGGCCTCGTGCAGGTCACCCGTCGTGATCGGTGTGGTCGTCGAGAATCATGCCGACCGCGGTCGCGCACGCGTCGCCACGCCATGCCTCGACTCCTTCGCGGATCGCAAATCCGGCGATGACCAGTCCGGCGAGCGCGTCAGCCCACCACCATCCCAGCAGGCTGTTGACCACCAGCCCAGCCAGTACCGCTGCAGACAGGTAGGCGCAGATGAGCGTCTGAGCGGAGTCGGCAACGGCCGTGGCTGACCCGAGCTCGCGGCCCGCTCGCCGTTCTGCAAGGGAGAGGAACGGCATCACGACGACGCTCAGTGCAGTGATTGCGATACCCCAGGAGCTGTGTTGCGGATCGACCCCGCTGATGAGCGCGAACAGCGACGTCGTGATCACGTAGGCGGCGAGTGCGAAGAACGCGACCGCGATTACGCGCAGCGTCCCCGCCTCCCATCGCTCCGGATCCCGCCGCGTGAACTGCCAGGCAACTGCTGCGGCAGAGAGGACTTCGACAGCTGAGTCCAGCCCGAAGGCGATGAGTGCTCCGGAGGATGCGCCGATGCCGGCGGCAATCGAGACCGCGGCCTCGATGACGTTGTAGCTGATCGTTGCGGCGACGATCCATCGAATGCGGCGCTGAAGAAGCGAGCGCCGGCCATGCGTCAGAGAACCGGCACTCACGCGCAGGCGCACCCCTCCCCCGTGCAGCACTGCGGGTCGACCGAGAGCACGAGCTGCAACAGATCGCTCAGTACGGGACCGAGGTGCGCATCAGTCAGTCGATACGACACTCGACGACCTTCGGGGACCGCCTCCACCAGTCCGCACCCGCGTAGGCATGCCAGCTGATTGGACATGACCTGGCGCGACACGCCCAGCCGGCCCGCGAGTTCGGAAGGATAGGCCGCGCCATGCCTCAGCTCGAGGAGCACGCTGGCGCGCGTCACGTCGGACAGGGCGTGACCGAGGCGGGACAGCGCCTCGGTGTGCGTGCGCGTTGCCGTGGGCATGTCCAAATGGTACAGGAAACGCTGTACTAATGACACGCCTGGACGAGTGGCGTGGTTGACTCGACCAGAAGCATGCCGTCGGCGGGCTCGCGTTTCGGTGGTCGGGCCGTTAGCCTCGTGTGCATCGGGAGTGGTGGGCACGCGGGGGCGTGTCGGATGCGGGGGCGTGTCGCTATGGGCGTGTTCGGGCGTGCTGCGGGTATTCGCCGCGGCGACGGTTCATGATGCCGTCGACGCCTCCCCCGGACGGCGAACTGACGACGATCGCCGAACTGCTCGCGACCGATGACACCGACGCGCCGTTCGTGCCCACCCGCCCCTCTCGTGGCCTGCGCATCGCTGGTCTTGTCACCGCGATCGTCCTCGTGCTGGCCCTGGTAGCGTCGGGCGGCTACGTCGCGTGGGCGCTGACCGCTCCCCTGCCCGACCCGACGCTCGAGTGGCACGCGCCATCTGTGGAGACCCCCGGGCCGGCGCAGATCGACATGCCCTCGTTCGGGGCATCGGCGCTGAGTGTGGGCGGCGCGGATGTCTATCTCGGCGAGTCGGCCAGCGGCATCTGGCTGACCAGCGGCGCGCAAGACGCCCAGCCCATGGCGAGCATCAGCAAGATCATCACCGCGCTTGTCGTGCTCGAGAAGTACCCGCTGGCCGACGCCTCGGACCCCGGCCCCACGATCACCTTCTCAAAGGCCGATCACGATCTGTATGACCAGTACTACGTGCGTGGCGCGACGATCGCCGCGATGCCGACCGGCACGACGATGTCGCTCCACGACGCCCTCGCGACGATGCTCATCCCCTCGGCAAGCAACTACGCCGAAGCGATCGCGAGGTGGGCGTTCGGGTCGGTGGCAGGCTTCCGATCGGCAGCCCGTGCGTGGCTCGATGCCCACGGACTGTCCGGCACGACTGTCGTCGAGCCGACGGGTCTCGATGCTCGGAACGTCAGCACCCCCGCAGACCTCGTCGCCGTAGGAAAGCTGGCCGCTGCCGATCCGACGATCTCCGCGATCGCGGCAACGTCATCGCTCACCCTGCCCGGACCCGGCGCGATGCAGAACACGAACGCCTTGCTCGGCGTCGAAGGGATCACGGGGCTCAAGACGGGAAACCTCGGCTACGGCACTTATGCGTTCTTGTTCACGGCGGGCCTGGATGTCGGTGCCCTCCACCTGGATGTGGCCGGAGCGATCCAGGGCGGCGCGACCCGCGAGTCGGTCAACGCAGATGCGCTCCGGATACTCGACAGCCTACGTCGCGGCTTCCACGACGTTCGCGTCGGTGATGCGGGCCAGAAGGTCGGCACCGTCACCGCACCGTGGGGTGGGAGCACGGATGTCGTGATTGCGGACGACGTCGACCTGTTCACCTGGTCGGACACACCCATCACCGTCGAGGTCATCATGGCCGACGCGCGGGAGTTCGCGAGGGGTGATGTCGTCGGGGAACTCACGTGGACGGCGGGGCCGCATGAGGCGCGCACCAACCTCATCGTCGCGGAGTCCCTAGACCCGCCCACGGAATGGTGGCGACTCACTCACCCGGGAGAACTCCTCGCGCAGTAACCCGCGCCGCATTCTCCAGGACGCTTTCGCACGTGAGCCGTCCATCAGCGCCCGCCGCTCACGCGGCGAGCGACGACGTCACATGAACCATCCGCTGTTCTGGACCGTACGCACCTGATAGTGGTGCTGCGCTGCCGCTCGGGCCCGATCCACCTCGTCTTGCGCCGCCCTGCCCGCTATCGCCTCGTCGTGGGAGACGGCTTTCGGCCGGAACAGCCGGGCGAGGCGATTCCAGAGTGATCTCATCGCATCCCCTTCCCCTGCTTTCACTGTAGACCCGGTGCACCCGCATCCGGCTCGATCGTGACCCAATCGCCGAACTTCGGCTGCCGCCCATCGCCGGACGAGCGACCCGTGAGCCGGCGGCGCACCCATGGTCCGACGTGCTCCCGGTAGTAGGCCAGGCCTCGAACCGCATCCGCGGTCGACTGCTCGGGCATCGACCACCACTGCCCCGGTGCGGCGTGGCCGAGTGCGCCGAGCAGCCGAGCCGCAACCCGGTGATGCCCGCGAGAGTTCATGTGCAGGCGATCAGGCGACCAGAATGACGGATGCGACAGCTCGCGATCGGGCCAGTTGAGGGCGCGGATGACGTCCGGGCGGTCGGCGATGCGCGCCACCACAGCACGGGACAGCTCGTCACCGCGGCGCTGGATGAGCGAACGCAGAGGCAGTTGGGATGACGGGTTGGCGCCTGAGAGGAGGATCAGCTGGACGCCCTCCTCATCGCATCGGCGTAGGACCGTGCTGAACGCATTCGCGATGCTCTCGATCGTCGTGCGAGGGCGCAGCATGTCGTTGCCGCCGCCGTTGAACGAGAGGTGGGTCGGCCGCAGGGCCAGCGCCGGTTCCAGCTGCTCCTCCACGATCGGACGGGCGAGCTTGCCGCGGATGGCGAGATTCGCGTATGAGATCCTCGTCCCCAGCGAACGGGCCCAGCCGAGTGCCGTCAGGTCGGCCCACCCCCGCACCGTGCCGTCCGGCAGCTCATCGCCGACGCCCTCCGAGAAGGAGTCGCCGATGGCGACGTAGCGGATCTCGTGCACGCGCCTAGCCTACGGGCGCGACGTCGTCTCGGGTCTGCGCACCCTCGGCGATGAGCTCGCGAGCCAACGGGATCACCTTCGTGCCGTAGAGCTCGATCGAGCGCATGAGCTTGTCATGGCCCAGTGTGCCGTTGGAGTACTTGAGGTCGAAGCGATCGATGCCCAGAGCCAGGACAGTGTCGGCGATCTTCCGGGCGACCCGTTCGGGCGAACCGGAGTACACCGAGCCTCCGGCACCGACATCGTGCTGGAAGCGCATACGGCTGTACGGCGGCCAACCGCGCTCGGCTCCGATCGTGTTGTTCATCGTCTCGAACGCCGGGTAGGCGTCCTCCCAGGCCTGCTCGTCGGTGTCGGCGATGTGTCCGGGCGAATGAACGCCCACCGGTTTGCGTTCGTGTCCGAAGGAGGCGAGTGAACGGTGATACAGCTCCACATAGGGAGCGAAACGCTCCGCGGGTCCCCCGATGATCGCCAGCATCAGGCCGAAGCCGTATCGCGCGGTCCGCACGACAGACTCCGGCGAGCCGCCGACGCCCACCCAGGTCGTGAGGCCGGCGCCCTCCGTCTTGGGGTACACATCGGCATCCGTCAACGCCGCTCGGGTGCGGCCCGACCACGTCACGGGACGTTCCTCGCGCAGGAGCGCGAACAGTTCGAGCTTCTCCTCGAAGAGCGCCTCATAGTCCTTCAGGTCGTAGCCGAACAGCGGGAAGGATTCGATGAACGAGCCGCGGCCGAGGACCACCTCGGCCCGACCGTTGGAGATCGCGTCAAGAGTGGCGAACCTCTCGTAGACGCGGACCGGGTCATCGGACGAGAGCACCGTCACGGCAGTGCCGAGATGGATGTCGCGCGTGCGGCCGGCGATCGCAGCAAGAACGATCTCGGGACTCGAGACGGCGAACTCCGGACGGTGGTGCTCCCCCACCCCGATGAACGAGATCCCCAACTCATCGGCCAGCACCGCCTGGTCGACGAGGTTGCGCAGCGTCTGGGCATCGGTGAGCCGTGCACCCCGCTCATCGAGAGTGACATCACCGAACGTATCGAGGCCGAACTGGATCATGACGACATCCTTTCCATGCACATGCATAGAACCATCCGCGTCCCGCGCGTATTCCGAACCCTCAGGACAGAAGTGCGGAGCGAAGGGTGTCGAGGCCGACTCCGCCGATATCGAGCGCCCGCTTGTGGAAGGCCTTGATGTCGAAGGCGTTGCCCTGCCGTTCGGCCACGGTGTCGCGAAGCTGCTCCCAGATCCGCTGCCCGACCTTGTAGGAGGGTGCCTGTCCAGGCCAGCCGAGATAGCGGTTGACCTCGAACTGGATGAACTCATCCGGCATGTTCACATTCCTGCGCATGAACGCCAGTGCGTAGTCGTGGTCCCACACGCCGTCGCCATCCAGGCGCGGCTTGCCCAGGTGCACACCGATGTCGAGGACGACGCGCGCGGCCCTCATGCGCTGGCCGTCGAGCATGCCCAGTCGATCAGCCGGGTCATCGAGGTAGCCGAGTTGCTCCATCAACCTCTCCGCGTACAGCGCCCACCCCTCGGCGTGTCCGGACGTCCCGGCGAGCAGGCGCCGCCACGAGTTGAGCTGCGCTCGGTTGTAGACCGCCTGGGCGATCTGCAGATGGTGACCCGGCACACCCTCGTGGTACACCGTGGTGAGTTCGCGCCACGTGTCGAACTCTTCGACTCCCTCCGGAACCGACCACCACATGCGGCCGGGGCGAGAGAAGTCATCGGTGGGACCGGTGTAGTAGATCCCGCCCTCGCGCGTCGGAGCGATCATGCATTCGAGCGTGCGAATCGGCTCGGGGATGTCGAAGTGGGTCTTGCCCAGCTCGGCGACCGCGCGATCGCTTGTCTGCTGCATCCAGGCCTGCAGGGCTTCGGTGCCGTGCAGTTTGCGGGAGGCATCCTTCTCGAGGAACGCGACGGCCTCCTCGACGCTCGCCCCGGCAAGGATCTCACCGGCGATCTCCTCCTGCTCGGCGACCATCCGTGCGAGCTCCTCGATGCCCCACTCGTACGTCTCGTCGAGATCGATCGTCGCGCCGAGGAAACGCCGCGAGTGCAGCGCGTAGAGCTCACGACCCACGCCATCCTGCTCTGACGCCGCGGGGGCGACCTCGGTCGCCAGGACGTCGGCCAGTTCCTCGTATGCGACGCGCGCGGCGCCGGCCGCATCGGACAGGTCCCGTGCGAGGGATGCCGGGAGCTGCCCTTCTGTCGGCGCCGCTTCTGCAGTGAACTCAGCGAAGAAGCCGCGATCACTCGTGTAGCGGCCGATCTGGGTGACGACCTCGCGCACCTGGCGTTGCGCCGGCACGATGCCCTCTGCAACTCCCGCACGCAGTGTCTCGATGTACCCCCGCACAGCCTCTGGGACCGCTCCCAACCGTGCCGCGATGACTGACCAGTCATCGGCCGTGTCGGTGGGCATCAGATCGAAGACGGACCGGATGTCTTGCGGCGGTGAAGCGATCACATTGAGGTCGCGAAGGTGCCACCGCGCGTCATGAAGCTCCAGATCGAGCTCGAGCTCACGCGTGAGATCTGCTTTCGTCACGCGATCGATGTCGTCGACGGGATCAGCGCTGCGAAGTTCGGCGAGGGTTCGGCGGGCTTCGTCGGCGAGTGCGTCCGCTCCTGCGGGCGAATAGTCGCCATAGCGTGCGTTGTGCTCGGAGCGACCGATGTAGGTCGCGAGGGTGGGGACGCGCTCGGCGAGCGTGTCGACCCACGCGTCTGCGATCGCATCGATGGGCGTGGCAGATCGAGGGGCGTCAGTCATGCGATCGAGCCTAGCCAGTGAGAGCCGTTAGTGCCCGGCCTGATTCCAATCGCCACCCCGGCCGACTTCGACATCCAGCGGGACGGAGAGCGTCGCCGCACCCGCCATCTGTTCCCGCACGATCCGCTCGGTGGCCTCCCACTCCCCCGCCGCGACCTCCACGACGAGTTCATCGTGGATCTGCAGCAGCACGCGCGAACGCAGTCCGCTGTCGCGGAGGTCCTGGTGAATGCGCAGCAGCGCGATCTTCATGATGTCTGCCGCGCTCCCCTGAATCGGCGCGTTGAGTGCGGCGCGCTCCGCGTTCTCTCGAAGGACGCGATTGGGGCTCGTCAGGTCGGGGAAGGGCCGGCGCCGGCCGAAGATCGTTTCGGTGTATCCATCGATCCGAGCCTTCTCGACGGAGGCGCGCAGATAGTCGCGCACGGCACCGAACCGCGCGAAGTACTCCGTCATCAGCTGCTTGGCCTCAGCCTGCTCGATTCGCAGCTGCTTGGACAGCCCGAACGCCGACAATCCATAGACGAGCCCGTACGACATGGCCTTCACCTTGGTGCGCATCTGCGCGGTGACATCCGCGGGGTCGACCGCGAAGACCCGAGCTCCGACGAATCGGTGAAGATCCTCCCCCGAATTGAATGCTTCGATGAGCCCCGGGTCCTCCGACAGGTGCGCCATGATACGCATCTCGATCTGCGAGTAGTCGGCGGTCAGGAGCGTCTCGTAGCCGTTGCCGACGACGAAGGCGGAACGGATCCGTCGACTGTCATCGGTGCGGATCGGGATGTTCTGCAGGTTCGGGTCGGTACTCGAGAGCCGTCCCGTCTGGCTCCCGGTCTGCACGTAGGTGGTGTGGATGCGTCCGTCGGAGCCGATCGCGGCATCCAAAGACTCGATGATCTGGCGCAGCTTCGTCGCTTCTCGGTGCTGCAGCAGCAGACCGAGGAACGGATGCGGGTTCGTCTCCTGCAGGTCGGCCAGCACGGCCGCATCCGTCGAGTAGCCTGTCTTCGTCTTGCGGGTCTTCGGCAGTCCGAGTTCCTCGAAAAGCACCTCTTGCAACTGCTTCGGAGAACCGAGATTGACCTCGCGTCCGATCGTCTGGAAGGCCTCGGCCGCGATTGCGTCGGCGCGCGCGCCCAACTCGACCGAGAATCCCGCCAAGCGTTCGTGGGAGACGGCGACCCCGTCCAGCTCCATATCCACGAGAGCGTCGAGCGTCGGCAACTCGATGTCGCGCAGCACGTTCATGACCACGTCGGGGAGTTCGGTACGCAGCGCAGCGGCGACGCGGAGCGTGAACCATGAGAGCTGACCCGGTGTGGCACCCTCGGTCTCCGGCAGGAGCTGTGTCGGGTCTGCTTCCGGCAGTTTCTCGCCCAGGTAGCGGTCGACGAGATCGGCGAGGGTCTTGTCAGGGAAGCTCGGTCGCAGCAGCCAGCCCGCCAGGGCGGTGTCGAACACGACGCCGCCCACCGACAGGCCTGCGCGGCGCAGCATCTTGATCTGCGGCTTCGCGTCGGCGAACACCTTGGGACTATCCGATGCGAGCCACGGTGCCAGCCTGTCGGCGCATGCCTTGCTCCAGGTGGTTTCGGCGACCTCGCCCTCTCGGGCGAACCCCAGGCGGCCGGGCAGCGCCGCCTGCCCCGACAGTCCCGCATCCGGGACCACGGTGATCGCGACCTCGCCCGGCTCCCCCGCGAGCCAGGCAGCCAGAGCTTCCGGCTCCAGCTCGGCCGCGGCGGGCACCACGACGGTGGATGCGGGCGCCGCAGGCTCCTCGCCGCCGAACGCCTCGAAGACCCGCGGGAGGAGGGTACGGAACTCCAGGCGCGCGAAGATGTCGCGCACGCTCTGCGCGTCCATCGCGGTCACGGCCAGATCCTCGGGGCCGACGGGCAGCTCGACGTCGCGCAGCAGTCGGTTGAGCGCGCGATTGCGCTTGACGTCCTCAAGGTGTTCGCGGAGGTTGTTCCCGACCACCCCCGTCACGCGGTCGGCGTTTTCGAGAAGCGCATCGAGGGACCCGAACTGCGTGAGCCACTTGACAGCGGTCTTCTCCCCCACCTTGGGTACGCCGGGGAGATTGTCACTGGTTTCGCCGACGAGAGCGGCGATGTCCGGGTACTGCTCCGGCGGGACCCCGTATCGCTCTCGGACCGTCTCCGGGTCGTAGCGCTTCAGCTGTGACACGCCCTGGACGCTCGGATACAGGAGGGTGATGCGGTCGTCGACGAGCTGGATCGTGTCTCGGTCGCCCGAGCAGACGAGAACGTCATAGCCGGCGTCTGCCCCGCGAGTGGCCAGCGTGGCGAGGATGTCGTCCGCTTCGATGTCCTCCTGCTGGAGCACAGTGATGTTCATCGCGCGGAGGCAATCCTGCAGGAGGGGGATCTGGCCCTGGAACTCCTGGGGCGTCTCGGCGCGATTGGCCTTGTACTCGGAGTACTCCCGGGTGCGAAACGACTGGCGCGACGTGTCGAACGCCACCGCGACGTGCGTCGGCTTCTCGGCCTTGAGCAGGTTCACGAACATCGAGAGGAAGCCGTAGATCCCGTTCGTGTGCTGGCCGTCTTTCGTCGTGAAGTTCTCGACGGGGAGGGCGAAAAACGCCCGGAAGGCGAGCGAGTGGCCGTCGACAACCAGGAGGGTAGGCTTCGAGGAGTCCGTCACCCTGTCAGCCTACTCACGGCATCCGACAGCATTTCCCCACGAAGGTGGTCATGAGCACGCAACACCCGGCAGACGTCAACGGCATGGAATGGGCTGCGCGGCGGGGCATGGGAACTCTCGCCAAGAAGATGGGGATGGAGTTCCTCGAGTTCACCGTCGACCGCTCAGTGGCAACGATGCCGGTCGAGGGGAACACCCAACCGGTCGGCCTCATGCACGGCGGCGCGTACGTGGTGCTTGGCGAGTCCCTCGGCTCGATGTCTGCGAACCTCTGGGCGGGTCCGGGCCGATTGGCCGTCGGCGTCGACATCAACGCCACACACACCCGTTCTGCCCAGTCCGGCCTTGTCACCGGCGTCTGCACGCCACTGCACCTGGGCCGGAGCATGACGGTCCACGAGATCGTCGTGACCGATGATCAGGGCCGCCGCTGCTCCACCATCCGGATCACGAACCTCATCAAGGACGTGCCGCTGCCCGAGGAGTTGACGCGTCCCGAGGTGTGAGTCGATCTCGCGAAGGCTAGGACTTCTTCGGCGCCAGCTGCTCGATGATCGCCTTCGCGACATCCTGCATCGTGAGCCGGCGATCCATCGACGCCTTCTGGATCCAGCGGAACGCTTCGGGTTCGGACAGGCCCATCTTCTCGTTGAGCAACCCCTTCGCCCGGTCGACGAGCTTGCGGGTCTCGAACCGCTCGACCATGTCAGCGACCTCAGCTTCGAGCGTGAGGATCTGCTCGTGACGTGCCAGGGCGATCTCGATGGCGGGAAGCAGGTCGTTCGGGGTGAACGGCTTGACGACGTATGCGAGGGCACCGGCCTCGCTCGCGCGTTCCACGAGCTCCTTCTGGCTGAAGGCCGTGAGCAGGACGACCGGAGCGATGTGGTTCTTGTTGAGCTTCTCGGCAGCCGAGATACCGTCCAGCTGCGGCATCTTGACGTCCATGATGACCAGGTCCGGCCGCAGCTCGGTCGCGAGTTGCACAGCGCTCTCGCCGTCACCTGCCTCACCGACGACGTCGAATCCGTTGTCGCGCAGAATCTCGACGATGTCCAGCCGGATGAGGGACTCATCCTCGGCGACGACGACACGACGGGGGGTCTGGGCGGCGGACGTAGCGGCCTGATCTTGCTCTGTCACCTTTGAATCCTACGGTATCGTCAATGCGGACGTACCCGGCCGGTGTGGCGGAATGGCAGACGCGACCGACTCAAAATCGGTTGCCCGAAAGGGCGTGTGGGTTCGACTCCCACCACCGGCACGTGAGGAAGGCCGCGACCCGCCAGGGTTGCGGCCTTCCTCACGTCACGATGGCGAGGCTTGGGAAGAGCTATGCGCCGAAGTATTGGTTGCCGAGTGCCTTGCTCTTGAGCGCATCGAACTCGCCCTGTGAGATCGTGCCGGCATCGAGGAGCGCCCGCGCACGCTCGATCTCCGCCGCTGGGTCGGCGGCAGCTGCCGGGCGGTAGCCGTCGTTTTCCGGAACGACCCCACGACGGATGCTCGCGCGCGCAGCCATTCCGCGGCCTCGGGCGATGACGTACACGAGGGCCGTCAGGAACGGCACGAGGATCAGGAAGACGATCCACAGCGCTTTCCATCCGCCGGCGAGGGTGTGATCGCGGAACAGATCGATGATGATCAGCGCCACGACGTAGATGTACGCGGCGATGTAGAACATCACGAGCGCGAACCAGAAGATCTCCCAGATGCCGAGCACGGCTACCTCCGAACGGTGAAGCGGTCGCGCTCAGCCTAGTGCTGAACGCGACCGCTCATCGGCGTCAGAGACGAAGGTCAGTTGCCGACCTGGTAGGCAGGGGCCTTCCCGTGCACCGCGTCGCCCACCTTGTGGATGCGGATGTCGTTCGTCGTCCCCTCGATTCCGGGAGGCGAGCCGGAGATGACGACGACCTTGTCGCCGACCTTGGCCAGGTCGTTGGCAAGGAGGTAGTCATCCACTTGGATGAACATCCGGTCGGTGTGAGGAACGTGCTCGACGAGAGTCGACTGGATCCCCCACGTGACCGCCATCCGGCGACGGATCGCCGGATCCGGCGCGAACGCGAGCATGGGGATCTTCGGCCGCAGACGGGAGAGCCGCCGTGCGGAGTTGCCCGATTCCGTGAACACGCAGAGGAACTTCGCCTCGACGAAGTCCGCGACCTCGTTGGCGGCGAGCGTGATGATGCCGCCCTGCGTGCGGGGTTTGGTGTGGATCGGCGCGATTCGCTCGAGGCCGTGTTCCTCGGTGGACTCGATGATGCGGGCCATGGTCTGCACGACGACGACGGGGTACTCCCCCACGCTGGTCTCACCGGAGAGCATCACGGCATCCGCCCCGTCCAGGACGGCGTTGGCCACGTCGCTGGTCTCCGCGCGCGTGGGCACGGGATTGGTGATCATGGACTCGAGCATCTGGGTGGCAACGATGACCGGCTTGGCCATGGCGCGGCAGAGCTCGACGGCACGCTTCTGGACGATGGGGACGGCCTCGAGCGGAAGCTCGACGCCCAGGTCGCCACGAGCGACCATGATGCCGTCGAACGCGTCGATGATCTCTTCGAGGTTCTCGACCGCTTGCGGCTTCTCGATCTTCGCGATGACGGGGATGCGTCGACCCTCTTCGGCCATGATCACGTGAACACGCTGCACGTCCTTGGCGTCACGCACGAACGAGAGCGCGATGAGGTCAGCGCCGGTACGAAGGCCCCACCGCAGATCCGCCTCGTCCTTCTCAGAGAGCGCGGGGACGTTGACCGCGACGCCGGGGAGATTGATCCCCTTGTTGTTCGAGACCATACCGCCGACGATGACTTCGGTGGTCACGACGGTCCCGTCGGTTTCGACGACCTTGACGCGCACCTTGCCGTCATCGATCAGGAGGAAATCTCCCGGCTTCACGTCCGCGGGCAAGCCCTTGAACGTCGTGGAAACGATCTCTTTGGTTCCCGGGACATCCTCGATCGTGATCTTGAAGATGTCACCGGCTGCAAGCTCGTGCGGCCCGTCCTCGAACCTGCCGAGACGGATCTTGGGGCCCTGCAAGTCCACGAGGACCGCGACGGCGCGCTGGGCGTCATCGGCAGCCTTGCGGACGTTGGCGAAGTTGTTCTCGTGAACCGAGTAGTCGCCGTGGGAGAGGTTGAAGCGGGCGACGTCAACGCCGGCGTCGATGATGGCGCGAACCATCTCGTACGTCGAGGTTGCCGGGCCCAAGGTTGCGACGATCTTCGCGCGTCTCATCCGAGTGTGCTCCGTTGTTTGCGTGATGCAGGCAGAGGCCTGCGGGTACAGGCAGGGGCGGGCCCAGCCTACGCGTGCGCCACACCGATGGCGACATCCGTCGGGTGAACAGGAGAGGGAAGCTCCGTGTCGCCCATGAGATATCGATCAACGGCTGCGGCTGCCGCGCGTCCTTCGGCGATCGCCCAGACGATCAGGGACTGACCGCGGCCTGCGTCACCGGCCACGAACACCCCCGGATGCGTCGTCTGGTAATCGTCCTCACGGGCAACGTTGCCGCGTTCAGTGAATCTGGTGCCCAACTGCTCTTCGAGAAGGAGCCGCTCGGGTCCGGTGAATCCCATGGCGATCAGGACGAGATCCGCCGGGATCTCGCGTTCGGTGCCGCTCTTGGGGACACGTCGCCCGTCCACGAACTCGGTCTCCGCGACGCGCAGCGACTGCACTTCGCCTGCCTCGTTGCCGAGGAACTCGACGGTAGAAGCCAGGTACATGCGCTCCCCGCCCTCCTCGTGTGCGGACTGCACTTCGAAGAGGGTCGGAGCCATCGGCCACGGCTGCGCGTCGGGGCGTGCCTCGGGAGGACGTCGCCCGATCGCGAGGTTCGTGACGCTGAGCGCGCCCTGCCGGTGCGCCGTTCCGATGCAGTCCGCGCCGGTGTCGCCCCCACCGATGACGATGACGTGCTTGCCCTCGGCCGTGATCTGGTTCGGGACGGCATCCCCGGCGACGGCATGGTTGGACTCGACGAGATACTCCATCGCGAAGTGGACGCCCGCCAGATCACGCCCCGGGATGGGGAGGTCGCGGGGAACCGTCGCCCCGGTGGCCACCACGACGGCGTCGTATCGAGCACGAAGCGCATCCCACGTGATGTCCGTACCGATGTTCACTCCGGCGCGAAAACGAGTGCCCTCGTCCTGCATCTGGCGAAGCCGCGACTCCAGGTGCCGCTTCTCCATCTTGAAGTCCGGGATGCCGTAGCGCAGCAGGCCGCCGATGCGGTCGTCGCGTTCGTACACGGCGACCGTGTGTCCTGCTCGCGTGAGCTGCTGTGCGGCCGCAAGACCCGCGGGACCCGAGCCGACCACGGCGACGGTCTTGCCGGTCAGTCGCCCGGGCGGCTTGGGCTCGACCCAGCCGTTTGCGAATGCTTGATCGATGATCGAGACCTCGACCTGCTTGATGGTCACCGCGGGCTGATTGATTCCCAGCACACACGCGCTCTCGCAGGGCGCGGGGCACAAACGCCCGGTGAATTCGGGGAAGTTGTTCGTCGCGTGCAAGCGCTCGATCGCTGCACGCCCCTCCCCTCGCCACATCAGGTCGTTCCACTCCGGGATGAGGTTGCCGAGGGGGCACCCTTGGTGGCAGAAGGGAATGCCGCAGTCCATGCAGCGTCCCGCCTGCCGGCGGAGCACAGCGCTGTCGCCGGGCTCATAGACCTCTTTCCAGTCCATGATGCGCACCGCAACGGGGCGGCGTGCGGGCAGCTCCCGCTCGGTTACCTTCAGAAAGCCCTTGGGATCAGCCACCGGTCACCTCCAGGATGCGGGTCCAGACGACATCGCCGTCGGGGTCGAGGCCTTCGTCGACGGCCTCCTGTCGGGTTCGCAGCACTGCGGCGTAATCGCGGGGCACGACGCGAACGAAGTGGGACACCTCTTCGTCGAACCGCTCGAGGAAGCCGGCCGCGAGTGCCGAACCGGTCTGCTCCACATGCTGTACCAGCAGGTCGCGCAGCATTTCCGCATCCGCCGAGCCGAGCGGGCCCAGCTCCAGCTCGCCGCTTGCCAGTGCCTCACGGTTCACGAGGTCGGTGTCCAGGCGATAGACGTACGCCGTCCCCCCCGACATACCGGCGCCGAGGTTACGGCCCGTGGGGCCCAGGATGACGGCGAGTCCACCGGTCATGTACTCGAGCGCGTGGTCACCGACGCCCTCGACCACGGCGGTCGCACCGGAGTTGCGGACCAAGAAGCGCTCACCGACAACGCCGCGCAGGAAGAGTGTGCCCTGCGTGGCGCCGTAGCCGATCACATTGCCGGCGATGACGTTCTGGGACGCGTCGAAGCTGGCACCCTCCGGGGGGCGGATGACGATCTGGCCGCCCGACAGGCCCTTCCCGACGTAGTCGTTCGAGTCGCCGGTGAGGCGGATCGTGATCCCCGCCGGCATGAACGCGCCCAGGGACTGGCCCGCCGAGCCCGTCAAGTTGATCGTGATCGAGCCGGCCGGAAGCCCGTTCTGGCCCTGCGCCTTGGTGACGTGATGGCCGAGCAGCGTGCCGACGGCGCGCGCCGTGTTGCGCACGGGAAGGTCGATCGTGATCTGACCGCCGTGCGCGATGACATCCTGCGCCTTCTCGATGATCGGCACGTCGAAGTGCTCGTCGAGTTCGTGGTCCTGGGGACGCAGATTCCGTCGCGGCTCATCGTCGGCGAACGCGGGGCCCTCCAGAACCGGAGACAGGTCCATGCCGCTCGCCTTCCAATGCGCGATCGCCCGGTTCGTGTCGAGCAGCTCGTGATGGCCGATCGCCTCGTCGAGCGAGCGGAAGCCAAGCTCTGCAAGATACTCCCGCACCTCCTGCGCGATGAACTCCATGAAGGTCTCGACGAACTCCGGCTTGCCCGTGAACCGAGACCGCAGGACGGGGTTCTGAGTGGCAACGCCCACGGGACACGTGTCCAGATGGCACACGCGCATCATGATGCAGCCCGACACGACCAGAGGCGCGGTCGCGAAACCGAACTCCTCGGCTCCCAACAGCGCGCCGATGATGACGTCGCGACCCGTCTTGATCTGCCCATCGACCTGCACGACGACACGGTCCCGCATGCCGTTGAGCATCAGGGTCTGCTGCGTCTCGGCCAGACCCAGCTCCCACGGGGTCCCGGCGTGCTTGAGCGAGTTCAACGGGCTCGCACCGGTGCCGCCGTCGTGCCCCGAGACGAGGATGACGTCGGCGAGAGCCTTGGCGGTGCCCGCGGCGACGGCTCCGATGCCCGACTGGCTCACCAGCTTCACGTGGATACGAGCCTGCGGATTGGCGCGCTTGAGGTCGAAGATGAGCTGCTTGAGGTCTTCGATCGAGTAGATGTCGTGGTGGGGCGGAGGCGAGATGAGACCGACACCTGCCGTCGCATGACGTGTCCGCGCCACCCAGGGGTACACCTTCGTGGGGGGCAGCTGCCCGCCCTCGCCCGGCTTCGCGCCCTGTGCGAGCTTGATCTGGATGTCATCGGCCTCGGTGAGGTAGAGGCTCGTCACGCCGAACCGTCCCGAAGCCACCTGCTTGATGGCGCTGCGACGCTCTGGATCGAGCAACCGGTCGACATCCTCGCCGCCCTCGCCGGTGTTGGACTTGCCACCGATCCGGTTCATCGCGATCGCGAGCGTCTCGTGCGCTTCCTTCGAGATGGAGCCGTAGCTCATGGCGCCCGTCGAGAATCGCTTCACGATCGCCGATACCGGCTCGACCTCATCGATCGGCACAGGCTTTCGCACGCCCGTGCGCAGGCGGAACAGACCCCGAAGCGTCTTGAGCTCGCTGGCCTGGTCGTCGACGAGCTTGGTGTACTCGCGGAAGATGTCGTATCGGCGTGTCCGAGTGGAGTGCTGAAGACGGAAGACGGTCTCGGGGTTGAACAGGTGCGGCGAGCCGTCGCGACGCCACTGGTACTCTCCACCGGTCCACAACCGCTCGTGGGCGCGTTCTGCCTCATCCTCGGGGTAGGCGTAGGCATGACGGGCACGCGTCTCAGCCGCGATGACGTCGAGTCCGACACCGCCGAGCTTGGTCTCCGTGCCCGTGAAGTACGCGTCCACGAAGTCCTGCGACAGACCGACAGCCTCGAACACCTGAGCGCCCGCGTAGGACGACACCGTCGAGATTCCCATCTTGGACATGATCTTCAGCACGCCCTTGCCGAGCGCGTAGATGAGGTTCTTGACGGCCTTTTCCGGCGTAAGCCCCGTGATGTAGCCCGCACGCACGAGGTACTCGACGGTCTCCATCGCCAGGTACGGGTTCACCGCTGACGCGCCGTAGCCGAGCAGGGTCGCAACGTGATGCACCTCGCGCACGTCGCCGGCCTCGACCACCAGTCCCACCTTCATGCGGGTCTCACGCCGGATGAGGTGGTGGTGGATGGCGGCGACCATCAGAAGCGAGGGAATCGGCGCGAGGTCCTTGTTGGAGTCGCGGTCGCTGAGCACGATGTACTCCGCGCCGTCCTCGATCGCCTGGTCCACCTCGCTGCACATCTGGGCGATGCGCTTCTGCATCCCCTTGTGCCCCGCCTCGACGCGGTACAGCCCGCGGATGGTGACCGAGGAGCGCCCGGGCACGGCCGTGTCGATGTGCTGGATCTTCGCGAGTTCGTCGTTGTCGATGACCGGGAAGTCCAGGGTCACGGTGCGCGTGTGCTCCGGCCCCCACGCCAGCAGATTGCGCTCCGGCCCGATTCCCAGAGACAGCGACGTCACCACCTCTTCACGGATCGAATCCAGCGGCGGGTTGGTCACCTGCGCGAACTGCTGCGTGAAGTAGTCGAACAGAAGGCGCGGCCTGTCGCTGAGGACAGCAACGGGTGTGTCGCTCCCCATCGCGCCGAGCGGCTCGGCACCCTTTTGCCCCATGGGGGTCAACAGGATGCGGACCTCTTCCTCCGTGTAGCCGAACGTGCGCTGGCGACGGGTGATGGAGGCGATCGGGTGCACGATGTGCTCGCGTTCGGGAAGCTCGGCCAGCCGAACCCGGCCCGCGTCCAGCCACTCCTGCCACGGCTGCATGGTGGCCAGGTCACGCTTGATCTCGTCGTCCTCGATGATTCGGCGCTGAGCCGTGTCGACGAGGAACATCCGACCGGGACGCAGGCGTCCGCGCCGCTTGATCCGTTCGGGGGCGAAGTCGAGCACGCCGGTTTCGCTGCCGATGACCACCAGGCCGTCGGTCGTCTCCGTCCAGCGCCCCGGGCGCAGCCCGTTGCGGTCCAGCGTCGCTCCGACGAGAGTGCCGTCGGTGAAGATCAGCGCGGCGGGGCCGTCCCACGGCTCCATCTGGATGGCGTGATAGTCGTAGAACGCGCGCAGAGCGGGGTCCATCCCCGCTTGCTTCTCGTAGGCCTCGGGCACCATCATCATGACCGCGTGGGGCAGGCTGCGGCCGGTGAGTGTGAGCAGCTCGAGAACCTCGTCGAAGGATGCCGAGTCGCTGGCGCCGTCCGTGCAGATGGGCAGGAGCGGGCGGATGTCGCCGATGAGCTCCGATTCCAGCTGTGACTGGCGGGCGCGCATCCAGTTGCGGTTGCCGTTGACGGTGTTGATCTCACCGTTGTGCGCGAGCATGCGCAGCGGTTGGGCGAGCCGCCACGACGGGAAGGTGTTGGTCGAGTAGCGCGAGTGGACGACAGCCAGCTCGGAGGCGAACCGCTCATCCTGCAGGTCGGGGTAGAAGGGCTCCAGCTGCAGGGTCGTGACCATTCCCTTGTAGCCGAGCGTGCGTGCCGACAGCGACACGAAGTAGGCGCCCAGTTCCGTGCGGCTGCGCTTGCGGAGCCGGTAGGTCCGGCGGTCCAGAGCGATCCCCGACAGCGCGGGGGCATCCCCGACGGCGGGGCGAGCGACGAAGAGCTGCTCGAAGGCGGGACGCGCCTCGAAGGCGAGCTTGCCCAGGTGCGCGTCATCCGTGGGCACCTCACGCCAGCCGAGGACCTCGAGGTTCTCGCTGGCGGCGATCCGTTCGATCCCGGCCTTTTGCTCGAGCCGTGCCTCGTTGTCGAGCGGGAGGAAGACCATGCCCGCCGCGTACTCTCCCATCGGCGGGAGGTCGAAGTCCACGACGGCACGCAGGAAAGCATCCGGCATCTGGGTGAGGATGCCAGCTCCGTCGCCGGTACCGGCGTCCGAACCGATCGCACCACGGTGCTCCAGGTTGCGAAGCGCCGTCAGGGCGAGATCGATGATGTCGTGGCCGGGCTCCCCGCGAAGGGTAGCCACCATGGCGAGACCGCATGCGTCCCGTTCGAAGTCAGGGTTGTACATCCCCTGCTTGGCGGGGAAGCCGGTTTCGCCAGTGGCGATGCGACGGGGGCTCGATGCCATTCCTACCGTCCTCACATTGATGCTCATGATGGGACGACGTCGGCCCGGCTGTGGGTGGTGAACGCGGTGATCGGTTCTGTGTGTGCTACTCCGGTGATCGGATCACTGCGGCCGTGGGGTGCTTGTGGCGCCGGCGGCGACTTCGGGTGCCGGTGGTTCGCTGACGTCGACGAAGTCGGGAGTGTCCTGCGATTGTACAGTGCCTTTCGCGCCGGGCTCGCGCCCGGGAACGTAGGGTGACGGCTCGCGGCCGGGATGACGGCGCTTCTGAACGATCATGATGCCAAGCCCGATCAGGACTCCGAAGATCGCCGCCCACACGTTGGTGCGGATGCCGAAATAGATCTCGCTCGGATCGATCCGGATCGATTCCCAGACGATCCGCCCGGCGCTGTACCAGATGAGGTAGAGCCCGAACAGTCGGCCCCACTGCAGCGCGAAACGACGCCCAGCCCATAGCAGCACGGCGGCGCCCAGCAGGTTCCAGATCATCTCGTAGAGGAACGTCGGGTGGAACAGCGTCCCCGGTGCAAGCCCGGGCGGGAAAGCGGGGTTGGTCGATTCGATCTCGAGGCCCCACGGCAGGTCTGTGGGGAGCCCGAACAGCTCGTGATTGAACCAGTTGCCGAGTCGTCCGAGGGCCTGCGCAATGATCAGACCTGGCGCCAAAGCATCGGCGAATGACCAGAATCTGATGCCCGTCCACCGGCAGCCGAGCCACGCGCCGACGGCACCGCCGATGAGGGCGCCGTAGATCGCGATGCCGCCTTCCCAGATCCGGAAGACCGCCCAGAAGTCCGCGCCCTCTCCGAAGTAGAAGCCCGGGTGGGTGAGGACGTGGTAGATGCGTGCGGCGATGATGGCCAGGGGAACCGCGAGAAGGGCGATGTCGATCACGACCCAGTTCTCGGCCCCGCGCTTGGTCAAGCGGTAGTTGGTCAGCAGGACTGCGACGACGATGCCCGTGATGATGCACAGCGCGTAGAAGTGGATGGTGAACGGACCCACGGGGAACGAACTGATGTCGGGACTGGGGATGCTCGTCAGAACGTTCTGGGAAGCGGTGATCATGTCGATCGTCCTCGGTTGGTCGGGCGCCGACCGGTGGGCCGACGACGTGAGTCTAGTTCGAGTGGGCCGTGCTCACCCGCGGGCGGTGCCCGCGACGAGCTCGCGCGCCGTCGCAGCCAGTCCCGCCAGACCGCCGTCGCGCAGCGCGCGTACGAGCGCCGTGCCGACGATGGCACCGTCCGCGTACTGAAGCACACTCTGGACGTGATCCGCGTTCGAGACGCCGATCCCGACGCATGCACGCTCGGCACCGTGTTCCCGCAGGCGCGCTACGAGCGTACGCGCGGCGGCATCCAGCTGTGCTCGCTCCCCCGTGATGCCCATGGTCGAGACCGTGTAGACGAACCCCGTCGTCTCTCGCACGATCATCTCGAGTCGATCGTCGGTGGACGAGGGTGCGGCCAGGAAGATGCGGTCCAGTCCCGTTCGCCCGCTCTCGGCGAGCCAGTCCGGCGCGGCATCGGGGGTGATGTCGGGCGTAATGAGCCCCGCTCCGCCGGCGGAGCGGAGGTCGTCCGCGTACCGGGCGACGCCGTACTGCACAACGGGGTTCCAGTACGTCATGACGAGCACCGGAATGTCGACCCGTGCCGTGATTTCCCGCACCGCGGTGAACGTGTCCCGCATCCGGAAGCCCGCGGCCAGTGCCGCGTTTGTGGCCTCCTGGATGACGGGGCCGTCCATGACCGGATCGGAATACGGCGGACCGAGCTCGAGGACATCGACGCCACTGTCGGCGAGCGTGACCGCCGCCTCGATACTCGTGGCCAGGTCAGGGAAGCCGAGTGGGAGGTAGCCGATGAGCGCCCCTCGGCCCTCTGCGCGGGCCGCGTCGATCGCTGCGGCGACGGCGCTCACGCCTCCGCCTCCGCGTCGTAAAGCTCGAACCACCGCGCTGCGGTGTCCATGTCTTTGTCTCCACGGCCCGACAGGGAGATCGCGAGCACCGCGTCGGGACCCAGGTCCCGTCCGATCCGCAGGGCGCCGGCAAGAGCGTGCGCGGATTCGATCGCGGGGATGATGCCCTCGGTACGCGAGAGCAGACGCAGCGCCTCCATCGCTTCGGTATCCGTCGCGGGGATGTACTGCGCCCGGCCGATGTCCGCCAGCCACGCGTGTTCCGGACCGACACCTGGGTAGTCCAGGCCCGCCGAGATGGAGTGTGACTCCACCGTCTGCCCGTCCTCGTCCTGCAGCACGAAGGTCTTCGCGCCGTGCAGGATCCCGGGCGTTCCCCGCTCAATGGATGCCGCGTGCCGGGGGGTGTCGACGCCGTCGCCAGCGGCCTCGACGCCGTACAGCGCAACGCCCTCGTCGTCCAAGAACGCATCGAACATGCCGATCGCGTTCGATCCGCCGCCCACACAGGCGAAGACGGCGTCTGGCAACCGTCCGATCTCGTCGAGCAGTTGCGCGCGCGCCTCCTCGCCGATCACCTTCTGGAAGTCTCGGACCATCGCGGGGAACGGATGAGGGCCCGCCGCCGTGCCGAAGATGTAGTTCGTGGTCTCGACGCTCGCGACCCAGTCTCGGTACGCCTCGTTGATCGCATCCTTCAGCGTCCGCGACCCCGTCGTGACGGGGATGACCTCGGCGCCGAGAAGTCGCATGCGTGCGACGTTGAGCGCCTGGCGTTGGGTGTCGACCTCGCCCATGTAGATGGTGCACTCGAAACCGAAAAGCGCAGCTGCGGTGGCCGTCGCGACGCCGTGCTGGCCGGCTCCCGTCTCGGCGATCACCCGGGTCTTGCCGAGCCGTTGCGTCAGCAGCGCCTGTCCGAGCACGTTGTTGATCTTGTGCGATCCGGTGTGATTGAGGTCCTCACGTTTGAGGAAGACGCGGCCGGCGCCGGTGTGCTCAGCAAACCGCGGCACCTCGGTCAGCGCCGAGGGTCTGCCCGCGTAGGAGCCGAGCAGCCGAAGAAACTCCGCCTGGAACGCGGGGTCCACCCGGGCGGCCTCGTACTCGGCGGTGAGTTCATCGATCGCGGCGATCAGCGATTCGGGCATGAAGCGCCCACCGAACTCGCCGAAGAACGGACCGCGCTGCTCTCGCAGGCTCGTCGTCATGATCCTGCCTCCAGGAACGTCTTGAGGGTTGCGACGGGATCGCCGGTGACCAGCGCCTCGCCGATGAGCACGACATCGGCGCCGGCAGCCCGGTAGTGGGCGACGTCGTCGGGGGTGAGCACCGCGGACTCCGCGACCGCGATCGCATCCGTCGGGAGCGAGTCGCGGAGGCGACCGAACAGGTCGCGGTCGAGCTCGAAGGTCGACAGGTCCCTCGCGTTCACTCCGATCAGGCGGGCACCGATGTCGGATGCTCGCTGCACCTCGTCGAGCGAATGGGTTTCGACCAGCGCGGTCATCCCGAGGTCTTCGATGAGGCGGAGCAGGCGCGTGAGGGTTGGCTGGTCAAGGGCTGCCACGATCAGCAGCACGATGTCCGCTCCCGCGGCGCGGGCCTCGAACACCTGGTATTCGGTCGAGATGAAGTCCTTGCGCAGCACCGGCAGGCTGACCGCGTCACGCACCGCCGTCAGGTCGTCCAGGCTGCCCTTGAAGCGCCGTTGTTCGGTCAGGACCGAGATCGCCGATGCGCCACCGCGCTCATAGAGCGACGCGAGATGGGCAGGGTCAGGGATCGCTGCGAGGTCGCCGCGCGAGGGGCTCGCGCGCTTCACCTCCGCGATGATGCGCACCTGGGGCGCCGGTGCGAGCGCCGTCAATGCCGCGAGGGGGGCTGGGCGCGAGAGAGCGACGCGTTCGACATCGGCGAGCGGCCGCACGGATTCGCGCGTCCGGGCGTCCTCGAGTGCGCCGGCCGTGAGGTCGGCGAGCATGCTCAATGCTCTTTCGCGCTGTACCGGGAGCCGCCGACGCCATATCCCGCTTTGGCCATGATCCAGCCGACGAGCAGGCCGACAACGACGAGGGCGACGGAAGCCCATACGAGCCACGGGATGTCGAGGAAGAACGCCACCGTGCCCAGCGCGATGGCGGCGAGCATGATGACGACAGCCGTCCAGGCCGCCGGCGAGTGTCCGTGGCCGGGGTCGCCGATGGTGTTGCTCATGGATCTCCTCCGGTAGTGCTCGGGCTCTGGCTCAGTCTAGCGGTCAGGTCGTGGGGTCCTCGCCACGCGAAAGGTCGTCCCACGAGTCGATGGCATCGAGCGGTTCGCCGTGGCGTGCACGATCTCCCCGGCCTGCCCGGTACCGTCGGCCACCCTCGGGCCACCGGTGCGCGGTCATCACGACCCAGAGTCCGCCGGCTGCGAGGATGACGGCCGCGACGAGGGTCAGCGCGGGCCACGCGGTCGTCGAGATCCCCTCGACCAGTTCGTCGATGGCGTTCTGGCCACGGATCCCCGTCACGGCGCTGACCTCGGTGGCGACGGCGCTCAGCGGCGGTCCGAAGACCACCGGCGCGGTCAGAATCATCAGGACGACGCCCAGCGCCGCTCCGAGGACACCGAACACGGGGCGCAGCACTCGCCCGACGATCGACACGGCAGCTCCCAGCGCCAGCGCCGTGAGGCTCAGCGGCGCAAGGAGTACGACCGCGGACGCACCGGGAACGGCCAGAGGTTCGGCCGCTCCGTCGCTGAGCAGCACCAACAGCCACGTTTGCGTGGACGAGATGAGCCCGGTGGCCCCTGACAGCAGGAACGCCACGACACCGATCAGCCGAGCTCGCGCGATCATAACGTCTCACTGCCGACGGTCGGTTCCAGATCGGTCGTGTCGAAGCAGCTGCGCGTACCGGTGTGACACGCGGCGCCGATCTGGTCCACCTGGATCAGGAGGGCGTCGCCGTCGCAGTCCAGCCGCGCACCCCGGACATATTGAACGTGACCCGACGTGTCGCCCTTGCGCCAGTACTCGCGGCGAGAGCGGGACCAGAATGTCACCCGACCGGTACTGAGCGTGCGTCGGAGGGCCTCGGCGTCCATCCACCCGAGCATGAGCACCTCGCCGGTATCCCACTGCTGGATGATGGCGGGGGCAAGCCCATCGGTGTTGAACGCGACGGCAGCGATGCGCGCTTCAAGATCGGTCATCGACGCACCTCCACGCCCTCGGCGGCCAGGGCGGTCTTGACCTCGCCGACGGTGAGTTGACCGGTGTGGAACACGCTCGCCGCGAGCACGGCATCCGCTCCCGCGTGCACGGCCGGTGCGAAGTGCTCGACGGCCCCGGCGCCGCCGGAGGCGATGACAGGGACGGAAGAGACCTCGCGCATCAGGGAGACGAGCTCCAGATCGAAGCCCTCACGAGTACCGTCAGCATCGATCGAGTTGACCAAGAGCTCCCCCGCACCGCGATCAATCGCCTCCCGGGCCCAGGCGAGAGCGTCGAGCGCGGTCTCGGTCCGACCACCGTGGGTCGTGACGACGAAACCCGAGGGAACGGCATCCGAACGTGTGACATCCAGTGAGAGCACGAGCACTTGGGCTCCGAAGCGATCGGCGATCTCGTCGATAAGGCTCGGCCGCGCAATCGCCGCCGAATTGACACCGACCTTGTCGGCCCCGACGCCCAGAAGTCGCGCGACGTCGTCGGCGGAACGCACGCCACCCCCCACCGTGAGGGGGATGAAGACCTCCTCGGCGGTGCGCTGGACGACATCGTAGGTCGTCGCGCGCTCATCGACGGTCGCGGTGACGTCGAGGAACGTGATCTCGTCTGCGCCCTGGCGGAAGTACGTCGCAGCCAACTCGACGGGGTCGCCCATGTCGCGCAGGTTCAGGAAGTTGACGCCCTTCACCACACGGCCCGCGGCAACGTCGAGGCACGGAATGACACGGGTCGCGACGGCCATCTACAGCCTCGCCGCGTGAATCTCGGTCACGAGGATGGCGCGAGCGCCGATCGCGTAGAGCGCATCCATCACCTGGTTGACGCCCTTGCGAGGACTCATGACGCGCACCGCGACCCACGACGGGTCGCGCAACGGCGAGATCGTCGGTGACTCGATGCCCGGGGCGATCTCCACGGCGCGGTCGACCAGGTCGGCCGGAAGGTCGTAGTCGATCAGGACGTACCGGCGTGCGACCATCACGCCGCGCAGACGCCGCAGAAGCGTCTCGGTGCCCTCGACCTGCCTCGGCCCTCCAATCAGGACGGCCTCGGACTCGAGGAGTACGGGCCCGAAGATCTCCAGCCCCGCCTGCTTGAGCGTCGTGCCCGTCGAGACCACGTCAGCGACCGCGTCCGCGACGCCGAGCCGCACGGCTGACTCCACGGCGCCGTCGAGCGGCACCAGGTCAACGGCAATCCCGCGGTCATCGAGGAAGGAGTCCACCAGACCCGGATAGGCCGTCGCGACACGCATCCCTTCGAGGTCGGTGATGTCGCTGAAGCGGCCGGGAGGGCCGGCGAACCGGAACGTGGAATCGGCAAAGCCCAGCGCCTCGATCTCGCGAGCGGGCATGCGCGCGTCCAACAGCAGATCCCGGCCGGTGATCCCTACGTCGAGGGCGCCGGACCCGACGTATGTGGCGATGTCGCGCGGGCGCAGGTAGAAGAACTCGACCTCGTTGGCGGGGTCGATGACGTGAAGGTCCTTCGGGTCGCGGCGGCCGGTGTACCCGGCCTCGCTCAGCATGGCGGCGGATGTCTCGGACAGCGAACCCTTGTTGGGCACGGCGATTCGCAGCATGGGGGTCTTTCGGGTCGAAGCGGGAGGGGCGACGGGTTCAGAGATGTCGGTACACGTCCTCGAGTGAAAGCCCCTTCGCGAGCATCAGCACCTGCAGGTGGTACAGCAACTGCGAGATCTCTTCCGCGGCGGCATCGTCCGATTCGTACTCGGCGGCCATCCAGACCTCCGCGGCTTCCTCGACGATCTTCTTCCCGATCGTGTGGATGCCTGCGTCGAGTTCGGCAACCGTGCCCGACCCTTCGGGGCGGACCTGCGCCTTCACCGTCAACTCGGCGAACAGCTCCTCGAACGACTTCACTATGCCAGGGTAGCGAACCGCGCGCGATCGTCGGTCAGTGCCGATGCGCGCCGGTGCCGAGCGCGCGCAGGCGTGAGATCGCGAGATCGGGCTCGTCTGCCCCGAACACCGCCGACCCGGCCACGAAGGTATCGGCTCCCGCGGCGGCTGCCTGCTCGATCGTCGAATCCGAGATACCGCCGTCCACCTGGAGCCAGACCGACGAGCCCCGCCGGCGACATTCGTCGGTGAGCAGGCGAAGCTTGGGCATCATGTCGGCCATGAAGGATTGACCGCCGAAGCCCGGCTCCACCGTCATCACGAGAATCTGGTCGAACTCGTCGATGTAGGGGAACAGGGGCTCCACGGGGGTGGCGGGCTTGAGCGCGATACCGGCGCGTGCGCCGATTGATCGGAGCCTGCGCGCGAGGGCCACCGGCTCGGTCGTGGCCTCGGTGTGGAACGTCACCGACGCAGCCCCCAGCTCGGCGTAGCCGGGCGCCCACCGGTCGACGTCATCGATCATCAGGTGCACATCCAGCGGCACGGGGGACGTGGCCTGGATCCGCTCGACCATCTGCGGTCCGAACGTGAGGTTCGGGACGAAGTGATTGTCCATGACATCGACGTGGACGAAATCAGCGGCGGCGATGCGCTGCAGTTCGGCCTGCATGTTCACGAAGTCGGCGGCGAGGATGCTGGGATTGATGCGCACCGCGCCCGTCTGCGTTGCGGCGTCATGCGAACTCACCCCTCCATTATGGGCGACTCGCTGTGTCACCCCGTTCGGCGCAGCAGGGTGATCGACATCGCATCGGTTCCGTGGCGGTGCGGCCACAGCTGCGCTCGGCCGCTTCCAGCCCGTGGCGCGGGAAGGTCGAGAGGCGACCCCGAGACCCGACGCAGCACGTCCCGGGCGTCGAGTTCCTGGACGCTGTCCCCGTAGCGGCCCACCACCGCCGCCACGACGTCGCGTGTCTCGGCGAGGTGAGGTGAGCAGGTGACGTATGCGACGACGCCGCCCGGACGCAGGCCGGCGATCGCGGCGTCGAGCAGCGCGCGCTGAAGCTCAGCGAGCGGCGCAACGTCCTGAGGGGACTTACGCCACCTCGCCTCGGGTCGACGGCGCAGGGCGCCGAGCCCGGTGCACGGAGCATCGACGAGGATCCGGTCGTACTCGGCCGAGCCGGCGCGGTCGCGACCGTCCTGCTCCGAGACGGGGACCGCGAGCGGGATCGCCTCCAGCGAGCGGCGGACGAGCCCTGCACGCGCCGTCGACACCTCGTTCGCTTCGAGCTGGACGGCGGTTCCCGCCTGCTGCGCCTGAAGTGCACGGGCAGCCAGGAGCGCGGTCTTCCCCCCGGGTCCGGCGCACAGGTCGAGCCACCGCTCCCCCGCGCGTATCGGCCCCGACTCCGCGAGGGCGAGCGCCGCCAACTGCGAACCCTCATCCTGGACACGCACCGTCCCCTGGGATTGCGCGACGAGCCGTCCGGGGTCACCGCTGGGCGCCCGGAAACCGTGGGGGGAGAACGGGGTAGGCTCGGCGTCTTCGGGGATCGCGGCGAGCCCCGGAAGCGCTGTCATCGTGACGCGGGGTGGGTCGTTGTCGGCCGACAGGAGCTCGAGGAGCTCCCCGGCCCGTCCCTCGTCATCGAGTGCCCGTCGGAGGGCGCGGATGACCCACACCGGATGCGAGGTCCGCACGGCGAGCCGTTCGTCGTCTGATCGCGCCGCCTGTTCGGCACGCCTGATCCAGGTGGCCGCGTCGGTCTTTCCGACGGCGCGGAGCACCGCGTTGACGAAACCGACGGCCCGCTCCCCCGCCACCGAGCGGGTCAGAGCGACGGACTCGTTGACGGCGGCGTGCGGGGGAACCCGTGTGGCCAGGAGCTGGTGCACGCCCAGGCGCAGGATGTCGCGCACCGGCGGGTCGAGGGATTCCGGGGGTCGGTTCGCCGCCACCGCGATGACGGCATCCCAGGTGCCCTGCTGACGCAGGGTGCCATACGTGAGCTCCGTGGCGAGCGCGGCGTCGCCCGGGCTGAGTCGGGCGCGCGCGATCGCGGGTGGGAGGACGAGATTGGCGTACGCGTCGGCCTCATGCACCGCTCGCAGCGTGTCGTATGCGACGCGCCGAGCCGAGACGGTCCCGCTCATGCGTCCGCCCCGGCGACGTCAGGGTGTGCGTCGGATTCCCCGGGACCGTCGAGCTGCAGATCGTCGGCGCGGGCGCCGCGCCACCAGTCGCCGGCATCCATCGGGGGTTTGCCGGCCGGCTGGACGCGCTGCAACGCGATCGGTTCGGTCCCCGTTCCGACCACCACGGTCTTGGCGTGTGCCCTCACCAGCCCGGGGCGCAGGGGCGGCGTGCCCGCGGGCGCAGGGCCGATCGCCAGGATCTTCAGGCGTGCTCCGCCTGCGGTCGCGAACGCACCCGGTTCGGGTGTGACCCCGAGGATGCGCGACACCACTCGCTCGCGCGGCTGATCCCAGTCGACGCGGCCATCGGCGATGGAGAGCTTGGGCGCGTACGTCACCTCCCCGCGCTGTGGACGGCCGTGGGCTCTGCGGTCAGCGATGTCGTGCACGACGTCGGTGAGAAGGCGCGCGCCGGCGTCCGCAAGCGTGGAGAGGAGCTCGCCCGCGGTGGCCTCCGGGGGCCGAGGGAACCGGATCTCGCCGAAGACGTCGCCGTCGTCCAGACCGGGGGTGAGATGGAAGACTCCCGCCCCGATCTCGGCGTCGCCGGCGATGATGGCGTGCTGAACGGGCGCGGCGCCTCGCCACCGCGGAAGCGTGGAGAAGTGGAGGTTGATCCAGCCATGGGGCGGCGTGGACAGCAGCGGCTCACGGATGAGCGCGCCATACGCGACGATCACGCCGAGCTCGGGGTCCGCCAGGCGCACCGCCTCGAGGGCGGAGTCGTCGAGGCGTGCGGTACGTAGCACGGGAAGATCGAGCGCGGTAGCGGCGCTCGCCACCGGAGAGGGGGTCAGTGTCCGTCGGCGCCCCACCGGCGCATCGGGACGGGTGATCACCAAGGCGATGTCGTGACCGGCGTCCGCGAGAGCCCGCAACGAGGGGACAGCGGCGTCGGGAGTTCCCGCGAAAACGAGTCTCATGAGTGCGCCTCCAAAGTGAGATCGGGCAGATCGAGTCGGATCCGCAGTGTCGCACGTGCGGCTCCGCCGCGCGTGCGGCTGCGGCGGCCTCGGAGCGCGTCGGCCACAACCGCGGCACGCAGCGACCGCGCGACGTCTGCGCCATCGTGGTAGTCGAAACGCACGAGCGCGCGCACGCCGTTCTCGTGCGGTGTCTCGGTCTGCACCGGTACCGGTCCGAGGATGTCAGCCGCCCGCAGTCGAGGCAGATCCTCGCGCAAGGCTGCCAGGGCAGCCTCCACCGATGCGCGTGTGCCTTCCAGGGCAGCGACCCGGACCGCGGGTGGCATCCGGAGCTCCGCGCGCTCGGCCAGTTCGGCGCGCGCGAAGGCGGGCTGCGTCCAGGTCGCGAGGGCGCGTCCGAGCGCACCGGCGACGCCGACCAGGTGAACCGGCGCTCCGGGCGCGGCCAGAGCTGCCGCGTTCGACCACCACCGCAGACAATGCTCAGCGATCCGCAGGTCTTCCGCGAGCAGCATCCGTTCGCCATCTAGCAGCAGGACCGCTCGGTACCCGCCCGGGACGAACGGCTCTGCGCCCCGCGTCGCAACGACCAGCGCCGGCGCGGCGGGCACGTCGTGGACCTGGTGCTCCGAGTCGGAGACGATGACACGGATGCCGGGAAAGGCGCGACCGAGTTCCTCGGCGGTGCGCCGGCTGCCCGATCCGACGAGGATCAGCCGCGTCCCCGCGCAGGTCGCGCAGGTCCAGGCGTCGGCGCGCCGCCCGCAGGCTGCGCAGACCGGCGTCGCACCACGCGCAGCGGCGTGCAACGGTCCGCCGCAGGAGCGGCAGCGTGCGGGCCGGCGGCAGTCAGCGCAGGCAAGCACAGGAGCGTACCCCGGGCGGGCGACCTGGATGAGAACCGGTCCGGTCCGGACCGCGTCGCGCGCCGCGGTGAACGCCGCTGACGGAATCCGCGCGGCACCGGTCTCGCCCTCGCGCAGCGGAGTGAGGACCACGCGCGGCGAGGTCGGTCGGCGAGCGGTGATCTCGGTGACCCACCCGATGTCGACCAACCGTTGCACGTCCGTCGATCGCGTGTATCCGGCGAACAGAAGTGCGGAGTGCTCCTGCTCCTGGCGCACAAGGGCGGCATCGCGCGCGTGGACTCCCGGCGAGAGCGGCTCGCGAAGGAGTGGATCGCCGTCGTCCCAGAGGGCGATGAGGCCGAGGTCGTGGACCGGCGCGTAGACGGCGGACCGGTTCCCGATCACGATCGAGGGCACCGGCTCGAGCAGACGGAGGTACGCCGCGTAGCGGGCGGGCGCGCTTTGCGCAGCATCCGTCCTGACCACTGCGTCTGCGACCCCGAGTGCGATCAGGCCCTGCTCGAGCTGATCGAGATCCCGGTGGTCGGGCACCACCAGGATGCTGCTGCGGTCGCGCGCCAAGAGGGAAACCGCGGACGCGGCAAGCATCTGCACCCACCCCGACGGCGTCTGTGGGGTCGGCGCGCGCCCTGTGGGCGCCGTGATCGCCGCGCGCGTGCCCGCAGCAAGCGCCTCTTCCAGTGCGGGAAACTCCCGCAACGTGTGCGCCGCCCGTTCCACGGTGTCCGCACCAAGGGGCGGCGCTGAGGCACGGTCGGCGCTCTGCCAGGCTTTCTCGGCGCGAACCATACGCCGGGGCACGACCAGGCGCAGAACGTCGGATGCGGATCCTGCCGATCGGTCGGCGACTTTTCGGGCGAGGTCGTAGAGCCGGCGCGGCAGCACGGGGACCGGAGAGACGACGGCGTCCACCGCCGACAGCGGACGGTCTGCGGAGGGTTCGTCGCTCAGCTCCACGATGTAGCCGTCGACGATGCGGCCCGCCGCGCGAAGCGGAACGCGCACGCGCACACCTTCGCGTGCGGTGGGGGCGAGATCGTCGGGAATCGCGTAGTCGAAGAGCCGATCCAATTGCGGCAGCGGCGAGTCCAGAAGCACTCGCGCGATGCGCCGAGTGGTCATCTCACAAACCGGCGGCAGCGCGCAGATCGTCGGCGCGGTCGGTGCGCTCCCACGTGAAGTCTGCGAGCTCCCGACCGAAATGCCCGTACGCAGCTGTTCGGGCATAGATGGGACGAAGCAGGTCGAGCTGGTCGATGATCGCTTTCGGGCGAAGATCGAACACCTCGAGGATCGCCGCGGTGATGACATCATCCGGCACGTGTCCGGTGCCGAAGGTCTCGACGTACAGGCCCACCGGTGCGGCCTTGCCGATCGCGTAGGCGACCTGCACTTCGAGGCGCTCTGCCAGACCTGCCGCGACGGCGTTCTTCGCGACCCAGCGCATGGCGTACGCCGCAGAACGGTCGACCTTCGATGGATCCTTGCCGCTGAAGGCCCCGCCGCCGTGACGGGACGCTCCCCCGTATGTGTCGATGATGATCTTGCGGCCGGTCAGCCCCGCATCTCCCTTGGGTCCGCCGATGACGAACGGGCCCGCCGGATTGATGTAGTACTTCACGTCGGGAAGGTCCAACCCCGTGCTCTCGAGAACGGGATCGATGACCGCCTCGCGGACCTGGGCCCGCAGATCGTCCTGAGAGATGTCGGGATGGTGCTGGGTGGACAGCACGACCGACTCGACTGTGCGGGGCACTGCGCCCTCGAAGCCCAGCGTGACCTGCGTCTTGCCATCGGGCCGCAGGAACGCGAGCTCTCCGGAGCGCCGGACGGCGGCCAGACGCTCCGCCATCCGGTGCGCAGTCCACGCCGCAACGGGCATGAGCTGCGGCGTCTCGGTCGTCGCGTAGCCGAACATGATGCCCTGGTCACCGGCGCCCTGTTCGTCCCGCGGGTCGGAGGAACCGCGCTCACGCTGTTCGAAGGCCTTGTTCACCCCTGACGCGATGTCGGAGGACTGCGCCCCGATCGACACGCTCACGCCGCACGATTCGCCGTCGAAGCCGGTCTCGCTGGACGTGTACCCGATGCGGTTGACGACATCCCGAACGATCGCGGGGATCTCGACATACGCCGAGGTGCTGACTTCGCCGGCGACGTGGACCAGACCGGTCGTCACGAGCGTCTCCACGGCGACGCGCCCCCGCGGATCCTCATTGAGGATCGCATCGAGAATGCTGTCGGAGATCTGGTCGCAGATCTTGTCCGGATGACCCTCGGTGACCGATTCGGACGTGAACAGACGCAACGAGGTCATGGAGCTCCCGTCAGTGGTGGACGCCGATCAGTATCGCGCCGGTGGACGACACCGGCGCGCGCGGAGGTGAGGGTCAGTCGATCGGACGCAGGCGGAGCTTGTCTTCGTTGATCTCGTGAAGCGCGATCGTGAGCGGCTTGTCCTCGACGGTGGAGTCGACGAGCGGACCCACGTTGTCGAAGAGGTTGCCCTCATGCAGATCCGAGTAGTAGTCGTTGATCTGACGGGCCCGCTTGGCGGCGTAGATCACGAGCTGGTACTTGGAATCGACCTTCTCGAGAAGACTGTCGATGGGCGGCTCGATGATGCCCTGATTGTTCCCGGCCATGGCGGAATCCCTTCGCTGGCGACGGATGTCGGTGAGAGGTCTACGGCGCCGCAGTCGCGCTCAGCGCGCGGGCGCATTCATCAATTCTACGACCTCGCGTGCCGCAGCGGCGACGTCGGCGTTCACGACGCGGTAATCGAACTCATCCTGGGCCGCCAACTCGACACGAGCGGTGCGCAGGCGTCGCGCACGTTCCTCGGCGTCCTCCGTGCCGCGTCCGATCAGTCGGCTGACCAGCTCGTCCCAGCTGGGCGGGAGCAAGAAGACGAGTGTCGCATCCGGTTGCGCGGCGCGAACCTGTCGCGCCCCCTGCAGATCGATCTCCAGCAGCACGGACTGACCGCGCTCAAGCGCCGCACGGATGGGGGCGCGCGGGGTTCCGTATCGGTAGGCATTGTGGACGGTTGCCCATTCGAGCAGTTCCCCGTCGGCAATCAGCCTGTCGAACTCCGCATCGTCGACGAAGTAATAGTGCTCCCCGTCGAGTTCGCCCGGCCGCGCCGGGCGAGTGGTCGCCGAGATCGAGAGATGGATCTCGGGATGATGAGTGCGGATGTGTTGAGCGACAGTGCCCTTGCCGACGGCGGTGGGGCCGGCGAGGACGACCAGACGCGAACGGTCGGCGCGCGGATGCGGCTGCGGAACGCGCTCGTCGAGGAAAGCACGCAGTGCGCGCTGTTGCCGAGCTCCGAGTCCGCCGAGGCGCTTGGCAGGCGAGATCTGGAGCCGCTCCATGATCTTGTCGCGCTTTCCCACACCGATCGCGGGTATCGCGGTCAGGAATTCGGTGACGCGCATCGCCCCCGCCGGCGAGTCGGGCGCGGCGAGGGCCCGCCGCAGGAGCTCCTGCGGCGAGATCACTCTCATCGCGACATCCTGCTTCAGCGACGCGCGTTCGCGACGGGCGGCGACGGCGCGCCGCGACGCCGCGATGCGATCGACCTCGGGCGGGGCGGGACGTTCAGTCATGGCTGACTCGAGGATAGAGCGCGGCGCGCTGCTCGATCCGCGATTCGAGCCGGCTGGGACCCACCGCCAGGATGCTTCTGCTTTCGGAAGCGATCACGTTGGCCGCGACGTAGCCGAACAGACGCGGGAGGTCCGCCGGCTCGGCCCCCTGTGCTCCGAACCCCGGGGCAAGGACGGGCGTTCCGGCCAGGACCACATCGCTGAGCCCGAAGGCAGCGCGATCGACGGTGGCGCCGACGACCAGGCCCGCCGACCCGAGCGCGCCGGGGAGGCCGACATTGAGACCGCCGATCTCCCGGGCGATCCGTGACGCCACGCTTTCGTCATCCGACGCCGAGTCGTCCCGGGTGATGGCGGTCTGGACGGGCCTGCCCTCGGGGTTGCTCGTCGCCGCCAGGACGAATGCGCCCTTGTTTCGCCGGATGGCCGCCGAGATCGTCGGGTAGAGGGAGTCCGGGCCGAGGTAAGGGCTGAGCGTCACGGCATCCGCCTCCAGCGGGGAACCCGGCTCGAGCCATGCGGCGGCGTACCCGTCCATCGTCGTACCGATGTCGCCCCGCTTCGCGTCGGCGATGACGATCAGGTTCGCGCTGCGAGCAGCCGCCATGACCTCCTCCAGGGCTGCGAAACCCGCGGACCCGTACCGCTCGAAGAACGCGACCTGCGGCTTGACGATGCCCACGCGTCCGGCGCACGCCTCGACGACGCGGAGTCCGAACTCGCGTGCCCCGTCGGCACTGACGCCCAGTCCCCAGGATTCCAACAGGCTCGCATGGGGGTCGATGCCCACGCAGAGGGGGCCGTACTCCCCCAGCGTCGCCCACAGTCGCGTACCGAACGATGTCACGCGCGCTCAGCCCTCTCGCGCGCATAGTCCTGCAGGCTCTTCACCTCGAAGCCCTCCCGCAGTACGGGGAACGCGCTCACGGCAGCGCCGAGCACCGCCATCGTCGTGAACAGGGCCTTGTCCCCCGCGACCGCGGCAGCGCGGATCTCGTAGCCGTCAGCCCGGGCCATGCCGCCGCTGGGCGTGTTGACCACGATGTCGATCCGGCCGTCGTTGATGAGATCCACGACATTGGTCTCGCCCGAGGCCTGCGTCGCGGAGTACTTGTTGACGACCTCGACGGCGATGCCGTTGCGGGCCAGGATCTCGGCGGTGCCCTCGGTCGCGAGAAGCTCGAACCCGAGTTCCTGCAGACGGTGCGCCGGCAGGATGACGGCACGCTTGTCGGCATCGGACACCGAGATGAACACCGTGCCCTCCAGCGGCAGGCCGCCGTACGCCGCGGCCTGGCTCTTTGCGAACGCCGTCGGGAAGTCGCGATCGATGCCCATCACCTCGCCCGTCGACCGCATCTCGGGGCCCAGGACGGAGTCGACGATCTGGCCGTCCTTCGTGCGGAAACGCTTGAAGGGAAGCACCGCTTCCTTGACCGCGACCGGCGCGTCCAGCGGCACCCGGGAACCGTCGGATGCCGGCAGCAAGCCCTCTGCGATGAGCTCGGCGATCGTGGCGCCGGCCATGATGCGGCTTGCCGCCTTTGCGAGCGGAATCCCCAGAGCCTTCGAGACGAACGGGACAGTGCGGCTCGCACGCGGGTTCGCCTCGATGACATAGAGCACGCCGGCGCTGATCGCGAACTGCACGTTCAACAATCCGCGAACGCCGACCCCGCGCGCGATCGCCAGCGTGGCGTCGCGGACCCGGTCGACCTCGGTGCGCCCGAGGGAGACCGGCGGCAGCGTGCAACTCGAATCGCCGGAGTGGATGCCGGCCTCCTCGAGGTGCTCCATGACCCCGCCGATATAGAGCTCGTCGCCGTCGTAGAGGGCGTCCACGTCGATCTCGATCGCGTCGTCGAGGAAGCGGTCGACCAGCAGGGGCATCCCCGGACCGATGATCGCCTGGTCGGCGATCCGCACGAAATAGTCGCGCAGGCTGGCGGTGTCGTACACGATCTCCATGCCGCGGCCGCCCAGCACAAAGCTCGGTCGCACAAGCACCGGGTAACCGATGTCTTCGGCCACTGCGACGGCGCCGTCGACGTCGACCGCGGTGCCGTGGCGCGGAGCGATGAGGCCGGCATCAGCGAGGATGCCGCTGAAGAGGCTTCTTTCCTCCGCGAGGTCGATGGCTGCCGGGCTTGTGCCGAGGATCGTGTAACCGGCAGCCTCGATGCCCTTGGCGAGCCCGAGCGGTGTCTGGCCGCCCAGCTGGCAGATGACCCCCAGGATGGTCCCGGAACGGGACTCGGCGTGCAGCACCTCCAGAACGTCCTCCAGCGTGAGCGGCTCGAAGTAGAGGCGGTCGGACGTGTCGTAGTCGGTGGACACCGTCTCTGGGTTGCAGTTGACCATGACGGTCTCGAAACCGGCGTCGCTCAGGGCGAAGGACGCGTGCACGCAGGAGTAGTCGAACTCCACGCCCTGACCGATGCGGTTCGGGCCGGAACCGATGATCACGACCTTCGTGCGCTCGGATGCGCTGACCTCGGTCTCGGTGTCGTAGCTCGAGTAGTGATAAGGGGTCAGTGCCGGGAACTCGCCGGCACAGGTGTCGACGGTCTTGTACACGGGACGGATGTCGAGGCCGTGTCGGATGCCGCGGACCTCGGACTCCGAGATCCCGCGGAGCTCGGCGATCTGCGCGTCGCTGAAACCGTGTTCCTTCGCCACGCGCAGCGTCTCGGCATCCAGTTCCCCGGCGTGCGCGACGAACGTCGCGACCTCGTTGATCAGGACGATCTGGTCGAGGAACCACGGGTCGATCGCGGTGGCCTCGAAGGCCTGCTCCACCGTTGCGCCCTTGCGCAGGGCCTGCTGGACGACGACGATGCGGCCATCCGTGGGCGTGCGGGCGATCTCGAGCAGTTCGTCCACAGAACGATCCTCGTCGCCCCAGTGGAAGCTGGATCCGCGCTTTTCGAGCGAGCGCAGTGCCTTCTGCAGCGCCGTCGTGTAATTGCGACCGATCGCCATCGCCTCGCCGACCGACTTCATGGTCGTCGTGAGGGTCGTGTCGGCGGCGGGGAATTTCTCGAAGTTGAACCGGGGCACCTTGACGACGACGTAGTCGAGGGTCGGTTCGAAGCTTGCCGGGGTGACCTTCGTGATGTCGTTGGGGATCTCATCGAGGCGGTACCCGATGGCGAGTTTGGCGGCGATCTTCGCGATCGGGAACCCGGTCGCCTTCGACGCCAGTGCCGACGAGCGGGACACGCGCGGGTTCATCTCGATGACGATGATGCGTCCGCTGGCGGGGTCGACGGCGAACTGGATGTTGCATCCCCCGGTGTCCACGCCGACCGCGCGGATGATGTCGATACCGATGTCACGAAGACGCTGGTACTCGCGGTCGGTGAGAGTCAGAGCCGGGGCCACCGTGATCGAATCACCCGTGTGCACACCGACGGGGTCGACGTTCTCGATCGAGCACACGACCACCGTGTTGTCGGCGGTGTCGCGCATGAGCTCGAGCTCGTACTCCTTCCAGCCGAGGATGGACTCCTCGAGGAGAACCTCGTGCGTGGGCGAGTCGTGGAGCCCGGCGCCCGCGATGCGGCGCAGGTCGGCCTCGTCGTAGGCGAAGCCCGAACCCAACCCTCCCATCGTGAAGGAGGGACGCACCACGAGCGGGTATCCGAGTTCTTCGGCGCCGGCGAGCACCTCGTCCATCGTGTGGCAGATGCGGCTGGCGGCCACATCTGCACCCGCCTCGATCACGAGTTCCTTGAACACCTGGCGGTCCTCGCCCTTGCGGATCGCGCCCACCTTCGCGCCGATCAACTCGACGTCGTACTTCTCGAGGATGCCGCGATCGTGCAGCGCCATGGCGGCGTTGAGCGCCGTCTGACCGCCAAGGGTCGGCAGGATCGCATCCGGCTTCTCTTTCGCGATGATCGTCTCGATCACCTCGGGGGTGATCGGCTCGATGTAGGTGGCGTCGGCGAAGTCCGGATCGGTCATGATGGTGGCCGGGTTGGAGTTGACCAGGATGACGCGCACGCCCTCGGCGCGCAGCACTCGGCACGCCTGGGTGCCGGAGTAGTCGAACTCACAGGCCTGACCGATCACGATCGGGCCGGAGCCGATGACCAGGACGGAGCGGATGTCGTCGCGCTTAGGCATTCGCTTCTTTCATGCTGAGGTTCGCGCGAACGAGGTCGGCGAACCGGTCGAACAGGTAGTTGGCGTCGTGGGGCCCGGCAGCGGCTTCGGGGTGGTACTGCACAGAGAACGCCGGGATGTCGAGCGCCCGGAGACCTTCCACGACCCGATCGTTGAGGCCGATGTGGCTCACTTCGACTCGTCCGTAGCCCTGTGGGCTCTCGAAGGGTTCATCCAGGGGGGCCTCGACGGCGAACCCGTGGTTGTGGGCGGTGATCTCCACGCGACCGGTCTGCTTGTCCAGTACCGGCTGATTGATGCCCCGGTGCCCGAAAGGCAGCTTGTAGGTGTCGAGACCGAGCGCGCGACCGAGCAGCTGGTTGCCGAAGCAGATACCGAAGAACGGAACGCGGTCATCGAGCACGGCGCGCAGCAGCTCGACATGGTCTGCGGAGGCAGACGGGTCCCCCGGACCGTTCGAGTAGAAGACCCCGACCGGATCGATGGCCCGGATGTCATCGATCGTCGCATCCTGCGGCAGCACGTGGACATCGAACCCGCGCGCGGCGAGGTTGTCGATCGTCGCCTTCTTGATCCCGAGGTCGATCACCGCGAGCGAACCGAGCCGCTCCCCGGTGGCGGGCGTGACCTCGGGCGCGGTGACCGACACGGATGCCGACAGGTTCTGCCCCGCCATCGCGGGCGCCTCGCGAACCAGGCGCAGGTGTTCCTCGGGGTCGAGCGCTACCGCCTCTCCCGAGAAGACACCCCCACGCATGGAGCCCGCCGACCTGATGTGCCGCGTCACCGCGCGCGTGTCGATGCCGCTGATGCCGACGATCCCGTCGCGCTCGAGCGCATCATCGAGGGACTCGTCCGCCCGCCAATTGGAGACGACGCGCGACGGGTCCCGAACGATGTATCCAGCGACCCAGATCCGCCGCGACTCGGGATCCTCGTCGTTCATGCCGGTGTTCCCGATGTGCGGTGCCGTCTGCAGGACGATCTGGCCCGCGTAGGACGGATCGGTGAGGGTCTCCTGATATCCGGTCATCCCGGTGGCGAAGACGACTTCGCCCAGCGTCACACCGCGCGCACCGTAGGCGCGACCTCGGAAGCGCGTCCCGTCCTCGAGGACGAGCACGGCAGGATCAGTTCGGAAGAGGGTCATTCGGAATCTCCGGGGGATGTGGAGGGGTCGGAGGCGCCGGCCAGCGGCGCGAGGGCTTCTGCGAGGCGACGCGCGGACGTGTCGCGAGGGCGCAGGTAGGTGTCGACGACCACGCCGGTGTCGGCGAGCCAGCTCACGCGAACCAGGCCGTCCTTCTCGACCACGCGATCGATCGTCATGGTCGCCTGGGTGACGTCGGTGATCCGGTCGGAGCCGATCGTGATGCGGGGCTGACCTGTGAGATCCAGGGCGACAGCGGCATCCGTGACGGTCACCGTGACCGGCGACCGGTACCCGAGCCCCGGCGCGGCGATCCGTTCCAGGGGTGCGTCATGGACGGTCGTTGCCACGTACAGGGCGTCGATCACCTCGCGCGCGGCGCCGGCGTCGCTCAGTTCGGATGGGGCGATGAGCGGCATCCGGTCCCGCCGGGTGCGCCGCACCCAGCCCCATGCGGCAAGTCCCAGGAGCACAACGGCGACCGCGACCATCACGAGGACGGCGGCTTCGCGGGTCATGCCATCACCCCCGGAGTGTCGAGGACGGCACCGTCGGCGACCGTGACGGTGCCGCGGTTGACCGTCAACCGGATCTGTCCGGGCAGCCGTTCGCCGAGGTACGGAGAGTTCCGGCTGCGCCCGCGCAGATCCTCTACCGAGAACGTCCGGATCGGGGTCGGGTCGTAGAGCGTGAACGACGCCGGCTGGCCCACCTCGACGGGTGTCCCATGGCCGCTCACGCTGCCGATACGCGCCGGCGCGGCGGACATCGTGCGCGCCACATCGGTCCAGGCCATGCGCCCGGTCGCGACCATCGTGCTGTGGACGACGCGCAGCGCGCTCTCCAGGCCCACCATGCCGTGGGATGCTGCCTCCCACTCGCAGGCTTTGGTCTCGCTCGGATGCGGCGCATGATCTGTGGCGACGATGTCGATCGTGCCGTCGGCGAGGCCTTCCCGCACGGCCTCGACGTCCTCGGCCGTGCGAAGCGGCGGGTTGACCTTGAACCGGGCGTCATACCCGCGGACTCGGTCCTCCGTCAGGAGCAGGTGGTGCGGCGTGACTTCGGCCGTCACCGCAATGCCGCGTTTCTTGGCCCATCGGATGATGTCGACCGAGCCGGCCGTCGACAGATGACAGACGTGGAGGCGCGACCCGACGTGCTCGGCCAGCAGGACATCCCGCGCGATGATGGCTTCCTCCGCCACCGCAGGCCAACCCGCCAGCCCGAGCTCCGCCGACACCACACCCTCGTTCATCTGCGCACCTTCGGTCAGACGCGGGTCTTGCGCGTGCTGCGCGATGACACCGCCGAAGGCCTTCACGTATTCGAGTGCGCGGCGCATGATGACGGGGTCCCAGACGCAGAAGCCGTCGTCGCTGAACACGCGCACGCGTGCGCGAGAGTCCGCCATCGCCCCGAGTTCGGCCAGACGCTCGCCCTTCTGCCCGACGGTGACCGCCCCGATGGGCTGCACCGTGACGTATCCGGCGGCTTCGCCGAGGGCGAGCTCCTGCTCCACGACGCCCGCGGTGTCGGCGACCGGAGAGGTGTTCGGCATCGTGAAGACTGTCGTGAAGCCTCCGGCGGCGGCGGCCCGGGAGCCGGTGAGGATGGTCTCCGATGCCTCGTATCCGGGTTCTCTGAAGTGGACGTGGAGGTCGACGAGGCCGGGAAGCGCGAGCAAGCCGGATGCGTCAATGACCCGCGCACCAGCCCTGTGGAGACCGGGGCCGGCCTCGACGATCATGCCGTCGTCGACGATCAGGTCGGTGCGGGTTCCGTCCACGAGTTCTGCATCGCGGACCAGGAGGACCTCGTTCATTGCTGTTCCTCCTTCGTGCCCGATGACAACGGTGGTGACGCCGAACCTGCCAGCAACAGGTACAGCACCGCCATCCGTACCGAAACGCCGTTGGCAACCTGTTCCAGGACGGTGGATTGTGCTGAATCGGCGGCTTCGGCGGAGATCTCGAGCCCTCTGTTCATGGGCCCCGGGTGCATGACAATGCTATCGGCGCCCAGCGCCGCGAGTCGCCGCGCGTCGAAGCCCCAGCGTCTGGCGTACTCGCGCTCGCTGGGGAAGTACGCAGCATTCATGCGCTCCAGCTGGATCCGCAGCAGCATCAGCACGTCCGGAGCCGCCGAGATCGCCTGATCGAGGTCGTAGACCACCTCGGCAGGCCAGGCGGACACGTCCTGCGGCACAAGGGTCGGGGGCGCGACGAGCGTCACCTGCGCACCGAGGGTGTGAAGCAGCCACATGTTGGAGCGGGCGACGCGGGAATGGAGGACATCCCCGACGATGGCGACGCGCGTGCCTGACAGGTCACGGCCTCTGCTGTCCTGGCCGAACAGACGCTTGCGCATGGTGAAGGCATCCAGCAGTGCCTGTGTCGGATGCTCGTGCGTGCCGTCACCGGCGTTGACGACGCCTGCCGTGATCCAGCCGCTCGTGGCGAGCGTGTGAGGCGCACCCGAGGCGCCATGGCGGATGATGACGGCATCCGCGCCCATCGCCTGCAAGGTCTGGGCAGTGTCCTGCAGCGACTCGCCTTTCGAGACGGAGGACCCCTTCGCGGCGAAGTTGATCACATCCGCGGACAGACGCTTGGCGGCGGCTTCGAACGAGATCCGCGTGCGGGTGGAGTCTTCGAAGAAGAGATTGACGACCGTCTTGCCGCGCAGCGTCGGGAGTTTCTTGACCTCGCGGCGCTGCGTGTCTGACATGTCTTCAGCGGTGTCGAGAATCCGCAGCGCGTCCTCTCGCGAGAGGGTAGCGGTGTCGAGCAGGTGCCTCATGATCGGATGCTCACCTCGTCGATGCCGTCGATCTCACGCAGTCGCACCGCGACGTGCTCCGATCGGGAACTCGGCAGGTTCTTCCCGACGAAATCGGGGCGGATCGGAAGCTCACGGTGTCCGCGGTCGACCAGGATGGCCAGGCGCACGGCGGATGGACGGCCGATGTCCTGCAGCGCATCCAGCGCGGCACGGATGCTTCGCCCCGAGAAAAGCACGTCGTCCACGAGCACGACGGTCTTGCCGTCGATCCCGGCGTCGGGGATGCGGGTCGGATGCGGGGTACGCGTCGGGTTGCGATGCAGATCGTCGCGGTACATCGTGACATCCAGCGCACCGACGGGCACGGGGTGGGCAGTGAAGCCGCTGATGAGGGTCGCGACGCGCTCCGCGAGCGGGACACCGCGCGTGGGGATACCGAGAAGGACGAGTTCGCCGGCACCGCGGTTGGATTCGATGATCTCGTGCGAGATTCTCGTCAGAGCGCGTGAGATGTCGGCATCCTGCATGACCGTGCGGGTGCTCATCGTCGCTCCCTTCTCCGCCTCACAGGACGGGGTTAAAGGTTGCTGTGGTTCGAGACTACCCGACGCGGGGCGGCGCGGCGAGGAGCCACCGCACTCCGGCGCGGGCGGCCAGCAGGACGAGGATCAGACCGGTGACAGCGAAGAAGCCTCCCAGTTGCACGCGACCGGCGAACAGAAGCGCGATCACCTCGAGCACGACAATCTTGCTGCCCGGCAGCAGCAGGACCAGCATCGCTGCGGCTGTCGCTTTCTGAACCGGTCGAGCGGCGGTACGCAGGCGGGCAAGCACAAGGCGTTTCAGCGCGCGCACGCCCTCAAGGACGAGCTTGAGCACGACGGCGGTCAACAGCGACAGCGTGAAGGTCTCGCTGATGACGGCCGGGAAGTACTCGATCGCGAGGTTGAGCACCACGACGTAGACCAGGACGTCCACCAGGTGCAGCGGGTCCAGCCCGAAGCGGAGCCCGCGATCGGTGCTCAGGGGGTGCCGGCCGGAGTCGTGGCCGCCTCGGCGGCGGCGCTGTCGAGTGCTCGCGCGCGGATGGCGTGGCCGGTTGTCGTCAGACACCGTCCAGACGCGAGGTCCCACTTCCAGTCGTGGAGAGAACAGGTCAGCACGCCGTCGTCGATCTTGCCTGTCTTGGTGAGGTCTGCCCGCAGGTGGGGGCAGCGCCGCTGCACGACCCAGTCCTCGAGCTCGACATCCTCGGTCTGGTCGGACTGCTCCGCGTACCAGTTCTCGACGTACTCGATGCGGTCGCGCGAAAGGCACTTGAGGAATGTCGTCAGGAACTCGTTGAACTTGCCGCTACGCCCGACGGAGAACTGCATGGACAGGAAGATCGAATTGGACCAGTCGATCTCGTGGTCGGCGATGTTGGTCGAGACCAGGTCTGCCGGAATCGTGTACCAGTAGATGCACTCCTCCCCCGCGTACTCACGGACCTTCGCCTTCGGGAAATCGACCACCATGTCCAGCTCGCCGATCTGGAACCTGACGTTGCCGCCGACGCCGTCGCGGATCGTGCGGGCCCGCCGCAGCAGCGGCTCCCACCATTCCTTGATCGCCGCGAGCATCTCGTCCGGCGGAAGTACGGGAGCGCGGCGGGCCTCCTCGGCGGCGATCTCGTCCTGGCGGGTGTCGCGCTGGTGGGCCAGGTAGTTCCACTTGTCGTGGAACACGCGGTCGATCTCGTCATCCGTGTAGAGCGTCTGGGTGACGGTGACGGCACCGCCGTCGATGTCGACCTGTGTGCCGGGGAGGAAGAGGTGGCCGACCTTGTCGGGGCGCTGCTCGCGCAGGTGCTCCAGAAACTCCGATTGGTCGGTGAAGATCGAGTCGTCATCCAGCCCCGTGCCGTTGTAGCGGAAGAGCTCGTCCCTCAGGAACATGGGAGGGCCCGCCATCGGGAACACGTGGGCGGCGTCCACTTTGTCGATGTAGTACATCGCTCGCTTGTTCTGGGCCTCGCGCTTGAGCTTGGCGAAGTGCTGCTTGGAGTCCTGCGGCAGGTCGTACACCATCGGCCACCAGATGGCGCCCGAGACCTGTGTGAAGTAGGCATCCGGCTTACCGAACGCGAGCAGCTTCTCCAGGTCGAGCGGGTGGGAGTCGTTCTGGTTCAGGATGCTGGCGGTGCCATCGTCGACCGAGAGCGACGAGTCGCCGATCGGGCCGTCGGAGGGCGCGCGCAGCGGCGTGACCATGATCTTCAGGTCACCGTATGTCAGCGGCACGCCCGCCTCGGTACGGATGATGTTCGTGTAGCCGAGGTCGATCAGATCCCGTTCCAGATCGTCCGTCGGGTATTCCGGGAGCAGAACCGGGATGTCGGTGCGCACGTAGCGCTGGAGCATCCGCGGGTCGAAGTGGTCGCGGTGGCGGTGCGAGATGTACAGGAAATCCGCCGCGCCGAAGCGCTCCCAGTCCAGGCCGCGGTTGTCGGGGAACGGGAACCACGACCCGAAGAAGGACGGCCCGATCACGGGGTCGCACAAAATCGACCCTCCGGTGGTCTCGATGAACATACCCGCATGTCCAAGTCCGGTGATGCGCATGCACGCTCCTCTCCCGTGACGAGTGTAGGCGGCGCCTCGACGCCGGCCCTGGGTTCACGCCGTACAAATGCGGCCAGATCAGTCGCCTTCTGCGGTGCCGCGTTCGCCATCCCGTGCCACACGACCCAGCACCCCGTGCACGAACGCGCCGGAGTCGTCGGTGGAGAACTCCTTGGCCAGTTCGACGGCCTCGTCGATCGCGACGGCAGCGGGCACACTGTCGTTGTAGACGATCTCCCAGGTCCCGATGCGCAGCAGAGCGCGATCGACCGCGGGCATCCGGGCGAGGGTCCACCCCTTCGCGGCCGCGGTGATGGCGTCGTCGATCGCGGCGGCGTTGTCGATGACCCCGTCGACAATCTCTCGGGCGTAGAGCCAAGAGGCTTCCCGGGCAGGCTCGGATGCAGCACGCCGCGCTTCGGCGGCGAGGGTGAGCGCGACGTCTTCGCCGCGCACGTCGGCCTGGAACAGGATGTCAAGCGCGCGTTTGCGCGCCTTCGTTCGGGCGCTCATCGAGACGGCGCGTCAGTTGACGCGGCCGAGGTAGTCGCCCGTGCGGGTGTCGACCTTGACCTTCGTGCCGGTCTCGAGGAACAGGGGAACCTGGATCTCGTACCCGGTCTCGACTGTCGCGGGCTTGGTTCCCGCCGACGAGCGGTCGCCCTGCAGGCCCGGTTCGGTGTAGGTGATCTCGAGCACGACCGACGCCGGCATGTCGATGTACAGGGGCGTTCCGTTGTTCATCGCGATCGTGACCTGCTGGTTCTCGAGCAGGAAGTTCTTGGCGTCGCCGACCGTCGCCTCGGGGACGTTGATCTGGTCGTAGTCGGTCTGGTCCATGAACACGAAGCTCTCGCCGTCGTTGTAAAGGTAGGTGTAGTCCCGACGGTCGACGTTCTCGATCTCGACCTTCGCGCCGGCGTTGAAGGTCTTGTCGACCACCTTGCCGGTGAGCACGTTCTTCAGCTTGGTGCGCACGAACGCGCCGCCCTTGCCGGGCTTCACGTGCTGGAACTCCACGACGCTCCAGAGCTGTCCATCGATGTTGAGGACGACGCCGTTCTTGATATCTGCGGTGGATGCCATGGGGGTGAGGTTTTCCGTTCGTGAGCGTGGGTGCCGCGCGCCAGGCCGCGGCCGACATCCGAGTCTACGGGAGTCCCCCCACCCCCGCATCCGCCCCGCCCGTCCATCCGGGCGCCCGTCCACCCCGAAGCCCCAACCACCCGGAAGCGCAGCGAGACGGCGACGGCGGGTGCGTCAGCCCTCGGCGCGGCCGGTGAGGATGTCGATCAGCAGGGTGGTCGCGCGGGCATAGCCGGGGACGCCCTCGCCGACGACGTGGACGGCGGCGATGTCGCGGACGTAGGAGTGGTGACGGAAGGGCTCTCGCGCGGAGACGTCGGAAATGTGCACCTCGGCGACGGGCAGCGCGACGGCCGAAAGCGCGTCGCGCAGGACGACGGAGGTGTGAGTGAGGCCGCCCGGGTTGATGACGATCCCCGCGCAGTCGGTGCGCGCGTCGTGGATCGCATCGATGAGGACACCTTCGTGATTGGACTGCACCGCCCGCACCTCGAACCCGGCACGCGCCGCGGTCTCGGTCACGAGCGCCTCGACATCCGCGAGCGTCTCGCTGCCGTAGATGTCCGGCTCCCGCGTACCCAGAAGATTCAGGTTGGGGCCGTTGACAAGCAGGAGGCGACGAGGAGTTGTGGTCACGTCCGCCACCCTACTGCGCGGCGCATCTCCCGTTCCCCGGGAGCGGCCCCGCGGCTCACTCCGCGACTTCTTGGTACGCCGCGAACAGCAGCGACTCGTCGGGAGCCTGCAGCACCGTCGGGCGCGCGATGTCGTCGAGGACGATGAAGCGCAGCATGCTCCCGCGGGTCTTCTTGTCGCGCTGCATCGTCGAGAGCAACTGCTGCCAGGCGCCCGCGCGGTAGGTCGTCGGGAGGCCGAGGGAGGTGAGGATGTCGCGGTGACGCTGCGCTGCGTCATCCGAGAGTCGACCGGCGAGGCGCGACAGCTCTGCGGCGAAGACCATGCCGATCGAGATGGCGGCCCCGTGACGCCACTGGTAGCGCTCGGTGTGCTCGATCGCGTGGCCCAGCGTGTGTCCGTAGTTGAGGATCTCCCGAAGGCCCGCTTCCCGGAGATCCTCGGAGACCACCCGCGCCTTCATCCCGATAGCCAACTCGATGGACCGCCGGAACGCGTCCGAGGAGGGGTCGGTCGCGGCATCCGGATCCTTCTCGATCAGCTCGAGAATCTCGGGGTGCCAGATGAACCCGGCCTTGACGACCTCGGCGAAGCCGGCAACCGTCTCGTTGCGCGAGAGCGACCCCAAGACGTCGAGGTCGCAGACGACGGCGGCAGGCGGCCAGAATGCCCCGACGAGATTCTTGCCCTCGGCGGTGTTGATCCCTGTCTTGCCCCCGACTGCGGCATCGACCATGCCGAGCACGGTCGTCGGCACCTGGACCACCGCGACACCGCGCAACCACGTGGCCGCCACGAAGCCTGCCAGATCGGTCACCGCTCCCCCACCGAAACCGACGACCGCGTCCGTGCGGGTGAAGTTCGCCTGCCCCATCACCTGCCAGCAGAACGCTGCCACTTCGACGCGCTTGCCTGCCTCCGCGTCGGGCACCTCGGCAAGGAGCACCTGGCGCCCCTCCTGCAGCAGCGCGCGCAACTGTTCCGCCTGCGCGGACAGGGTCGGCGGGTGCACGATGAGCACGCGTTGCGCCGTCTCCGGAAGCGCTGCGGCGACAGAATCGAGGATGCCGCGTCCGATCGTGATCTCGTACGGGTTCTCGCCGGTGACGGCGATGGTGGTCGGTGCGGTCATGCCTGCTCCTTTGCGGGGACGCTCGAATCGGGCTCCTCCTGCGACTCACGCGCCCAGGCGGTGATCGTGTCGACGACGTGCTGGAGGGGCCCAGTCGAGGTATCGACCGTGAGGTCGGCGACGCTCTCGTAGAGGCCTCGCCGTTCCTGCCAGATACGCCGCCATCTCACGAGGGGGTCCTCCCCGGAGAGCAATGGGCGTGTCGTCCCCTGAATGCGACCGGCCACGACGCGGGGATCGACCGTGAGCATCACGACCCGGCAGCGGGCCAAATCCGCTCGGGTATCGGCATCCAGCACCGCGCCTCCCCCCAACGAGACGACAGCCTCGTCGTGGTCGAGCGCGTCACGGATCGCCGCGCGCTCCCAGGTTCGGAACGCCGCTTCGCCGTGGGTTGCGAAGATCTGCTCGATCGGACCGTGCTCGCGCTGCACCACGGCATCGGTGTCGATGAACTGCGCGCCGAGCGCCTTGGCGACGCGGCGTCCGACACTCGTCTTGCCTGCCCCCATGGGACCGACGAGCACGAGGGGGCTATTTCGTGGCATCGCCGTCGAGGGTGACGCCGCCCAAAAGCGAACCGTCGCTGTCGGTGCTCGTGCGCAGCGTCTGAGGGATCGCGTCGAGGTATGCCTGGAGGTTGCGGCGAGTCTCCGTGACGCTGTCCCCGCCGAACTTCTCCAGCACGACGTCGGCGAGCACGAGCGCCGTCATCGCTTCCGCGACGACACCGGCGGCAGGCACAGCGCAGACGTCCGAGCGTTGGTGGTGGGCGTTCGCGGTCTCGCCGGAGGCGACATCCACGGTGCGCAGCGCATGGGGAACCGTCGCAATCGGCTTCATTCCGGCACGCACCCGCAGGACCGTGCCGGTGGACATGCCGCCTTCGGTCCCTCCCGCGCGATCGGTGGCTCGTGTGATGCCCCCGTCGGTGGCGAACAGTTCATCGTGGGCCTCGGATCCGCGCCGCCGTGTCGTGAGGAACCCGTCGCCGACCTCGACGCCCTTGATCGCCTGGATGCTCATGAGAGCCTGCGCGAGCTTGCCGTCGAGCCGACGGTCCCAGTGGACGTGGCTGCCGAGCCCCGGGGGCAGACCGAAAGCCAGCACTTCGACGACGCCGCCGAGCGTGTCGCCCGCCTTGCGGGCGTCGTCGACCTCGGCGACCATGCGGGCCGAGGTCTCGGGATCGAAACAGCGCATCGGGTCGGCGTCGAGCGCCGCGACGTCGTCCGGCCCGGGCAGGGGGGCATCGCGTGGCGCCTCGACCGGTCCGATTCCCACGGTGTGGGAGACCAGACGGATGCCGAGCTCGGCCAGGAACGCACGCGCAACGGCTCCGAGTGCGACCCGGGCAGCGGTCTCGCGGGCACTGGCCCGCTCCAGGATCGGCCGGGCCTCATCGAAGCCGTACTTCTGCATCCCCACCAGATCGGCGTGGCCCGGTCGCGGACGGGTGAGTGCCGCACCGCGACCGCGCGACTTCTCGGTCAGCTCGACCGGCTCGGCGCTCATGACCTCGACCCACTTCGGCCACTCGGTGTTCGCGATACGCAGCGCGATGGGGCTGCCGAGGGAGTAGCCGTGTCGTACGCCGCTCGAGATCGTGAGCTCGTCCTCTTCGAACTTCATGCGCGATCCCCGCCCGTACCCGAGCTTGCGGCGGGCGAGATCGGCCTGGATCTCAGAGCGGGAAACGGGCACACCCGAGGGAAGACCCTCCATGACGGCAACCAGTTCGGGGCCGTGCGATTCGCCGGCCGTGAGCACGCGGAGCATTGGTCTAGTCTCCCACGAGGCACGCGCGCATCGCGCCGACGACGGCATCCTCCTCGGGCAGTGGTGTGGCGGGGTCGCCGCCGACGAAGATCCGCACCTGGAGGACGGCCTGGTGCAACAGCATCCCCTCCCCCGTGTGGACGGGGTGCCCGGCGCGGGCCCACGCCGCCTGCAGGGCGGTGATTCCCTGACCGTAGACGACGTCGAACAGAGTCGCTCCGGCCTCGGCAAGGACGTCAGCGTCCGCGTCGACCAGGCGGGCGTCGCCCGGCAGGGCCGCGATCGTCAGATCGACCGGTGAGAGCTCCCGCGTACCGAGTGCGACAGCGGAGACGATGATCCCGAGCCGGTCCCCGAGCTCCTGCAGCGGGACGACGGCAGGGAGCCGTCTGGCGACCACGTCGACACGCTCCGCCCCGAGCTCGGCAGCAGCGACGAGCGCTGACGTGGCGGTCGCGCCGGCACCGACGATCCGTGCGCGGCGAAAGTCGGCGATGCCGCACTCGCGGAGGGCCCCGACGATTCCTCCCACGTCCGTGTTGAACCCGACCGGGTCGGGACCCGTCAGGAGCAGAGTGTTGACGGCGCCGGTGAGCTCGGCACGGTCATCCCGAATCACGGATGCCGAGAACGCCGACTCCTTCAGGGGGTACGTGACCGACAGCCCGCGGTATGTGTCATCGAGCGTCGCCAGTTCGTCAGGGAAGACCGACCGCGACACACGACGGCGATCGTAGGTCCATGCGAGACCGAGCGCGCGGTAGGCCGCGGCGTGAAGCGCCGGCGAGCGGCTGTGCGAGACCGGGTCACCCCAGACCTGAAGGTGCGTGTGACGACCCGTCACGTCAACACCCAGCGTCGGGATTCTCCGAGCACCACTGCCGCCACTGCTCGACCGCCGCGAGGTGGTCATCGTAGTTGGTCGTGAAGACGGTCTCTCCCGTGTTGAGGTTCACAGTGACGAAGTACAACCAGGGTCCCTCTTCCGGATGCATCGCCGCATCGATAGCGAGATCGCCGGGGTTCGCGATGGGACCGACGGGGAGTCCGTCGATGACGTACGTGTTCCACGGGTTGTTGTCGCTGAGCGCCTCACCCGACGAGCTCACCGTTCCGTCATGAAGCTCGCCGTAGCCGTACTGGGCCGTCGAGTCCATCTGCAGCTTCATGCCCTGGTCCAGCCGGTTCTGGATGACGCGGGACACCTTGTAGAAGTCCGCCTCGAAGCGGGCTTCGCGCTGGATGACGGATGCGATCGTCAGGATGCGTTCTCTGTCCTCGACCGGCACGCCGGCAGAATCCAGCGACGAGATGGCGCGGTCGACGAGGGTCTGTATGACCTGCTCGGCAGTGACCCCGGGATCGAACGTGTATGTCGCCGGGAAGAGCCACCCTTCAAGAGGCTGCCCACCCGCCGCAACGACCGCCTCATTGACCGGGACGCCGTACGCACTCGGATTTGCAACTGCCGCCTCGAAGTCCGCCAGCGGGATGCCGAGACTCTCCGAGAGGATCCCGATGGATTGGTCCACGGTGAGGCCCTCACGCAGCTGAGCGGAGTTCTCCATCTTGTTGGCCGGATCGAGGATGGCCTCGAGCGCTGCCGCGGAGGTCATCTGCTGCTGCAGCCGGAAGACGCCGGGGACGAACGGAGGGTTCAGGTCCTCGGCGACGAGGTAGTCGTAGAACGCATCCGGGGTCTTGGTCACTCCCGCCTCGTAGAGCTTGGGCGAGATCGAGGCGCCGGTGTCACCGGAGACGATCGTCAAGAAGGCTTCACCGGTCGCCATCCCCGGCTCGTACTCCTGTGGCTCTTCCCATCCGAGAACCTCGCGGATCTTGTCCTCGTAGGTCGACCAGACCCACCACCCACCGGCGGCGGCGCCTCCCAGCAGCGCGACTACGACGATCAGCGCGATCCACCCGCCGCGCCGGCGGCGTGTGCGTTCTGTAGTGCTGCGCGTCATGCCGATGTCATCCGTCGTGCGCTCCCCGGAGAAGAGATCGTCCAGTGTGCCCGGCGAAGCCGCGGGCCGTGGCACCTCGTCGCGCGGGATCGCCGTCGAGGTCGAGGTGAGGTGCTGCGTCGAGGTCGGCGGTGCTGCGACCGCTGCCCAGAAGAGTTCAGGGGGAACGTCGTCGGTCGCTGACGTCGCGGCAGGTGCCGGCCCGGTCGTATCCGGGGTCGACGGCGAACGTCCGCTGGCGGCCGGGGATGCCTCCTCGGGCGTGCCGGCGGCGCGCGCCGCGCGGGCCGCGCGGCGCGACGACGGGACCGGCGGCGAGTCCGGGTGTGGGCTGGGTGCGGCAGGGGGCGGGGACGTGGGCGAGACCGGTTCCGGCGCGTCATCCCGAGAGGGCGAGGCGGTTGGCTCGGCGGCATCATCCGATGCTGCCGAGCCGGAACCGGTGGCACCCGTGCTGCGGGAGCGACCGTCCGGGAGCTTGCCGAATAGGTCGGCGAACGGGTCGTCGAACGGTGACGAATCGTCGGGCATGTCAGGCAGGCTCCTCGGCGGGGGGTAGCAGCGCACCCGGTGGGCGGCCGGTGCTCTTCTCGATGTCCAACGCCTGCTGCAGCAGCACGACGGCGGCAACCTGATCCACAATCGTACGAGACGATCGGGTGCTTCTGCCGGATGCGCGAAGTGCCGATTGCGCAGAAACCGTGCTCAGCCGCTCATCCAGCATCCGGATCGGAACGCTGACACATGCGCCCAGCTGTCGTGCGAAGTCCTCCGCGTCCTCTGTCGACGCGGTTCGCTCGCCCCGCAGATTGATCGGCAATCCGACGATGACCTCGATCGGTTGCGAGTGGTCGATCACTTCCCTCAAGCGGTCCACGGTGCGATCCGTTCGCGGGATCGTCTCGGTCGGAGTCGCGAGCATGCCGTCGGGATCGCACTGGGCCACACCGACGCGGGCCCTGCCGACATCGACGGCGAGGCGGATGCCGCGACGAAACTCGCTCACGATCGGGGCAGCGCCTTCACGACACCGTCCAACGCCTGCCCCAGGGCAGCCGTGTCCGTCCCACCGCCTTGCGCGAGGTCATCGCGCCCGCCGCCCCCGCCGCCGAGCGCTGCCGCCGCCGCCTTGGCGAGCGGGCCGGCCTTCACACCGAGAGCGCGCGCTGACTCGGTGGTGGCAACGATCACGACGGGACGGTCGCCGACCTCTGCGCCCAGCGCAACGACTGCCGCGTCGGAGCCCAGACGTTCCCGTACGGTGAGGGCAACGGCCCGGACATCATCGGCGGAGCCGGCGCGTCCGAGGCTGGCCGCGACGACGGTGAGCGCACCCACCCGCGTCGCGGCGCCGATGAGCTCGGGGACCCGCTCGTTGAGCGCCTTGGACTGCAGTGCCGCGATCTTCTTCTCCGCAGCCTTCAGGCTCGCCGTGAGCTCCGCGATCCGGGCCGGAAGCTGGTCGCGCGGAGTCTTCAGAGACGAGGTGAGCTGCGACACGATCGCTCGCTCCGCCGCGAGTTCGCGGAAGGCATCTGCCCCGACGAGCGCTTCGACGCGGCGGTTGGCTGCACCGACCGAGGACTCCCCCACGAGGTTGATGAGACCGACCTCGGCGCTGGTGGCGACGTGCGTGCCGCCGCAGAGTTCACGAGACCACGGTCCGCCGATGTCGACCATCCTCACGGTATCGCCGTACTTCTCGCCGAACAGTGCCATCGCACCGAGCTCCTTGGCCTCATCGAGCGCGAGGACGCGGGTCGTGACCTGCAGGTTGTCCCGCACGGCGTTGTTGGCGATCTCTTCGATCTCTGACCGGGTTTCGGGCGACAGCGCCTGGGACCACGTGAAATCGAAGCGCAGGTAGCCGGCGCGGTTGAGTGAGCCGGACTGAGTGGCAGAGGGCCCCAGCGTGTCACGCAAGGCCGCATGCACGAGGTGGGTCGCGGAGTGCGCCTGCGCGGCCGCGCGTCGGTTTGCAGCGTCGACGATCGTCGTGGCGGCCAGCCCCACGGCAACCTCACCGGACCTCACCTCCACCGTGTGGCTGACAAGTCCCGGCACCGGCCTTTGCACATCGACGACATCGAGCTGGAACCCCGGACCGACGATGATGCCCTTGTCTGCGACCTGACCACCGGACTCGGCATACAGGGCGGTTTCGGCAACGATGACTTCGGCGGTCTGACCTGCGGTAGCCCGGTCGACGGAGACACCGTCCACGAGCACTCCGAGCACACGCGACTCGGTCTCGAGGTCGGTGTATCCCGTGAACGTCGTCTCGCCGAGGGCGCGGAACTCACGGTAGACCGAGTGATCCGCGATCGTCCGCTTACGGGACTTCGCGTCGGCTTTCGCACGCGCGCGCTGCTCGTGCATGAGCGCGTCGAAGGCGGCTCGGTCCACGCTCAGACCTGCCTCTTCTGCGATCTCGAGCGTCAGGTCGATCGGGAAGCCGTAGGTGTCGTGGAGGAGGAACGCTTCGGAACCGCTGATCTCCTGCTTGCCCGCACCCTTGGTCTCGGACACGGCGAGGTCGAGGATCGTGGAACCTGCCGCGAGAGTGCGCAGGAAGGTCTCCTCCTCCGCGACAGCGGCGGACTCCAGACGGGCATACTCGGTCACCAGTGTCGGGTACGCCGGGGCCATCGCATCGCGGGAGGCAGCGAACAACTCCGGGAAGGTGGGGGCGTCCACACCCAGCAGCCGCATGGCGCGGATCGTGCGGCGCATGAGGCGGCGCAGGATGTACCCCCGACCCTCGTTGGAGGGGCGGACGCCGTCGGAGAGAAGCATGAGCGAGGAGCGCACGTGATCAGCCACGACACGGAACCGGACGTCATCCTCGTGCACGGCGCCGTAGGTGCGGCCGGAGAGCGCGACAGCCCGGTCGAGGACCGGACGGACCTGATCCGTCTCGTACATGTTCTCGACGCCCTGTTTGATGAACGCGACGCGCTCGAGCCCCATACCGGTGTCGATGTTTTTCTGCGGCAACTCGCCGACCACATCGAAGTCGGTCTTCGAGCGAACGTTCGTGATGGCGTACTGCATGAAGACGAGATTCCAGATCTCGGTGAACCGACTGTCATCAACGGCAGGTCCGCCGTCGGGTCCGTACGCCGGGCCACGGTCGAAGTAAATCTCGGAGCACGGGCCCGCCGGTCCCGGCTGCCCGGTCGACCAGTAGTTGTCCTCCTTGCCGAAGCGCTGAATGCGCTCGTCCGGAAGGCCGGCGATCCGCTTCCAGAGGCCAGCTGCCTCGTCGTCGTCCTCGTAGACGGTCACCCACAGGTCGCGCTCGGCAAAACCCAAGCCACCGTCAGACTCGGAGGAGGTCAGCAGCTCCCACGCGTACTCGATCGCTCCCGCCTTGAAGTAGTCACCGAACGACCAGTTGCCGAGCATCTGGAAGAAGGTGCCATGACGGGCAGTCTTTCCGACCTCTTCGATGTCGTTCGTGCGGATGCACTTCTGCACGTCTGCTGCGCGCGGGTAGGGGGCCGGGACGACGCCCGTGAGGTAGGGGATGAACGGCACCATGCCGGCAACGGTGAACAACAGCGAGGGATCATCGGTGACCAGCGACGCGCTGGGGACGATCACATGGTCGTTCTTCTCGAAGTAGTCGAGGTAGCGCTGTGCGATCTCGGCGGTCTTCATCGTTTTCCTTTGCACAGACGAGCCGCACCACCCGGTACGGGGCGGTGCACGCTTGCGTCGGGATCAGTCGGTGAGCTTCTTCGCGGCGTTCTTCGCCGCGTCGGCGACGTCGCCGACGGCATCCGTGACGGTGTCCGTGACGTCCCCGATCGTGGCGGCAGCCGCATCCGCTGTCTGGGATGCCGCACCGGCGGCGTCCTCGACGATACCGACGATGCGTGCCTCCTGCTCACGGTAGGCGTCGGCGATGCGATCGGTGAACTGCGAGATGCGGGCGTCCACCTCGGCGAGCAACTCGTGTCCGCGGGGATCCTTGTTCACGTAGTGCGCGGCGACGAAACCCCCGGCAAGCCCCAGTGCGAACCACAGCAGGTTTTTCATGCGCTCACTCCCTTTCCCGCGACGGCGGTTCATCCCATCGTAGGCGACAACGGCGAAGGGCGCCGGGTTGCCCCGACGCCCTTCGTGGACGCTCGCTCGCTGCACCGATCGACGGGCGGCGAAGCGGATGCCGATGACCGCTTATCGGGCCGCGTAGTACTCGACGACGAGCTGGACGTCACAGACCACGGGCACCTCGGCGCGCTTGGGACGACGCACGAGGCGGGCGTGGAGCTTGTCGAGTTCGACCTCGAGGTAGCCGGGAACCGGCGGCAGAACCTCGGCGTGACCGCCGGCTGCGGCGACCTGGAACGGCTCGAGGCCTTCGCTCTTCTCCTTGACGTGGATGAGCTGGCCGGGCGCCACGCGGAACGACGGACGGTCGACGGTCTTGCCGTCGACGAGGATGTGGCGGTGCACGACGAGCTGGCGGGCCTGCGCGGTCGTCCTCGCGAAACCGGCGCGAAGCACGAGTGCGTCAAGGCGCATCTCGAGCTGCTCGACCAGGTTCTCACCGGTCAAGCCGTCCTTGCGGCGAGCCTCGTTGAACGCGATGCGCAGCTGCTTCTCGCGGATGCCGTACTGCTCGCGCAGGCGCTGCTTCTCGCGAAGACGGACGGCGAAGTCGCTGTCGGCCTTGCGCTTGGTGCGGCCGTGCTCGCCGGGCGCGTAGGGGCGCTTCTCGAGGTAGCGGGCGGCCTTGGGGGTCAGTGCGACGCCGAGGGCGCGCGACATGCGCACCTTGCGGCGATCCTGGGACTTCGTGGGCACGAAGACTTCCTTCCGATGACGTGGCCGCGTCTCTCGCGACTCACGGACGTATCCCGCACTCACACGTCGGTTCGCACGTCGCAGCGCACCGAAGGGGATTATCGAGTGAGGGGATATCCGAAAACACGGTTTCGAACCGAAACAGTCTACCAGACGGGTCAGTCGCTCTCGGAGTCGCCCGCGCCTCGGGCTCCGGACCCACCGCCACGCCCCAGGATGCGCTGGATCCGACTCCATCGCGCGCCGATCTCGCGCTCAGCCCCGCGGGCGGTCGGACGGTAGTAGCTGCGGTCACGCAGACCGTCCGGGAGGTATTGCTGGGCAACCACGCCTCGGTCATCGTCGTGCGGATAGCGGTAGCCCTTGCCGTGTCCGAGCCGAGCAGCGCCGGGATAATGGGCGTCCCGCAGATGGGGAGGCACCCGGCCCGCCCCGCCGCCGCGCACATCCGCGATCGCAGCGTCGATCGCGAGGTAGGCCGCATTCGATTTCGCCGTCGTCGCGAGGTAGATGGTGGCCTCCGCGAGCGGGATCCGGCCCTCGGGGAATCCGATGAGCTGCACGGCATCCGCTGCAGCGACGGCCAACGGCAGCGCCTGCGGATCCGCCAGGCCGATGTCCTCGGCGGCGGAGATGATCAGGCGCCGCGCGATGAACCTCGGGTCCTCCCCTGCCTCGATCATGCGGGCCAGATAGTGCAGCGCCGCATCCGGATCCGACCCGCGGATCGACTTGATGAACGCACTGATGACGTCATAGTGCTCGTCGCCCTGGCGGTCGTAGCGAAGCAATGCTCGATCCACCGCCTGCGCGACATGCTCGGCGGTGATGACCCCCGCCTCCCCCTCCGACTCCGGCTCGGCAAGCGATGCTGCAGCCTCCAGGGCGGTCAGCGCTCGCCGCGCGTCCCCGGAGGCCAGCCGGACGAGGGCGACGCGCGCCTCATCCGTCAGGCTGACGGCCCCCGCGAGTCCCCGCGCGTCGGAGACCGCCCGGTCGACGAGAGCTGCCAGGTCGTCATCCGTCAACGGCTGGAGTGTCAGCAGCAGCGAGCGGGACAGCAGCGGCGAGATCACCGAGAACGACGGGTTCTCCGTGGTCGCCGCGATGAGCACGACCCACCCGTTCTCGACGCCCGGCAGCAGAGCGTCCTGCTGAGCCTTCGTGAAGCGATGAATCTCGTCGAGGAAGAGGATCGTCGATGAGCCGTAGAGGTCACGTTGCGTGAGCGCGTCCTGCATGACCTCGCGAACGTCCTTGACTCCCGCTGTCACCGCAGAGAGCTCAACGAAACGGCGCCCGGACGAGCGCGCGACAGCCTGGGCCAGTGTCGTCTTGCCCGTGCCGGGAGGGCCCCACAGAATGACGGATGACGCTGCCCGGGCTCCCCCGTCCGGATCGGCCAGGACCACCAGCGGTGCCCCCGGGCGAAGCAGGTGCTGCTGACCGGCGACCTCCGCAAGCGAGGTCGGGCGCATGCGCACGGGCAGCGGGGTCTGACCGGAGAAGAGCCCCGCCGAGTTGGACATGGCATCCAGGCTATCCGCGGATCCCGACATGATCCCGGACACCGCCGTGGCAGGACGCGCGCCCCGTATTAGGCTTAAGCGTCCAACCCCCGCAGGCGGCCATGCCGCATTGAGGTGCCTTCCGTGTCAGACACAGCTTCGTCCTCCACCGCCGCCGACCACCCCTGGGGCCGGGTCGACGATGACGGCACTGTTTCGGTCCGCGAAGGTGACCAGTGGCGAGTCGTCGGTCAGTACCCCGATGGCACCGCCGAAGAAGCGCTCGCATACTACGAGCGGAAGTTCTCCGATCTCGCATCCGAGGTAGCCCTCCTTGAGGTGCGCCATCGCCGGGGCGGTGCGAGCGCGGCCGACCTCAGGGCGACAGCGGCGACGCTCAGCGGCAAGATCGCCGGAGCATCGGCGGTCGGCGATCTCGCCTCCTTGAGTGCACGACTGGAGGCGCTCACCGCCTCGCTCGCCGAGGCCAGCGCCGCAGAGGCCGCGCAGGCGCGAGAGGCCGTGGATGCCGCGATCGCCGAGCGCACTCGGCTCGTGGAGCAGGCGGAGGCCATTGCCGCTCAGGACCCGCAGACCGTTCAGTGGAAGACCGCCTCAGCGGAGATGACCGCCCTCTTCGAGCAGTGGCAGTCTCACCAGCAGTCCGGCCCGCACATCCCGAAGTCGATCTCCCAGTCACTCTGGAAGCGTTTCCGTGACGCGCGTGCGATCGTCGACAAGCACCGTCGAGAGTTCTATGCGGAACTCGATGAGGCGCACAAAGCCGTCCGAGAGCGCAAGAACCGTCTCGTCGAGCGTGCGGAAGCACTCGCGCCCCGCGGCGAGGACGGCATCGGTGCCTATCGAGATCTCCTGAACGAGTGGAAGACCGCGGGGCGCGCCGGCAAGAAGGTCGACGACGCGCTCTGGGCACGCTTCAAGGCGGCCGGCGACGCCCTGTACGCCGCACGGGCCGAACGCGAAGCGGCGGAAGTCGAGGCGTCGAAAGAGAAGATCGACGCCAAACGCGCGCTCCTCGAACGCGCGCGCCCGATCCTCGACATGCACGATCTTGCTGCCGCTCGCAGCGCTCTCACCGCGATTCAGCGGTCGTGGGATGACATCGGTCGGATCTTCCCGCGTGAGCAGGAACGTGCGCTCGACGACGAACTGCGCAAGATCGAGGTGTCTGTGCGCTCGCGCGAAGACGCCGAATGGACGCGGAACAATCCCGAGACCACCGCGCGAGCCAACGACATGACCCGCCAGCTCTACGACGCGATCGAGAAGCTCGAGGCGGAGCTCGCTGAGGCGACGGCTCGCAAGGACCAGCGCGCCATCCGCCAGGCGACGGAGGCACTCGAGGCGCGTCGCGCCTGGCTCCGCGCCGTCGAGGGCTGAACCCGACTTCTCCACAGCCGCGGGGATCGCACCGTCGCCACCGGGGCGTGCCCGGCAGACTGCGGGAATGGCATCTCCGTTTCTGTACTTCGCTGATGAGAAGCTCTCGCTCGCGGAACTGTCCGCCGCGCGACTGGACGGGCACCTCGTCGAGGTCGATGCCGCCTACATGCCTGCGGACACGATCGAGACGACAGCTGTGCGTGCCGCCTCCCTCGGTCCGCTGTTGCGCGACCTCATGGCGGCCACTCATCTGACGGCAGCCTGGGTTCATGGTGCGATCGCCGAGCCGCCGGCTCGACACACCGTTCAGCGCGCTGTCAGCCAGCGGATCCATGGGGTCATCCATCGCAGGCTCCACTACCGCGACGTCTACCTTCCCGAAGCGGACCTGCTCCGTATCGGCGGCGTTCTGGTCACGACTCCCGCGCGTACCGTCGCCGATCTCGCGCGGGTCGACGATGCAGACCATCGGGCGGCCCTTCGCGGTTTCGTCGACCGCGGCCAGGGCGCGGTGAGAGAGGGCATCGACTGGCTCCAGCGTGCGGGCACAGTGCCCCACAAGGTCAGGGCGCTCCGGCTGCTGCGCGAATGGTCCGCGGATGCCTACGAGGACGTCACGCGGTAGACGTCGTAGACCGCATCGATCCGCCGTACGGCGTTGAGCACCCGGTCGAGGTGCACGATGTCGCCCATCTCGAACACGAATCGGCTCAGGGCCAGCCGGTCGTTGGTCGTCGACACGGATGCCGACAGGATGTTGACGTGGTGCTCGCTGAGGACCCGCGTCACGTCGCTCAGCAGCCCGGAGCGGTCGAGGGCTTCGACCTGGATCTGGACCAGGAACACGCTCTTGGTGGTGGGGGCCCATTCCACCTCGATGAGTCGCGCCGGGTCCGAGCGCAGAGATTCCACGTTCGTGCAATCGGCGCGGTGCACCGAGACGCCGCTGCCCCGCGTGACGAACCCGAGGATCTCATCGCCGGGAACCGGCGTGCAGCATTTCGAGAGCTTCACCAGGATGTCGGGGGCACCGCGCACGAGGACTCCCGAATCGGCGGTGCGGGGCTGGCGAGACCGGCCGACGTGCGGCAGGTCGATCGGGCCCGTCGCGGTGTCGCTGGAGGCACTGACAAGAGCCGTCACCTTCTCGATGACCGATTGCGTCGAGACATGGCCTTCGCCGACGGCCGCGTAGAGCGCCGACACGTCCTCATAGCGCAGGCCGTGCGCGACTTCGCTCAGGGTGTCCTGATTCATCAGTCGCTGCAGCGGAAGGTTCTGGCGCCGCATCGCCCGCGCGATCGACTCCTTCCCCTGCTCGATCGCCTCTTCGCGGCGCTCCTTCGTGAACCAGCCGCGAATCTTGCTGCGGGCTCTCGTGCTCTTGACGAACGTCAGCCAGTCCTGGCTCGGCCCGGCATCCGGGTTCTTCGAGGTGAAGACCTCGACGACATCACCGCTCTTGAGCTCCGACTCGAGTGGCACGAGCCGGCCGTTGACCTTTGCGCCCATGGTGCGGTGACCGACCTCGGTGTGCACCGCGTAGGCGAAATCGACAGGGGTCGCACCCGAGGGAAGCCCGATGACACGCCCCTTCGGGGTGAAGACGTAGACCTCTTTCGCGCCGATCTCGAAGCGCAGTGAGTCCAGGAACTCACCGGGGTCTGCGGTTTCGGCCTGCCAGTCGGAGATCCGGGCCAGCCACGCAAGATCCGTGTCCAAGGCCTTGTCATCGACCTTGCCGCCGGCCATCCGCTCCTTGTACTTCCAGTGCGCCGCAACCCCGTACTCGGCTTGCTGGTGCATCTCGTGCGTGCGGATCTGGATCTCGACCGTGCGTCCCTCGGGTCCGATCACGGTCGTGTGCAGCGACTGGTACAGGTTGAACTTGGGAGTGGCGATGTAGTCCTTGAACCGTCCCGGCAAGGGTGTCCAGCGGGCGTGGATGGCACCGAGGACGGCATAGCAGTCGCGTACGGACGAGACGAGGATCCGGATGCCGATCAGGTCGTAGATGTCATCGAACTCGCGTCCGCGCACCACCATCTTCTGGTACACGGAGTACAGCTGCTTGGGGCGGCCCAGCACACGTCCGCGGATCCGGAGTTCGCGCAGGTCCACGTCCACAGCGTCGATCACGTTCTGCAGGTACTTGTCGCGCTGCGGGGTGCGCTGTTTGACCAGGCTCTCGATCTCGGCGTAGAGCTTGGGGTGCAGGACGGCAAACGACAGATCCTCGAGCTCGGACTTGATCGTCTGAATTCCCAGGCGGTGCGCGAGCGGTGCATAGATCTCGAGCGTCTCGGTGGCCTTCTTGCGCGCCTTCTCGGGGGGAACGAAGCCCCAGGTGCGTGCGTTGTGGAGGCGGTCGGCGAGCTTGATGAGCAGCACACGGATGTCGCGCGACATCGCGACGATCATCTTGCGCACCGTCTCGGCTTGGGCGCTCTCGCCGTACTTGACCTTGTCGAGCTTGGTCACGCCGTCCACGAGCATGGCCACTTCGTCGCCGAACTCGGCGGTGAGTGCGTCGAGGTCGTAGCTGGTGTCCTCGACCGTGTCGTGGAGCAGAGCCGCCGCGACGGCCTTCGGCCCCAGACCGAGATCCGCGAGGATTTGGGCGACAGCGAGCGGGTGCGTGATGTAGGGCTCGCCGCTCTGGCGCTTCTGCCCAGCGTGCGCGCGGTCGGCGATCGCGTAGGCGCGCTCGATGATCGCGAGGTCACCCTTGGGGTGGTGTGTGCGGACGGTCCGCAGCAGCTTCTCGACGTCGTCACGTCGGGCGGCGCGCGAAAAGATCCGCGGCACAAGGCGCAGCAGCGACGACGATCCCGCGGGAACGCTCTGGGCGGGAGGAACGGTCTCGGTCATCCGATCGCCCTCCCTTCGCTGGAGCACATATCCTACGCCGCGGCGCAGCGACTCACGCGGACGCGACCGCCTGTTCGCGGGCGGCGAGCACGCGCTGGTCGCGCTGGCGGATGGGCGCCTCGTTCTCACGGAACAGCGAGAACAGCGGCGCAGCCACGAACAACGTCGAGTAGGCGGCGACGATGATGCCCACGAAGATCGACAGCGAAATGTCGCTCAGAGTCTCGGCGCCGAGCCAGAACGCGCCGATGAACAGGATCGCACCGACCGGCAAGATCGCGACCACCGTGGTGTTGATCGAACGCACGAGCGTCTGGTTCACGGCGAGGTTGACGGACTCGCCGAAGGTGCGGCCGGAGATCTCGCCGTCCTCCGCCGTATTCTCTCGAATCTTGTCGAACACGACGGTGGTGTCGTAGAGCGAGTACGCGAGGATCGTCAAGAATCCGATGACGGCGGCCGGGGAGATCTCGAATCCGAACAGCGCGTAGATGCCGACGGTGATGACCAACACGTCCACGAGACCGATGATCGCCGCCGCTGACATCTTCCAGGTCCGGAAATACAACGCGAGGATGATGAAGGTCAGCGCCAGGAAGATCGCGAGGCCCCACAGCGACTGGCGAGTGACATCCTGCCCCCAGCTGGGGCCGATGAATGACGTGGTCACCTCGCTGGGGTCGACGGCGTACGCGTCGGCCAGAGCGGTGGCCACGTCGCGCGTCTCGGCATCCGTCATCTGGTCGGTCTGGACCCGGATGGTGTCGGCGCCGACTGTTGCGACCTTCGTCGTCGCCCCGGGGACGACGGACTGCACGGCCTCGGTCGCGATCAGCTGGTCCGGGCTCGTGATGCCCGACACGGTGAACTGCGACCCGCCGGTGAACTCGATCGAGAACTGGATCGGTCGGATGAACGGGACCAGCGCGGACCCGATGACGAGGACGGCGGCGATGATGAACCACAGTCGGCGTCGGCCGACGAAGGGAAACGACGTCTTCCCGCTGTAGAGGTCATTGCCGACCTGGTTGAGGGAGCGCATCAGGGGGTGTCCTCTCCCTCGGCACGACCCGGAGATCCGGTTGTGCGGGATTCGGCGAGCTTTCGTTCGGCGATGGTCTGGCGGCGGGCGGCCTCCCCGCGGGAGCGGGAAGCGCGCTTCTCGGCCGCGGTCTTGGGAGCCACGAGCGGGGTGCGGAACTGCGCACGCCCGCGGTAGACCGCGCCGAGGGCGTCGGGGTCCAGCCCCGACAACGGGTGCCCCGAGGAGAAGAAACGGGTCCGAGCCAAAAGCTGCATCACCGGGTGTGTGAACAGGATGAAGATGAGGACGTCGATCGCGGTTGTGAGGCCGAGAGTGAAGGCGAACCCCTTCACCGTCGCGTCAGCGAGGATGTAGAGCACGACTGCCGCGAGGATGTTGATCGACTTCGAGATGTAGATCGTCCGTTTTGCCCGCGCCCAGCCGTCTTCCACGGCACCTGTGATCGACTTTCCGTCGCGCAGCTCATCGCGAATTCGCTCGAAGTAGACGATGAAGGAATCCGCGGTGAATCCGATGGAGACGATCAGACCCGCGACGCCCGCTAGCGACAGGCGGAAGCCCATCCGCCACGCCAGGATGACCAGCATGACGTATGTCAACACGGCCATGACGATCAGGGAGGCGATGATGACGAAGCCGAGCGCACGATAGACGATGAGCGAATAGACCGCGACGAGCGCGAGACCGATGAGACCTGCGATCAGGCCGATCTGCAGCTGCTGGGATCCGAGTGTCGCAGAGATCGTGTCCGAGCTCACGACCACGAAGCTCAGCGGCAGCGCACCGTACTTGAGCTGGTCGGCGAGGACCTTCGAGCTCTCCTGGGTGAAGCTCCCGCTGATGCTGGGTCGTCCGTCGAGGATCTGAGCGTTCATCGACGGCGCCGTCAGGACGTAGCCGTCCAGGACGAACGCGAACTGGTCCAGCGGCGGGGTCGCGCCGTACAGACGCTGGCTGATCTCCCCGAAGGTCTGGGTTCCGGCTTCGTCGAACTGCAGGTTGACCACCCAGCGTCCGGAGGTCTGCTCCAGCCCGTTGGTCGCGTCGACAATCGACGAACCGTCCAGCTCGACCGGCCCGAGGATGTACTTCACGGTACCGGTGGCATCACAAGTGATCAGCGGCGCATCGGTCGGCGCGTTGGCGGGGTCGTTGTCGGGGTTCGCGCAGTCGTAGGCGAGGAACTCGGCCTGCAGCGCCGGCGTTATCCAGGCGGTGTCGCTGCCGCTGGTCGGCTCTACCGCGGGCGTCGACTCGAGGGTCGGGTCCGGCGTCGGGTACGGAGTCGTCTCACCGTCCTCGCCGACAAAGCTCGTCGCCGGAGATCCGGTGTAGAGGACCGCGCGAAGCTGCAGCTGTGCGGAGGCCTCGATGCGCTGGCGGGTCTGCTCGTCGGCCTCCCCGGGGATCTGCACCACGATGTTCTTGCCGCCCTCGGTCGTGACCTCGGCTTCACCCACTCCGGAGGCGTCGACACGCTGGCGGATGATCGTGACCGCCTGGTTCATCTGCTCTGCGGACGGATCTGCTCCGTCAGCAGTCTGCGCTTCGAGGATGATCTGCGTGCCGCCCTGCAGGTCGAGGGCGAGCTCCGGAGCCCACGAGCTCGCGTTGAACACGTAGACACCGAGCGCATTGATACCGAAGAGGATCGCGGTGATCGTCAGCAGACCCGTGAGGGCCCGCCAGGCACGGCGAACGGGAGTGGATACGGCCACGGAGAGCGTCTCTCGGGAAGGGGGTCAGGCGCGCGGCTTGGGGTCGCCGTCGCTGCCGTCACTGTCGGAGTCGGCGGCGGGCTCGGCATCCGTGGCCACCGCGTCGGCGGTCTCGCCGTCGTGAGTCTCGTGGTACTTGTCCACGATGCCGTCGAACTCGTCGTCCGTCTCGTCGTCGACCTCGTCCGCGGGCGTGATGATGCGCAGGATTGCCTGGCTGTGAACCTTGATGTCGACTCCGGGAGCGATCTCCACGATGGCGGGCTGGTCGAGGTTGTCGGGGTCGAACTCGACGATCGTGCCGTACAGGCCGCCCTGCAGCAACACCTCGGCGCCCGGAACTGTCTGTCGGGCCTTCTGCGCCTGCTCCTCGCGCTGCTTCTTCATGCGTCGGCTGGAGTTCCAGAACATGAACACCAGGAGGGCGCCCAACAGGATGAGCAGGCCGTAGTTGAGGAAGAAGTCCTGGAAGTTCATGAAGAGGGGCGCCTTTCGGGTGCGGCCGCGCAGACGTCGGGCCGCGTGGAGGGGTCAAAGCCTCCAGGAATTATAGGTCATCCAGTCTCAGCGTCTGATCGGCGTGGCGGACCCCGAGGTGTGCATAGGCATCCGGCGTCGCGATGCGCCCGCGCGGCGTGCGACCCATGAAGCCGATCCGGACGAGGTACGGCTCGATGACGGACTCGATCGTGTCGGCCTCTTCCCCCACCGTCACGGCCAGGGTGTTCAGCCCGACAGGGCCGCCGTGGAAGCGGCGCACCAGCGTCTCGAGGACGGCCCGGTCCAGGCGATCCAGCCCGATCGCATCGACGTCGTACAGATCGAGTGCGGCATCGACGGATTGCGCACTCGCACTACCGCCGTGCACCACCACGTAGTCGCGAACCCGGCGCAGCAGTCGATTCGCGATGCGGGGGGTGCCGCGCGAGCGTCGCGCGATCTCGGCGCGAGACCCAGCGGGCAGGGGGACCTCGAGCATTCGCGCCGAACGCTCCAGGACCCGCTCCAGCTCCTCCGGTTCGTAGTACTCGAGGTGCGCGGTGAAGCCGAACCGATCCCGCAGCGGGTTCGGCAACAGTCCCGCGCGCGTCGTGGCTCCCACGAGGGTGAACGGTGCCAGATCGAGCGGGATGCTGGTCGCGCCCGCGCCCTTGCCGACCATGATGTCGATCCGGAAGTCCTCCATCGCAAGGTAGAGCATCTCCTCGGCGGATCTGGCCATCCGGTGGATCTCGTCGATGAAGAGCACTTCCCCGGGGGTGAGGCTCGAAAGCAGCGCGGCGAGGTCGCCGGCGTGCTGAATGGCGGGGCCGCTCGACATCCGCAGGGGCCGTTCGCTTTCGTGTGCGACGATCATCGCGAGCGTCGTCTTCCCCAGCCCCGGGGGTCCGGCCAGCAGGATGTGGTCTGCGGGACGCTGCTGTAACCGAGCAGCATCCAGCAGCAGCTGGAGTTGCCCGCGAACCTTCGTCTGCCCCACGAACTCCGCAAGCGATCCGGGCCGAAGGGCGCCCTCCAGTGCAAGCTCACTCTCGTCGCGCGACGGAGTCGGATCGGTCAGGTCATCCACGTGCCGTCTCCTTCCGGGCGGGTCCGAGCTCTGCGAGTGCGCGGCGCAGGAGATCGGGGACGGATGCCTCCGCCGCGGCATCCTCGACGACACCGGCCGCGACCTCCGCCGCGTGGCGCTCTGACCACCCGAGGCCCGTCAGCGCGGCAGTCAGCGCGTGCACCCGATCATCGGATGCGGGGATCGTGCGCGCGGCGGCGGGAGCGACGACCTTGCCTGCGAGGTGGACGACGATGAGCTTCGCGGTCTTCGGGCCGATGCCCGAGACACGCCGAAACGGCGCGTCGTCCTCGTCGGCGACTGCCTGGGCGATCTGATCCACCGACATGGCGCTGAGCACGCCGAGAGCCGACTTTGGCCCAACCCCCGACACGCCGACCAGCAGAAGAAAGGTGGTGAGCTCTTCGCGGGTCTCGAATCCGACCAGGCTCAGGGCGTCCTCACGCACGATGAGCGAGGTGTGGAGGAACAGGGACTCACCGACCCGAGCGGATCGGGCGACGTGTGGAGCGACAGCGACAGTGAGACCGACTCCGCCGACCTCGACCACGACCGAGTCCTGCTCGACGTGGCCGACAACACCTCGCACTGACGAGATCATCGTTCTCCTTCCGATCGGCGGAGCAGGGGCCTCACAGCAGGCTAGGGTGCCAATCGCACATTTGTTCGACCGACACGCTCAGACGCGGGCGCGTCGCTCGGCATCCCGCCACGCCTGCTGAGCCCTCGTCAAGGGCTCTCCCGCCGTCGGCGACCCGTGCCCGGCACCGCGCCACGCGTGGCAGAGGGCGAGCGCGAGCGCGTCGGCGGCGTCGGCGGGTTGGGGTGCGGCATCCAGCCGCAGGATGCGCGCAACCATCGCCTGGACCTGACGTTTGTCGGCACTTCCGTAGCCCGTGATCGCGGCCTTCACCTCGGTGGGCGTGTGGGTCGCAGCCGGCAGCCCCCGCTCCCCCGCAAGCATCAACGCGATGCCGCTGGCCTGCGCGGTGCCCATCACGGTGCTGCGGTTGTGCTGGGCGAAGACGCGCTCGACGGCCACGACGTCGGGGCGATGGAGGTCCAGGACGTCGCGTATCCCGGAGGCGATCGCGGCCAGCCGCCGCTCGACAGCAAGCCCGGCATCCGTTCTGATGACACCCACGTGCACGAGCACGGCGGAACGGTCGGCCGCGACGTCCACCACGCCGACACCGCAGCGGGTGAGGCCGGGATCGATTCCAAGCACGCGAACAGTCGCCACCCGGCCACGCTAGGCGTGCCCGGGCACGTGCGTGCGCAGGCGCGCCCTACTCGTCGTTCTCGAGCTCGGCCTGCACTTCGGGCGAGAGATCGAAGTTGCTGTAGACGTTCTGGACGTCGTCGCTGTCTTCGAGCGCGTCGATCAAGCGGAAGACCTTGCGTGCGGTGTCCGCGTCGACCTCGACCTTCAGCGACGGCACGAACTCGACGTCCGCCGACTCGTAGTCCAGTCCCGCCTCCTGGAGTGCCGACCGGACGGCGACCAGATCGGATGCCTCGGTGATCACTTCGAAGCCCTGCGCGTGCGGCTCCACTTCCTCGGCACCGGCCTCCAGGGCAGCGAGCATGACGTCATCCTCGGTCGTGCCCTCGCCCGAGACGACGATGACGCCCTTGCGGTGGAAGTTGTACGCGACAGAACCCGGATCGGCCAGAGTGCCGTTGTTGCGGGTCAGTGCGGTGCGCACCTCGGCCGCCGCCCGATTCTTGTTGTCCGTCAAGCACTCGATCATGAGCGCGACGCCGTTGGGTCCGTAGCCTTCGTAGAGGATCGTCTGGTACTCGACCGCGTCTCCCGAAATGCCCGCCCCTCGCTTGATCGCGCGGTCGATGTTGTCGTTGGGGACCGAGGTCTTCTTCGCCTTCTGCACGGCGTCGTACAGCGTCGGGTTACCCGCGAGGTCTGCGCCGCCGAGCTTGGCTGCGACTTCGATGTTCTTGATGAGCTTGGCGAACGACTTGGCACGACGCGCGTCGATGACGGCCTTCTTGTGCTTGGTCGTCGCCCACTTGGAGTGGCCGGACATGCGCTCGATTCTATCGGCCCGGGAACCGGGCCCCGTCAGGACGCCGCGCGCACCGCCTCCAGGAACAACTCGTGGAAGCGTGTCTCGCCGGTCACCTCGGGGTGGAAAGACGTGCCGAGCAGCGGCCCCTGCCGCACCGCCACCACGCGACCGTCCGGGAGCGCGGCGATGGCCTCGGCGCGCTCCCCCACCTGCTCCACGAGCGGCGCACGGATGAAGACCGCGTGCACCGGGGGTTCTCCGAAGACGGGCACCTCGAGATCTGTCTCGAAGGAGTCGACCTGGCTGCCGAAGGCATTGCGGCGGACGATGACATCCAGGCCGCCGAAGGTCTGCTGGCCGGTGATTCCGTCACGGATACGGTCGGCGAGCAGGATCAGCCCGGCGCACGTCCCATACATCGGCATGCCGGCTTCGCGCGCCGCGATGATCGGCTCGCGCATCGCGAACGAGCGCGACAGCTTGTCGATGACGCTGGACTCACCACCCGGGAGGACGAGACCGTCGATGGCGGCGAGTTCCTCCGGGCGACGCACGAGCGACACCTCGGCATCCAGGGCCCGCAGGGCGGCGACGTGCTCACGCACGTCGCCCTGCAGGGCCAGGACCCCGACACGCGGCCGTGCGGTGCTCACCAGCCCCGCTCAGCCAGACGATGGGGCGCGGGCAGGTCGGCCACGTTGATGCCGACCATGGCCTCGCCCAGACCGCGTGACACGTCGGCGATCACCTTCGCGTCGTCGTAGAAGGTCGTTGCCTTCACGATCGCCGCGGCACGTTGCGCGGGGTTGCCCGACTTGAAGATGCCGGACCCGACGAAGACACCGTCCGCACCCAGCTGCATCATCATCGCGGCATCCGCCGGCGTCGCGACGCCGCCGGCGACGAACAGGACCACCGGAAGACTGCCGGTCTCGGCGACTTCCGCGACGAGTTCGTACGGAGCCTGAAGCTCCTTGGCCGCGACGTAGAGCTCGTCCTTCGACAGGGCGCCCAGAGCGGCGATCTCGCCCTTGATCTTGCGGATGTGCTTCATCGCCTCCGAGACGTCGCCGGTACCGGCCTCGCCCTTGGATCGGATCATCGCCGCGCCCTCGTTGATCCGACGGAGCGCCTCGCCGAGGTTCGTCGCACCGCAGACGAAGGGAACGGTGAAGCCCCACTTGTCGATGTGGTTCACGTAGTCGGCCGGCGAGAGCACCTCGGACTCGTCGATGTAGTCGACGCCGAGCTCCTGGAGCACCTGCGCCTCGACGAAGTGTCCGATCCGGGCCTTGGCCATCACGGGGATCGACACCGCATCGATGATGCCGTCGATCATGTCCGGGTCGCTCATCCGCGACACACCACCCTGCGCACGGATGTCGGCGGGGACGCGCTCGAGAGCCATGACGGCGACAGCGCCGGCATCCTCCGCGATCTTGGCTTGGTCGGGGGTGACGACATCCATGATGACGCCGCCCTTGAGCATTTCGGCAAGTCCCCGCTTGACGCGGGATGATCCGGTGGTGGAAGCGGACACGGGTACTCCTCGAGATTGACCTATGCCAAAACCTAGCACGTCCCGCGACATAGACTGGCCCCACCGAAAAGGAGCGTCATGAACGTGGGCATCACCGGAGCGACGGCGACCGAGATCGCCGATAGCGTGCGGGCGCTCGTGGACCGCGGTGACCTCGTCGCCGGTGAGCCACTCCCGCCGGTGCGCGTTCTCGCGCAGACACTCGGGGTCAACCGGAACACCGTCATGGCTGCCTATCGCCATCTCACCCAGGCCGGCGTCACCGTCGCGCGCGGCCGCGGCGGCACCCGCATCGCCGACCGGATCCCGGTCGCTCAAGAGGGGTACGCGCCAGACAGCGTCCTGCGCGACGTCGGCACGGGCAATCCGGACCCGAGGCGTATCCCCGACCCATCCGCCGCACTGGCGCGCGTGACGGGTCGCCCCGTCCTCTACGGCGAGCCCGTGGTCGATCGCGACCTCGAAGCGTGGGCGCGAACGTGGATCGCCGAGGATCTCACCGAAGACCTCCCGTTTCGCATCACGATCACCAGCGGCGCCGCCGATGCCGTTGAGCGGCTGCTGGCTCAGGCGTTGACCCGCGAGGACGCCGTCGGTCTGGAGGATCCCTGTTTCCTCGCCAGCATCCACACCGTTCGCCTGGGCGGGTACCGCCCGGTCGCGATCCCCGTGGACGAGGAGGGCATGACGGTCGACGGGCTGCGCGCAGCACTCGCGGAGGGAATCCGGGCGCTCGTGTGCACCCCGCGGGCGCAGAACCCGACCGGGGCGAGTCTGTCCGCGTCCCGCGCGAAGGCCCTGCGGGCGGTGCTGGACGAGCATCCGTACGTCCTGGTCATCGAGGACGATCACTTCGCGATGCTCTCGCGCACTCCGCTGCACACCCTCATCGGGCCCGCACGTCGCCGCTGGGCTCTGGTGCGATCGGTGTCCAAGTTCCTCGGTCCCGACATGTGTCTGGCCGTCACCGCATCCGACCCCCATACCGCCGAGCGCTTGTCCATGCGCCTCACGCCGGGAACGACGTGGGTCAGCCATCTGCTGCAGCGCCTCACCCTCGCGCTGGTCACGGATGCCGAGGCGATGGCCACCATCCGCGACGCGGGCCGCCACTACGCGCGCCGCAACGACGCCTTCAGCCGGAGGCTCACCGAACTCGGCGTGCCCACCGAACCCGGCGACGGACTGAACTTATGGGTGAACGTGGGCGGCCCGGCCCGCGAGGTGGCAGCCCATCTCATGCGGCGCGGATGGCTCGCGCGTCCCGGGGACGAGTTCGTCCTGAGCGATGACGCTGCGGCGTCCCACCTGCGCCTCACCGTGCACGACCTCGACGAAGCGGATGCCGAGCAGCTCGCTCTGGACGTGGCAGCCGCCGTCGGGGCTGCCACGTCGCGCGTCTCCGAGATCTCTGCGATGGGATGATCGAACGGTGAAGATCCTCTCCATCCAGTCGGCCGTCGCCTATGGTCATGTCGGCAACTCCGCGGCAGTTTTCCCCCTTCAGCGCATCGGCGTGGAGGTTCTGCCGGTCTACACGGTGAACTTCTCCAACCACACCGGCTACGGCGCCTGGCGCGGTCCGCTGATCCCGCCCGCCGACGTCGCCGAGGTCATTCGAGGCATCGAGGAGCGCGGAGTCTTCCCCGAAATCGATGTCGTCCTCTCGGGATACCAGGGAAGCGAAGGGATCGGAGAGGTGATCCTCGACGCTGTCGCCAGGGTGAAGGCCGCGAACCCCTCGGCCGTGTACGCGTGCGATCCCGTCATGGGCAACGCGGCATCCGGGTGCTTCGTTGCGCCGGCGATCCCGGTTCTCCTCCGGGAGCGTGTCGTGCCGCACGCCGACATCATCACACCCAACCAGTTCGAACTCGGTTTCCTCACCGGTACCGAGCCGTCCGATCTCGACTCGACGCTCGCGTCGGCCGACAGAGCCCGAGCCATGGGCCCGCGCACCGTGCTCGTCACGAGCGTCGATCGCCCCGATGCGCCCGCCGACACGCTCGAGATGCTCGCGGTCACCGACGACGGGGCGTGGATCGTGCAGACTCCGCGCATCCCGATGAAGGCGAACGGATCGGGAGATGTCACGGCGGCGCTGTTCACCGCGCACCTTCGGGAGAGCGGGGACGCTGCCGCCGCCCTCGCACGCACCGCATCGAGCGTCTTCGACCTGCTCCAGAACACCTTCGAGTCGGGGCAGCGCGAACTGCGTTTGGTGGAGTCCCAGGAGGCGTACGCACACCCGCGCATGCAGTTCGGCGTCGAACGGGTTCGCTAGCGGTTCAGGCCCCTCGGTCTAGACGGGCCAGGCCCGGGATATCGTCTCCCGGACGTCGCCGAGCAGCTGCGGCAGGGCTTTGGTCCGCGCGATGATCGGGAAGAAGTTCGCGTCCGATGCCCACCGGGGGACGATGTGCTGGTGCAGGTGCTCGTCGACGCCCGCGCCGGCCACCGCGCCCTGATTCATGCCGATGTTGAAACCGTCGCACCGAGACACGCTCCGGAGCACTCTCATCGCCGTCTGGGTGAGTTCCGCCATCTCCCGCGTCTCTTCGACGGTCGCGAGGTCGTATGTCGCGACGTGGCGGTACGGGCAGACCAGCATGTGGCCGGAGTTGTAGGGGAACAGGTTGAGCAGCACGTAGCAGCTCTTCCCGCGGCGAACGATCAGGCCATCGGCGTCCGACTTCCGCGGCGCCGCGCAGAACGGACAGTCCGCGCGCATCGCGTCGGCTCCCGCCTGGATATAGGCCATCCGGTGCGGAGTCCACAGGCGCTGGAACCCGTCGGGGACCCCCGCAAGCTCGCCAGGCTGCAGGACCTCGGGCGCGTCGGATGCCTCAGCATCCGTCATGCGAGATCCTCGGCGGTATCGACGAGCACCCTGTTCTCGATCGCGGCAGTGATGCGCGAGATCGCCTCGTCAAGCGGGATGCCGTTGGTCTGCGATCCGTCGCGGAAGCGGAACGACACCGTGCCTGCGGAGCGATCCTGCTCCCCTGCGATGACCTGGAGGGGGACCTTCTGGGTCGTGTGGGTGCGGATCTTCTTCTGCATTCGGTCATCGCTGCGGTCGAGTTCGGCGCGGACCCCGGCAGCGCGGAGCCGATCGACGAACTGGCCGAGGTAGTCGGCATACTCCTCGGCGACCGGGATGCCGACGACCTGCACCGGTGAGAGCCAGACCGGGAATGCCCCGGCATAGTGCTCGAGCAGGATCGCGAAGAAGCGCTCGATCGACCCGAACAGCGCACGGTGGATCATGATCGGGCGGTGCTTCTCGCCGTCGGGTCCCGTGTACTCCAGGCCGAAACGCTCCGGGAGGTTCGGATCGACCTGGACGGTGGACAGCTGCCACGTACGCCCGATCGCATCCTTTGTCTTGAGATCGATCTTCGGCCCGTAGAACGCCGCCTCACCAGGAACCTCGGTGAGCTTGAGTCCCGAGGCCAGGGCGACGTTGCGCAGGGCGTTGGTCGAGTACTCCCAGAACTCGTCGGTGCCGATCCACTTGGACTTCTCGTCGTCGCGCATCGAGAGCTCGAGTTCGAAGTCGTCCAATCCGAAGTCGCGCAGCATGGAGATCACGAACTCCAGAACGCGAGTCGCCTCACCCTCCAACTGGTCGGGGGTGACGAACAGATGCGAATCGTCCTGGGTGAAGCCGCGGACACGGGTCAGGCCGTGGAGAGCGCCCGAGAGCTCATTGCGGTACACGGTGCCGTTCTCGGCAAGACGCATCGGCAGGTCGCGGTAGCTGCGCGCACGCTCCTTGTAGATGAGGATGTGCATGGGGCAGTTCATCGGCTTCAGGTAGTAGTCCTGCCCCTGCTTCGTGACGTGTCCGTCAGCATCGACCTCCTCGTCCATCCGGATCGGAGGGAACATCCCCTCGCGGTAGGTCACGAGGTGATTTGACGTGAGGAACAAGTCCTCCTTCGAGATGTGCGGTGTGTAGACGTAGGTGTATCCGCCTTCCACGTGACGGCGCCGCGCGTGCTGCTCCATTTCGCCGCGGACGATCCCGCCCTTCGGATGCCAGACCGAAAGACCAGAGCCGATCTCATCGGGGAAGGAGAAGAGGTCGAGTTCCTTGCCCAGCTTGCGGTGATCTCGCTTCGCGGCCTCTTCGAGCCGGTGCTGGTAGGCCCGCAGCTCGTCTTTGGTCGGCCAGGCGGTGCCGTAGATGCGCTGCAGCTGCGGGTTCTTCTCGCTGCCCCGCCAGTACGCGCCGGCGATCCGGGTCAGATCCCAGCCATTGCCGACCATGCGGGTGCTGGGCAGGTGCGGTCCGCGGCAGAGGTCCTTCCACACGGTCTCGCCGTCGCGGGTCACGTTGTCGTAGATGGTCAGCTCGGCACCGCCGACTTCGACGGATGCTCCCTCTGTCGCATCCGCTCCCCCGCCCTTGAGACCGATGAGCTCGAGCTTGAACGGCTCGTCGGCGAGTTCGAGACGAGCCTGCTCATCACTCACGATTCGGCGGATGAACCGCTGTCCCTCCCGGACGATGCGCTCCATCTCCTTCTTGATCGCTTTGAGGTCTTCGGGGGTGAAAGGCTCGTCGACGCCGAAGTCGTAGTAGAAGCCGTCGGTGATCGGCGGGCCGATGCCGAGGTTCGCCTGGGGCCGGATCCGCTGCACGGCCTGCGCAAGCACGTGGGCCGTGGAATGCCGCAGGATGTCGAGCCCGTCCGCGCTGTCGATCGTCACGGGTTCGACCTCGTCGTCTGCCGTGACGGTCGTTGCGAGGTCTTTCAGCGCGCCGTTGACCCTCAGCGCGACGACGGAGCGGTCGGGAAAGAGAGCGAAACCGTCGGCGGGATAGACGACGTCGGATGGAACGAGCGGTTGTGTCACAGCGAACTCCTGGGCGATTGCACACTCCAGGCTATCGAGCCTGGAGCGCGGCATCCGACCAGGAGGTCACATGATCTGCCCGATATAGGAGTACTTGACGAACACCTCGGGTGCGAGCCCGGCTTCGTCGAGCACCCCCTGGACGGCAGCCATCATGTAGCGCGAATCCCATCCCATGTAGAGGTGATGATCGGCGTCGAGACTGTCCCACTCGCCGTTCCACGCGCGGCTGTCATAGACCGGTCCGCCACGCCGTGCACAGTACGCGACCACCGCCTCGCGTCTGTCCGCCCAGAGCCGCTTGAAGATGCGATTGAACAGGTACTTGATGTCGGGGACTTCCCAGTGCTCGCCGACGTACTCCACGTACGAGAACTCCCGTTCCCAGCCACGCGGCCATCCCCGCCGCGCGATCGCGTCAAGGATGGGGGTCAGCCCGTCGTCGTCGATGACGAGGGGACCGCGCCGACGCCAGATGGTGAGGACCCGAGCCGCGAGTTCGGCCGAACGCGCGCTGATGGCCGCCGTTCCCCAGGCTTCCGCTCGGGCAAGCGGCGCGGTCAGCGCGATCGCGCTGCGCGCGTAGACGGCCCGTTTGTCGGGGAACGACGCGTCGAAAACCTGTGCAGCAAGCGGTTCCTCGAGAAGAGTGAGGTTTCCGAGTGTTGCCGCGAGAGCCCGGTGGCTGTTCTGCTCGTCCTCGGTGTAGTCCTTCCACACCCGTCCGTCACCGCCCGTCCACGCGTCGGAGGGCGCGGCCGGGAACACGTGATCGACGATGAGATCGTCGCGTGTGACGTCCGCCTGCGCGAGGCGCGAGAGGACGTACTCCGGATGCGGGAGTCGGCTGTGTTTGAGCGCGACCCTGACCCGATCGTCCGACGGTGTGAGCCGCGACATCGCCGACACCAAAGACGCGATACCGCCATCCAGCGCACGCACCAGACGGGCGACGAGCCGGTCGCTTGCGATTGCGACGACCTCTCGACGCAACAGGAGTGACTGCAGATCCTCGAGCAATTCGAGGAGGACGGCACGATCGAGCTCACCCTTCCGGTGGCGGGCGCAGAGCGCCATCACGAGCGGGTACATGCCGCGACCGAAGGTGTTCAGCTGATGAAGCTGCGTCCGGATCTCGGCATCCGATTCCCGCGAGGGGTCGAGCAGCGTGGCATAGAGGTCGGCGAACGACCGCCACCGTGCCGCCTCACCGCGCAGCGCCGCGGGCTCGAGGCGCGGAACGCGCGCCCGGAACACGTCGTAGACGCCGCGCCCGCCGGAGGTCGTGACCACCTCTCGACCGCCGACCATGACCAGGTAGTGCGCCCAGAACGAGGCGATGTGCTCGCCTGTGCTGGACTCGATGGCCGCCCAGTATTCGTCCTCGATGACCAGCTGTTCGGCATGGGAGAGCCCCATGAGCACGTAGTTGTGGATGAGCTCGTGATCGCGCAGCGGCTCCCCGGTGGAGTTGAGGCTCTCGAAGATCTGTTGCGCGTTGGCTCCGCTGCCGAGCGAAATCGCGACGTGCTCGAGCCGCTGGAGTCCGCGCCAGATGCGTGCGACATCGCGCGGGGGAACCTGGCTGCGGAAGAACGCGTAATTGTCGGCGAACCGCGACGGGGCCGGCGCGGCATTCGGTCCACCGACGATCACGTCGCGGAACGACCTGGCCCACTCCCGGTGCGGACGCAGCTTCGTCTGTCCCGTCGAGCTGTGGATCAACACGCGTTCAAGCTCTGCGGCAACCGCCGGGTCCTCGTCACGGATGGTGTGGAACAGCGCCGCGACCAGGAGCATGAGGGTCGTGATGCGTTGCTGCCCGTCGATGAGCACCCATTCTTCGGCACCGTCGTCCGACTCGGCGTCTTCCGGACCGCCCGCCGCGCTGAGGATGGATCCGATGAAGTGCATGTGCGCGTCGTCGCGGTCGGCGACCGCCCGGATGTCGCTCAGCAGCTGCTCGCAGCCACCGATGTCCCAACGGTACTGGCGCTGATACACCGGGACGACGATCGTGGCCCGCGCCGACGCCAACCACGCAACCGTGTTGACAGCGTGCGCGCGGATGTTGGTGGCAGTGATCATCGAGTGTCCCCTCGGTGTCGTGGACGGCCCCGTCGAGTCTAATAATCACGGCGCGCACGCCCAGGTTCGGCACAAGCCCCGGGAGTAGGGTTGCCTAAGTTGGGCCTGTAAAAACGCGCTGGCCCACCGATCGAAAGGCACGAACCCTATGGGTTACATCAAGAGCGCCGCTCTCGACGAGACCGGCTTCGTCGTTCTCGACAGCTACAACGAGCCAATGGATCCGAAGGAGTGGCTCGACATCGAATACGTTGACTGGAAGTCGTCCGGTGACACCCGTTTCGCTCCACTCGCGTCGGCTAAGGGCGACATCGAGTGCAACGGGTTCTGGAACCACCAGCCGCCACGTACCGACAAGGACGGCGTGTGGATCGACTCCCAGACCGCCATCGCCCCGACACTCACTGCTCGCGCGAAGGAGCCGGGCGCCAATGTCGGCCGCTGCCGCGTGATCGAGCTTCAGCCCAACTCCTACGCTGATTGCCTCTACAACCTGCACCAGGACGACAACAACCGCCTCAACCCCGACGGGACGGGGTGGGTTGTGCGCGGGTTCTTCAACCTCACTGACGACAAGGACAGCTACTTCGTCCTCCGTGAGAACCGCACCGACCCGAGCATCGAGTACCGCATCGCGCTGCCTGCCGGCGCTCAGCTGATCGTCGACACGCAGCGGCTGTGGCACGCGGTGCACCATCAGGGCGACAAGCCGCGCTACTGCCTGATCACCTCGTGGACCTCGGGCCCCGAACTCGATGCGTACATCGAGAAGTACAACGGCAAGCCCACGACCGAGTACTACCCGGTCTCGGAGGACATTCGTGAGGCCGGTCAGGCCGAGCAGGCGCGTCGCGATGCCGCCCGTGCGGCCTATTACGCCGCCAAGGGGCAGAAGGAGAAGCTCGCGATGAGCGAGGCCTGAGCCTCAGGCATCCGTTTCGCTGGCCCCTCGCCCATCCGGGTGGGGGGCCATTCTCGTCAGCGCGGGTCTTCGGTCGCGCCGGCCCGCCGGAGCTCGGCGAGGTATTCCTGGTCGGCATCGGCGAGGAAGTGCTCGCCGGTGGTCTCGTCGCGCCGCGGCACCCCACCGGCGCCGACGACCGCGTCGAAAGCCTCCGTGCTCAGAGCCGACGTCGGATTGTCGAGCAGCCACTGCTTCGTGGCATGCAGGCAACGGTGGAACCAGTGGTCGGACGCGTTCTCGCTCATACGCCTCAGTATCTCGGGCAGGCGTAGCCCAGAGCCAGTGCGCGAGGAACTGTTCCGACGACGGATACCGAGAGTTCTCGGGGTAACGCCTGCCCCCAGAAGCCGAAAAACCCCCGGGAGGTCCGGGGGTTCGGGTGGTGCGCGATACTGGGATCGAACCAGTGACCTCTTCCGTGTCAGGGAAGCGCGCTACCGCTGCGCCAATCGCGCCTGTGAAGGCTATTCAGTTGTTCGGCGAGGTGGCGACGGGATTCGAACCCGTGTAAACGGCTTTGCAGGCCGGTGCCTAGCCGCTCGGCCACGCCACCGTGTGTGGTTCGACCCACGTGTCGTGACTCCCGAAGGAGACCCCGCACTCGAGCGGATGACGAGACTCGAACTCGCGACCCTCACCTTGGCAAGGTGATGCGCTACCAACTGCGCTACATCCGCATTGCGCCACCGTGTGGCGCTTGATCGACTTTAGTGGACAAACGGCGCTGCGCAAAACCGGCACGGGTCCGCGCGTGTCGGGCGCTCGAAGGTCGTGGGCGACTCCAGCGATCCGGTAAGATCGAGTCTCGGCCCGCACGGGCCATGGGCGATTGGCGCAGTTGGTAGCGCGCTTCCTTCACACGGAAGAGGTCATCAGTTCGAGTCTGGTATCGCCCACCACTCTTCCCGTCACCGGTGCCTTTCGGCGTCCCAGCCGTAACGACGACGCAGGGCGTTGGCGACAATCACGAAGCGGTCGAGTTCGAGCGCAGCAGCCTCACGACGCATCCCTCGATGGTGCACGCTGTAGAGCTGCTCGATATCCACCCAGGATGCTCTCCCCTTCGCATCCCACGAACCCGACCCGATCGCGATGTAGTCGCGGTCCCCGTCGTGCGGTCGGCTCGTCAATCGCACGGCATAGACGTGGTCGGAGTCTTGGCGGCCGATCACAAGCACCGGCCGGTCCTTGCCTCTTCCGTCGCCCTCTGCGTAAGGCACCCAGGTCCACACGATCTCGCCGGCGTCAGCGCCCCCATCAGCTTCGGGTGCATAGCCGATCTTCAGGCCGTTTGCGGCAGGTGGAGAAACGATCCGTGTTCGGACGGCCAGCGGTGGCGCATCTGGTACGGCATCCGTGCGAACCTTCCTGCGCGTCGGCGGCGTGAGCGCACGCGCAACCTTACGGACAAACGAGGACAGCCGATTCACGAAGTCACCCTAGCCGCCGAGGACGCGAGAAGACGCCTCAGGGGCGCCGCGAACCAGTCGCGACGCCCCTGAGGGTAAGGAGATGATCTCCCCGGAGGGATCAGTTCTGCTCGGCGAGCGAGTAGCCCTCTTCGCCGTGCACGGTGGTGTCGACACCGGCGAGCTCGTCCTCGTTCTTGATGCGGAAGCCGATCGTCTTCTCGATCGCGAAGCCCAGGATCCAGGCGACGACGAAGGAGTAGATCAGCACACCGAACGCTGCGATCGCCTGGACCGCGAGCTGCTCGAAGCCGCCCCCGAGGAACAGGCCCGTCTCGGTCGCGAAGAAGCCGAGGTACAGCGTTCCGATGACGCCACCGACCAGGTGGATGCCGACCACGTCGAGCGAGTCGTCGTAGCCGAGCTTCCACTTGAGCTCGATCGCGAAGGCGCAGATGACACCGGTCACGAGACCGAGCAGCAGAGCCCAGCCGGGGCTGAGGAATGCACAGGCCGGGGTGATCGCGACCAGACCCGCAACCGCACCCGAGGCAGCGCCGACAGACGTGGCCTTGCCGTCCTTGAACTTCTCGACGATGAGCCAACCGATGATGGCCGCAGCGGTCGCGCCGAGCGTGTTGATGACGATGATGCCGGCGAGCGAGTCGGGACCCATCGAGCCGTACACGCCGTCTCCGTAGTACCAGTTCGCCTCAGCACCCGCGTTGAAGCCGAACCAGCCGAACCACAGGATCGACGCACCGAGCATGACCAGCGGCACGTTGTGAGGCTTCTGGATGCCCTTCTGGAAACCGATGCGCTTGCCGAGCACAAGGGCCAGCGCAAGAGCCGCAGCACCCGCGTTGATGTGAACGGCAGTACCACCCGCGTAGTCCATCACGAAGATCCCGGACTCCTCGCCGAACAGCGCGGTGCCGAGGTTCATGATCCAGCCGCCGCCCCAGACCCATGCGGCGACCGGGAAGTAGACGACCGTGGCCCATACACCGGCGAAGATCATCCACGATCCGAACCGGGCGCGGTCAGCGATGGCGCCCGAGATGAGCGCCACCGTGATGATCGCGAAGGTGGACCCGAACAGCGCCAGCACGAAGTCCGAGCTGGAAAGCTCAGGCGACGAGAGCGCGAAGTTCGAGAAGGGGTTTCCTGCAAAAGCCCAGGGGTCGCTCACCGCGGCCATGTTGAATCCGTACAGGATCCAGAGCACCGCGATCAGAGCCATCGCGCCGAAGCTCATCATCATCATGCTGATGACGCTCTTCGCCTTGACGAGACCACCGTAGAAGAAGGCGACGCCGGGCGTCATGAACAGGACTAGCGCCGATGAGGTAATACCCCAGGCGAGAGTTCCAGCATCCATTGAGAGTCCTCAATTCGTGTCGTGTGTCGAAAGTTGCACCGACGCGGGTAGTCGGGCACTTGCGGAGCCAGTCTCGCGGTGACCGGTTTCGCCCAGAGGGTGCCCCGTGTTTCGCGTCTGTTACGCACACCGGCGGCAGGTAAACATCAGGTTTCGGGAGACCGTCAGGTCGCCACGAAAGTCACGCGATCGTCGAGGCAACGAGGCGTGAGATCGCTCTGAGGTACTTCTTGCGATACCCCCCGGCGAGCATCTCCTCCGGGAAGACACGATCGAGGCTGATCCCGGTCGCCCGGATCGGGATCTGTGCATCGTAGATGCGGTCGACCAGCGCGACGAAGCGCAGCGCAGCGGACTGATCGGTGAGCACGGATACTTCACGCAGCCCCACGAGCGCGAGGCCGTCAATGAGCCGGATGTACCGGGAAGGGTGCACTCGCGCAAGGTGCGCGATGACGTCCGCGAATGTGTCGTCGCTGACAAGTGCGTCGACGGATGCTGACTCAATGGCCTGCGCGTAGTGCGACGCGTCCAGCGTCACCGCATGGCCATCGACATCGCGGTGGCGGTAATCGGTGCCGTCAATGCGGATGGTCTGGAAGCTCTCTGCCATCGCGTGAATCTCGCGCAGGAAGTCTTGCGCCGCGAACCTTCCCTCTCCGAGGGCATTGGGCGGTGTGTTCGAGGTAGCGGCCAGACGGGTTCCGGTTGCCACCAGCTCGCCGAGCAGCCTGGTCATCACCATCGTGTCGCCGGGGTCATCGAGTTCGAACTCGTCGATGCAGAGCAGATCTGCGCCGGTGAACAGGCGCACGACATTCTGGTAGCCCAACGCCCCGACAAGCGCCGTGTACTCGATGAAGGACCCGAAGTACTTCCGTCGTGCGGGCATCGCGTGATAGATCGCCGCCAGCAGGTGCGTCTTTCCGACGCCGAACCCTCCGTCGAGATAGACACCGGGCTTGAGGTCCGGTTGCTTCGCGCGCCGGCGGAACAAGCCGCCTCGGGACGGCTCCGCACCCACTCCCGCGAATGTCATCAGCAGTTCTTTCGCCGCCTGCTGAGACGGATACTCCGGGTCGGCGCGATAGGACTCGAAGGAGGCGTTCGCGAACTGCGGCGGAGGAGTGAGCGCCGCGACCATCTGGTCGCCGGAAAGGTCGGGAGTGCGCGTCGCGAGGCGCACGACGCCGGTGGGTCCGGATGCAGGCATGGGTGATTTCCGCGAGAGGCGGCGGATGCGGCAGCGCCGCGTGCCGCCTAGAGTCAGGGGGGGAGGACGCTCCTACTTTACGCGGGAGATCGACCCGACGGTCGCCATCCGGAGGGAGGCGACCCGTGCTGAGACAGGAGAGGAGACGACCGTGCTCGTGACCGAGCTCGCTCCCCGAACACTCGCGGCGATCGACATCGACGCCGACCGGGACGCCGCGCGCGCGTGGATCGACCAGCGGTACGCATCCGTCTCGGAAAGCAGCGTCCGTCTGAACATGATCGCGTCGATCACCGGGGCTGCCGTCGGCGGTGACGGGACCAGCGAGACCCTCACCGGCGGCGCCGATCGCCTCATCCTGGGAGCCATCCGGGCGGCGGCAGACGCGGTTGTGGTCGGCGCCCAGACCGTCCGCGCGGAAGGCTACCTCCTCCCCCGTTCTGCCGTACTGGCGGTCGTGACACGTTCGGGATCGCTCGAGGGACTGCGTGTACCCGACGGCGTACGAGACCGCCTGCTGGTGCTGTGTCCCGCGTCGCGCACGCACGACGTGCAGACCGCGGTGGCGCACCTGCCCGCCGACGTGATCGGGCTGCGTGACGAGGACCTCGCGCCTCAGGCGGTCGTCGATGTGCTGCGCGAGCGTGGGCTGCGCCGACTCGTGTGCGAAGGAGGGCCCTCGCTGGCGGGGCAGTTCGCACGTGCGGGCGTGATCGACGAATACTGCGTCACGATCGCTCCGGCTCTCACACCGGCCGATCATCCGTTCATCGCCCTGGTCGAGTCCGCCGGCACGGAGATCGCCGGTCACCTCGTTGACGAGGCGGGCTTCACCTATCTTCGGTTGCGGTCTCGGTGACGAAGCCACGCTCGGTCAGCCACCGGGTGATCCGACTGGTCCAGCGTTCCTGGTCGTAATTCCAGAGCTTCGTGTGACGGGCCACACTGAACACGTCGAGTTCGACGATGTCGGGGCGCGCGACCACGAGGTCGTGTGAGGCGTCTGAGGGGACGAATCCGTCGTCGTCGCTGTGGAGGATCAGGATCGGATGATGCAGCTCTGCCGACCGAGCCAGCACATCGAGGCGACGGAAAGGGATGGCCGCTCCCGCTCCGGTGAGCGCTGTCGCCCAATCGGCGCCGAGGATTGTGATCGCCAAGCGGGTCACGGGTGCGGGCAGCTTCACGAGCCGGGCCTGATAGTCGAGCACGATGCGCCAGTCGACGACGGGCGAGTCGAGGATAAGCCCGACGATGAGATCGCGGTGGGCGGAGTTCAGCGCCAACTGCAACGAGATCGCTCCCCCCATCGACCAGCCCATCACGATGACGCGCTTCGCACCCCGGCGCCGCGCGAACCCGAGCGCTGCGTCCACGTCGCGCCACTCGGTGGCTCCCAGCATGTACCGGCCGGACCTGCTGCGCGGCGCCTCGCCGTCATTGCGGTACGAGACCACGAGCGAGGTGATGCCGAGCGCGTGAAACACCGGAACAGCACGAAGACACTCGGCGCGTGCTGCGCCGCGCCCGTGAACCTGGATCACCCACACGTCGCCGTCGCCGGCGGGGAACAGCCACGCGGGGCACGGGCCGAGGGCAGAACCGACCAACTCGGGCGTGAAGGGAAGATGAAGCTCCTCGGGTCGCTGGTAGTACCAGCCGCTGAACGCGGCGTCACGCACGATCCGGGACTGTGGGCCGACATGAGTGAGGAGTTTGCGCTTGACCGCTACCGACGTCTCCGAGAGCACCGACCCGAGCTTGAGGTACCCCTCTGTGCCCGCCGTGAACAGGCCGTAACGGCCGGCGAGTTCAGTGTCCGGCGTTCGAGTGAGGGTGATCGTCTGCGATGACGTGTCCAGCTCGAGGATGCGGCAATCCGGGACGCGGGCAGCCGGAGTGACGACACGCCTGGCCATCCGCACCGCGATCGCACCCCACAGCGCGAGGACGGCGCCGAGGGATGCCGAGATCACCGCAAGAGCCGTTCTGACGATGACGGCGTACGGTGTGGTGGCGGCGCGCCTGGACTCGACCATGGAGTCCTCACTCTAGTCTGTCGGGGTGACCGGAGACCTTCTATCGGGGGTAGCGTTCGAGGACGTGGCCGCGACGATCCGCGCGACCACCTTCCGTGACGACCTCACGGTCCGCGAGATCCCGGCACCGTCGGGTCTGGCCCCCGAGGCGCTCGCCCTGGCTGCGGATGTGCGGGCCGACGCCTCCGGCGACGAGTCAGCGTACGGAACGGGCCGATTCATCCTGCTCCACGACGCGGACGAGCCCGCGCAGTGGAACGGATCGTGGCGCATCGTGTGCTTCGCGCAGGCTCCTCTCGAACCTGAGATCGGCATGGATGCCCTCCTGGCAGACGTGACCTGGTCGTGGCTCACGGACGCCCTGCAGGCGCACACGGCGACCTATCACTCCCCCTCGGGAACCGCGACCAAGACCCTCTCCAAGGGGTTCGGCACGCTCGCCGCCGAAGGGGACGGCGCACAGATCGAGCTACGTGCGTCGTGGACACCGACGGCAAACCTCGGAGCGCACGTCGAAGCCTGGGCGGAACTGGTCTGCATGCTCGCCGGTCTGCCTCCGGGGTCGGAGCAGATCGCGACAGTCACCTCGCGCCGGGTGAGCCGTGGCTGAATACACCGTGATCACGGATGCCGCGGGTCTGGAGGCAGCAGCCGCACGCCTCACAGATGGCGAGGGGCCCGTGGCAGTCGACGTCGAGCGAGCCTCCGGCTTCCGCTACTCCCAGCGGGCGTACCTCATTCAGCTGTTTCGCCGGGGCACAGGCGTCATCCTCATCGACCCGCCAGCGATCGGTGGTGGCTTCTCCTCGCTGCAGCACGCGATAGGACGCGTGGAATGGGTGTTCCACGCGGCCAGCCAAGACCTCCCCTCGCTTCGCGAGCTCGGGTTGGAGCCCCCGTCGCTGTTCGACACCGAACTGGCCTCGAGACTGCTCGGTCGCGAGCGCGTAGGACTCGGCGCTGTCGTCGAAGAGACCCTGGGGATCACGCTGGCCAAGGCGCATTCGGCATCCGATTGGTCGACCCGGCCGCTCCCTCAGGAGTGGCTCGAGTATGCCGCACACGACGTCGAGTACTTGATCGATGTTCGCGACATCCTCGCCGGGCAACTCGCTGATGCGGGCAAGACGGACTTCGCTGCACAAGAGTTCGCCGCGGTCCTCACCCGCGAGCCCAAGCCGCCCCGGGAGGATCCGTGGCGGCGCCTGAGCGGTCTGCACACGGTGAAGGGCCGGCGAGGGCTCGCCATCGCCCGTGCCCTGTGGCTGGCGCGCGAGGAGCTTGCGATCGCTCAGGATGTGGCCCCGGGCCGACTCGTGCCCGACCGAGCACTCGTCGCTGCCATTCTCGCCGACCCGCAGAGCAAGCAGCAGTTGGCGGCGGTCAAGGCGTTCACCGGACGGGCCAGCCGCTCGGAACTCGACCGCTGGTGGGCCGCGTTCGAGGCAGGCCGAGCAGCCACCGAGCTGCCACCCGACCGCGTGCGGGGCACTGATCCGATCCCGCCGGTTCGCGCCTGGGCGGACCGCGCTCCCGAAGCTGACGCGCGGCTCAAGGCCGCGAAGCCCCGTGTCGACGAACGTGCAACGAGCCTGGCGATGCCCGTCGAGAACCTGCTCACCCCGGAGCTGCTCCGACGCGTCGCGTGGTCACCTCCGGCCCCAGTCGATCCGGAGACGATCGGGCAGGCGCTCGCTGCACTGGGAGCGCGGCCGTGGCAGATTGAGCAGACTGCACAGGTGATCGCCCAAGCCTTTGTGGAATCCGAGCAAGCTCCGACAGAGGCGTCGGAGAGCGGTTCGTAGGTTCGACCCAAGCGATTCCCCCTGGATTTGGCCCCCTCTTAGGCTGGCCTCATTCCCAATTCTTTGGAGGCAGAGTGGCCGAAATGTCGGACGTCTTCTTCGTCGACGGTATGCGGACCCCATTCGGGCGCGCGGGCGAGAAGGGCATGTACTGGAACACCCGCGCCGATGACCTCGCGGTCAAGGCGATCATCGGGCTGATGGAACGCAACCCTGAGGTCCCGAAGGACCGCATCGATGACGTGGCCATCGCCGCGACGTCACAGACAGGAGACCAGGGCCTCACCCTCGGCAGGTCAGCCGCGATCCTCGCCGGCCTGCCGATGACCGTCCCCGGCTTCGCCATCGACCGGATGTGCGCGGGCGCGATGACGAGCGTGACCACGATGGCTGGATCGATCGGCTTCGGGATGTACGACCTCGCGATCGCCGGCGGCGTGGAGCACATGGGTCGGCACCCGATCGGCTCGAATGCGGACCCGAATCCTCGATTCGTCGCCGAGAAAATGGTCGACCCGGGCGCGCTGAACATGGGAGTGACCGCCGAGCGGTTGCACGACCGATTCCCGCAGCTCACGAAGGAGCGCGCCGACCGCTTCGGCATGCTCAGCCAGCAGAAGGCTCAGGCGGCGTACGACGCCGGGAAGATCCAGCCCGACCTCGTCCCCGTGGCGATCCGGAACGCCGAGGGCGCGTGGGGGCTCGCGACCGAAGACGAAGGCCGTCGACCCGAGACGACCATGGAAGGCCTCGCCGCGTTGAAGACCCCGTTCCGACCGCACGGTCGGGTGACCGCCGGTACGTCCTCGCCGCTCACGGACGGCGCGACGATGGGGCTGTTGGCCAGTGGTGACGCGGTGCGCCAGCTCGGGCTCGCACCGAAGATGCGACTTGTGTCGTTCGCCTTCGCAGGCGTACAGCCAGAGATCATGGGCATCGGTCCCATCCCCTCGACTGAGAAGGCGCTGCAGAAGGCAGGCCTGACGATCGATGACATCGGCTTGTTCGAACTGAACGAGGCGTTCGCCGTGCAGGTGCTGTCGCTGCTCGACCACTTCGGTATCGCGGATGACGACCCCCGGGTCAACCAATGGGGCGGAGCGATCGCGCTCGGGCATCCGTTGGCGGCGTCCGGCGTTCGCCTGATGATTCAGCTCGCTGCGCAGTTCGCTGAACGCCCGGACGTCCGCTACGGCTTGACCGCCATGTGCGTGGGCCTCGGTCAGGGAGGCTCCGTCGTCTGGGAGAACCCGCACTACACCGGCAAGAAGAAGAAGTAGGTGTTCGTCGACATGACCAACTATGACGAGATCGACTTCTCGCCCCTGGACGCGCTGACCGACGGCGAGGTCATCACGCATTCGCGCGTGACCGACGTGCGCCTTGGTTCGGGCAGGGTCCTCGCCCTCATCACCCTCGACAACGGGCGAGACCACACTCGCCCCAACACCCTTGGACCGGCAACGCTGAAAGAGCTCGGAGAGACACTCGACGCACTCACCGCGCGCGCCGCTGCCGGCGAGATCCACGCCGTCGGAGTGACCGGGAAGCAGTACATCCTCGCCGCGGGTGCCGACCTCAGCGATGTCTCCCGAGTGCCCTCGAAAGAGATCGCGAAGCTGGTCGCGCAGCGGGGGCACCAGGTTCTCGGGAAGCTGTCGAGCCTCGGCGTGCCATCGTTCGCGTTCGTCAACGGGCTCGCACTCGGGGGTGGCCTCGAGATCGCCTTGAACTCCACCTACCGCACCGTGGATGCGTCCGCCGCTGCCATCGCCTTGCCCGAGGTCTTCCTCGGACTCATCCCGGGATGGGGCGGGGCCTATCTGCTCCCCAACCTGATCGGCATTGAGAACGCGCTGGAAGTGGTCATTTCCAATCCGCTGAAGCAGAACCGCGTGCTCAAGCCGCAGCAGGCCTTCGACCTGGGCATCGTGGATGCCATCTTCCCCGCCGCGAACTACCTCGAGGACTCGCTGCGCTGGGCCGATGGCGTTCTCTCCGGCAGGATCAAGGTGGAGCGCAAGAACGAGCCGGGCAAGATCGAGCGGCTGACGAAGTGGCCCATCGCGATCAAGATGGCCCGGGGAATGCTCGAGAACCGAATCGGGACCGTTCCCCGCTCGCCGTACGTCGCGCTCGACCTGCTCGACAAGGCCAAGAGCGGCACGAGGGCAGAGGGCTTCGCCCGCGAGGATGAGGCGCTGACCGATCTCATCACCGGCGACCAGTTCGCCGCATCCATGTACGCCTTCGATCTCGTCCAGAAGCGCGCCAAGCGCCCCGTCGGTGCGCCCGACAAGGCGCTGGCCAAGAAGGTGCAGAAGGTCGGCATCATCGGCGCCGGCCTCATGGCGAGCCAATTCGCGCTGCTGTTCGTCCGAAAGCTCCAGGTCCCGGTGCTCATCACAGACCTCGACCAGGCGCGCGTCGACAAGGGTCTCAGCTACATTCGCGAGGAGATCGCCAAGCTCGAACAGAAGGGCCGCCTCGACGCTGACGGAGCGAACCGCCTCCGCGCGCTGATCCACGGGACGACCGACAAGAGCGAGTATGCCGATTGCGACTTCGTGATCGAGGCCGTGTTCGAAGAGGTCGGCGTGAAGCAGCAGGTGTTCGGCGAGATCGAGCAGATCGTCGCGGAGGACGCGATCCTCGCGACGAACACCTCGTCGCTGTCGGTCGAGGAGATCGGAGCGAAGCTCGCACACCCCGAGCGGCTCGTCGGCTTCCACTTCTTCAACCCGGTTGCGGTCATGCCGCTTATCGAGATCGTGAAGACCCCCCGCACCGACGAGGCTGCACTGTCCACCGCCTTCGTCGTGGCGAAGGGTCTCGGCAAGAACGCCGTGCTCACCGCTGATGCCCCCGGTTTCGTCGTCAACCGTCTCCTCGCGAAGGTCATGGGAGAGGCAGCTCGCGCCGTCTACGAGGGCACGCCGCTGTTGAGCGTCGAGAAGGCCTTCGGTCCTCTCGGACTGCCGATGACGCCGTTCCAGCTCATCGACCTGGTCGGGTGGAAGGTCGCTGCACACGTGCAGGACACGATGGCGACAGCCTTCCCGGACCGGTTCTACGCCAACGCCAACTTCCACGAACTGGCCGAACTGCCGGACGTCGTCGAGAAGGACAAGAACGGAAAGGTCACCGGCTGGACGAAGGCCGCTGAGAAGCTCCTCAAGCCGGCAGTGGGCACAGCGCCCGCGGCCGAGGACGAGATCCTTCGCCGCGTCCAGGACGGCCTTGCGCAGGAGATTCGGATCATGCTCGATGAGGGCGTCGTACCCGAGGTCGAAGACATCGATCTGTGCCTCATTCTCGGCGCGGGCTGGCCGTTCATCGACGGCGGCGCGTCACCGTACCTCGATCGCGAGGGTGCGTCCCAGCGCGTCTTCGGCGGCACCTTCCACGAACCCCCGATCCGGGGAATTGCGTCCGCCAGCTGACCGTCACGCACAGAGCAGGGGCGCGGATGTGGCGTCCGGACCCCTCCTCTGTGCCGTCAGCCCGGCTACTCGCGCCCGCGCGTGAGTTCCGCGATCAGATCGGCGCCGTTCTCGGCGCGACGTGCGATCGGAATCCTGGTGCCGAGGACCTGAGAGACGACATCCTGCGCGATCTTGCTCGCCACAAGTCCCGCATCCTCAAGGATCTGCTCCCGGCTCGCGTGCGGGATGAACTCGTCAGGCAGGCCGAGCTCGTCCACCGCGGTGTCGACGCCGGCTTCGCGAAGCACCTGACGTACTCGGGTCCCGATGCCGCCGACGCGGATGCCGTCTTCGAGAGTGATCACCAGACGGTGGGCGGCGGCCAGGTCAACGATGGAGGGTTGCACCGGAATGACCCAACGGGGGTCGACGACGGTCGCGCCGATCCCCTGCGCGCGCAGCCTGCTCGCGACGTCCATCGCGATGTGCGCCATGGGACCGATCCCGACGAGCAGAACATCCTCGGCCCCGCCGCGCGCGAGCACGTCGACACCGTCGGGGAGACGTTCGAGTGCGGGAAGGTCGGGAAGCACCGCGCCTTTGGGAAAGCGCACGACAGTCGGCGCATCCGACACCGCGACAGCTTCGCGGAACTCCTCGCGCAGTCGGTCCGCGTCGCGGGGCGCCGCAATACGGATGCCGGGTACGAGCTGCAGCATCGCGAGATCCCACACGCCGTGATGGCTCGGACCGTCGGGGCCGGTGACGCCCGCGCGGTCCAGGACGAACGTGACGCCGGCCCGGTGGAGCGCGACGTCCATCATGACCTGATCGAAGGCGCGATTCATGAAGGTCGCGTAGATCGCCACGACGGGGTGCAGACCGCCGAAGGCGAGACCGGCAGCCGACGCCGCGGCGTGCTGCTCCGCGATGCCGACGTCGTAGACCCGCTGCGGGAATCGCTCGGCAAACGGCTGCAGTCCGGTCGGCCGCAGCATCGCCGCGGTGATCGCGATGACATCCTCCCGCTCCGCGCCGACCTCGACGAGCTCGTTCGCGAAGACATCAGTCCAGGCCGGTGACGAGGATCCGCCGACCGGTTCGCCCGATACAGGGTCGATGCGCCCCACCGCGTGGAACTGATCGGCCACGTCGCGGAGGGCAGGTTCGTAGCCGCGGCCCTTCTCGGTGATCGCGTGCACGATCACCGGTGCGCCGTGCTCCTTCGCGAGCTCCAAGGTCTCGAGCAGCATCGGCAGGTCGTGGCCGTCGACCGGTCCAAGGTACTTGATGTCGAGATTCGAGTAGAGAGCCTCGTTGTTGGTGAAGCGCGAGAGGAAGCCGCGCGTCCCCCCGCGTACTCCCCGGTAGAAGGCGCGAGCGGCGGGGCCGAGCCGGCTCGAGAGGCGGTCGGAGCGGCGACGGAGCGTCTCGTAGCTGGATGCCGTGCGCACGCGGTTCAGGTAGCGCGCCATGCCGCCGATGGTCGGCGCGTACGAGCGGCCATTGTCGTTGACGACGATCACCAGGTTGCGGTCATTGTCGTCGGAGATGTTGTTGAGCGCTTCCCACGTCATGCCACCTGTGAGGGAGCCGTCCCCCACCACTGCCACAACATGCCGGTCGCGACGCCCGGTGCGCGCGAAGGCCCGGGAGATGCCATCCGCCCAGCTGAGCGAACTCGACGCGTGGGAGGACTCGACGACGTCGTGCTCGCTCTCCGATCGCTGCGGATAGCCGGCAAGGCCATCGCGACTGCGCAGGTGCGAGAAGTCCTGCCGACCCGTGAGCAGCTTATGCACGTACGACTGGTGTCCGGTGTCGAAGATGATGGGGTCATCCGGCGACGAGAAGACGCGGTGAAGCGCGATCGTCAACTCGACGACACCCAGGTTCGGACCCAGATGACCGCCCGTGCGGGCGACGTTCTCGATGAGGAACGCGCGCACCTCTGCGGCGAGATCTGCAAGCTGGTCTGTCGTCAGAGCATCCAGATCCCGCGGCGAGCGGATCGTGGGCAGCAGAGCCATCTCACTCCTCCCGTCGGCCGCCACCGCACATCCGATGACGTCTGGCAAGTCTATCGACCGGCTGCGGGGCGGGATCGAGCACCACGGTGTTTCGATTCCGCCCCGCACGCCTGGCGCGATCGCGGGGGCGCAGCGTCAGACGAGCGACCGCAGCACGTACTGGAGGATCCCGCCGTTGCGGTAGTAGTCCGCTTCTCCCGGCGTGTCGATCCGTACGATGGCGTCGAACTCGATCGTCTGTTTGCCCTCCGGGGAGAACTCGCTCGGCTCCGCGGTCACGTGCACCGTCTTGGGCGTCACGCCCTCATTGAGCTGCTCGAGGCCGGTGATGCTGATGATCTCGGTGCCGTCCAGCCCGAGCGACTTCCAGCTCTCGCCGGCCGGGAACTGCAGCGGCACAACTCCCATCCCGATGAGGTTGGAGCGGTGGATGCGCTCGAAGCTCTCGGTGATGACGGCCTTCACGCCGAGGAGATTGGTGCCCTTGGCCGCCCAGTCGCGCGACGACCCCGACCCGTATTCCTTGCCGCCGAGGACGACGAGCGGGATCCCCTGAGCCTGATAGTTCATGCAGGCGTCGTAGATGTAGGACTGCGGCCCGCCCGGCTTGGTGAAGTCGCGGGTGTAGCCGCCCTCGACGATCTGGCCGTCGTTGACGGCCGCCACCAACTCGTTCTTGAGTCGGATGTTCGCGAAGGTTCCGCGAATCATCACTTCGTGATTTCCACGCCGGGACCCGTAGGAGTTGAAGTCCTTCTGCGCGACGCCGTGCTCGGTCAGGTACTGGGCGGCGGGGGTGCCCGCCTTGATGTTCCCGGCGGGGCTGATGTGGTCCGTCGTGACCGAGTCGCCGAGCGTGGCCATGACGCGCGCGCCGCGGATGTCGGAGACCGGGGTCAGCTCCATCTTCATGCCGTCGAAGTACGGCGCCTTGCGCACGTAGGTCGAGTTCGGGTCCCACTCGAACTGGGCGGCATCCGGCGTCGGAAGACTGCGCCAACGCTCGTCGCCGTCGAACACGGTCGCATACTGCTTGATGAACTGCTCCCGTGAGATCGAGGAATCGATCACGGACTGCACTTCCTCGGTGGTCGGCCAGATGTCCTTCAGGAAGACATCGTTTCCGTCCTTGTCCTTGCCGAGCGGATCTGTCTCGAAGTCGAAGTTCATGGAGCCGGCGAGGGCGTACGCGACGACGAGCGGAGGCGAAGCGAGGTAGTTCATCTTCACGTCGGGGCTGATCCGGCCTTCGAAGTTCCGGTTGCCGGACAGGACTGCCGTCACCGCGAGGTCGTGGTCGTTGATCGCGGTCGAGACTTCTTCGATCAGCGGACCGGAGTTGCCGATACAGATGGTGCAGCCGTAACCGACGGTGTAGAAGCCGAGCGCCTCGAGCGACTTGTCCAGGCCAGAGGATTCGTAGTAGTCGGTGACCACCTTTGAGCCGGGTCCCAGGGTCGTCTTGACCCACGGCTTACGCGTCAGACCCTTCTCGACAGCCTTCTTCGCAAGCAGACCGGCAGCGAGCATGACGGAGGGGTTCGACGTGTTGGTGCACGATGTGATCGCCGCGAGCGTCACGGCGCCATTGTCCAGAACGTAGCTCTGACCTTCCGGGGTCGTCACCTTGACCGGCTTGGATGCGGCCTCCGGGCCACCGGACGAGATGAGGACCTCGTGCGTGTGGCTGTCCTCGTCGCCGGGCTCGCCGCCCGGGTCGGATGCCGGGAACGAACCCTGGGACTCGAGGTCGACGATCGACTCGGACGACGTCGGCGTGGCGTAGTTCAGAATGTCTTTCTGGAACTGGGCCTTCGCCTCCGACAGCAGGATGCGGTCCTGCGGGCGCTTCGGGCCCGCGATGGACGGCACGACCGTACCCAGATCGAGCTCCATGTACTCGCTGAAGACGAGCTCCCGCGCGGGGTCGTGCCACATCGCCTGCAGCTTCGCGTATGCCTCGACGAGCGCGACGGTCTGCTCGTCCCGGCCCGTGAGCCGGAGGTACTCGAGCGTCACGTCATCGATCGGGAACATCGCCGCAGTGGAGCCGAACTCGGGGCTCATGTTGCCGATCGTCGCGCGATTGGCAAGCGGCACCGATGCGACGCCCTCACCGTAGAACTCGACGAACTTTCCGACAACGCCGTGCTTGCGGAGCATGTCTGTGATCGTCAGAACAACGTCGGTTGCCGTTACGCCCGCCGGGATCGAACCGGTGAGCTTGAATCCCACGACGCGCGGGATGAGCATCGACACGGGCTGGCCGAGCATCGCGGCCTCGGCCTCGATACCGCCGACTCCCCAGCCAAGAACGCCGAGGCCGTTGACCATCGTGGTGTGCGAGTCGGTGCCGACGCAGGTGTCGGGGTAGGCGCGAAGGACGCCACCGACCTCGCGGTCGTATACGACCTTGGCCAGGTGCTCGATGTTCACCTGGTGCACGATGCCGGTGCCGGGAGGAACCACCTTGAAGTCGTCGAACGCCGTCTGCCCCCAGCGCAGGAACTGGTACCGCTCGCCGTTGCGCTCGTACTCAATCTCGACATTACGCTCGAGCGCGTTCGGCGTACCGAACAGGTCGGCGATGACGGAGTGGTCGATCACCATCTCCGCAGGCGAGAGAGGATTGATCTTCGCCGGGTCGCCGCCGAGTTCGGCAACGGCCTCGCGCATGGTGGCCAGGTCGACGATGCAGGGAACTCCGGTGAAGTCCTGCATCACGACGCGCGCCGGCGTGAACTGGATCTCGGTGTCGGGCTCCGCGTTCGGGTCCCAGGAACCGAGTGCTTCGATCTGTTCCTTCGTGACGTTCGCACCGTCTTCGGTGCGCAGCAGGTTCTCCAGAAGAACCTTGAGGCTGAACGGAAGCTTCTCGTATCCGGCGACGGAGTCGATCCGGAAAATCTCGTAGTCGGTCTCCCCGACTGTCAGTGTGCTCTTGGCACCGAAGCTGTCAACGGTGGACATGTGTGCTCCTTCGTCGGCGGAGGCGGGCAGCCGTGCGCTCCCCATCTTGTTCGTCCCCCCCAAGGCCTGCCAGCAAGGTGAGCCTTACTCGCCTGGGAGAGAAAAGTATCTTGACGTCGAGATAAATCCTATCACTCGGTCCGACTCGGATACAGCACGCGCACGACGAGCCAGGTGACCGCGATGAGGGGCGCGAACAGCGGGATGCCCATCAGCAGCTTCGTCGTCCCGAGCGCGGTCACGTCCCCGGCGAAGTAGAACGGCAATTGGACGATCAGACGAGCCGCGAACAGCGCCGCCCACGCGATCGCGAGCCAGAAGAAGACCCGGCGCTTGCGCGGATCGCGTCTCCATGCCGTCCCCTCCCCCATGAGGAAGCCCACGGCAAGGCCGATGAGTGACCAACCGACCAGAGCCGACACCAGGAACGCCGATCCGTACACCCCGTTGGTGATGAAACCGAGGACGAAATTGTCCTCGGCCCGGCCGGTCCACAGAGCAAGCGCCGCGGCGGCCGCGGCAGCGATCAATCCCCCGAGCGCGGCGTTGACGGAAGAACGGGCGATGAGGCGCACGGCCGTGAACACGACTGCCAATCCGACAGACACCCCCAGCGCGAGCAGCAGCTCACTAGTGAGCGTGTAGAGCACGAGGAACGCGAGGCTCGGCAGCACCGACTCGAGGATGCCGCGCCAGCCTCCGATGGCGGCCCATACCGCGCGCCGCGCGGTCACGTCCTGCGCCGGATCCAGGCCTGCCCGACGCGCAGCCTCGCCGAGAGCGGCGCTCACGGCATCCGAGACTCGGGGCTGCTCGTCGCCGGAGACCGGCTGAGCACTGCCCGGTTCGTGCGCCGGGGCCTGTTCGCGTTCGCCGCCGGTGTTCACGCGTTGCCCGGTGTGGCCGGCATCCGCAGCGGAATCAGGTCACGAGGGGGCATGGGTGTCGTGCCCCGTACGACGACGATCGAGCGGAAGAGGTCTTCGACCTGAGCGGCAGCATCGATGTCCGTCGCCGCCGCACCGCCGATGACCCCGCGCAGGAACCACCGAGGTCCGTCGACACCCACGAAACGCGCGATGCGCGTTCCTGCCGAGGGATCCGTGCCGGCGATGACCGGCACCTCGGCCAGCAGCTCCGGTCCGAGCGCACCCTGGCGCTCCTCGACGCGCCCGCCCTGCTGGCGGATCTGAGCTCGGATCTGCTCCCGGGTCTCGTTCCACAGGCCCGTCGACCGAGGAGCCGCGAACGCCTGGACCTGAAGGGTCGAGCCGGCGTAGTCGAGACCGACAGCGACGATGCGCTTGGTCTGTTCCTCCACCTCCAGGCGCAGGTTCAACCCCTCCCGCGGCAGGATCTTGACCGCGCCGAGGTCGATGTAGGGGCGAACGGCGCGGGCCTCAGCTTCGTCGAAAGGCCCCGACTGCTCACGGTCGGCCGGAGCGGACTTGGCATCCTTCTCGGCGCCGTCTGCTGCCCCTTCGGCGGCCTGACCGTCGATCTGCTCCGTCATTGCGCACTCCGTTCCATGCCGTCAACGGTACCGCCGACGTAACCGGTCGAGCCGAAACCGCCCTCACCGCGCACACTCTCGGGCAGCTGCTCCACGGGGACGAACCGCGCGACGGTCACGGGCATCACGATCATCTGCGCGATGCGGTCCCCGACGGCGATCTCATACGCGTCACGCGAGTCAGTGTTGAGCAGACACACCTTGATCTCACCGCGGTAACCGGCATCGACAGTGCCGGGCGCGTTGACAACTGTGATGCCGTGCTTGGCCGCGAGCCCGCTGCGCGGTACGACGAACGCCGCGTACCCCTCGGGCAGCGCGATACGCACGCCCGTGCCCACCAGCGCCCGCTCCCCCGGCTCAAGGCGAACGGCCTCCGCGGCGATCAGATCCGCGCCCGCGTCACCGGGGTGGCTGTATGTCGGCAGGTGGGCGGCGATAATGGGGATGTCCACGGATGGGGTCACGCAACGAGGGTAGTGCAGAACACGATGGCGACCACGAGAGTCCAGACCGCAGCTGTCTACCAGGAACGGTTGGGGCCGTCATTGTGGGTGATCGTCTCGGCGGCGGTCCTCGCCCCGATGGCCGCGCTCGTTCTGGCTCCCATCGACACGACAGTCGCGCTCATCGTCGGGGCCGCGGTCGGGATTCTGGCGATCGCCGTTCTGGTGTGGCTGAGTCCCGTAGTCCGCGTTTCTGACGGACGCGTGCGCGCGGGCCGTGCGTGGATCGCCGCACACTTCCTGGGTGAACCCGTCGCCCTCACGGGCGAAGACGCGAGGCTGGCACGCGGGCCCGGCTTGGATGCAACGGCGTGGCACCTGATCCGCGGAGGCATCGACGGTGTTGTCGTCGTTCCCGTTGTCGACCCCGACGATCCCGCGCGCGCATGGGTCATCTCAAGTCGGACGCCGGACCGGCTCGCGGCCGCGATCCGATATGCGAGATCGCCCCACTAGAGAGCCCGTACCGGGGCGCGACCTTCGGTCAGGCCGCGCACTCCTTGCAGATGATCCCCACGGCCTCTTCGTGGTCGACCTGTGACCGGTGCTTCACCAGGAAGCAGCTCGCGCAGGTGAACTCGTCCTGCTGCGGGGGCAGCACGACGACGTCGAGTTCGAGGTCGGAGAGATCCGCGCCGGGCAATTCGAAGCCGGACGGGTTGTCCGAGTCATCGACGTCGACCGAACCCGACATCTTGTCGGGGACCCGCTCCTTGAGCGCCTCGATGGACTCGCTGTCGTCGTCGCTCTTGCGGGGGGCGTCGTAGTCGGTGGCCATTCCTGGGGATCTCTACTTCCGTTACGTGATGCTGTGGTGCGGTGCTGCGGGGCCGCGGTGGGCGGCGATAGTTTGCACGACGGATGCGGATTTCGCAAATGCTCGCACCGTGCGCCGACGTGAACGAAACCGACGGCGCGCGACGGATATTCCCTTGGGCAGCCGGCCGGTGTGTCAGCATGGGGCCGACACGCCGAAGCGGCACGGAAGGAGTGGGGGATGGAACAGCTCAAAGTCATCGCGACGGAAGACGATCAGCTCATCCTCGCCACGGAGTCGGGCGACAGGTTCACGCTCGCGCTCGATGACGCGCTGGCATTCGAGGTGCGCCGGGCACGCCGTGCGCGCGATGCCGACGCCACCGCGGCCAGGCCCAGTCCGCGTGACATCCAGACCCAGATTCGCGCCGGCCTCAGCGCCGAGGAAGTCGCCGAGCTTCTCGGTGCGCGAGTCGAGGACGTGCGCCGGTTCGAGGGCCCCGTGCTCGCTGAACGTGAGCACGTGCTCGCCCAGGCGCTCGCTGTCCCCGTGCTCGTGTCCGCGGAGCTGGAACCCGACGGTGAGTCCACATTCGGCGCCGCCGTTCGCGCCAAGCTCGCCGAGGCAGGCGCAGTCGCCGAACGGTGGAGCAGCTGGAAGGACACGACCGGCTGGGTGATCAAGCTCGAATTCCGAACCGGCGAGGTCGAGCGCGACGCGCGGTGGAGCTTTGACCCCCGCCGCACGACGCTGTCTCCGCTCAACGCGGACGCGACCCAGCTGTCGAGGCAGGGAGCGCTGCCGGAGGGCCTCATCCCCCGGCTTCGCGCGCTGGACCCGTCGCCGTCCAAAGACGATTCGCGCTTCGATTCCGGTGCGTTCGGACCGCGCCGGGACGACGAGCAGGCACGGGAGAACGAGCGTCCCGCCGAGCGCACACCCGAACGGGCGAGCGCCGCCGTCCGGGAGGCTGCGACAAAGCGCGCCGCAGACCCCGTCGTGACGACCTCTCCCGAGACCGCCGATCTTCTCGAAGCCCTGCGTCGCCGGCGCGGACAGCGGGAAGCGGCTCCGGACGCCGCGGCCGAGGATGCCGAACGCGCGCCAGTTGCGCTGTTCGACGCGCTCGAGCCGGGCTATGACGAGACAACGACGCCGCCCGCACCCGTGGCGGAAGAAGAGCCTGCTGACCTCGAGGCCACTCAGCTTTCATCGTCGCGTCGACGTGGTCGGTCATCTCTTCCGACCTGGGATGAGATCGTCTTCGGTGCCCGATCCGATGAGTAGGCGTCAGCCGGCGTAGGCGCCCGCGCGAAGAAGCGGCACGACCGCTTCGTCGAGGGTCAGCGATCCGTGCTGGCCAACCATGCGTTGCGCTGATGTGTCGGCGAGGCGGTTGTCGTAGTATGCGACGCGCGCCCTGGCGGCGATGAGCACATCGCCGATCCGTGGCGCCACGCTCTCGTCGACGGTCCCGAACACGCCCGACGCGATCGCTTCGCCGCGGGTCATGACCCAGGCTCGCTCCCCCTCGGCCGCACGCCACACTCCCGCCACCGCATCCGCAGACTGGGGATGGGTGTAGAGGTGCAGCATTCGGGGCTCCCCCGCGATCTGCGCGACGCCCTCCAACCGGGCGTCTCCGTCGTCGAGGAGCACGTGACGGTGCGCCGAGACATCGACCATGCCGTGATCCGCGGTGATCAGGACACCCGCCTGAGGCGCTGCGCGTACGAGGTCACGCAGCGCCCCGTCCACGCGCTCCAGCTCATCGGTCCAGGCCGCCGACTCCCAGCCGACGCGATGCCCGATTCCGTCGAGCTCGGGGACATAGAGGTAGATGAAGCTCCCCGGATGCTGCGCGGCGACGGCACCAGCCCGCGCGATCCGTTCCCCGACGTCGGAAACCCCGATGAACTCGGCGCCGTCGGTCGTGCCGCGGGTGAAGCCCGTCGTCGCGAAGTCCGGCTTCGAAACGACGTACGCGGACCCCGTCCCGGACGGCGACCGGGTGAGCGGCACGGCGCGCTGCCAGTCATCCGGCAGGTCGCCGTCCTCCCACCCGTGGAGCAGATTCGCGATGCGGCCCGTTTCCGGCACACGGACGCGGTATCCGACCATGCCATGCGCTCCGGGATCGGTGCCGGTCAGCAGCGTCGTGAGCGCACTGGCCGTCGTCGAGGGAAAGGTCGTGCGGGCGATCTCACGCGGACCGGCAAGGCTCGCAAGGAACCGTGCGTGTCCCGCACGCGCGCGCAGCTGCGCCGCTCCCACCCCGTCGAGCATCACAAGGATGGCGCTTCGCGCGGGGCGGAGCCAGTCGCCTGCGCCCTGCAGTGACCGGAACATCTCAGGGACGACGCCGGTGAGGCTCCGGGTTCTCGGCGAGTGCGCAGGTAGTGTGATCGGCATCCAAGCCAGTCTCCCACGCGCCCCTTTCGCGGGGGGCCGAGGTGCGTCCATCCGAGCGCTCGAGGTTTCGTCATGCCGTCTTCCCGTCCCACCACACCCGCCGAGGTCACCGAGCGGATCGAGGATGTCGACGTCGCGGCCGAAATGCAGGGCTCGTTCCTCGAGTACGCCTACTCGGTCATCTACTCGCGCGCGTTGCCGGATGCGCGTGACGGCCTGAAGCCCGTGCAGCGCCGCATTCTCTTCCAAATGGCTGACATGGGGCTTCGCCCCGATCGCGGCCATGTCAAGAGCTCGCGCGTGGTCGGCGAGGTGATGGGGAAGCTTCACCCCCACGGCGACGCCGCGATCTACGACGCGCTTGTGCGTCTGGCACAGCCGTTCTCCCTGCGCGTGCCCCTTGTGGACGGCCACGGCAACTTCGGCTCCCTCGACGACGGGCCGGCGGCGCCCCGATACACCGAGGCGCGGCTCGCTGCGCCGGCGCTCGCGCTGACGGAGAACCTCGACGAGGACGTCGTCGACTTCATCCCGAACTACGACGGGCAGTTTCAACAGCCCGCCGTTCTTCCCGCCGCGTTCCCGAACCTCCTGGTCAACGGAGCCTCGGGGATCGCCGTGGGCATGGCCACCAACATGGCACCGCACAACCTCATCGAAGTGGTCGCGGCTGCCGTGCATCTGCTCGAACACCCCGACGCGAGCGTCGAGGACCTCATGGAGTTCGTCCCCGGGCCCGACTTCCCGTCCGGGGGCATCATCGTCGGCCTCGAGGGCGTCAAGGATGCCTACACGAAAGGCCGCGGCTCCGTCCGCACCCGCGCAAAGGTGTCGATCGAGTCCCTCGGGCCACGGCGGACAGGGCTCGTCGTCACCGAGCTGCCCTACCTCGTGGGGCCCGAGCGCGTCATCGAGAAGATCAAGGATGCCGTCACTTCGAAGAAGCTGCAGGGAATCGCCGACGTCACTGACCTGACGGATCGTCACCGCGGTCTGCAGCTGGTCATCGGTATCAAGACGGGCTTCGATCCGAATGCGGTCCTCGAACAGCTGTACCGTCTCACACCGCTCGAAGACTCCTTCGGCATCAACAACGTCGCTCTCGTCGAGGGGCAACCGCAGACGCTCGGGCTCAAGGAGATGCTCGAGGTCTACGTCGGTCACCGAATCGAGGTCGTGACGCGGCGCAGTCGGCACCGACTCGGCAAGCGGCGTGAGCGGCTGCACCTGGTCGAGGGCCTGCTGATCGCCATCGTCGACATCGACGAGGTCATCCAGGTGATCCGCGGCTCCGACGACGGCGAGCAGGCGCGTACTCGCCTGATGGAGGTCTTCGACCTTTCGCAGCCCCAGGCGGAGTACATCCTCGAGCTGCGACTGCGGCGACTCACGCGGTTCTCCCGCATCGAACTCGAGCAGGAGCGCGACGCGCTCAAGGCGGAGATCGCCGAGCTCGAGGCGTTGCTTGCGAGCGATCGCCTGATCCGCGCACAGGTGGCGACGGAGCTGGATGCCGCCGCCGAAGCGTTCGGGACGCCGCGCCGCACTCTCCTGCTCAACGGCGGTCCGGTCACACCGCGGTCGAGTTCGAAGAAGCCGGTCGATCTACAGATCGCCGACACCCCATGCCGTGTCTTCCTCTCGGCAACCGGGCGTATGGTCCGCGCTGACCTGGACGAGGGCGCGCCCGGCCAAGGAATCGTCTCGCCCACCCGCCGATCGAAGCACGACGCGATTCGAAGCGTCGGAGACGCCACCACCCGCGGACACCTCGGCGCGCTCACCACCCGCGGGCGGCTCGTCCGGTTCACCCCCGTCGACCTCCCGTCCGTGCCGGGCAACGCCGTGCATCTGGCAGCCGGAACCCGGGCAGATCAGTACCTCGGACTGTCAGGCGGCGAGCACGTCGTCGCTCTCGTCCCGCTCGAGGGCACGATCCCGCTCGCCCTGGGTACCGCTCAAGGCGTCGTCAAGCGGGTCCTGCCCACCGAGATCGCTGCCCGCGATGAGATTGAGATCATCGCGCTCAAGCCCGGTGACGTGGTCGTCGGCGGAGCGCTGGCACCGGATGACGCCGAACTGCTGTTCGTCACCGATGACGCACAGCTGCTGCGGTTCGACGCCGGCACGGTGCGGACGCAGGGACGTGCCGCAGGTGGCATGGCAGGCATCCGGCTCGCCTCCGGCGCCAGCGTCATCGGCTTCTCGGTGGTCCCGGCGTCGCAGACAGGTGATGCCGTCGTGGTGACCGTGGCCGGAAGCGCCGGGGCTCTGGCAGGTGCCGACGCCAGTTCCGGAAAGGTCTCCGCGCTCACAGAGTTTCCTCCGAAGGGGCGTGCGACCGGCGGCGTCCGGGCACATCGCTTCCTCAAGGGCGAGGATCGATTGGTGCTGGCATGGGCGGGCTCCGATCCGCGGGCGGTGGCACAAGACGGTGCTCCGCGAACACTTCCCCCCGCGGGCGCCAAGCGTGACGCATCCGGCGTCGCGCTCGAGGCGGGTGTCACCGCGATCGGCACCGTCGTGCGATGACGACCGGGCTGGCGCTCAGGACCCGACCAGTGACGGCGATCAGAGACACTCAGCAACGCGCTCAGCGACCGCGCTCAGCAACCGCGCTCAGGCGTCGATGCGCTCGCGAGCAAGCCGATCGGCGGAATCGATCAGGAACTCACGCCGCGGCGCGACGTCGTTGCCCATGAGCAGTTCGAACACGGATGCGGCGGACTCGGCATCCTGCACCCGCACGCGCCGCAGGGTACGGCCAGCGCGATCCATCGTGGTCGTGGCCAGCTGCTCCGCGTCCATCTCTCCGAGACCCTTGTAGCGCTGGATGGGTTCCTGCCAGGTACGGCCGGCCTTCGTCAGTCGGCTCAGCAGCGCGTGCAGCTCCGCCTCGCTGTAGGTGTAGATCGTCTCGTTCGGTTTCGCACCCGGGTGGCGCACCACCACGCGGTGAAGCGGCGGCACCGCGGCAAACACCCGGCCTTCCTCGATGAGCGGGCGCATGTAGCGGAAGAACAGCGTGAGCAGCAGTGTTCGGATGTGGGCACCGTCCACGTCGGCATCACTCATCAGAATGACCTTGCCGTAACGCGCGGTGCTGATGTCGAAGGATCGTCCTGAGCCGGCGCCGATCACCTGGATGATCGACGCGCACTCCGCGTTCGAGAGCATGTCGCTGATCGACGCCTTCTGCACGTTGAGGATCTTTCCGCGGATCGGGAGCAACGCCTGATATTCGCTGTTTCGCGCGAGCTTGGCGGTGCCCAGCGCCGAGTCGCCCTCGACGATGAACAGCTCTGAGTCCCCGACATCGTTGGAGCGGCAGTCCACGAGTTTGGCAGGAAGCGACGACGATTCCAGGGCGTTCTTGCGCCGCTGCGTCTCCTTGTGGGCGCGAGCGGATATCCGCGCCTTCATCTCGGCGACGACCTTCTCCAGCAGCTGCGAGGTCTGCGCCTTGTCGTCTCGCTTGGACGACGTGAACCTCGCGGTCAACTCGCGTGCGACGACGTTCGAGACGATCTGGCGAACTGCCGGTGTCCCGAGCACCTCTTTGGTCTGGCCCTCGAACTGCGGTTCGGGCACCCGCACGGTGAGCACGACAGTCAAGCCCGCGAGAATGTCGTCCTTGTCGAGCTTGTCATTGCCGACTTTCAGGCGGCGCGCGTTCTGCTCCACCTGCGCGCGGATGACCTTCATCACGCCTGCCTCGAAACCCTGCTGGTGCGTTCCGCCCTTCGGCGTCGCGATGATGTTCACGAATGAGCGCATCGTGGTCTCGTATCCGGTGCCCCAACGCACCGCGACGTCGACCTCGCACGACCGTTCGAGTTCGGTCGGCACCATGGCGCCGGATGACTGCAGAACCGGCACGGTCTCGGTGAATGTCCCGGTGCCCTGCAGTCGCCACGTATCGGTCACTGCCGCGTCCGGGGCGAGGAACTCCGCGAACTCCGAGATGCCGCCGTCGAAACGGTACTCCGTTGTCACGGGCGCCTCGGGATCACGCTCGTCGGTGATCGTGATGGCCAGCCCCGGAACGAGGAACGCGGTCTGCCGGGCACGCTGTTGCAGATCCTCGAGTGAGAACGCGGCGTCACGAGTGAAGATCTGACGGTCGGCCCAGTAGCGGATGCGCGTTCCGGTCACCCCCTTGGGGGTCTTGCCGACCACGCGCAGCGTCGAGCTCTTCTCGAAGGGCGTGAACGCCGCATCCGGTGACGGGCCCGCGAACTCCCCCGGTTCACCGCGGTGGAAGGACATCGCCCACGTCTTGCCGCCCCGGTCGACCTCGACATCGAGGCGCTCCGACAATGCGTTCACGACGGATGCCCCGACGCCGTGCAAGCCACCGGATGCGCTGTACGAGCCGGAACCGAACTTCCCGCCCGCGTGGAGTTTCGTGAAGACGACCTCGACGCCCGACAATCCGGTGCGCGGTTCGATGTCAACGGGGATGCCGCGCGCGCGATCGCGCACCTCGACGCTCCCGTCGGCGTGCAGCACGATCTCGATCGTCGAGCCGTGACCGGCGAGAGCCTCATCGACCGAGTTGTCGATGATCTCCCACAAGCAATGCATCAGGCCCCGAGAGTCGGTGGATCCGATGTACATCCCGGGGCGCTTGCGGACGGCCTCCAGTCCCTCGAGCACCTGGAGGTGATGGGCGGAGTATTCGGCGGTCACAATCGTTCAGACTACGTCGCCCGCACCCCACCGCCGGGAGCCACGCGGCGGCCCCGAGCGTCGTACGCGCTCAGCGAAATGTGACCCGTTCACGGCATACCCGAAACATCCCCGTGGTTGTATGTCATGACACCGCCAGGAGTGACGCACCGAGGAGGCATGACCATGGCTACCGTTTCCCCCGCAGAAATCGACGTCATCGAGAGCCGTCTGACCGCCGCCGACCGCTGCGACTCGTGCGGAGCTCAGGCCTACATCGCCGCCGAGGTCAACGGTAGCGAATTGCTGTTCTGCGCACACCACGGACGTCGCTACGAAGAGAAGCTCCGCGAGGTGGCCACGAGCTGGCACGACGAGACCCACCGCCTCAGCGCTGACTGAATGGCTTCGCTCGATCCGCGGACGCGGATGCGCTATCGGGCTGCGCGTGCCCGGCGCATAGACATCCGGGCCCTGTGGCAGCGTGCGCGCGAAACCGCCCAGGAGCATGACAAATGGACTCCGGCGATCCTCGCCGACATGCTCTGGTCAGCTGGCGTGCGGCAGGTCGGTTTCCAGGACTACGTCGACTATGACTTCGCGATTCTCAATCGCGAAGAACGCGCGACATACATGACGCACCCGGTGTCCAACGAGCTCTCGCAGCGCTACGACGATCCTCGCTTTCGCGCTCTCTTTCACGACAAGATCGCGTTCAACCGGACGTTCGCTCCGTTCCTTCGCCGTGAGTGGATGACCATCACGCCGGAGAACGCGGCGGAACTGCGCGATTTCGTCGAGCGCAACGGAACCGTTGTCGTGAAGGAGCCGATCGGTCAAGCCGGGTCCGGCGTGCACCGCTACCACGCCGAAGACGTGACGGACTGGACGATGTTTCACCGCGGCCTGCTCGAGCGCGGCGAACTCTTGGCCGAGGAGGTCATCACGCAGCATCCGACGCTGGCGTCGTTCTGCCCGGGCACCGTCAACACGACGCGAGTGACAACGTTCTTCGACGGCGAGCGGACACACATCCTCGCCATGGCCCAGAAGTTCGGGCGCGGTGCCGTCAGCGACCAGATGAGCTTCGGAGGGTTCTACTCGATGCTCGACGACCACGGAAGGGCACTGGGCCCCGGCTACGACTCACACGGACACGTGCACGAGTTCCACCCCGACACCGGAGAGCGCATTGCGGACTTCGTCCTGCCGATGCTCGACGACGTGACCGCCTTCATCGACGAGGTCGCGCGGGTCGTCCCCACCGTGCGGTACGTCGGCTGGGACATCGTCGTGTCACCGACAGGTCCGGTGCTGGTGGAGGGCAATTGGGCCGCCGGGGTGTACGAGAACAAGCCGAGCGTCACCGGCATCCGCACCGGGCACAAACCTCGCTACCGCGCTGCGATCGGGTTCTGACCCTCAGGCGGAGCGAACGATACCGAGGGGCGTGGACTGGTGTCCCTGGCCCAGGGGGTTATCGCGCAGCACCGCGAGCAGCGTCTTCTCCTCTGCCTTCGACAGGGTCGAGCCGAGGATGTTCCCGCCGAGGTCGTTGATATCGACGATGGCCACCTCAACGCCCTCGGGGAGCAGACCCTTCAGGTGGTGCGCGACGTCTCGAGGGCGCTCCGGGCCGAGCACGACAGCGCTGTTGTACGGGGGGATCGTGCCGCTTGTCGGACCGTCGATCGCGCGAGCCCGGTCACCGGCGATCCGGTAGAAGTCGCCGGAACGCCCGAACGCCTTCGTCACTGCCGAGACCGCCGCGGCGAACAGGATGCGCGGCGTGCCGCACTCGCGCAGGGCCATCTCCATGGTCTCGGGCATGCCGAGGCCGATTCCGTAGGGCGTTCGCGTCACGTACCGCGACAGGAATCGCGCAAGCTTGCGCGGCTCGATGTCCTCGACGGCGAACGAACGCCCCTGAGTGATGGCGACGATCTTCTCGGTGACGAACAGGGTGTCGCCCGTTGCGGCGTACTCGAGGGCGTACTCGCGGATGATGTCATCCAGGTCATCGCCGGGCATCACCACGCGCGTGCGGATCGGAATCCGCCGATAGCGCGCGCCGTCGATCTCGACTTCGAGCGCTTTGCCCTCGTTGGCGACGCCGGTCATTCCAGATAGTCCCGCAGCGACTGCGACCGCGACGGGTGGCGAAGCTTGGCCATCGTCTTGGACTCGATTTGTCGGATCCGTTCCCGGGTCACGCCGAACGTGTCGCCGATCTGGTCGAGCGTCTTGGGCTGACCGTCACCGAGCCCGAAGCGCATGCGGATGACACCCGCCTCACGCTCGGACAGGGAATCCAGCAGCGACTCGAGCTGACGCTGCAGCATCGTGAATCCGACGGCATCCGCCGGCACGACCGCCTCGGTGTCTTCGATGAGATCACCGAACTCGCTGTCGCCGTCCTCACCGAGCGGGGTGTGCAGCGAGATCGGCTCGCGGCCGTACTTCTGCACCTCGATGACCTTCTCGGGAGTCATGTCCAGCTCGCGGCTGAGTTCTTCGGGGGTGGGCTCCCGACCGAGGTCCTGCAGCATCTGGCGCTGCACGCGGGCGAGCTTGTTGATGACCTCGACCATGTGCACCGGGATGCGGATGGTGCGCGCCTGGTCGGCCATGGCGCGCGTGATCGCCTGACGGATCCACCACGTGGCGTACGTGGAGAACTTGAAGCCCTTCGTATAGTCGAACTTCTCGACGGCACGGATGAGGCCGAGGTTGCCCTCCTGGATGAGGTCGAGGAACTGCATCCCGCGGCCCGTGTAGCGCTTGGCGAGAGACACGACCAGGCGCAGGTTCGCGCCGAGCAGGTGGCTCTTGGCGCGCTGACCATCGCGCGCGATCCACTGCAGGTCCAGACCGAGCTGGCTCGACTTCTCGGCCGGGCTCATGTTCGACAGCTTCTCTTCGGCGAACAAGCCCGCCTCGATGCGCATCGCCAGCTCGACTTCTTCGGCCGCGTTCAGCAGCGGAACCTTGCCGATCTGCTTCAGGTAGTCCTTGACCGGGTCGGCAGTGGCCCCGGTGATCTGCGTGGAATAGATCGGGACGTCATCCTCGTCGTTCGAGGTGATGACGATGGCGCCACTCGGGAGCGGCTCGGTGAAGACAGGCTTACCGGGCGTCTCGTCGTCGTCCGAATCGTCGTCGCCGTCCGCGGTGTTCTTCGATTCGGGCGCATCGACCGCGTCGTCGGACGGCGCGGCGTCGGATGATTCGTCGTCCGTGCTGTCGTCGTCGCTATCGATGTCGGCTTCGTCGAGTTCGACGTCGTCATCGATCTCGTCCGACTCGTCGTCTGAGTTCTTCGCGCCTGCCTTCTTCGGGTTGGCCTTGCCTCCCGCGGCGCCGCTACGCTTCTTGGCGGCGGCCGGACGCTTGCGGGCCGGCGTCGTCGCGACCTCGTCGTCGCGCTCGATCTCGGGAGCCAGCTCGTCCGCTTCGGCCTTCTTGGCGCGCGTGCGGGTGGATGTCGTGCTTGCGGTCACGTTTCGCCTCTCAGCGCACGGCGATCTTGTTGCCGCGCTGTTGGTTTCGGACGCTAGTAAGACCCTTGTCAAGTCCCACGGCGTCTCACGGCCAGGGTGACAATGGGTCGAACCACCATTGTCTCATACTCCGCCCGCGCTCCCCGGCCCACTCCCCCGGCCTGCGCGAACGTCTTGTGAAGAGAACCGCGGCGTTGATCCCCGTATTCCCAGACGCCGGAATCTCGCAACCGACCGGCTCGTGGCGGGAGCGGTGTTCAGCCCTTGTCGTCGTCGCCGGCGGGGCGGGTTGCCAGGTAACGCTCCAGCTCGGCGGCGATCTCATCCGCCGTCGGAAGGTCGCCGGTGTGGATGATCGGCGTCGCGTTGGTCGCGCCGGCCATATATGCGTCGTAGCGCTCCTCGAGGGACTCGATCATTCGCTGCAGTTCATCGCTGCCGCTCACCTGCTCCTGAACCTTCTCGAGGTACTCCCGATTCTCGTCGCGCAGCTCTTCACCGGCGAAGACGAGGCCCGTCGCGATCGTGATGCTGTCCAGTGCAGCCAGCGCCGCTGCGGGGAACTGTGTATCTGCGAGGTAGTGAGGGACGAGAAGAACGAAACCCGCGACATCCGCGCCCGTTTCAGCGAACCGGTACTCCACGAGGTGCCCTACGGTCGCCGGTACCTGCGTTTCGGGCTGCCACACCGAGTGCGCAGCCGTCAGCTCGGTCCGCGTGCCGCTGACGGTCGTTCCCAGCGGGCGGGTGTGGGGCACGGGCATCGGAATGGCATGCACCCACGTCACGCTCGAGACCTCGAGTTCGGCCGCGAGGTCGAGGACTGCCGCCGTAAAGGTGTCCCACGCGAAGTCCGGCTCATAGCCGGTGAGCGTGATGAACGGTTGACCGAGCGAATCGTGCACGAGTGAGAGCTCCAGCCGCGGCGGCCGGTAGTCGGTGAGGTGGTCGTGCTCGAAGGAGATCACGGGGCGACGGGCGCGGTAGTCGAGCAGGATGTCGTTCTCGAACACGGCGATCGGCGTCGGCTCCAGCTCTTCCCGCACGTACGAGATCACCCTGCTCACCGCGGATCCCGCGTCCGTGAAACCGGTCAGTGCAATCACCAACGGCAAACCGGCGGGCACCGGCGGAGCGCTGGCGACGCGGTGGTAGACGGGTACCGACAGAGTCATGCCACCATGCTAGGCGCGCGCTCACGTCGACTGCCCCGTCGCGTGCCGCTCATAGCGAACAGGCCCCGACCTAGGATGAGGTCATGGCCTGTCCTGTCGTCGAATTCAGCGAAGCCCCGGTAACCGAACACGACGCAGAGGCGGTGTTGATCGTCATCCCGCTCCTTTCCGCCACGAGCGGGGACGACTGGGCGTCCCTTCCGGGCCTGCGCGAGACCCTCGAGTCGATCGGCTTCACGGGCTCTACCGGAAGCTATGCGCGCGTCGCTGCCCCTCAGCTGTTCACGGCCCCGCTCGCCGTTGTCGGATCCGGTTCCGAGCGGGACGCGGCATCGGTTCGGAACGCCGTGGGTGTCGGATGCCGCACTCTCACCGGGTTCGCTACCGTCGCCGTCGCGACGCCCTTCCACCCGACGCTCGAGGCGACACTCGCCGCGGCCGAGGGCGCCGGACTCGGCGGCTACAGCTTCGCGAGCTTCAAGAAGGAACAGCCCAAGCCTCGCGCCACCCGCGTCACCGTTCACAGTGCCCATGCGGTCACCGACGAGGACGCAGCCCAGGTCCGCGCCGCGATCGAGGCCGTCGCTCTGGTGAAGGATCTGGTGACGACTCCCGCCGCCGCGCTCGGACCGGCTGACATGGCCGCGATGGCACAAGAGCTCCTGGCGGGCCTGCCCGCGACGGTGCGCGTGTGGGACGAAAACGCCCTCGCCGACGACGGATTCGGCGGAATCCTCGGCGTCGGCCGAGGCTCGACGCGGCCGCCGCGGCTCGTGCGCGCGGAGTATGCCCCGGATAACGCGACCCGCCATATCGCGCTCGTGGGCAAGGGCATCGCGTTCGACTCCGGTGGACTGTCGCTCAAGCCCGCTGCCGGCATGGTCGACATGAAGTACGACATGTGCGGCGCCGCGACGGTTCTGGCCGTGCTGCGCGCCGTCGCGGCACTCGGGGCGCCCGTGCGGGTGTCGGCCTGGCTGTGCCTTGCCGAGAACATGCCCTCGGGGACGGCCACGCGCCCGGGTGATGTCCTGAGGATCGCTGACGGCACCACGGTGGAAGTACTTAACACGGATGCGGAAGGCCGGCTCGTCCTCGCTGACGGTCTCGTTGCCGCACGTCGCGAGAATCCGGATCTGATCGTCGATGTGGCAACGCTCACGGGCGCGATCACCACCGCGCTGGGAACACGGCACGCCGGAGTGATGGGCGATGACGATGCTGTGGCTCGATACCTGGCGGCAGCAGGCCGCGTCGACGAACTGGCCTGGCAGATGCCGCTGCCCGACCACATGGTCGACGAACTTGACTCTCCCATCGCTGATCTGCGCAACGCCAAGGTCGGGGATCCCGCCGGCGGATCCCTGTTCGCAGGCCTGTTCCTGCGCCACTTCGTCGGAACGCAGGAGAGCGCGGATGGCACGGGCACTCGCATCCCGTGGGTTCATCTCGACATCGCCGGCGTGGGCATGAACAAAGGAGGCCCGTTCGGATTCACCGACAAAGGCCCCACCGCGGCCACCACCCGCAGTCTCATCGAGTTCGTGCTCAGCGAGGCGCAGCGATGAGCGAGGACGCATTCGACGTCGTCGTTCTCGGCGGCGGATCCGGTGGCTACGCCGCCGCACTTCGCGCGCGAGAGCTCGGTCGCACGGTCGCCCTCGTCGAACGTGACCAGGTGGGCGGAACCTGCCTGCACCGTGGCTGCATCCCCACCAAGGCGCTCCTGCATGCCGGTGAAGTCGCGGATGTCGTTCGGCATGCGGACCACCATGGCGTGCGGGCGAGCTTCGAGTCCGTCGACATGCTTGCCGTGCACGAGTACCGACGCCGCATCGTGAGCAAGAAACACGCCGGACTGACGAGCCTGCTCTCTTCGCGCGGAGTCGTGACAGTGCCGGGCGAAGGTCGTCTCGAGCCCGATCGCCGCGTCCGTGTCGGAGAACGTGTTCTCACCGGATCAGACATCGTCCTCGCGACCGGGGGCCGATCCCGGGAGCTTCCCCAGGTCCCTGTGGGAGGGCGAGTGCTCAGTAGTGATACCGCGCTCGAACTCGCAGAGGTTCCGCACTCGGTCGTGATTCTCGGCGGCGGAGTGATCGGAGTCGAGTTCGCCAGCCTTTGGCGGTCGTTCGGGGCAGAGGTCACGATCGTCGAGCCCCTCTCGCGCCTCCTGCCCGCAGAGGACGAAGCCAGTAGTGCGGCGCTTCTGCGTGCCTACCGCAAGCGCGGGATCGAAGCGACACTCGGGGTGTCATCCACCGAGGTGATCGCCGGGTCCGATGAGGTGACGGTGGCCCTTTCGAACGGCTCGAGTCTCACCGCCGACGTCGTGCTCGTCGCCGCGGGCCGTATGCCTCGCACGTCCGGTCTGGGCTTCGAGGATGCCGGCGTCGAGCTGAGCGACGGATTCGTGGTGACGGATGCCGAGCTACGCACGACCGCCCCGCATGTGTGGGCGGTCGGGGACATCGTCCGCGGCCCTCAGCTGGCGCACCGTGGGTTCGCCCACGGCATTGCTGTGGCAGAGCGCATTGCGGGTCAGTCGGTGGCTCCCCTCGATGACACGACGGTTCCCCGCATCGCCTACTCCAGCCCGGAGGTCGCGTCCGTCGGCCTGACGGTGGCCGCGGCGATCGAACGATTCGGCAAGGACGCGGTGCAGGTCGCCGAGATTCCGCTAGCTGCCAACGCGAAGAGCGAGATCCTCGGAACGTCCGGGTTCGCGAGGGTGGTGCGCCGCCGCGACGGCCCTGTGCTGGGCGTGCACATGGTGGGTGACCGGGTCGGCGAGCTGATCACGGAGGGCCAGTTGCTCGTCGGGTGGGACGCCCATCCCGAAGACGTTGCGCCCTTCATCCACGCCCACCCGACCCAGAGCGAGGCGCTCGGTGAAGCGCTCCTCATGCTCTCGGGCAAACCGCTGCACGCGCTCTGACGACGCTGCCACGGGAATCACTAAGCTGGAAACGACATCGGCATGCTGAAGGAGACAAACTGATGAGCACTTCCGTGGTCCTCCCCGCACTCGGCGAGAGTGTCACCGAGGGAACGGTCACCCGCTGGCTCAAGAAGGTCGGAGACACGGTTCAGGCCGATGAGGGGCTTCTCGAGATCTCGACCGACAAGGTCGACACCGAGATCCCGTCGCCCGTCTCGGGCGTGATCGAAGAGATTCTCGTAGACGAAGACGAGACCGTCGAGGTCGGGGCGATTCTGGCCAAGATCGGCGACGGTTCGTCCGCGCCGTCCTCGGATGCCCCTGCGCAGGAGGCGCCCGCGGAAGCGGCGGCGCCTGAGCAGCCTGCGGCTCCGGAGCCAGAGGCCACTGCGCCCGCAGCAGAGCCCGCGCCCGCCGCGGCACCGGCTGCGGATGCTGCACCCTCGGGTGAGGGCAAGGACGTCGTGCTTCCCGAACTCGGCGAAAGCGTGACCGAAGGCACCGTGACCCGCTGGCTCAAGTCCGTCGGCGACGCTGTCGAGGTGGATGAACCGCTGCTGGAGATCTCGACCGACAAGGTCGACACCGAGATCCCCTCCCCCGTCGCCGGGACCATCCAGGAGATCCTCGTGCAGGAGGACGAGACCGTCGCGGTCGGCGCGACCCTCGCCCGGATCGGTGATGCGGCTGCGTCGACGCCGGCCCCCGCCGAGGCCCCCGCACCGAAGGCCGAGCCCGCCCCCGAGGCGAGCACGCCCCAGCCGGAGCCGGAGAAGCCCGCCGCACCCAGCCGCACGGCCGAGACGCCGGCGACCTCTTCCGAGGTCACCGAAGCGGCCGCCGCCGACGCCGGGACTGAGGGTGAGGGTGAGGGCAAGACCTACGTCACGCCGCTGGTACGGAAGCTCGCCCAGGAAAAGGGTGTGGATCTGTCGAGGGTGAAGGGCTCCGGCGTAGGAGGACGCATCCGGAAGGAGGACGTGCTCGCGGCCGCCGAGTCGGCGACTGCTCCTGCATCCGCCTCGCAGGCCCCTGCCCGTGCCGCGCGCGAGGTCTCCGAGCTTCGCGGCACGACGCAGCCGATGTCGCGCCTGCGGAAGGTGCTGTCGGAGCGCGCGGTCGCGTCGATGCAGTCGACGGCGCAGCTGACCACCGTCGTCGAGGTCGACGTGACCAAGCTCGCGTCGTTCCGCGATGCCGTCAAGGGCGATTTCCAGAAGAAGACCGGCGACAAGCTGTCGTTCCTGCCCTTCTTCGCGCTTGCCGCCGCGGAGGCTCTCCAGGCCTACCCCGTGATCAACGCCACGGTGGACGAGGGATCGATCGTGTACCCCGCGACGGAGAACCTCTCGATCGCCGTGGACACCGAACGAGGGCTTCTCACTCCGGTGCTGCGGGATGCCGCGACGAAGAACCTCGCGCAGATCGCACACGAGATCGCCGACCTGGCCGCGCGCACCCGCGAGAACAAGCTCAAGCCTGACGAGCTCGCGGGAGGAACGTTCACCCTTACCAACACAGGCTCACGCGGCGCGCTCTTTGACACGCCTGTCGTCTTCCTGCCGCAGTCGGCGATCCTGGGCACGGGAACCGTCGTCAAGCGACCCGGTGTCGTCCAGGTCGACGGCAAGGATGCGATCTCGGTGCGCTCGTACGTCTATCTCGCGCTGTCCTACGACCACCGGATCATCGACGGCGCCGATGCGGCACGCTTCCTCGGCGCGGTGAAGTCGCGTCTGGAAGAAGCGGACTTCACTGGCGACCTGGGGATCTGACAACTGACGGAGTAGTTCAGGGTCGCGTCGTGCGACTACGACGATGGCTGCTGCGCGAGGTCGAGTACCTCCCGCAGCAGCCATCTGTCATCATGTCGGGCCACGACGATCAGTTGCGGCGCGTAGCCGTCAGCCTCCGCGCGGATCACGGCGACATCGCCGTATTCATCGACGAGGTGCAGTGAACGCTCGATGGCGGGCGCCGTAGCGGCTCCCGCCGAGACGGTCAGATCCGCACGCTCGGCAATCGTCTGGATGCAGGCGGCATCGCCCCCACACGTGGTCACGGCATCCAGCATCTGCGCGGTGACGCGCGGCAGATCCGTCGCGGCCGCTTCCGCCTGTTCGCCGGCGCTGTCCGGAGCGCTCGCCAGCGACGCGTCCGGGCTCGCTGTGCCGCGTGGGTCGGCGACCGCGACCTCCTCCAGCGGACTCTCCGATCCGGGGACGAAGACCGTGAACGCTCCCGCGAGCACCGCCCCGACGACTGCCGCCGCGGCCAGGATTCGCCCACGGCGCCGTGGGCGATTGGTCACCGGTGTCCGGCGCAATGCGCGCAGTGCGCCGCGCGCTGACGCGGCCACGTCGGAGAGTGTTTCCTGCCAGCCGCCATCCCCGCCGCGCACGAGACGATCGAAGGCCCCCGGCTCGATGTCCCGCGATGCGACCGGTGAGGATCGCCACGCGGCATCACCATCCGCCGCGCCCGCGGAGGGTGGGAGCCGCATCGGCGCGTCCGCATCAGAGCAGGGACGCAACGGCCCGGGCTCGGCCCACTCGAAGACGGCACGTTCACAGGCGTCGATCCCGCCGCTGCGTGCATCGTCCGCGAGCACGAGTGCGATGATCGCCTCCAGTGCGGCGCCGCCGTGAGCATCATCGACGCGGAGGCGACGCAGGATGCGGCACGCACCCGCATCCGCCCGTTCTCCACCGGGGAGGATCGCGAAGACGGGTCGGGCGGTCGACGACAGCCACCAGGCGCCGCACGCTTCGTGACCCCCGGCGGTGCGCAGCTCAGATACTCCCCGCAGAAGACTGATCATGATGGTGGCGCACTCGGCAGGCGTCAGCGGCGCACGCGCGGCCTCCCTCGCGTCGATGTACACCTCGAGGGGCTCCCGACAGGCTTCGACCAGCGCTCCGGTCGCCGCATCCGAGCCTGAGGCCCCCATGTGCACGGCGTCGATCGCCCGAAGCACATGGGTGTCCTCCCGAGGGGTCCAGAACAGCTCCCCGACGGGTATCTGATCCGGGTCAACGAGCAGATGAACGCCGGTCGGGCTGCGAACGAGCGTCCCCGCGTACGGCGACTCGCGGACAGTCACGCGCCGCAGCGGTGTGAACGCGATCAGGAGAGGATCCTCGGTCCACGCGGGCGTTGTCTCGCTCATGTGTTCAGCCTGGTCGGGGGCGAGGGGCTACGCGGCGCCGGCAGCGCGGATGCGGACAAGGACAGAACCACGCGTGCTGGGGAGGAACGCTGAGGGTTCTGCGCCTACCCGCCGGCCGTCGACCAGTGACGACCGTCGCGCCCGGGTAGTCTGGAGGGATGGCAGCACGCGCGTCCTCCTCGAGCCGGAGACCGGGATTCTTCTCCCAGCTCCGAACCCTCTACACGTTCACGCAGCAGACCTACCGCGGTCTTCCCTGGATGCTCGTCGGCGTCGTACTCGCCGGCACAGCGCTGGGTGTCGGTCTCGGATTCTTGATCCCGCCGGTGGCTGTCTGGAGTGTCATCCTCTGGGGTGTCACGGGTCTGCTCTTCGGCATCCTGATGGGCCTCACGCTCACCACCCGACTCTCGACACGTGCCATGTACAAGCGGATCGATGGTGTTCCCGGTGCCACGGGACATGTCATCTCCACGTCGCTCGGACGCGCTTGGCAGGCAAACGAGACCCCCGTGGGCGTGAACCCGAAGACCCAGGAAGCGGTCTACCGCGTCATCGGCCGAGGCGGCGTCGTGATCATCGGCGAGGGCGCACGGGGTCGCCTGACCCGCCTGGTCAACGACGAGCGCCAGAAGGTGGCTCGAGTCGCGTCGGGCGTCCCGCTGACCGTGCTCTACGTTGGGCACGGAGAGGACGAGGTGCCCATCTCGAAGCTCGCGACGACGATCAAGAAGCTTCCCAAGAAGATCGACCGCGCCACGATGGCCGCAGTCATCAAGCGTGTCGACTCGGTGTCCCAGTCGCTCACCTCGCTGCCGATTCCGAAGGGTATCGACCCCACGAAGGTTCGGGCACCGCGCCCTCGCTGAACCCGCCCGGTCGCTTCGCTGGCTCTCAGCGGCTGCGGAGCAGAACGGTTCCCGCCGCCTTGTCGTGCAGTCCCCGTTGGTCGGCATCCCAGATGACGGCGGGGATGACGATGATCAGCAGAAGCGTACGGATGATGGGCCGCCACACACCCACCCAGCCGCCTCCGACGCGCTGGAGGGTCAGACCGAAGATGCGATGACCCGGGCTGCCCTGCAGTGTCGGGAGAAACGCGATCTGGATCAACGCGAAGATGGCGAGGATCGCCAGCGGATCCCACGCGAAAAACCCCGAGATGAGGTAGGCCGCGCCGTAATCGACGAAGAGGGCACCGACCCGACGGCCGAGGCGCCCGATCGACCCCGGACCAGACTCGGGCACGCCGAGCCGCTCGCCGGGATAACTCTGCGAATCTGACGTCACTGCATGAGCCTATCCGGGGCCCTCGTAACATGCTCGAAACAATAGGGACACGGCAGGGCAATCCCCACCCACTAGCGTTCTGGGAAACCCGACACGGGTATCACCACGCCCTACCTCTGGAGTCTTCATGTTCAAAGATTCATCCGAGGTGCTGAAGTTCATCAAGGACGAGGACGTCAAGTTCCTCGACATCCGTTTCACGGACCTCCCCGGTGTGCAGCAGCACTTCAACATTCCGGCATCCACCGTCGACGAGGACTTCTTCACCGTCGGCCAGTTGTTCGACGGCTCCTCGATCCGGGGGTTCGCGAACATCCACGAGTCGGACATGCAGCTGATTCCGGACGTGACGACGGCGTACCTCGACCCGTTCCGTGAGGCGAAGACGCTCATCATGGTCTTCGACATCTACAACCCTCGCACGGGCGAGATCTACCACAAGGACCCGCGCCAGGTCGCGAAGAAGGCGGAGAAGTTCCTCGCCTCCACCGGCATCGCCGACACCGCCTACTTCGCGCCCGAGGCGGAGTTCTACATCTTCGACGACGTGCGCTATGAGGTGACGCAGAACTCGAGCTTCTACTCGGTGGACTCGTCCGAAGGCGCCTGGAACACCGGCCGCGAAGAAGAGGGCGGCAACCTCGGCAACAAGACTCCCTACAAGGGCGGATACTTCCCGGTCTCCCCCGTCGACAAGACGGCCGACCTCCGCGATGACATCTCGCTGAAGCTCATCGAGGCGGGCCTCCAGCTCGAGCGCGCCCACCACGAGGTCGGCACCGGCGGTCAGCAGGAGATCAACTACAAGTTCGACACGATGGTCCACGCGGCCGACGACATCTTGAAGTTCAAGTACATCGTCAAGAATGTCGCTGAGCAGTGGGGGAAGGTCGCGACCTTCATGCCGAAGCCCCTGTTCGGTGACAACGGCTCGGGTATGCACACCCACCAGTCCCTCTGGCTCGAGGGCAAGCCGCTGTTCTACGACGAGGCCGGCTACGCTCAGCTCTCCGACACCGCCCGCTGGTACATCGGCGGTCTGCTGGCACACGCGCCGTCGGTTCTGGCATTCACCAACCCGACGCTGAACTCTTACAAGCGTCTGGTGAAGGGCTACGAGGCACCGGTCAACCTGGTCTACTCGGCCGGTAACCGTTCGGCGGCGGTCCGCATCCCGATCACGGGGTCGAACCCGAAGGCCAAGCGTCTCGAGTTCCGTGCTCCCGACTCGTCAGGAAACCCCTACCTCGCGTTCGCTGCGCAGCTCATGGCCGGTATCGACGGCATCCTGAACCGCATCGAGCCGCACGAGCCCGTCGACAAGGACCTCTACGAGCTTCCTCCCGAGGAGGCGAAGCTCATCCCTCAGGTGCCGAACTCGCTGCTGGACTCGCTTGAGGCCCTGCGCGCCGACCACGAGTTCCTGCTGCGGGGCAACGTGTTCACGCCCGAACTCATCGAGACCTGGATCGAGTACAAGTTCGAGAACGAGATCCAGCCGATCAACGCCCGTCCTCACCCCTTCGAGTACGAGCTGTACTTCGGGGTCTGATTCCGGGAGGCCCTCAGAGCCACACTTCCGGTTCTTGAGACCAGCAATTTACTGAGCCCCAGGCGGCAGTTGCCGTCTGGGGCTCAGTCTATCTCTGGACGTTTACGGACGGCTACGGGTAGTAAACGGACAGGTTTTCGGACAGCGTGTGTGCCCGCTTCTGCGCACCCGAACAGCGCGCTGACTCAACGGGTCGCTACTACAGCAGTCCACCGACAGGAGCCCGGGTGAGTTCAGACGCGACGGCATAGCTGACCGCTGGCGCCGCAGCCCATCGTTCCGGTGGCAACGCGCCGAACATCAGCTCCAGCGCGAGCCCGACTTCAGTATTGAGAAGCCCCTGCAAGGTGAGCGGCAACGAAATCGACGCGAGCGCGCTGCGCGATTGGAGGTTTCGCGCCGAGGCATCCGTCAGTGCGTTAGCGCGAAGCTCTTCAAGAATCCCGTCGAGCACACCCTGCACTTCAGCCGAGACGCCCAACTCTCCTGAGTGGGGCGCGATGAGGTCGGCGACGAGCAACGGCTCACCGGGAGCAACAGGCTGCTTTGCAGCATGGGTGTCGGGGATGGCTCCACCAAACGCCGCTTGCCGGATCAGGCTCTGCGCCACATGTCGTGCGGCGGGAGTTCCCGCAAGCGCGGTTTTCAGGGCGTTGCGGATGTACATGAGGTCGTTCTTGCTTGCTGATCCCGCCGCGGAGAGCCCAACTGCTAGCGCACGGTCATCGATTGGGACGGTCCCGGTAAGGCAGCGCAGCGCGACGTCGATGAGCCTGCGCTGCCACCGCGGGGTAGTGGCGGCGAGACCATCATCGAGCAGGAAAGCAGCGACTTCCGGGCCGACAGAACAGAGCCACCCCGGCCAGCCCTCTCGCTGGTCGACTCGCTCGACGACCTCGGCCACGAGATCACGGCGATGGTCTGGTCCCTCTGCGAACAATCGGCCGGCGATGAACACGAAAGTGTTCCGCCAATGCGGGCTCGATGCAATGGCCATCATGCGCACACGCACCTGCTCGTCGGTGCCGCTGCTCAACGCGCGTGCAGCCATGACTTCCTGGAGGCTACGGATCTCGAATGACACACCATCGTCCTCCGCAGGGACCAAGAGAACAAGGCGCTCTGTCGCGGCCTGCACGATCCGATCAGCGATGCGTTCGATCCCTTCGCCCGGCTGGTAGCCGACCTCGACGAGTCGCTGCATAGCGAGCCCGCGCAGCTCAGGCTTGCTCATGATGGCCCGCGAATCGGTCGCGGTTTCGGCGTGCACCTGGAGCGCAAGTCCGACAGTCTCGTGCAACTCGGTGATTGCTCGTCGCTGCTCTGCGAGCAGAGGGGCGAGTGTGGTTGTCTTTGCGGACTCGCGCTCGTAGATCGTCTCGAAGTAGCGCCAGAACAGTTGGTATCGGTCAGCGGGAAGTACGCCGAACCGCTCCAAGATGAGCGTCATGATGAGCACCTGGAGCGGCGTCTTCATCAATCGCAGCATCGTTGCGTCCGCGGCGTGGCGTTCAAATCGCGAGATGACTTGGTCTCGCCGATCCAGGTCATCCGCAAGTCGCCTCGTCGTGACATGACGGCCGTATGAGAGCGCGGTATCGGCATCGAGGTACCGCAAGCTCAACTGCCGGAACCTCTCAGGCATGATCTGCTCGTCATCGCTGGTGGGACGTGTCGTGATGATGACAAGGAGGTCCGCATCGCCTTGATCGGCGTCCTCCACGAAAGCTCGAATCTCATCGAGCACGCGAGGACGGACTTCAGGCGCTGTCACTTCATCCAGGCCATCCAAGATGACGAGACTCGGCCAGTTCACCATCCATCGCCGAAGCGTGTGCGGCTTGATCTCGATCTCAGCACGGGCAGCGACCCGCTCGCTGAGCCAACGCAACAGACTCTTGTCACCACTAGGCCCGATAGCGTCCGCATACTCGGCAAGGTTCACGCGAATAGGCCAACGATGGTTCCGAGGTGACTCGACCTGAACACGTCGGAGTGCGTCGGCAGTACCGTCACGCACGTCAGCCGCAGTCGGCGTCAGCAATTCGTCGGATAAGAATGCCACTCGATACATCTGGGTGAGGAACAGCGTGATGGTGCTCTTCCCGCTCCCTGGCTGACCCGTTATCACGAGGTGCCTGGCATCATGTGCGAATGACGGCTTGAGAACGGACTCAGCGTGCAGGATCACCTCCTTGAGCAGCGACGCGTCCGAGTCCTCTGTGCCTTCGGCTTTCAGATCGATGAAGACCTGCTCGACTGACTGCCGACTCGTCCCGCCCGCCTCTCTGAAGTTGACCCAACGTTCAGTACCGATCGTGTTCAGCGCATGAGCTTTGAGGACAGGCTCAAACTCGTCAGGCGTCAGCAGACCATTCAGCGAGTTGAGCCGGGCAAGAATATCGCCGACCGTCAGCAGTCCCTTGAAGGCGGTTCGAACTCCGTCGAATGCGGTGAGCAATCCATTGAGCTGGTCACGATGCCAGACCTTCCCGGCCCTCATCCCACGCGCGCGAAGTGAGTCGGGTTTGCCGTCGCTGCCGATCCTCGAGTCTGCGATACGTTGCGAGATGAACGAGTTGATCTGGTCGATGCCGCCGGTCCCGGAAACGCTACTTAGGCGGGCGTTCGTGACGAAGACGACATACTGCGGCAGCTGCCCCCGCCGGCTGTCGTCGCTCATCCATGCGTCGAACTCGTCCGAGATCTCCTTGCGCAACCACGCGGCATTCTGCGCAGGAGTCCCCAGCGTCTCCTTCTGTTTCGCCTGGATCACGACGTATCCGTCCCACGACTCGGCACCGAACCCGGCCGTCGCGGACCAGTTGACTTGGCCTCTGTAGGTCGCTTCTCGCCCTCCGTCGGGGCCTGAACCGAATGCCTCTACGCCGTTACCCAGCACCTTCAGCACGAGCGCCACGGTGAGTTGCTCGAAGGCACGGGGACTCAACTCCTCGAGCGGATAGTCCTGCGCCATAGGTGAGAGCCCCCTGCAAAGTTGCCGTCTTCCGATCTTCGCACCTTGCAAGGACAACGATCCTTGGCGCGCGGGCTTGTCGAACTCCCTGTCACCTCAGACGAGCAGAGGGCACCCTGTCGTGTGCTCGTCAGGCGCGCGACGAGGTGAGCAGCGGGGCGTCCTCGCTGATTGCGTACCCCGCCGACTCACGCTCGGCGAGTCGACGGTCACGCCGTTCGGCGACGCGCGCCCGGATCAGGACGACGAGCGTAATCGGCCCGTTGACGAGGAACTTCAGCGCGTTCCAGATGAAGAGCAGCACGAGCAGGTTCAGCCAGCCCGGCCCGCCGTCGGCGATCCAGACGGTCAGGAGCCACGCGCCGAGCAGGTACGGCGCGGCGATGAGCATGGCGGGCACGCCCCACTTCAGTCCGCGGCGCGTCCGCACCGCGTTGAGCAGGATGTTCGTCGGCATGTACGTCCGCAGGAACAGCCGAACCCGGATGCTGAGATTCCAGAGCAGTCGGAGCATGATGTCCGCCTCCTGAGAGGGTGCGTAGCTCCGCCGAGGAGGTAGATCATGTGGTGAGCGTCCCGAGGGGACCGTCGCAAGCGACCTAGAAATCGTGGCTACTACCTCGACACCCAGGGTACGCCCGACCTCGGACACACGGAAGGGCACTACAGGCGTGGCGCGGATACCCCGACTGCGCTGACCGTGGACTCCGGTTCTGCTGCGCGTGCCGCGAGCTGTTGTGCGCGCAGGATCGCGGCGCGTGCTCGCGCGGCGTCTGTGCGCTGCCGGGCGTCGTCGCCGATGAGTCCGAGCGCGCTGGTCTCGGTGATGCCGTAGGTGTCGCGGTAGGCCGCGACGGTGCGCCCCTCGCGTCGCCAAATCGCGGCAAGTTGCGGATCGGCGGGCTTTGGGCCGAGTTCCGCGGCCCATGCCTCGGATGCCCCAACCGCTTCGGCGACGAGTGCATCGGCGCGCTGCTCGATGAGTACGGCGCGTTCGCGGAGCGCGGCGCGCATGTCGTCGTCCATCGTGCCGAGAGCCGGGGTGATGAGTCCGGCGATAGGTAGGGCGGCCTGGCGCACGCGCCCGGCACCGTCCGCTCGGCCGAGGGCACGGATCACCCGTTCGTGGAGCACCGCGGCCACGTCGCCCGCGTCATCGAGCGGGCGCGAAGCGACGAGCGCGCGAAGCAGGCGCTCCGTGTCGTACCCGTCCGCCTCGGCGCGGCGCAGCTCGGCACCGAGCACACCGAACGCGGTCGATCCAATGGCGGCGTCGGCTTCGGCCGCGGTGAGTCGGGTGGCGCGCACGAGGGCTTCCCAACGTGGTTGCTGTGCGGCGGCGGCGATGGTCTCGTACTCGGCGGCGAGCTGGCCAACCGAGCACCAGGCGTCCTGCTCGGCGGCGATCATCTGACGGGCGGAGAGTTCCGCTCCAACGTGCTGGAGTACCCCGGCGAGCACCTTGCGGGCCGCGACTGCGGCGGTGTCCTGAGTGGGAGGGTGGATGTGGTCGTCGTCGGGACGGTTGATCGAGACGTAGGCGGTGTTCCCGACCCTTCCGCGGGTCATGGCGACGTAGAAGTTCTGGCGCGTCGCGCCGGGTTCGACGAGCGTGTGCCCGGTATCGACGGTAACCCCTTGCGCCCTATACGCGGTGACCGCGTAGCCGAGTTCGACGTGCTCAGCGACGTACTCAGCGGGGAGGCGCACGGTCGCGCCCCAGCGCCGTCCGGCGAGACGTACCCGTAGCGATCCGTCGGCGCCAATGGCGGTGATCGTCCATCGACTGCCGTTGCGCACCCAGCCGCGGCCGATGCGCAGCTCGCGGTCATTGCGGCGGGTGATGATCGCGTCCCCGACGGATGCCTCGGTATCGTCATGCAGCCGCACCTCGGCGCGCGCGTCGACCTGCCCGGCGAGGACGAGATCGGCGCGGGCGCGCTGGTTCAGGGTGGTGACCATCGCACTCGACTCGGCGATGAGGATGCTTGCCAGTCCAGCGGCGCGGTCGCGTTGCCACGCAGCGTAGGCGGCATCAGCCATGCGCTCGGCCTCCCCTGCGTGGATGCGCCCGTGGGCCTGGTAGGTGTCGATGGCTTCGATGCGCCCGTGGCGCAGTTCGAGGGTGGCTTCCTTTTCCCAGGCTGCGGCGATGCGGCGCACGTCCGTCAGCTCGGGCACATCGGCGCGGTCGGCGACGAGCATCCCGAACGCTCCCCCGGCGTCGACGGACTGGAGTTGCGCGGGGTCGCCTACGAGCAGCACCTTCGCTCCGGCGTCGGCCGCGATGCGCACGAGCCGGTCGAGCGCGAGCGTCCCGGCAAGGGATGCCTCGTCCACGATCAGGAGCTGCCCAGCGGTAAACCCGGTCCCGTGGTCGCGGTAGGTCTGCCACCACTTCGCGGTGTTCTCCGTCGGGATGCCGAGGTCACCGGCCAGCACTTCGGCCGCGACCGCGGACGGTGCCAGGCCGACGACTGAGCCGAGCCCGCGCTCGGCCTCCCACGCGCGCCGCAATGCGCGCAGCGCGGTGGTCTTGCCCGCCCCCGCGGGGCCGACGAGCAGGTCGAGCATCCGGCCAGACGACGCAATCGCTGCGAGTGCGGTGCGCTGGTCGTCCCCGAGCGCGCGCCCACCGTGAGGTTGCAGCGCGTGCGCGATGGTTGCGTCGGCCAGGCGCGGTGCAACCTGCTCGCGGGAACGTGCAAGCAGCCGATCCTCAGCAGCGAGCACCGCGGCACCGCTATAGCGGGCGGCGTTGCGAGGCCGGAACACGCTCGTCCCGTCCGCGCGCTGGAACGCGGCCGGACTGGAGGCAAGCTCGGGCGGGGTGAGCCGGATGGACGCCTGCTCTGCGGCATCGACGATCATGCCAGTGATCGCCTCGCGGTCCTCCGTGCCGGTGAAGCGCCAGCCCATCGTCTGCCGTGCTGCCTCGGCGTAGAGGTTCCAAAGATTCCACGTCGTGCGCTTCTCGGCAACCGCGGCGACCACCGACGCGCCGAGCCTTGCGATCCGCTCCAGCGGCACATCCTCCGCGCGCAGGAGCTTCGCGGGCTCGACCGCGACGGCTTCTCGCGTCCATTCGGTTGCGTCCCGGCCCAGCAGTCGGCTCGCGCGGGTGCGCCACTCCTGGGCGAGGTCGGCGAGCGGGTGGACTTCCTTGTCGGGCCGGGTTGCCAGCGTCGCCTGCTGTCGAAGCCGGATGATCGTCTCCCGCGACGGCGCGTGCCCGTGCGCCATCTCGTACTCGGCGATCAGTCGGTCCTTCTCGATGTCGATGTGCCGGGACCGGGACGAGAACTCCGCGACCAGTTCCTCCGGCACCGTGGCGACCGCCCACACCGGGTTGCGGTCGGCTCCCCGCTCCCGCTGCTCCCAGCCGACGCCGAGCGCGCGACTGAGGTGGTCGGCGAAGACCGCGTTGTGCAGCTCGCTCAGCGCCACGGTCGCCGCGTGCAGCGGCCGGCTGTCCAGCGACCGCCACTTGCCGTCGAACACGGTGCGCACCTTGTTGCTCATCACTACATGCGTGTGCAACTGCGGATCGCCCGCCCGCGAATCGAAATGATCGAACGCCGTGGCGATCAGCCCCGTCACTTCGACCTGCGCAACCGCGCCGTCGCGGGTGGTTGCGCCCGAGCGCGTCGCCGCAACCGCCCGCTCCATGAACGCAACGACCTCTGCAACGGCCGCATGGTGCGCCCCTGCGATCTGCGCCTGAGTCGCTGCGTCCGCAAGACCCCACACCACCGACGCGGACTTCGGCAGTGAGAACGTGAAGTCAAACCCCGCGACCGCCCGCCGCGACCTGCGCGCCGATTCCTCCGCCTCGATCACCGCGACTGCCTCGGCGCGCTCCGCCGCGCCCAGCGCCGGATCGAGCCAGGAGAGCCGCGTGGCGATCCGATCCTCAACGGCCGGGAACACCGGGTACGCCTTCCCCAGCGGATCGCCCGTCACCGGGTCAAGGCCCATGCCCAGCAGGAGCTGGAGCTGCGCCTCGGACACCTGCGCACCTTCGTGGATCTCGCCGTTCCCGAGCGCGGCAAGGCCGCCGCCCATCCAGCGGCCGGTTGGAGTGCCCGCCTCGGCGTAGTAGTGGGTCAGCGGTGTCGAGAGCGCCCGCTCGCCGTCGGCGGATGCCACGGTGCGCAGCAGGTACTTGTAGCCGTCCCCCGCACCCATGACCCGCATCGAAACCGACACCCGGCACCGCCTCTCTCGTCAAAGAGGTGAGCCACTGAGCCCGCCGTCAGGCGGGGTCAGCCTCGATGTGCCAGACGTGTACTGGTCTCTGGAGAGCGCCCGAGGTCGTGGTCGCGGCCGGCACGGCCATCGTGCTGGTCAACTCGGTGGTGCACGCCCGCAGTATTTTCGAGCTCGGCGACACGGCGCTCGCGCTGGCGTCGCCTGCTACGGCGTCGGATCGCTGCTCGTGGCGCTCACCATGCCAAGCATCGTCGAGCGGATTGGCGTGATCCGCACGATGATCGCCGGCGTCGTCGTCATCGCCGTCAGCCTGGCAGGCGCCCTCGTCGTGACTGTCGTCCCGGTGACGACGGGAGCCGGGTGGATCGCGCTGCTGATTCTCTGGGCAGTGCACGGAGCAGCGACGTCGCTCGTGAACACCCCGTCGTCGCGACTGCTCGCTGACGCGTCCACGCCGCAAAACCGCAACCTCGCTTACACCGCGCAGTTCGCACTCTCGCACGCCTTGTTCCTCATTACTTACCCGATCGCGGGTTGGGCGGGGGCGATCAGCCTCACCTTTGCTGCGGCCACTCCTGCTGGTGTGGGAGTGACTGGCGCTGTTGCCGCAGTCGCCCTGGCCATGATCTCAGGGCTGCACGCCGCAGCGATCACGTCGCCTCTGGCTAGACGCCCAGATCGTCACGTTCCGCGTGGCAGGTGCTCGAGGTGTCCGATGGCTTCGTCGAGGAGTTCGGTCACGTGGTCATCGAAAAGCGTGTAGTGGATGTGGCGGCCGTCGCGGTCGCCGGTGACCAGGTCGAGGTGCCGCAGCAGCCGTAGGTGGTTCGACACAGTTGTCTGGCCGACGGCGAGTCGCACGCTGAGTTCGGTGACGGTGCTCGGCCGCTCTCGGAGCACACTCAGGATGCGCAGGCGCACCGGCGACGCCAGTCCCTGCATGATCTCCGCCAACTGCTCCGCATCCGCAACCGACAGCGGCTCCGATTCCTGCTTCTGGCTCACGGTCATCATTGTGCCCCGATCGCGATAATCATTCACAACTACAACATATCACAATGTTGTGATGTATTGTCGTTGACATGAACGCTTCTCCGACCACCGCCCCTTCCACCGCGGATACGCAGGAGCACGCGCACGGCTCCGCACGGTGGGAGCTGTGGTTCGCAATCGCGTCCGGCGTCACCTACGGGGCCGGGATGATCGCGGAGTTCGCGCTGGGGCTGCCGATGCTCGGCTGGCCGCTGGCGTTCTTCCTCGCCACGTACTTCTTCGGCGGCTTCTTCACCGTGCGCGCCGCGATCGCTTCCACGTTGCGCGGACGGTTCGAGGTCGACTTCCTCATGCTGGTCGCAGCCGTTGGTGCCGCCCTGATCGGACGCTGGGCCGAGGGCGCGGTGCTGCTGTTTCTGTTCAGCCTCGGGCACGCGCTCGAGGAGTACGCGCTCAGCCGGGCCAGCAAGTCCATCGAGGCCCTCGCTGAGCTCGCGCCCCGCACCGCGTTGGTGCGACGCGGTGACGGCGAGCCGGTCGAGGTGCCGGTGGAGCAGATCGCGGTGGGCGACATCGTGGTGATCCGTCCGAACTCGCGTATCCCCTCGGACGGGTTTGTGATCTCCGGGGTATCTGCCGTGGACCAGTCCGCGGTGACCGGCGAGTCGATCCCGGTCGAGAAGGAGGCCGTCTCCGACCCGGAGCGGGCGATGCGCACCGTCGACACGCTCCCTGCGGCGAACCGGGTGTTCGCTGGCACGGTGAACGGGTCCGGGGTGCTGGAGGTCGAAGTGACCGCCACCGCCGCGGACTCGACGCTGAGCAAGGTCGTCGAGCTGGTCCGCACCGCCGACCAGGCGGCCTCCCCCACTCAGCAGTTCATCGACCGGTTCCAGCGCTGGTACGTGCCCGCCGTGATCCTCGGCGTCGCCGCCACGCTGCTGGTGTCGATGTTCGCGTTCGGTCAGGCGTTCCCGGATACGTTCTACCTCGCCATGACGGTGCTGGTCGCCGCCTCCCCCTGCGCCCTTGCGATCGCAACCCCCGCCGCGGTCCTCGCCGGGGTCGCCCGCGCGGCCCGTGCCGGTGTGCTGGTCAAGGGCGGTGCCCCGTTGGAGACGCTCGGCAGGGTGAAAGCGATGGCGTTCGACAAGACCGGCACCCTCACCTGGGGTCTGCCCCGCGTCACCTCGGCCACTCCTGCCGCCGGCGAGGCCGGCGCGGCACTGGTCCCCACCCTGGTGGCCGTGGAGTCGCTCAGCGATCACCCGCTCGCGTCCGCGATCGTCCGCGACCTCGGGGACCAGGTGCCCGACAGCGCGAGGCTGGAGGCGACCGATCTGAACGCGGTCGTCGGCCGAGGCGTGCGCGCCACGATCGGCGGGGAGCCGGTCGAGGTCGGCAACCTGCGGATGTTCACCGACCAGCAGCTGACCCTGCCGGTCGAGCTCGAGGACGCCTACGAGCGAGCGAGGGACTCGGGGCAGACGCTGATGATCGTCCGCCGCGCGGGTCGGTTCCTCGGCCTCGTCGGGGTGATGGACGCCTCCCGTGCGGAGTCCGCCCAGGTGCTGCAGGCTCTGCGCGGCGCGAACGTGGGGCAGCTGGTGATGATCTCCGGGGACAACCAGCGTGTCGCCGATGCGGTCGGTCGCGAGGTCGGCGTCGACACTGCGGTCGGAGAGCTGCTGCCCGAGGACAAGGTCGCTCAAATCACTCGGCTCGCCGGAACGCACCGGCCGATCGCGATGGTCGGCGACGGTGTCAACGACGCTCCTGCGATGGCGCGTGCCGACATCGGCATCGCGATGGGCGCCGCCGGCTCCACCGTCGCCCTGGAGACCTGTGACATCGCGCTGATGAGCGACGACCTGGGCCGTGTTCCGTTCGCGGTCAGGCTCAGCCGCGCCACCAGCCGCATCATCCGGCAGAACCTCATCGCCAGCCTCGCCATCGTCGCGCTCCTCGTCATCGCGACCTTCATCGGGCTCAACATCGGCGCCGTCGTCCTCATCCACGAAGGTTCCACCCTCATCGTCGTCGCCAACGCTCTCCGCCTGCTGAACTTCGAGCGCGGCAAGGAGCACCACGGCATCGACCACGAAGACAAGCCCACAGCCTGAGCGACGGAGCAGCTCCTGCGCCAGTCTTAGGACGCGAAGGGCATCGGTGAGCGACTCGCCGGTGCCCTGGCTACATCGCCCAGCAGGAGTGCACGGTGCCGGTCGTGGCCTGCGCGACGGTGGGGATGGTCTCGACGAACGTGCGCGTGATCGTCTCGGCGGCCGCGTATTCGATGACTCGCCACCCCACGACGCCGAAGTCCTCGTCGAGCGCTTGCAGCGCGCACGCGAAACCGGAGCCGGAGGGTGGGGTGGCTTGGAAGGACACCGTCACGCTGCGTTCGTCGACGAGCTCGAAGCCGGTCTCGTCGTATCCGACGTCGTCGAGCGAGTTGGAAACGGTCAACCACGACAGCGCCACGACGGACGCCACGGCCAAGACAACGACGCTGACCCAGAACGCGCGACCCCGCAGGGGTCGCGCGCCGCGGCCGTAGCGTTCTGCGAGCTCCTGCTCCGTCGTCATCTGGGTCTCTTCTCCCGCGAGTTCACGGCCGGGGTCAGCCGCGGTGGCGGGCGTCGCGCTCGGCGAGCTCGAGCAGGCGCGCGTTGTACTCCTGCAGCTCTGCCTCGGCGGTGCGGTCGGCGTGCCGGTCGCGGCGCCTGGTCTCGCGGTCATCGCTGCGGCTCCACTGGATGGCGACCGTGATCGCGAGGATCAGCGTGGGGATCTCGCCGATCGACCACGCGATTCCGCCGCCGGTGTACTGGTCCTCCAGCGGTGTCGCACCCCAGGTGCGACCCATCGAGCCGAACCACTCGGCGACCAAGAGCCCCGACTGCATCATGATGGCGATCCCGAAGAAGGCGTGCATCGCCATGATGCCGATCAGCAGCAGCAGCCGGCCCGCGTAGGGCAGCCGGTACGGCACCGGGTCGACGCCGATCAGGGAGAGCACGAACAGGTAGCCGGTGATGAGAAAATGCGCCACCATCCACTGGTGTCCGAGGTGGTCGTACAGCGACCAGCGGAACAAGTCGGTGTAGCAGAAGATCCACAGCGACCCGATGAACAGCCCGGCGGCGACGAACGGGTTGGTGAGGATACGGGCAACCGGGGAGTGCACGGCCCACAGGATCCACTCGCGGCCGCCGCGGGTGCCGTCCTCACGCTTGCGGATCGTCCTCGCGGCGAGCGTGACTGGAGCGCCGGCGACCAGCAGGACGGGGATCGCCATCGTGAGCAGCATGTGCCCGACCATGTGCATGCTGAACAGGTAGTCCTGATAGACGTTGACGACGCCGCCGGTGACCCACACCAGCAGGACCATCCCGACGACCCACATGATCGTCCGGTGCACCGGCCACGCATCGCCGCGACGTTGCAGACGCCACACCCCGGCGAGGTAGAAGAACACCGCGAACCCGGCCACGACCGCCCAGAGCAGGTCGATGTTCCAGGCGGTGAGCCACCGGTCGATGGTGAGCTCCGCCGGCAGCGGCGCCCCGGTGAGCCGTTCCGCCGGCGACGGGGTCACCGGAAGCGGGGTCGGGTTCGGCGGAGGCGTGCGGGCCAGCGCGGCGGCGGCGCCGCTGGCCAGACCTATGACCGCCAACTCAAACACGACGAGGGTCCAGAAGGACCGGCCGACACGGTCGGAAGTGCGCATCGTGCCGATCAGGCGGGCGCGATACCAGACGCCGAAGAAGCCGAGCGCGACCAGCGCGACCACCTTCACGGCGAGGATCATCCCGTACGGGGAAAGCAACGCGGTCCAGTCCTGCAGCCCGATCGCGGCGCGCACCGTGCCCGACACCGCTACGAGCACGAACGTGGCCAGCGCGATGCTCGAGTAGCGGGCGACGACGTCGGCGAGGCGGCCCCGCGAAAGCAGCGGGCGGACCACGACGAGCAGCAGGAGCCCGCCGACCCAGACCGCGGCGCCGATGATGTGCAGGATGAGCGCCATCATCGCCTCGTGGTGGAACGCGTCGTCGCCGGAGTGCCCCTGAGTGCCCATCGGCACCAGGGCAGCGACCGCGAGGGCCGTCACCACGAGTGTGGCCGGCCAGGACCGCACCGCGAAGGTGAGGACAGTGAGCGCCGCGCCCGCGACCGTCGTGATCAGCCAGGTGCGGCCCACCTCGGTCTCCACGAGGAACCGGCCGATCTGCGCGCCGAACACCGGCCCTGCGTCCAGCGTGGGGTTGAACACGTTGACGAAGGTGAGAAACCCCGTGACGCCGGCGGCCACGGTGAACACGGCGGCGGCGATCGAGGCGGTGTCCAGGACGACGTCGAACTCCCGCTCACCCGCCCGCAGGGTGAACAGGGCCGTCACGAGCACGCCCACCATGCCTGCGGCGGAAAGGTTCACGATCAGCTTCGCGATCGGGAGACCCCACCGCACGAAGGGGCCGGCATCTCCAAGCTGCAGCCCGGCTGCTCCCCCGCCGAACGCCAGCCCTGCGAGCAGCGCGACGAGCGCGGTCCCGACAAGGATCGCGGGGCCTGCAGCGCGGAGGGCGCGCGGAGTGAGCCGCAGCACGGTTGCACCCTGCGCGGAGGGGTGGCGGGTGGTGGCCGGGGTCACGTCAGCTGAGGCCGGAGTAGGCGTGGAGTCCTTTGAAGAACATGTTGACAATGGTGAAATTGAACAGGACCGTGATGAACCCGATGATGCACAGCCAGGCGGAACGGGTGCCGCGCCATCCCCGGGTCGCGCGGGCGTGGATGTAGCCGGCGTAGAGCACCCAGATCACGAAGGTCCACACCTCCTTCGTGTCGAACCCCCAGTACCTTCCCCAGGAGTCGTTGGCCCAGATCGCGCCCGCGATCAGCGTGAAGGTCCAGAACACGAACCCGACGATCACAAACCGGTACGCGAGCGACTCGAGCGCGTCCGCGGGCGGCAAGGTGGCCAGGAAACGGGGACCGCTGCGCCGCACGTCATCCCCGGTTATGGCCGTGGTGCGGCGTTCGCGGCGGGCCTGCAGGAGCTGGGTGACGGCGAGGCCGCAGGCGATCGCGAACAGGGCGGTGGCCAGCGAGGCAACGAAGACGTGGATGACCAGCCAGACGCTCTTGAGCGGGTCCATCAGCGGGACGACCTCGACGTAGAACGTGATCGTCGCGCCGCCCAGCAGCAGCACCACCATGCCGATCAGGAACGCGCCGAGGAAGCGGAGGTCATAGCGGCGCAGGACGGCAAGGTAGACGGCGACGATCAGGACCGTGCCGGTCAGGGCGAACTCGTACATGTTCGCCCAAGGCACCCGCTCTGCGGAGATCCCCCGCAGGATAGTGCCGCCCAAGTGGAACAGGAACGCGAGAACTGTCAGCGCCGTCCCGATCCGCGCCCACACGAGTCGTGAACGCTGCGCCGGCGGCACCCGCATGTCCCCGGGCGGGGCGGGGGGAGGTTCCCCTCCCCCGGAGTCCGCGGCTGCCGCTGCGCCGACCAGTGCGGGCTCACGGCGGGGCACGCTGGCGGGGACGGAGCGTTGGGCGAGGTCGATGGTGTAGGCGATGAACGCGAGCAGGTAGGTGGCGATCGCCGTCCACACCAGCAGCAGCGAGATGCCGTCGAGGGAGAGCGGGTCAGTTCCGGTCATGGCGGGGGTGTCCTCTTCATCAGTGGGGGTGGCGGGTTCAGCCTGCGTTGGTCTGCAACCAGACCAGCGAGTCCACGGCGGTGCCGTCGATGTAGACCTCGAAGTGCAGGTGGTTGGCGGTGGAGCGTCCGGTGCTGCCGACGAGGCCGACCAGCTGCCCGGCGGTGACGGTGTCACCGGCAGCGACCTGTCGGCTTCCGGTCTGCATGTGCGGGTAGACCGTGCTCACCCGCTGGCCGTTCAGGACGGATTCCACGACGACGGTGACGCCGTAGCCGCCGTAGCTGTCCTGCGAGATCCTCACCACGCCGTCGAGGGAGGCGTAGACGGGGGTGCCGCCGGCGGCGACCATGTCGGTGCCCATGTGTGCGCCGCCTCGCGCACCGAACCGGTCCGTCACGGTGAAGGGGCCGCCCACCGGCCAGCGCACCAGTCCACTGCCCGACGGCACCATGCTGTAGTCGAACGGGACGGACGCGACGCTAGCTGAGGCGCGTGCGCGGGCGGCGGCGGCCTCCGCCGCCTTCTTCCGGTCGATCTCCTCCTGAGTGGTGGCCGAGTAGCTCTCCCGGGCCAGCTGTGTCCTGGTCGCGTCGGAGGCGACGACGAGGGACTGGGCATCGTCGGAGGCAACCTGCTGCAGGGTCAGCGGCTCGGGGGCCGTCGTCTGCCAAGCGCCGTAGGCAGGTAGGGCGACGGTCGCGATCAGGCCGCTGACCATCGTGAGGACCGCCAAGCTCCGCACCGGGCGCAGCATCCTCGAGTCGCGCGGCGGCACGCTGGAGGCAGAGAGTTGCTGGGTGCGGGTGGTGGCCGTGCGGTGCGAGGCGGTGGCCTTGCGGAGGCTGCGGCGTGTGGGGGGCGTCTGGGGCTGGTCGGCGTCGGGTGCGGGGAGCTGTTCCGTCATGATGTCCTCCTTCGTGTCGGGTCAGATGGAGATGCCGCGGGCGGCGAGGAAGTCGATCGGGTTGACTGGGGAGCCGCCCACGTAGGCCTCGAAGTGCAGGTTGCAGCCGAACGCGTTTCCGGTGTTGCCCTCGCTGCCGATCAGGTCGCCGGCGTTCACCCGTTGGCCGTAGCCGACGAAGAACCCGCCGGGGCGGATGTGGGCGTATCCGGTGCCGATCCCGCCGCCGTGGTCGATCTTGATGTAGTTGCCGTAGCCGCCGTTGTATCCGGCGTAGACGACGGTGCCCGCCGCGGCCGCGTAGATCCCCGCGCCGCAGCCACCGCTCAGGTCGACGCCGTAGTGGTAGCTGGTCGAGCAGTACCCGTTGCCGCATTGCGAGCTGCGGGGACCGAACCCGGAGGTGCGCGGCCCGGAAGTGGGGCGCGCCCACCCGGAGCTGACCACACCGCCCCCTCCGGATGCCGCGGCCTGACGTTGCGATTCGGCTCGTTCGGCGGCGCGGCGGTTCTCCTCGGCGATGCGGGCGGCCTCGACACCGGCCTGGTAGTCGGCCACGGTTTTCGTGGTGGTGTCCTGCAGGGCGGCGAGCTGCGCCTGCAGCTCGCCCAGTCGGAGGGTCTGCTCATCCAGCGCGGTCTGCGCGGCGTCGGCGGCCTGCTGCGACTCGAGCCTTTTTTGCTCGGCGATCTGCTGCAGCCGGTCGCGCTCATCGCGAGCGACCATCGCCTGATCGCTCAGGCCCTGGGCTGCATTGCGTGCGGTGAGCGCCGTGGCGTAGACGGTCTGGTTGCGTTCGAGGAGCTTGTCCATGAGACCCAGGCGGGCGAGCAGGTCGTCAGCGGTCGCCGCGGAGCCCGACAGGAACAGCTCCACCGCTGCGGTGTCGCCGCCGTTGCGGTACAGTTGCGCAGCCACCCGTCCCGCCCGATCCGACGCGGCGGCCGCGGCGGCCGCTTCCTCGTCGGCTTGAGATTGCAGGGAATCCGCACGGGATGCGGCGGCGAAGTAGTCCTGTTGGGCGGTGTAGAGCGCGTCGGCGGCCTGCTCGGCGAGAGCGCGGGTGCGTTCGACCTCACCTGTGAGGCTCTGGATCAGCTCTTGGATCCGGGCGATCTCCGCGGCCTTGGCCGCTTCGTTCGCTTTCGCCGCCTGCACGTCGTCCCACGACGGGTACGCCGCCGCAACCGCAACGGGCAGGTACGGATCTGTGAGGATGCCCGCGGCGACGATGCCGAGAACCCCCAGCCCGAGCGCCCCGCGACGGGTCATTCCCGGCCACAGGGCGCGGCGCTCGACCGGTGACGGAGCGCAACCGCACTCCTCCCCCATGCTCAGACGGGAGGCGCCTGGTTGAACCTGCTGCCTATGTCGCATCTCGATCTCCCCTCACTCGTCCGACCCGACCACCGGAGCTGCTCCTGACGCGACGATCCCCCTCGCCGGCAGCCCCTCGCATCCGGCGGCGGTGGAGGACGCCGAGCGCGACCAGAACCATGACGGCCGCGAGAGGGAGAATCCCCGTGACCCACGGGCCGACCATCACTGCCGGGGTGAGCCCGGTGCGCAGCGGCACGGTGGTGACTCGGCCGGCGGCGGTGTTGACGTCGACGGTGTCGATCGTGGTGCCGTCTGGTGCGATGACCTGGCTGGTGCCGACGGTGGAGACGTTGACCACGGTGCGTCCGGTCTCGATCGCCCGCATCCGTGCGAACGCGAGTTGCTGCATGTTCTCGTCGGTGCCGCGGAAGTCGGCGTTGTTGGTCTGGAACACGTACAGCTGAGCGCCGGCGCGGGCGCCGTCCCAGATGACGGTGTCGTAGATCACGTCGAAGCAGATCGCCAACCCGACCCCGACGTCACCGACAGTCACTAAGGGCGGGTTGGTACCGGGGGTGTATTCGCGTTGGATGAGGCTGACCAGGTCGGGGGCGAGGAGCTCGTACAACCACCGGTCGGGCACGTACTCGCCGAACGGGACCGGGTTGACCTTGTCGTGCCACTGCGGCTGCGCGCGGTCTCCGGTCCACAGCAGCGAGGTGTTGAACACATCCGCGCCGCGTGTCGTGGCGGCGTTCAGGAGCAGCGGTGCGCCAGCGTCACGGACTACCCGGTCCAGGGTTGCGGCGGTGGCTGGGGTGGCGAGGGGGTCGGAGTCGACCGAGCCCTCGGGCCATACCAGCAGGTCCATCGGCTGCCGGAGCAGCGGCTCGGTGGCGGCGGTCTGCGCGGCGAGCATGTCGCCGGGGTTCCGGGCGTCGAAGTAGCCGGCGGGGCCGTTGCCCTGCACCCACCCGACGGTGAACGTGCCGGCGCCCGTGGTGGGGAACTGCGGGACCGCGACCAGCAGCAGCAGACCGGTCGCGGCGGGGAGGAGACCGCGCGAGAAGCGGATGCCGCCGGAGCGGAGCCACTGCAGGAGCGCGGCGCAGACGGCCGCGAGGAGGAAGGACAGCCCGGTGACGCCGGTCCAGGACGCGAGCTGGGGCAGGGGGCCGTCGACTTGGGTCATGCCCAGCCGCGCCCACGGGAATCCCGAGTACGGCCATGCCCCCATCGCGACCTCGCGGGTCGCCCAGAGCCCGGCGACCAGCAGCGGCACTCCGACCAGCTGCCCCGGCCCTTGGGGGCGGAACCGTGCGGTCCACCGGTAGGCGAGGGTGATCGGGAGGGCTCCGAGGCCGAACAGCACCGTTTCCAGGCCTGCCAGCGCGATCCACGGTACCGGGCCGAGGAACTCCCCCACCCAGACCAGGTGGGTGAAGTAGAACGCTCCCCCGAACACCGTGCCGGCCAGCAGCGCCCCGCCGATGCTGCGGCCGATCAGGGTGGCGAGGGCGAGGGTGACGCTGACGAGGGCGAGCGGCCACCACCCCAGCGGCGGCGACGCGAGATCCAGCGCGACTCCGCCGGCCGCGGCGACCGGCACCGCTGCCCACAGCGGCAGCACGGGACTCAGGTCACGGGCGTCCGTCCTCCCACGGGCGGCAGGCCCTGCGGCGAGAAGGGGTGTGGTGGTGTGCATCCGTCAGGTGTCCTTCTGGCGGAGGGTGTCGAGGTAGGCGTTGTAGGCGTCCAGTTCGGGGTCGCCGTGGGTGTCGGCGTACCGGGCGTCGGCGGCGTCGCGGGCAGTGTCGTGGCGGAACCACCTGTGCATGACGAACATCAGCATCAGCAGGGTGGGCGCCTCACCGTAGGACCAGGCCAGGCCTCCGGCGAGCCACTGATTCTCGATCGGGTCGATTCCGAGAGCCAGCGTGGGTGCGGCGAAGTGGTCGACCAGCAGGGTGGTGGCCATCATCAGGAACACGCCGAAGAACGCGTGTAGCGCGGCTTCGGCGAACACGTCCAGGGCGCGGCCGCCGTGGCTGAGGCGGACCGGCAGCGGGTCGGCGGAAAGCACCGGGATGGTGAACAGGATCCCCGCCACCAGGAACGCGACCTCGAGGGTGATGTGCCCTCCGGGGGCGGCGAGGATGAGGTCGGCGAGGTCGGCGAGGTAGAGCCCGTAGAACGCGAACAGGTACAGCGGCAGCGCGACCCAGGGACTCAACGCCCACCGCGCGGCCCGGCTTCGCAGGCCGGCGTGGGCGGCGCGGAGGACGAGCCGCCCGACGCCGTGGTGGGGGGTGGCGCGCAGCAGCAGGGTGCCGGGGGAACCGAGTACGAGCAGCGGCGGGATCGCCATCATCAGGGAAAGTTGCTGGAACATGAACACCGACAGCAGCGCATACCCGTACGCTTCGACGCCGAGCCCGGTGACCGCCGCCAGGAGGAGGCAGCCCAACAGGAAGCTGACGGTGCGCCATACCGGCCAGCGGCGCCCCCGCGTCCACAGCCGGATCGCGCCGGTCAGATACCCGGCGGCCAGGAGCGCGGCCAGGGTGGGCAGGACCGGGAACGGCAGCGGCACGGGGGTGAGGAACCCGAGCAAGGTCGGCGGGGTGTCAGGGATCCACTCGTTCACCGCCGCTCCCCCTCCGCAGTCTCGGCCGTGTAGGCGGTCGCGTGCTGCGCGGCGAAGTCGGCGACGGCTCGGGCGAGGGCGGGATCCTCACCGCGGGCAAGTCCGGCGTACTCGACCTGCACACCCTCCGTGCTGGGCCGGGCTTTGACCCAGAACCGGCGGCGCGGGACGAAGAGGCCGGCGAACAGCCCGAGGGTGGCGAGGATCGAGAACGCGAGCACCCAGCCGCTGCTGGGGTCGCGCTGGATCTGCAGCGACGCGAACCGCTTCACCGGATCGGTGTCGCCTGCGATCTCCCACGTGACCGTTCCCCACCCGTTGGGCAGGTCCACCGTGTCGCCGAGGGTCAGTTCCAGGGAGTCGAGGCCGGTGTCGCCGCCGGTGTGCTGGGTGAGCCCGTTGACATCGAGCGTGTACACCGACCGGGGTGTGCCGTCGTCGATGCCGAGATCCCCGCTGAACACGTTGAAGGTGATGACTGGGTTGACCACGTCGGGGTAGACCGACGTGAACGCCCCGGATGGCAACACACCCTGGGTGGGGTAGAAAAACCCGACCAGGCCGAGCTGCTCGGGCAGCCCGTCCGGGATCTTGACGATCCCTAGCGAGGTCATGTTGGAGTCCTGCGGCAGGAACGGCTGCGACTCGCTGAACACCACCTCCCCCGCCGCGTCGCGGACGGTGAGGGTGGGTGCGTACCCGTTGCCGAGCAGATAGATGCGGTCGCCTTGGACGGTGATCGGATAGTTCACCACCACGCTCTGCGCCTGGTCGTCTTGTCCGGGCTGGCGGATGGTGACGTCGGCGGCGAAGTCACCGGCCTGCCCTGCGCCGGGGGTGCCGGGCAGCCGGTAGGAGACCTGGAAGTCGTCGAGCGTGAGCGAGTAGGGAGCAAGGCCGGTGCCGTCGATGAACCGGCCGGGGTTGAACGAGGAGTAGTCGCTGAGCGCGTTGACGAACGTGGTGCCCTCCACCACGACCCGCTGCCCGGTGTATGCGAACGACCCGCCGATCGCGACGGAGACGAGCACGCCGACCAGGGCGACGTGGAAGAGCAGGTTGCCGGTCTCGCGCAGGTAGCCGCGCTCGGCCGACACCGACACCCACCCGCGGCCGTCGTACCGCTGTACCCGGTAGCCGGCGCGGCGCAGCTGCCGCTCGGCCACCCCGATCGCGTGTTCAACAGGATCGGGAGATCCGTCGGCGGGAAGGTTCGCTTCCTGGAATTCCGAGAGCCGGGACAGGCGGGCGGGGGTCCGTGGAGGCTGGGAGCGGAGCGCTTTGTAGTGGTGGCGGGCGCGAGGGATGACGCAGCCGATGAGGGAGGTGAACAGCAGCAGGTAGATCGCGGAGAACCACGGCGACAGGTACACGTCGAACAGGCCGACCGCGTCCGCGAGGGGGAAGACGTCTGGGTTGTTGCGTTCCCACTGGATGACGCCGTTGGGGTCGGCGCTGCGCTGCGGGAATAGGGAGCCGGGGACGGCGGCGATCGCGAGGAGGAGCAGCAGCACCAGGGCGGTGCGCATGCTGGTCAGCTGCCGCCACGCCCACCGCAGCCACCCGGTCACACTGAGCGCGGGCTGGGTGATCTCGGGGGCGTCAGAGTCGGCGTGGTCGCCCGGCCGCAGCGGGTCGAGCGAGTTCTCGGTGGTGGTGTCAGAGCGGGAGGGGGACATTGATCACCACCTGTTGCAGGGCGGACATCAGCGCCGTCCATAGCCCGGTCACCATGAGGAGTCCGAGGAGGACGAGCAGGCTGCCGCCGATGATGTTCAGGGCGCGGATGTGGCGGCGGAGGAACCCGACCGAGCGGGATGCCCACCCCCAGCCGAGGGCGAGCAGCAGGAACGGGATGCCGAGGCCGAGCGAGTACGCCAGGCCGAGCAGCCCGGCGCGGGCGGGGTCGCCGAGGTTCCACGACATCGACAGGATCGCCGCGAGCGTGGGGCCGATGCAGGGGGTCCAGCCGACGCCGAGCGCGAACCCGAGCAGGGGCGCGCCGATCAGGCCGGCGCGGCCCTGGATGCGGGGGCGGAGGGTGCGCTGGGCGATGCCGAAGAACCCGATGAATACCAGCCCGAGCAGGATGATCACGACCCCGAAGATGCGGGTGAGGGTGTTCGCGTATTGCAGCAGCAGGATCCCGAACGTGCCGCCGAGGATCGTGACGGTGACGAACACGACCGTGAACCCGGCGATGAACAACGCCACCCCCACCAGCAGCCGCCTCCGTTCCCCCGCGGCGGTGCTCGCTCCGGCCGTCGACGTCGACGTGGAGCTGTGGGCGTCGGTGGCGCCGCCGAGGTAGCCGAGGTATCCGGGCACCAGCGGCAGCACGCACGGGGAGACGAAGGAGACCAGCCCGGCGAGCACGGCGAGCGGGAGCGCCACCCACAGGGCACCGTCCACGACCACCGCGCCCGGGTTCACGAGGACTCGACCAGGGTGTCGTCGACGAGGGTGGACAGGATGGATGCGCTGGCCAGCTGTCCGATGACCCGGGCGGCGACCCTCCCGTCGCGGTCCAGGACGAGGGTGGTGGGGGTGGCCTGGATGGGGGTGACCTGCGCGAAGGCGAGCTTGACTTGCCCGTCGTTGACGTCGATCACGCTCGGGTAGGTGACGTTGTTGTCCTGAGCGAACGACAGGGCGGTGGCGGGCTGGTCGTAGGTGTTCACGCCCAGGAACGCGACGCCCTGGTCCTGGTACTCCTGCCACACCTGTTCGAGCAGGGGTGCCTCGACGATGCATGGTCCGCAGGCGGCGTACCAGAAGTTCACCACCAGCACCCCGCCCCGGTAGTCGTCGCTGGACACCGTCTCGCCGGTCTCGGTGACGCCCTCGAACACCACCGGGTCGCCTCGGTCGGCGGCCGGGATCTCCACGACCTGGAAGTCACCGGCAATGTAGCCCTTCTCGTTCCCGTCGCGGTACTGCTGAGCCAGGCTGTCGCTACTGGTGCAGCCGGTGAGGGCGACGGCGACGAGGGCCAGCGCGGCGATGAACGGGGTGGAGCGTCTCATGCGCGTCTGACCTTGATCATCGCCCCGGCGACCAGGAACACGATCGCGGCGACCGGCTGCGCAGCCATCCAACCCGACCCCGCAAACGGGAACGGGAACACCGGGTTCCACAGCACCGCGATCACCGCGAACACCGGCGCCCACCACCACTGCCGCGCCTGGATTCCGAACCAGCCGACGATGACGGCCAGAATCGACGCGACGAACAGCGGCACCAGGTACCAGTCCCCGCCCTGCAGCACTGGCGCAAGGAACAGCACGGCCGCGGCGAGGAGGCTCGGGGCGAGCGCGTTGCGCTGGTACGTCGACGGGGCACGCTTGTTCGCCATCACAGCCCGCCTACCGATGAGTTCGAGCTCAGCTGCGCGCTAGCGGCGCCGCCGGTCGCGGCCCGGCGGCGGATCCAGAGCACGATCGCCAGGATCAACACGCCGATTCCGAGGGCGACGTCGGCGAGGTTGCCGATGAACCAGTTTCCGTAGGCGAGGAAGTCGGTCACGTATCCGCGGCCGAAGCCCGGCGGGGCGAACAGCCGGTCGATCACGTTCCCCAGGGCGCCGCCCAAGATGAACCCAATGCCGGCCGACCACCACACGGAGCGGGCTCGCAGCGCGGCGATGAACAGCACCACGATCGCGGCCACGCCGAGCAGAGTGAGCAGCCATGTGAAGCCGGACCCGAGGCCGAGGATTGCACCGGGGTTGAAGGCCAGCTGCAGGCCGAACACCTCGCCCAGCAGCGGGATACGTTCTGTCTCGCTCAGCCCGGACAGTGCCGCCGCCTTGCTGGCCTGGTCGATCAGCACCACCCCTCCCGCGACCACACAGGCGATCGCGAACAGGCGTGCCCGGGCGGGTTTCGTCGGAAGTGCCGTGTCAGAAGTCGAAGAGCTCACCGAGGAATCCCTCCCGCTTGCGGCGGCCCGAGCGGCCATGCTGATCCCTGTCCCGACGGTGATCGTCCCGGTCCCGACTGTGGGTGTAGTCGCGGGTGTCGTATCCGCTGGTGCGCGGATCACCGGAGGCGCGGTCGATGATCTTGTCGAGCTCGCCACGGTCCAGCCAGACGCCGCGACACCGCGGGCAGTAGTCGATCTCCACGCCGGATCGCTCGGAGATGAGCAGGTCCGTGGCGTCGACGGGGCACTTCATGATGGTCTCCTTCGGGTGTGACGGCTCGGGCCGACCGGGTGGAGTTCACGTATCGGTGGCACGGTTCTGCGCCTGTCCGGACGCCTCCGGCGTCTCCCTGCCGGAGGCCGCAGCGGCTGCGACTCGGTCACGGCGGCGACGTTCCCGCGCCACCATCAGGACGACCACCAGCGCGCCGCCGACGATGACAACGCCGCTGACCACGGCCAGGATCGGCAGGAACGCCCCACCCCCGGAGGGGCCGCTGTGCACGTCCGAGCCCGCGGCCTCGGTGGCGGTGGCGGTGGCGGTCGGAGACGGTTCGGGGGTCTGCTCCGACGTCTCTCCGGGGGTGGGGCTGCTGGTGGGTGTCGTGACGGCTTCGACCGTGTACGTGTACTGGTCGCTGATCGGGTGCCCGTCACTGGAAACCACTCGCCAGAGCACGGTGAACACGCCCGCGCTCTGGCTCGCCGCCAGCGTCTGCGTCACGGTGGTCCCGTCCACGGCTGGCTCCCCTTCGGCGACGTTCTGCCCGTCCGGGGAGGTCACCTCGATCACCACGGCGCTGGTCGCGGTGAGCAGCTCTCCGCTGAACGTGAGGGAGATCTCCGCCGGGGACACGTCGACCGTGGAGCCGGCCTCGGGGGTTGATGAGATCAGGTTGTCGTGCGCGGCGGCGGGTGCGGTGCTAGCCAGCAGTAATCCGCCGGCCAGCAGCAGCACCGTCAGTCCGCCGAGAAGGGTTGACGCGGTTCTGCGTGTCGGGTGGGGGTGTGTGATGTTCATGGATGGTGCTCTTTCAGGGGCGGTTGATGATGTGGTGAGCGATCGCGGTGGCGTCGCGCCACACGCCGGCGATGGTGTCGGAGCCGCGGCCGCCGTACTGCGGCATCCCCGCGACGAACAATCCCGGTACCCCGGTCATCGTGCGCCGCGCCCGGTCCTCCCGTGCCTCGTCGGGGAGCCAATCGTCGCCGGGCAGGTAGCCGGTCGCGAGAATCACCGAGGCCGGTTGGGCCTGGCTGCCATCGGCGAAGCTCACCGTCGTTCCGTCCGCGGCGGTGGCCGCGGGGCGGAGGGTGACCCCGGCGCGGCGCAGCTGCTCGTAGCTGTCGCCGAACAACGGTTCGGGGCGCCGCTTCCGGGACAACCATGACGCACCCTCCCCCGCACCCGTCGCGTAGCCGGCTGCGGGGCGATGCCGGCGAGGTGTTCGGGTCGCGAGCGTTACCGTGTGCGAGGCGGACAGCTCTCGGGCCAGCTGCACGCCGCTGTTGCCGCCGCCGACGATCAGTACATCCCCGGTGGGGATCTGCCGGGGGTACAGGTAGTCGCTGCTGTGTAGCACGACACCGGGCACGGTCAGCGCGGGTGCCCACTCCGGGATCCGCGGATGGGCGGCGGCGCCGGTCGCGCACACCACGTTGCGGGTCTGCACCTCCCCCGCCGTCGTCGACAACAGCAGTGTGGAGCCGTTGCCGCGGTGCTCCACTCCTATCGCGCGGATGCCCCAGACCGTCTCGACACGCAGCCCTGCCTCGACGAAGGTGAGGTAGTCGACCATCTCGTCGACCCGGGGATGCCGGCGCTGGTCACCGGGGAGGCGGCGCACCGGGAGGCTGCTGTGCCGGGCATCGCTGAGTAGCGTCATCGAATGCCACCGGGACGCCCACGGACGCTGACCTTTCGGAGCGGCGTCGATCACCACGAACTCCTGTTGCGGCCGCAACCCTTCCGCGCTCAGCGCGGCTGCCACGGCGAGACCGGCTTGCCCGGCGCCGACGATGATCGCCCGTCGGTGCGACAACCCCGCCCGCATCAGGATTCACCGTTCACCGCGGCCTGGATCGCGGTCTCAAGGTCATCCCACTCCTGCAGCTCCTGCAGCTCGCCGTCCACGAAGAACGTCGGCGTGCTGCCCACGCCGAGTGCTCGGCCCTCGTTGAAGTCCAGCTCCACCCGCTCCGCCGTGGCCGGGTCCGCGACCGCGGCGTCATAGGCAGCCATATCCAGCCCGAGCTCCTCCGCGAAGCCGCGGAACAGATCAGCACGGGACTCCTGCGCCTCGCCCCACTCCGCCTGCGTCTCGAACAGCCGGTGATACATGTCCTCGAACCGGTCCTGCCCTGCAGCGGCCTCCGCGGCGATCGCCGCGTTCTTCGAGTTGAAGTGCCCCGGTAGCGGGAAGTACCGGACCACATACGTGATCTCCCCCGCGAACTGCTCCCGCAGGTCTTCAACGATCGGGTAGAACGCGCCACACGCCTCGCACTCGAAGTCGAGGAACTCCACCACCGTCACCGCCTCCGGGCCGCCGTCGTCGAGAACGTGCGAGTTCTCCCGCACAACCGACGCGGCCCCCGGACTGGCTCCCCCCTCGGGCGGTGGGACTGGACTCCGGTTGACCAGGGCATAGACGACTGCGGCCAGCACCAGCACAACGGCGACCGCGACGGCGATCAACGTCGCCTTCACAGGGGTTTTCATCGGGTACTCCAAACACTTCACACGGCACAGGACAGAACCCGGGCACAGCCCAGGGTGAACACCGCCCAACAGGCGGCGTGCCGGATATCAGGTTCGGGAAAGACCCAACTGCGGAAGAGACAAAACACTCACCCGCGGACGCGCGAACGGTGCAGGAAGCAACAACGAATGGCGCGGCTGCCGCTCAGGTGTCGACGGAGGACGACGTTGCCGCAGCAGTCGGGTGAGTACGAAGAAGACTAGGCCACACAGCACACCCAGCACACACAGCGCGACGCTCGCCAAAGTATCCGATTGGAACGCTCCCTCGGCGACTGTCTGGGGCTCAGAGTCGGACGCGACAGAATCGACGTGCGGGTCGATCAGGGCGCTGACCACCAGCGGAACCGGGGCGGAACCTTCGCCCTCGACGTGACCAGCGACGGAGATCCCGAGCATCAGCAACAACGCCAAACCGATGCTGGTAATGAGCCGCATTATCAACAGACGCTCATTCAGCACCACGGAACGCGGAGTCCGGGCCAAAGAGACCATCCCCCGCATTATACCGTGAAGCCACGTTCAGCAGCTCAACTCGCCCCCGGAGGAAGGCCTGAGTGCGTTCAATACGGGACGTGCGCGGTAAGCCAAGTGATCACCGCGCTCTGCCATCGGTCGGGGTCGGAGTTCCACGACAGCGTGTGTCCTGCTTCGAAGACCTCCAGTGAGACAAGGCCAGGCCGAGCATCTCGGAGTGCTCGTGAGAGCCGTATCGGTACGGAGTCGTCGTGGGTGCCGTGAAGGATGAGCGTGGGCGCGGTGAGTTCCTCGGCACGAACCGTCCAATCGAAGGATCGGAGCGGGATGCGCTCGGGCAGGCCGACCATGCGGGTCAGCGGGCGGAGCGTCAGCCACGGGATCGCGAGGCTGCCCGCGGCTGCGGGGAGTCCGCTGCGTGTGCAGTTCGCTTTGATGACTTCGGTCCAGTCGAGCACGGGTGAGTCGAGCACGAGACCTGCGATGCTGCGTCGATATAACGGGTGGTGAGCGAGCTGGAGCGCGATGGCCGCACCCATCGACCACCCGAACAGCACGATCTGCCGGGCTCCGTGCCGCATCGCGTACTCGATAGCGGCTGCGGCGTCCTCGGCCTCGGTGTAGCCGAGTGTTGAGCGACCGTTGCCGACTCCCGGACCTTCACCGTCGGCTCGGTAGCTGATAACGAGCGAGGTGTAGCCGCGCTCGGTGGCGGCGAGCACGCCGCGAAGTGTTCCGGCTCGGACGCTGCCGAGGCCATGTAGGTGGATCGCCCACGTCGACTTGGCACCGTCGCCGTCGATGCGCCAGGCGGGGGCAGCCCCCGCAGGGGTGTCGATGGTGACGTCGTGCGCGTGAAGGCTGGCGTCGTTCGGGGTCGCGTAGTAGATGCCGCTCCAGGAGACATGATCGCCAGCCCTGAGAGTGAGCCCCGATGCCGTGCTCGTCACCCGTCGCGCGATCTGAGTCGGTCCACGGTCGAGCACGTCTTCAGAGAGTTGCGCCCAGCCTCCGTTCTCGAACCAGATGTTGTACGCGCCTTCGGCTGCGGTCAGGCAAGTTCGGTCGAGCACGATGAGAGGGCGGTCGCCGTCGCGCTCAACCTCGCGGACGGTCAGGTCGTATCGCCGCGTGCTGGGGGCTGTCAACCGCCGCGCGATCGCCCATCCGACACCCAATGCACCTGCTGCGACGAGCCCGGCACCTAGCGCGACCCGGCGCATCACGAACTGCCGCCCTGGTCGACCCGGCCTCCTGGCGAAGCGGTGGTCCGTGTCGCTCTCGTGTCGAGTCCGAGGAGGTGACTCTCGGCGCGATTCAGCAGGGCGCGCTCGGCTGCGCTGATGTCGAAGGTGACGCGCGGGTCGATCATCGCGTCGCGGATCTCAACGATCTCTCGGTGTAGACGGCTCTCCAGGTCATCCGCGCTCGCAGCGAGCGGGTCTGCTTGGCTCAGCCCAGGCCGCACGAGGGACGCCCGCTTCCAGAGAGGCTCCAACTGTGTCGCGAGGCCGACGGTGCGCTTCCGGCGCATGTCGTGCTGTGCGCGGCGGACGGCCGGCTGCGCGGCGAAGCCCGCGCACAGGAAGAGGAACGCGAGTAGAGAGAGCGGTTCGTAGGCGTGTTGGACGGCGCGCATGAGATCGAGATGTCCTGTGACGTGTGCGACATCCATGATGAGCACGGCCAGGCACAGTGCGCCGCCGAACGCCGATCCCAGGCTCAGCAGAGCCGCGGGGAGACGCTGGATGCCGGAGCTGCGCAGATATTGCCGCGCGGCGAGGATCATCATCGTCGTGATTACGAGGAAGAAGTAGCTGAAGTTGATGATCGAGTAGGCCGCTGCTGCGGGTTGCGCGCCGAGGTCGATCATGAACCGAGTCGTGGTTGTGCCTCGGTCGATGAACACGAACGTCGTGGTGATCGCAAGAAGCGAGGTGAGGAGTACCGGGATGCCCACGGCGACCCGCACGAGCCTGGGGCGGTACTCGTCGGCCTTCATGACGCCTCGACCGAGAAAGAAGATCCCGGTCATCAGCAGCCCATCCGAAACGAGGGTCGTGACGTTCATGCCGCCAAGAAGCGGATCGGTGGCGAGGTAGATGGCGTCGACGTTCAGGGTCATCGCGACGGCAATCGTGAAGGAGGCGTAGGTGATGCTTCGATCCGCCCGTTTGCGGCGGAAGATGAGCAGGCTCGCCACGAGCGCCCACATGAGCGTCGCCACGAGCGCCTGGATCACCCGAAAATCTCCGAATAGCGGGACTCGGCGAACACCGATCCTCGGATGCCCGCGGCCAGCCGATCTGCGAGCGACTCGGCGGCGATCTCCGTCTCACTGTCAATGTCCTGTCGCTTGAGCAGGCGTCCGCGCGTGTGAGGAGGGATGTTGGGCAGCAAGACGTCCCCGGCTGTGCAATCGTCGCCCTCCGTGTGACCGAGGATCATGTGGGCTAGCTCGTGAAGGACGAACTGCTGGCGGTGCAGTGCAGAGTCGCTGCGTGCGTGGAGCACGAAGTCCTCGGTGTCGGTGACCAGCCAGAGCGCACAGATGCCGTCGCGGGTGTCGAGGTCGGCGAGTTCGACGACGCGCAGCCTACGATGGCGCCGTTCCTGTATGGCCTGGAGAAGGTGCGCAAGCGTGAATCTGCTGCCGAGCCGCAGATCGGAGACGGCGGCCGTTACGGTCTCTTCGGTGTTCACGTTTACCCCCTCTCGGCCGAGCAGCTACTGGTCTCGGCTCCGTGGTGCGCGACACCCGTCAGTGCTCGGGTGTTCGCATCATTTCCTCATCCAAGAACTTGCTGATGGCTTGGAGCGCCTTCGGCGAGATGTCGCCGAGCGTGCGAGCAGCGTAGGACTTCACCTTCGCTGCACGCATCGAACGCACGAGGTCGAGTTGGGCGGAGACCTTCTCCGGGATAGCCACGCCGCTCTCCCCGGCAAGAAAGGCAGCATCAACGCCGAAGAAGTCCGCGAGTCCCTCGAAGATTGCGGTGTCTTGAACGTATCGATGGCCGTTGACCATGTACGTCCATCGTGATCGAGACAGGCTGATGCCACGTTGTCTCAGATGCTCCGCGATCTGCGAGTAGGTCGGTTCGGAACCGGACTCGGCGACAGCGACATCCATCAGAAGTCGCAGGCGTTTGGCGAGGTCGTGAGCCGCAGCCTGACTTTCGTCTTCAGTCATCGTCGCTGACCCCCTTCCCTTCGGGAGGGCCAAGGCATCGACGTAGCCCAGGCCCAAGGGTAGTTGTGCATGCTCAATCTACCCGTTGAGCATGCGCAAATCAACCGTTGCGCATGCTCAACGTGCGGTGTTAGAACGGAATCGCGGGAGAGTTTGAGCATGCTCAACACGGCTTCCCGGTGAGCGGGAGGGGACGATTCCATGAGCACGGCGCGACCCCGGAGCCTGACTGCGTTGCCCGTCGGACGGCGACCGTCTCTTGGGAACCCCGGCGCACCTGATCGACAAGAGCCCCACGGCTCACGACCAGGTCAGAGGAGGTGCCGAGATGACGATGCCGGAAGTCTCGCGTGGAGAGCGCCAGCCGATGGATGCCGCCGCCCTGCTCGCCTCGCTCACCGGCCTGTCGCCGAGCGCCGCAGCGTGTCGCTACGCCGAGGCAGGCATCCCGGTCTTTCCCTGCGTCACAGGAGGCAAGCGCCCGCTGACCCAGCGGGGATTCCACGAGGCGAGCACCGAACCGCGCCAGGTCGCTCGCTGGTGGGCGCGGTGGCCGCGCGCCAACATCGGGATGCCGACGGGCCAGATCTCCGGGCTGGAGGTCGTGGATGTCGACGTGCACGGGGCGATCCGCGGCTTCGCAGCGTTCGAGCTGGCCCGGCGCGAGGGGCTGACGGATCGCTGGGCCGCGTTCATCCGCACGCCCTCGGGTGGAGTCCATGCCTACTACCCGGCCGATCCCGAGCTGATGCAGCCGTCCTGGCAGGTGGCGCGTGCTGGCATCGACTTCCGGGGATCGGGCGGCTACGTCATCGTGCCGCCCTCGATCATCGCCACCGATGCGGGGCCGAGTGCGTATGCCCTCATCGGCTCCGGGCGAGGCGATGCGGTTCCCGTCGATGCCCGCGCGCTGCGGCAGTTCCTCGATCCGCGACCGGCGCGCCCGATGCCCGTCATGCCTGTCGAGCGAACGGACGGCGTTGACGTGGAGCGGATCGCCCGCTGGGTCGAGATGCGCGGCGAGGGCGAGCGCAACCGCGGCCTGTTCTGGGCCTCGTGTCGACTCATCGAGGCGGGCATCCCGCCCGACCGCGTGCGTGCCGCGCTGGGGCCGGCTGCCGAGCGCGCAGGCTTGCCCGCGCCGGAGATCGAGACGACGATCCGCTCGGCGCACCGCGTAGCGAGGGGCGCACCGTCCGCGCCCGCCGCCAGTTCCGTGCCCAGCCATGCAGCTCAGCCTTCATCGGGTCAGGTGCTCTCGTGATTCCCGGCAGCACGCAACAGCCGCGCGGGCGGATCGCCGTGTGGACGGCGGTAGCTGGGACCGTATTCATCGCCGCGGCCGCCTTCTGGCTGTCGTTCACGGCGCTCGCCGACCTCGCGCGACGCTCCGGCGTCGATGAGAGCCAGGCGTGGGCGTGGCCGCTCATCGTGGACGGCATCATCGTCGTCGCCACGGTGTCCGTCGTCGCGCTCGCGGGGCAGCGTGCCGCCTGGTATCCGTGGCTGCTGCTCATGGCCGGTGCCGCGGTCTCGGTCGCAGCCAACGCGATCCACGCGGTCGTCGCCGCTGACGCCGACGTTCCTTCTGCGCTCGCGGGATCGGTCGCCGCAGTTCCGCCGCTCGTGCTACTGGCGATCACGCACCTGACGGTGGTGCTCACTCGACGGTTCCGTGGAGAGCCGCCGACGCAGACGGCCGAGTTGGTGTCGAGCGCGGTCGAGTACCTGTCGCCGGAAGCGCCTGCGCACCTTGCTCCTAGAGAACTCGCTCTGCGGATGAAGGAGGACGGCATGACGAACACCGCCATCGCTCGTGCGACCGGGGTGCATCCGTCCACGGTCGGCCGTTGGCTGGCGACGCCCGCGCGCGCCTCTGCATCGGAAGGAGGGGCGCTGTGAACGATGAGCTGCCGGAAGACGAGCACGCCCGTCGGCTTGCCGATGTCCTCCACACGCTGAAGCCGACTCCGAGCGAGGCTGCTGAGATCTCGGAACTGGCGCGCCACACCGACCCGTGGCTCGCCGCACAGACGTGGCGCGACGGCCACCCACTCCTGAAGCGCCTGAGCGCAGAGCACGACCGCAGCCAGGTGGTGTGGGTGCGCCCGACCGAGTTGCTCCCGTCCGCCTCGGCCCGCATGATCGGACGCGGCATCGACCTGCGCACCGAGCTGGCACGCCGCGTCGAGGAGCGTCGGCAGACCTCGCCGCAGGCAACTCCGGTGACCCGGCCAGGCATCCGGGCGCGTGCCCAGGGCATCGCGCCGCTCTCCGCGTTCGGGCAGTCGCCCGCGCACCAGTCCTCTGTCAGCCGCGACCCGCTCCGCCGCCTGTGAGCGCGCCATGTCTGCCCAGGCCGCTCCCACGTCGTTCCGCACTCCGGAGGGACTGCGCGCGCTCCTGGAGCGTCTGCACGACGATGGGAAAGGCGCGTGGCAGCGCGACGTGGATGTCGCGGCGCTCATGGAGTACACGGCGGGTCGGTACGCGAGCCTCGCGCGAAAGCACGGCCTCGACCCGTGGGAGGCGGCGAGCGCCGCGTTCGACGCGATGCTCACCCCGGCCGTGCGCAACGCGGAAGATCCGTGGGCAGTCGTCACCCGTGCTGTGCAGGTCACACTGATCGCCGAGGAACGAGGCAACGGACTGCTGTGCTCGACGCATCAGGCACGCAGGCCGCAATACAGCGGTTTCCACGACCCGGAGCGGTTCAGCGACCGGGAGAACCCGCTCACCGACTACCACGAAGCGTTGCAGGTCGCGCCCGCGGGTGAGGACGAGAACGAATCGGACGACGAGGCATTTGCCGTCGTCCGTGCAGTCGAGGACGCGATCAAGCTACTGACGCTGCTCGACTGGCCGGAGCAGACGGCGCGCGCGGCCATCGAGCACATCTGCACTCGACTCGGCGAAGCGCCGTCGCGGGCGAGCGCAGCGGAGTCGCTTCGGCGAGACCCACACGCTCGGGCCGTGCTCGATCTGTCGTCGACGAGCTGGAACGCGCTGCTCCGTGCGATCCTCGGCAACCCCGATCCCGATCAGGCCCGCACCGCCGTCGGCCGCGGCGTGCTGTACCGCCTTCTTGTCGGCGAACCCCTGCGCGCGCTGCTCACCGATGACGACCTCGTGCTGCTGCTCGGCCTGAACGCGCCCACTCCGGCGGGGGCGAGGTGAGCGCATGGCGGCGAGCACCGGGCACATCGAGCTGGAGCGCACCATCGACTCCATTGTCGTCGGCAGCCGTCATCGCGTGGAGCTGGGCGACATCGACGCACTCGCAGCATCCATCGAACGTGACGGACTGCTCCAGCCCCCGACCGTGACGCCGGAGGGGGTGCTCGTGTGCGGCGCTCGCCGCATTGCCGCCCTGCGCAAGCTCGGCTACAAGAAGGTCAACGTGTTCGTGCGCTCCGGGATCAGCGACCGGCTCCAGAGGCTCATGGCTGAGCAGGCCGACAACGTGCTGCACAAGCCGTTCACACAGACCGAGGCCGCGGCGCTGTACCGCGAGCTGAAGACGCTCATGGCCGAGGATGCCGCCCGTCGTCAGGCGGCGACGCAGTTCGGTGCGGGCGGGAATATCGCCGGAACGACCGGTGGTGCCGTCACGGCACCACCGCTGATCGGTGCCCCTGGCAAGTCCCGTGCGCAGGCCGCGATCATGGTCACCGGGCGCAAGTCGTACACGAGCCTGGAGCAGATCAACGATCTCCAGCGGATCGCGAACGACCCCCGCCAGCCGGAGGATGTGCGCAGCTTCGCCCGCTCCGAACTCGACGCCATCGACCGGGGCGCGTCGATCACCACGGCGCACGCCCGCACCATCGCCATGCTCGCGATCCCGCAGGATGAGCCCGAGCCGCCCGGCGAGCTGGAGCTGCTCGCTCAAGAGGCGCTGGAGCGCGCGAAGCAAGGACGCAAGCGCGGCCCGACTCCCGCGCCAGCGACAAGCCCCGTGCCGGTTCGCTACCCGGTGCGGGCGTTCACGCTCACCTGGAACGACCTCGATCAGTGGTGGTCGCACTACGACCCCGCCGAGGTCGGCACCGCACTGAGCGACGAACAGTGGGAGCACGTCGAGACGATCCTCGACGCCACCGTCCGCTTCTTCGACGCGGCCCGAGCCGCCCGCGCCGCCCGCCAACGTCTCGCCAAGGAGAGTGCCTGATGCCGCAGACTCGCTTCCCCCGTCGCCTCATGATCCTCCTGATCGTCGGTGCCGCCGTGCTCGCCGTCCTCGTCGGAGTCGGGCTCTACGGGCTGTTGCTCGCGCCTCGCTCCGACCCCTCGCCCGGAAACACCGCGGGCGATCCTCCCGGCGCGTCGACCAGCACGCCGTCGCCGACATCGAGCACGCCGCGCGTCGTCCGTGAGTCCGACGATCCCGAGACGTTCGCGCGCGCCCTCGCCACCGCGCTGTTCGCCTGGGACACCGCGACCGAGTTCGGGCCGACCGATTATGCGCAGGTCATCGTGGATGTGGGCGACCCCTCCGGCAATGAGACTGCCGGGCTCGCCTCTGACGTGCGCACATATCTCCCGACCGCGGACGCCTGGGCGCAGCTCCGCACGATGCAGACCCGCCAATGGCTCGACATCAACGACGTGCTCGTGCCGGACGAGTGGGCGACTGCGCTGGAGCAGGCAGCCGAGGGACAGATCCTTCCGGGCACCGTCGCCTACACGATCACCGGCATTCGACAACGCGAGGGCATCCACGGCACCGAGCCCGTGACCAGCTCCCACGAGGTCGCGTTCACCGTCTTCATCACCTGCGAGCCGACCTTCGATACCTGCCGCGCGCTTCGCATCTCCGAGCTTGACAACCCCCTGCGCTGATCGGCATCCGCATGAAGAAGCTCGTTGCGGTCATCGCCATCCTCGTCGCAGTGCTCCCCATGGGCCTCGTCGGCGTGGGTCTGCTCGTGTCGCCTGCGGCCTTCGCCGCGTGCTTACCTTCAACCTCGCTTGTCGTCGGGCCGATTCCCGAATCGCTCACGTCGACCACCCGCTCGGGCGCGACCGTGACGCTCGAGCGTCAACAGCTCACGCACGCCGCGACGATCATCACGGTCGGCGCGCAGACCGAGGGCGTGGGGCGCATGGGCGTCCTCGTCGCGCTAATGGCCGCGCTCACAGAATCCCTGCTGCGGATGCTCGCCAACCCGAGCGCCGTTCCGGGGTCGGGCGACTACCTGAACGACGGGGCGGGCAGCGACCATGACTCGCTCGGGCTGTTCCAGATGCGCCCGAGCGCGGGCTGGGGCACCGTGGAGGAACTGATGGACGCCGAGTACCAGGCGCGGGCGTTCTACGGCGGGGCGAAGGGACCGAACTACCCATCGCCGCGCGGGCTGCTCGATATCCCCGACTGGCAGAGCCTAGACCCCGGCGAATCGGCGCAAGCGGTGGAGGTCTCTGCGAATCCCGACCGCTATCAGAACTATCAGCCGGTCGCCGAGGCGATCCTGGCGGCGCTCACTCGGCGCGCCGAGGCGACGCCCGGCGGCACGCCACTCGGCGAAGTTCACGAGACGACTTCCCTGGTGTTCCCGCTACCGAACGGGACGTGGGTGAACACGAGCGACTTCGGGTGGCGCGAAGACCCATTCACGGGGGAGCGAGCGTTCACTTCAGGCACCGACTGGGCTGCCGACGACGGCACGCCGATCCTCGCGCTCGCCGATGGCGTGGTCAGCTTCGCCGGGCCGTCGGGCGGTTACGGCAGCCTCATCATCATCGAGCACACCATCGGCGGCGAGCGCATCGCCTCCGCCTACGCGCACATGTGGGATGACGGCGTGCTCGTCAGCGTCGGGGACCGTGTCGTCGCAGGCCAGCACATCGGCAACGTCGGCTCGAATGGGAAGTCCACCGGAGCCCACCTGCACTTCGAGATCCGCCCCGGCGGCGCGAACAGCTCGGCCGTCGACGCGGAACCGTGGCTTGCCGCGCACGGTGTGCAGAACCTCGACGCCGCGAGCACCGCGGCGCTCTGCTCAGCCGAAGGTGCTGCGTGACATGGACGTGTTCCCGGACTTCGGAGCGGTCGGCGGTCAGGCCGAGTTGCGCGCCATCGTCGGCGCGCTGCTGACCATCGCGCTCATCTTCGCCGTACTCATGCTCGTGATCTGCGCCGCAGTGTGGGCGATCTCGTCGGCGAACGGCAACATCTCGTCGGCCGTCCGTGCGCGCACCGGACTCCTCGTCTCCATCGGCGCTGCCGCCCTCGCCGGCCTCGGCGCCACCTGGGTCAACTTCCTGCTTGGTGTCGGCGCGAGCATCTGACGCGCCGGGCGGTGACTCCGGCTCAATGTCGCTGGTCCGCCGTAGCGTTCAGCACATGAAGATCGAGTTCGACTCGCGCGCCTACAAGAAGCTGCTTGCTGAGGTAGCTGAGTCCATTGAGGCCGCGGACAAACAGTTTCGAGAGACCCATGCCGGGCTCCCGGTAGATGTGATCGTCGCCGACTTCGCAACGCATGGACCGAAGGTGGACCTTCCCGAGGCCAAGCTTCAGGAGTACGCGGAAGCCGTCTCAACGGGCGCACCCTTCAGATGGGTCATCAGCTAAAGAGCGCGACGAGCGCGAGCACCTGCGTCGACAGGATGCCGCCAAGGGCGCCGGATGACACGTCCTTCAAGAACCCGCCGAGCGCGACTAGCGCCTGTTTCGTGCGCGTCGGCTCCTGTGCCGACACTCCCTGCCGGGCCTCGTCAACCATCTGCGCGACCTGTTCCGACTCGTCTGCCGTCAACGCCCCGATCGCTTGCGTCACAGCATCGAGCACGGCCGACACCTTGTCACCCCATGCGGGGTCGCTGACCGTGAGCGCCTGGTTCACCTGGGAGCTAGCAATCGAGACGTTCGCCGGGCCTTGGACATGCGTCTCGAAATGCTGCGTCGGCGTCGGATGCACCGGGTCGTGAACCGAGCGTCCCTGCTCGACGGTGTGACGACCCTTCGCGGTCAGCCGCGGACGCAGCGGGGCTGCATACTGCCATGCTTCCGGCCCGTCGATGTACGCCTCCTGCTTGAGCCGCGCGCCCGCCTTCATCAACTCGTCTGCTGTGTACACGACGCCATGAAAGTGCGCGCCGCCGCGCAGGAAGTCATCAGGCGTCGGCCCGCGCCCGTTGACCTCGATCTCGTCATACAGCCAGCGCAAGTAGTCGTCCTGGAGTTGGCGGCGTCGAAGAATCACATCACGCCGCGCCTGATCGAAGCTCTCCGCCGCGGACTTCCCTTCGGGCGTCACGAACACGCCGTTCAGCCCGGCCAGCGAACGGTGCGCCGTGAGCAGACGTTCGCCGTCAAGCAACTCGAGTTCGTTGACGACATCTTCACGGCTCAAGGCAAGCTCGGCTCCGACGGCTTCAGCGATGCGGTCAGTGGCGACAAACTCACGGACTTTTCCGCCTGCCAACTCGATGACGCCCGCGAGCAGGCGCAGACGCCGTGCACGAGTTCCGGTTGGCAGCGCCGCAATGGTGGTCATGTTGCCGAGTGTACGGACGACTACCGACGTTGCAGCGCGACCTATCCGTCGCTCAGTGACTGCCCCATCGCCCACAGACGTGCCGCCGCGCGCAATTCACAGCGCGCCCGCTGACGCTCCCGGCGACGTTCGCGCCGGTTTCCCTCCCCGCCGTGGCACATCTGGCAGGAGCAGACGGCATGGCCGTCCCAGCGATGCTCCCAGTGGCAGTGACCGGGGCCGCGCCAAAGCGCGTCGGGCGCAAAGGGCGACGGCAGATCGCATACGCCGTCGGCGTGGTCGTGGATTTCCGCATGACCGATGTCACCACGGGCGACACGGATACGAAGCGGAACATGGGCGTCGGTACGAGACACTGCGGGGCCTCCGAGGGTGCTCAGTGCCCCGGCCCGCTGCCCCTCGGCGAAGGACGAACCAGGGCTATAGGTTGAGCCCCTCGCGCGGTCGTGTCCTCATGCCGTCATCGTGCCACGACCCGCCGACATCGAGCGTCCGGTGCAACGTGCCCACCTAACTCCTAACTGCGAGAGACCTTCTCTAGCCAGTCCCAAGGAGCGCACAAGTGATCGACATCGACCCCAATACCGACGGGTTGCCCGGCATCGAACAACTCCGCGTCATCGTCGGCGCGGCCATGACGGTGGGGCTCATTCTCGCTGTCCTCGCCCTCATCATCTCGACCGTGGTCTGGGGCTACGGGGCCAACAGCTCGAACCCGCACCTCGCCGGTCGGGGGAAGGTCGGTGTACGAGAGCGTGTGGGCGGTGTTCGACTCGACAACGCTCGTCGACGTCACTGGAAGCCAGTACGTCTCGGTCTACAACGTGCTGTTCGGGGTGGCGATCTTCGTCATGCTCGTCTTCTTCTGCCTCCAACTCATCACCGGGCTCGTGCATCGAGATCCGATGGCACTGTCGCGCGCGGGCGTGGGACTCGCCAAGTCGGTGCTCGGATCGTTCGTCGCCATCACCCTCACCGCGACCCTGTTGGAGGTCACCGATCAGCTCACCATCGGCATCGTGCAGGCGACTGGCAACACGATGGAAGGCATCGGCGACCGCATGGCCCTGCTCGCCGCTGGGCTGACGACGATCAACATCGCCTCGCCCGGCGTCGGTGCGATCATCACGATCTTCCTTGCCGGGCTCGGCATCGCGGGTGCGGGCATCGTATGGTTCACGCTGCTCATCCGTAAGGCGCTGCTGCTGGTCGCCATCGTCTTCGCGCCCATCGCACTCGCCGGGTTCACCTGGGATGCCGCGAAGGGTTGGTTCGGACGCTGGGCGGCGTTCGTCGTGGCGCTCATCTTCTCGAAGCTCGTCATCGTCGTCGTGTTCCTCGTCGCCATTGCGCAGATCAGCGCGCCCATCGACCTCGACCTCGCCTCGATCAGTGACCCGATCTCGGGCGTCGTGCTGATGTTCATCGCCGCGTTCGCGCCGTACCTGACGTACAAGTTCATCTCGTTCGTGGGCTTCGACATGTACCACGCGATGTCGAGCGAGCAGGAAGCGAAGTCGGCGCTCAACCGACCCGTCCCGCTGCCGGTCAAGGCTCAGCCGAACGCGGCAAAGTCCGTCCTCGGAGGGCAAAGCGGCGCGAGAGGCGGGACTCCTCCCGCGCCGAGCACAGCTCCCGCTGCAAGTGGCGCAGCAGGCGGCGCTGCGGGCGCAGGTGGCGGGGCGGCCGCTTCCGGTGGCGGGGCGGCGGCGTCGGGAGGCGCGGCAGGTGCCGGGGCAGCAGCGGCCGGGCCTGCGGCCGCCGCCGTCGTCGGGGCGCAAGTTGTCAAAGCCGCAGCGACAACTGGGCCGAAAGTCGGTGCCGCGGTCGGCGGCGCAGCAGCCGGGCACGCAGAGACATCAACGCCGCCGATACCCGTGGCACCGAGGAAGGGGTAGAACATGGCCACCCGGCACCCTCCGGCTCCCGAGCAGCAGCTCTCCCCCGTGCAGTTCTCCCGACTCGCGCACCGTGGCATCCTGCTCGGACTGTCGATCTCGCAGTTGATCGTGCTGGGCATCGGCGTGGTCACGGTCGTCGCCACGATCTACACGGGCGGTGGCATGGGGCTGGTCTGGACATCCCCGATCTGGCTCAGCTGTCTGCTGCTCGCGGTCGTCCCCGTGGGCGGGCGCAAGCTCGTGGACTGGCTGCCCATCGTGTCGCGCTGGATGTGGCGGAGCACCGCTGGGCAGTTGATCTTCCGCCGCCGCGTCATCAAGCCGCGTCCCGTCGGCACGCTCGCGCTCCCCGGCGATGCGACCGCGCTGCGCGAATGGGTCGATCCCGAGACGGGCGCGGCGATGGTGCACGACCCCCACGCTCAGACCCTGACCGCGGTGCTGGGGGTGACGCACCCGGCGTTCGTGCTGCTCGATCCGGGCGAGCAGCAGCGGCGGATCAACGGCTGGGGTCGGGTGCTCGCTACCGCGTGCCGCTCAGGCCGGATCGCCCGGCTCCAGGTCTGCGAGCGGACGCTGCCGGACTCAGGCACGGGGCTCGCCGAATGGTGGGCCAGGCACGGCACCGACGATGAATCCTGGCCTGCGACCACCTACCGGGAGCTGATCGAGCGTGCTGGGCCGACCGGCGAGCGCCATGCGACGACCATCTCGATTGCGCTCGATATGAACGCCTCGGGACGCCAGATCCGCTCAGCGGGCGGCGGCATCCGTGGAGCTGCCGCCGTGTTGCGTCAGGAGATGACCACGCTCGTTACGGCGCTGCGAGCTGCGGACCTCGCCACGACCGGCTGGCTCGCGCCCGGCGAAGTCGCTGTTATCCTGCGCTCCGCTTACGACCCGGCTGCCGCGCCCGCGCTGGAGCGGCACGCCGACATCGGCCGCTCCCTCGCAACTGCCGGGCCAGTCGCGGTCGCCGAGAGTTGGGATCGGGTGCGTACCGATTCGGCCCACCACACCGTGCTCTGGCTCTCCGAGTGGCCACGTTCGCAGGTCTACCCCGGATTCCTCGCGCCGCTGCTGCTGACCTCCGGCGTGCAGCGCACGTTCTCGCTCATCTGCACGCCGGTTCGCGCCGATGTTGCGGCCCGAGACCTGCGGAAGAAGAAGGTCGGTCTGCTCTCCGACGCGACCCAACGTGCGAAGATCGGGCAGGTCGAGGACGCCTCGCGCACGGCTGAGTACCAGGACGTGCTCCAGCAGGAGTCCGACCTCACCGCGGGGCACGGCGTGCTCCGCTACACGGGCCTCATCTCCGTCTCCGCGCCCACGGTCGATGAGCTGGATGCCGCCGTCGCCGCCATCGAGCAAGCCGCGGTCCAGGCGTCCTGTGAAACGCGCAGACTCGTCGGCCAGCAGGCCACCGCATTCGCCGTCGCCGCGATCCCGCTCTGTCGGGACGTGTGACGCACCCAGCCCTCGACCCCGGAAGGAGTAGCCATGCCAACCTTCAGCAACCCCGTGCAGGACGCCACGGAGACCCGCCAGGCGGTGCGGGCACTCGCTCATGCGAGCCGGGCCTTCGCCGACCCCGAGGACACCTATGAGGTGGTCGGCGAGCTGCTAGGGACGCTGCGCTCCCTGGAGCAAGTGCTGGAGCAGGTTGCGGCGGCGCATGTCCTGCACCAGGACAAGGCGTTCCTCGACAACGGCGACCACGAGGCCGGGGTTGACGAGGCTTGGGCCGCCGCCAACGCACTGCGTAGGGCCGCAGAACTCGTCCAGTCAGCCGAGACCGCCGTCGATCAGGCGTCGCAGCATTCGAGCTACATCGCGTGGCACCCGGCACCTGTCGCCAGTCGACCTGAGTTGGACCCGTTCTCCCGCGACCCGTTCGAGGCACCCCCGATCAGCTCCCGGCGAGGACTATCACTATGAGCCCCGGCGACCGCGAGCGCCTGCACACCGCGGTCCTGCTCGACCCGGCGGGCGAGCGCCGCGCCGCGCGGAAGGCGCGACGGCGGGCGGCGAGCAAGATCGAGACTGCCGACCGCAAGGCCCAGCAGGAGCGGGCGCGGGCGACATGGGAGGCCGAACGCGAGGCAAGGCGGGCGACAACTTACCTGCCACCGTCCGGCGAGACGCGGCCCGCGGCACTCCGCACGCCCGGCCGTTTTCGGCTGCCGCGCCACCAGGACACAAGCGCGACGCTGGCAGGGGCGTATCCGTTCCTCGCCGAGGGCGGGCTCGGCTCCGCTGGCGTGTTCGTCGGCCAGGATCTCTACAGCGGGGCTTCATTCGTCTACGACCCGTGGGTGCTCTACGCGCAGGGCGTCATCACCGCACCGAACATCGTGCTCGCGGGGATCGTCGGCTCCGGCAAGTCCTCGCTCGCCAAGAGTCTCTATACACGGTCAATCCCATTCGGTCGGAGGGTGTACGTCCCCGGCGATCCGAAAGGCGAGCACACGGCCGTCGCTGAGGCGGTCGGCGGTCGGGCGATCATGCTGGGGCACGGGATGTCTACGCGGCTGAATCCCCTCGATGAAGGGCACCGGCCTTCGGGCCTCAGCGATGCCGAGTGGCAGAGCCAGGTCACCTCCCGACGACGCGACCTGATCGGCGCACTCGCCGAGACCGTCCTCGACCGCGGCCTCACCCCACTGGAGCACACAGCCGTCGACATCGCGCTCGCCGATGCGGTGCGCTCGGCCGAGGTGCCGATCCTTCCGATGGTGGTCGACCGCATCCTCGCTCCGAACGCTGAGAACGACGATGGCAGGCTCGCCGAGGACGGCCGACTCGTCGGACACGCGCTGCGGAGACTCGTAGCCGGTGACTTGGCGGGACTGTTCGACGGCCCGAGCACCGTGCGCTTCGACCCGTCGCTGCCGATGGTGTCGCTAGACCTGTCGCGGGTTGCGGAGAACTCGACGCTCATCTCCGTGCTCATGACGTGTTCGTCGGCGTGGATGGAATCGGCGCTGCTCGACCCGGCGGGCGGCCCGAGGTGGGTCGTGTACGACGAGGCGTGGCGGCTCATGTCGCATCCGGCGCTGCTGCGCCGGATGGACGCACAGTGGCGGCTCGCGCGGCACTACGGCATCGCCAACCTGCTCATCTTCCACAAGCTCAGCGACCTCGACAACGTAGGCGACCAGGGCTCGGCGATGCGCGCACTCGCCTCGTCGCTCCTCGCCAACGCGGAGACGAGGGTGATCTACCGGCAGGAGAGCGATCAGCTCGGCGCGACCGCCCAGGCCCTCGGGCTCACCGGCACCGAGCAAGGGCTGCTCCCCGGTCTCGGCACCGGGCAGGGGCTCTGGCGGATCAAGAACCGCTCGTTCGTCGTCCAGCACCAGCTCCACCCTGCCGAACTTGCGATGTACGAGACAGGTCAGAAGGCGAGAGGTGACTCCCGTAAGTTCAGGAATCCTGAAGCCGGTTGAGGCTGGAACTCACGTCCGGTTTCAGCGCACTTGGGGAGTTCCCGCGGTTGTCGCGCTCGTGTCTATGCGGGGGTGAGGCTGCGGCGCTGCGAGGCCTCCCATGCCTGGGTCGCGACTTGGACGGCGTCCCACGGGGAGCCGAGGGGCGGGGTGTAGGAGAGGTCGAGGTCGTCGAACTGCTCGATGGTGAGTCCGGCGTAAAGGGCGGTGGCGAAGGTGTCGATGCGCTTGGCGACCTCGGTGCCGCGCCTGCCGACGAGTTGCGCGCCGAGTAGGCGTCCGTCGCCGGTGTCGCCGGTGATACGGAAGTGGATGGGGTGCGCACCGGGGTAGTACCGCTTGTGGTCGTCCGCAGCCGCGTCGATGGTCGAGGGCGTGTATCCGGCGGTGATCGCCTCGTGGTCGCGCAGGCCGGTGCGGGCCGCGATCAGGTCGAAGACCTTGACGACCTGGGTGCCGACCGATCCGGCGAAGGCGCGGTTGCCGCCGAGGGCGTTTTCTCCAGCGATGCGGCCCTGTTTGTGGCTCGTGGTGCCCAATGGCAGGTAGGTCTGCCCGAGGAGGCGGTGGTGCGTGATGATGCCGTCGCCTGCAGCCCAGACATGCGGAAGCCCGGTGCGCATGTGCTCGTCGACGACGACCGCGCGGCCCGCGCCGAGGCTTGCCCCGGCCCGTTCGAGCAGCTCTGTGTTCGGCCGGACACCGACCACGACGAGGACGAGGTCCGTGGTCTGCGTGAACGGCTGGCCGTCGCGGGTGCCGGTGACGGCGAGGCCGGCCGGGGTCTTCTCGATCCCGGTGACGGTCGATCCGGTGACGACCTCGACGCCATGAGTCGTGAGCTCCTCGTGGACGAGGGCACCGAGTTCAGGGTCGAGGGTGGAGAGCACTTCGGAGCCGCGCTGGAGCTGGGTGACGGTCATCCCGCGGGTGATGAACGCTTCGGCCATCTCGAGGCCGACGTAGCCGGCGCCGACGATGATCGCCGAGGCCGGTTGCCGGGTGGTGAGGTCGTGGTCGAGGGCGAAGGTGTCGCCCATCGAGTGGATGACATGCACCCCGTCCGCCGGGCCGAGCGTGTCGAGGCCGGCGATGTCTGCGTGGGACGGGAGCGCACCGGTGCCGACGATCAGCTCGTCGTAGGCGATCCCCTCCGACGACCCGTCCGGGTTGCGGACGGTGAGCCTCTGCCCGTTGACGTCGATGCCCGTCGCATAGGTGTTCAACCGCAGACTCATCCCGGTCGCTTCCAGGTCTGCGGCAGTGCGGTGCGCGAGGGACTGCCACGGCTGGACCTCGCCGGTGAAGTAGTAGGGGATGCCGCAGATGGAGAAATTCGGGTACTCGTCCGCGACCACGACAGTCACGTCGGTGGTCGGGTCGAGTTCGCGGGCGCGGAGGGCGGCGGAGATGCCGGCGTCGGAGCCGCCGATGGCGATCAGGTGGGTCATTGGTGGGCCCTTCGATTCGGGAAGAGCAGGAGAACAAGGACGGCGCCCATGGCGGCGCCGACGAGCTGTGCGGCGAGGAACCACACGGCGGCGGTCGGGGCGATGCCGGCGAAGGTGTCGGTGAAGATCCGGCCGATCGTCACCGCGGGGTTGGCGAATGAGGTCGAGGAGGTGAACCAGTAAGCGGCCCCGATGTAGGCGCCGACCGCGGGGGCAGCCAGGGCGCTGCGGCCGGTGCGGGCCAGGGCGAAGATCAGCAGGACGAGGCCGGCGGTGGCGACGATCTCGCCGAGCAGATGCCCTGCCGAGAGCCGATCCGTCGTGGCGATCGTCGTCGGGGTGTCGAACATCAGGTCTGCCAGGACCGCGCCGCCGATCCCTCCGGTGATCTGGGCGACGAGGTATGCGGTGATCTCGGTCGGACGGTGGCGGGTGCCGAGGAGCCGGTCGGCGAGGGTGACGACCGGGTTGAGGTGAGCCCCGCTGACGGGCTGGAAGATCAGGATGAGCACGGCCAGGCCGAGCGCGGTCGCCAGCGAGTTCTCCAGCAACTGCAGCCCGACATCGCCCGGCGACAGGCGCTGGGCGGCGATGCCGGAACCGACCACGACGGTCACCAGCAGACCGGCACCGAGGAACTCCGCGACCGCGCGCCGCCACAGCGGGGCGGGCGTCGGTGTCGTGCTCTTTTCGTGGTTCACCTTAACGACGATACATTGCTCAGTCACTATTGAGGTAATGAACATTGAGCGAACTGACCTTGCGGGGCGGGTGGCGCGGTATGCGGCGCTGGCCGATCCGGTGCGGCTGCGGATCATGGACCTACTGACCCTGGGCGATGTCGCCCCGGTCGAGTTGCAAGCCGAGCTGGGGATCTCGTCCAGCCTGCTCGCGCATCACCTGAACCAGCTTGAGCACGCTGGGCTGCTGGTGCGCACTCGGTCGGAGGCCGACCGGCGCCGCACCTACCTGCACCTTGCCCCCGACGCGTTCTCTGGGCTGACCCCGTCGGCGGCGCTCGGGGTGCGGCGGGTGTTGTTCGTCTGCACCGGCAACTCCGCCCGCTCCCAGCTCGCCGCCGCCCTATGGCACGACGCCAGCGACGTCCCGGTCGCCTCGGCCGGCACGCACCCGGCGGACGTGATCGAGCCCGGCGCGATCACCGCCGCGAACCGGCACGGCCTCACCCTCCGCGCCGCGCGACCGCGCGCACTGGAAGGCGTGCTCAATGCGGACGATTTCGTGGTCACGGTCTGCGACACCGCCCACGAGGAACTCGCCGGCGCGGGAAGGGTGCATTGGTCGGTGCCCGACCCGGTGCGCGACGGGTCTGATGCCGCGTTCGATACAGCCTTCGAGGACCTCGCCGCGCGAATCCAGAGACTCGCCCCGAGGCTGACCACGACGAAGGGATGACGACGCTACCGTGCCAGGGCGATCGCTGGGCCGATGGCCGCAAGCATCAGCTTTTAATCTGCAGCGCGCAGTGTGGGTGCTCAGGAGACCGCGTCAGCTCTCGTCTTTGCGGAGCAGGAGGACTGCCGCGGCGATCGCGGCGGTGACGATGACGATGTCGGCGACGTTCCCGATGAACCAGTTGCCGTAGGCGAGGAAGTCCACGACGTGCCCCCGGGCGAATCCTGGTTGGCGGAAGAGTCGGTCGCCGGCATGTGAAGCGGCGGCCCCGCCGAGCGCCCCGATCACGATCGCCCATCCAGGGCGTCGGACTCGGAACGCGAACACGATCGCGGTGACCGTGGCGGCGACAGCCGCCAATGCGAATACCCAGGTGGAGCCCTCGCCGAAGGAGAACGCTGCGCCAGGGTTGTAGGCGAGTTGCAGGCCCAGCAGGTCGCCGATCAGCGGGATGCGCTCGTACTCCGACAGAGTGGCCTCGGCCCATGCTTTTGTTCCCTGATCGACCAGGATCGCGACCAGGCCGATCAAGAGCGCCCAGACCGTAATCCGCCAGCGCCCTCTCTGCGGCTGAACTCTCGACGCGGGCTCGACGTCGGTGTTCGCGTCCTGGGTCATGCGAGAACCTCGAAGAGGCGGACGAGGACGCCGGACTCGATCAGGATGAACAGGCCCAGGCCGATGAACACGACGGGTACGAGCCAGTGCTCGACACGTTCCAGCGTTTCGGTAACGGCCTTGTGGGTGCCGATCAGGCGTCCGGCTGCACACCAGACGGCGACGAGGATCAGGAAAACGACGATCATGATCGCAACGTCACCGGGTGTGCTGGTGCGGAAGATCGGCGTGTAGAGGGAGATGTTGTCCGCGCCGTTGGCGATGGTGATCCCGGCGACGCCCCATAGTCCGACCGCGGTGATCTTGTCGTCATCGTCGTCACCGTTGCGGCGCAGGCCACGAATGAGCGTCCAGATGCCGATGCCGAGCGGGATGAGGCCGAGGAAGCCGACCCATTCGTCCGGAACGATGGTGAGACCGAGTGCGGCGATCACGCTGATCACGACGAGGGTGATGAACCCGAGGTACTGACCGGCGACGATCTGCCATGGCCGGGGCTTCCCGCGTCGGGATGCGAGGAACAGCACGGTGAGCACGACGATATCGTCGATGTTGGTCGCCGCGAACAGGCCGATCGCGGAGCCGATGGTTGCGAGCATCAGCTCTCCACCCGTGGCGTGCGGGTGCGCGCGGCGCGCAGGCCGTTGAGGATCACGATGACCTCCGCGACCTCGTGGACCAGGACGACGGCCGCGAGCCCCAGGACCCCGAAGAGGGCGAGCGGGAGGAGCGCGGTGATGATCAGCAGCGACAGGATGATGTTCTGGTTGATGATCCGCCGTCCCCGCCGCGCGTGTTCGAACGCGCGCGGGATGAGACGCAGGTCGTGGCCGGTGAAGGCGACATCGGCGGACTCGATCGCCGCGTCGGAACCCGTCGCACCCATCGCGATGCCGATGTCCGCGGACGCGAGGGCAGGGGCGTCGTTGATGCCGTCGCCGATCATCGCGACGGATCCCGCCTGCGACAGGTCGCCGATCGCGGTCGCTTTGTCCTCCGGGCGCAACTCCGCACGCACGTCACTGATCCCGGCCTGCGCCGCCAAAGCGCGAGCAGTGCGGGCGTTGTCGCCGGTGAGCATCGTCAGGCCGAGGCCCTGACCATCGAGGGTCCGGACGACTTCAGGGACTTCCGGGCGCAGTTCGTCACGGACGCCGATCGCCGCGACCGGCACCCCGTCGCGGTGCACGATCACGACGGTCATGCCCTGCTCTTCCAGACCCGCGACCTGGTCACCGAGGTCGCCGGCGTCCAGCCAGCGGGGACTGCCGACGGTGATCCTCAATCCGTCGACGGTGCCGTCGATGCCATGCCCGGCCTGCTCGGTCACGTCCGCAGCTGCCGGAGTCCCCGGGGCCGCGGCGCTGATCGCAGCGGCGAGGGGATGCGTGCTGTGCTGCTCCAGCGCCGCCGCCCACGCCAGCGCCTGGGTCTCGGTCACGCCGTCCGCGGTAAGGACGGCAGTGACCGCGGGCTCGTTGCGGGTGAGGGTGCCGGTCTTGTCGACGGCGACGTGCCGGACCGTGCCGAAGCGCTCGAAGACAGCACCGGACTTGATGATCACGCCGAACTTGCTCGCCGCGCCGATCGCGGCGACGACCGTCAACGGAACCGAGATCGCCAGCGCACACGGAGAGGCAGCGACCAGCACGACGAGCGCACGGGTGATCCACACCTCCGGGTCACCCAGCAGCGACCCGATGATCGCGACAAGCGCGGCGAGGATCAGCACACCTGGGACGAGTGGGCGTGCGATCCGGTCGGCGAGACGCGCACGCTCGCCCTTCTCGGTCTGCGCCTGCTCCACCAACTCGACAATGGTGGTGAGCGAGTTGTCTGTACCCGCCGCCGTCGTCTCCACCTCCAGAACGCCGGCGCTGTTGATCGCACCGGCCGACACCGCATCACCGGGCTCAACCTCGACGGGGATCGACTCCCCGGTGATCGCCGAGGTATCCAGGCTGGACCGCCCCGAACGGACGATCCCGTCGGTCGCGATCCGCTCACCCGGACGGACCACCATGACCTGCCCGACCGTCAACTCCTTCGCCTGCACCTGCACAGACACGCCGCCCTGCAGCACAGTCGCGGTCTCCGGCACGAGCTTCAGCAGCGCCCGCAGCCCGCCCCGGGCGCGATCCATCGCCTTGTCCTCGAGCGCCTCAGCGATCGAGTACAAGAACGCCAGCGCCGCGGCCTCCTCCACGTAGCCGAGGATGACCGCGCCGATCGCGCTGATCGTCATCAGCAGGCCGATGCCGAGCTTGCCCTTGAACAGCTTCCGGATCGCGCCAGGAGTGAACGTCGACGCCCCGGCCAGCAGTCCGGCCCAGAACAGCACCAACGCCGGGATCTCGAGGCCGGACCACTCGAGAATCAGACCCGTCAGGAACGCGACACCGGAGAAGACCGGCAGCAGGATCTCGCGATCCTTCCACCACGGCCCATCATGGTCATCATCGTCGTCGATCTCCACCTCGTCGACTTGCGACCCCGTCACCGCGCTCACGCGTCTACCCCCGTATCGCAGCATCCGGGCACCGTGCACGCAGAATCCACGCACGGCGCATCCTCATCCACCGCGAGCGTGACGTCGATCAGAGACGTCAACGCAGCCGCGAGGTGCGGGTCCGCGATCTCATAGCGGGTCTGCCTACCCTCAGGTTCAGCAACGACGATCCCGCAATCACGGAGACACGTGAGGTGGTTGGACACATTCGAACGCGTCAACTCCAGCTCTCGCGAGAGCACAGCAGGGTAGCTCGGGTGCTCAAGCAGCGTCATGAGTATCCGGGAACGCGTCGGATCCGCCATGGCCCGGCCCAGCCGGTTCATCACATCAAGTCGCGAAGCAATAGTCAGCATGCGGTGACTATACAGTCACCGGTGACCTATGGGCAAGTTGTCGACTCTTGTGTTCATCCGCTCTGGTGCCGCTCGCGCACGATGCGGGCCCGGAGGAGCCGCGGGATGAGCCGGACGAAGACGACCATCACGATGAGCTCAACGAGGGTCTGCGTGACTACGACGAGTGGGGCAAGGTCGAACGCGGCAGGCAGAGCGAGGACGAGCGGGAGGACAACGAGGGAGTTGCGGGTCACACCGCTGAACACGATCGCCCTGCGCGCCGGCACATCCAGCCGGGCCACCCTCCCGGCCACCGCGCCGAGGGGAACCATGACCGCCGCGAACAGGACATAGACGGGAATGGCGAGCAGCAGCGCGCCGAGTTGCTGTCCGACGCCGGTGATCTGGGAGGCGACGACGACGGCGAGGGTGAGCATCATCAGCGGCACCATCGCCCCCAGCACGACCTCCTGCACCACCACTCCCCAGCGCGTGCGGGCGGCGGCGAGCTGGGTGAGCCCGGCCGCAACCAGCGGCAGGACGATGAGCAGCAGGAACGCTTCGACGAATGGGGCGAGGTCGATGACCTGGACGAACTCGGGACCGACGAACAGCAGCAGGTAGAGCGGCAGCAGGAGCATCTGACCCAGCATCAGGATCGGGGCGGCCGCGAGTAACCTGTCCTTCGCACCGCCCGCGATGCCGGTGAACACGATCACGTAATCCACGCACGGGGTTAGCAGCACGAACAGCACGCCGACCAGCAGCACCTGGTCGTAGGCGACGATCCGCGACAGCAGGAACACCACCACGGGCACGAGGACAAAGTTGACGACGAGGATGGTGGCGAGGAAACGCCAGTCGCGGAACGCCTGCCCGATCCTCGCAAACGGCACCCCGAGGAAAGTGGCGTAGAGCAGCAACCCGAGCACCGGGTTGATCGCGACCTCCGCCGGATGACTGACCGCGGGGGCAAGCAGGCCGGCAGCCGCGCCGAGCACGAGGGCAGTCAGATAGAGCGGCACCTGATACCGCTCCATCCACACCACGCCCGCTCGCATGACTTCATCCTTCCAGTTCCAATAGGTCACTGCTGGCTGTATGGTCAGCGCATGCTGACTCTTGCTTCACGAGCGGACGTGATTAGCCGGTGCCCGGCTGCTGCGACACTGAGACCTCCGCCGTATGAATGCGGCGACGCTGACCGAGGAGCCGGGCGTTCCTCGCGGTGCGAGTTCAGGATTCGCGAACGCACGCCACGATTCGTGACGAACGGGCACGATTCCCGACGTTTCGCTGAGATTCATCGACCAGCCGACACGTGAGGCGCACCTAGTGTGCATGAGCCATCACGGACTAGACCATCCGCACGAACTCACGGCAGTTGGGGCTGCGTGAGATGACCACTACCCTTTCGCGGCGTCGCCGCGCTCGCCGGGAGAGTGGCGGGCAGGAGGTCGCTACTGCCGTCCCGCCCGTGCTGCCGGTCGTGACGATGACGGTGCAGCCGGACGCGACGCTGCGCGTCGTGGTCGACGGGGAGCCGTTCGACCCGCCGCCCTTCGCCCCGTCGTGGCAGCGGCACTCCTTCGCGCAGATCATCAGCGAGGTCGTCGAGCAGCGTCACTCGCCCGCGCGCGTCGTCGTGCACGAACTCGATGGCACCGTTTACACGGACATCGTGACCGCTGCGCTCCACCCCGCGTCCCTCGACCAGTCCCCGCCCGCGGAACCGCCGGCCTCGGTTGAGGATGGCGACTCTGCGCAGGATGCAACGGAGCCTTCGCACCCGCTCGCACTCCAGAACGGCGAGGGATTCGTCCCCGGCGAGGAGGTTGCCGTGGCGGTCATCGTCCGGCACACCGGCGCAAGCAGCGAGGGAGCGGCAAGGGCTCAGATCGAGCCGGGTCTGCTCGATCTGAGCCCCACGCGCGAGGTCATCCTGCTCGGTCGCGTCTCGGGCACCTGCATCGTCGGACACCCGGCATGACCAGCTCGTCACCTCGAGCCGGGGTGTTCGGCGACGAACTGACGAACCTCGCCCTCGGCGCGCTCATCGGTGCGATGCTGCTGGCCGGTGCGCTCCGCTTCGCCGGGAACATCGCTGCGTTCGTCACGGGCGCACCCCAGCCCGCGGCGGGTCTCGAAGCGGGAGTCGGAGTGGTCTTCCATGCCGGCGACCCCGGCTCGGCACTCGGCTCCGCGTCGCTCAGCCCCGTCGCCTACTGGATCACCGCCGCACTCCTGCTCGCCGCCGTCGGCACCACTGTGTGGTTCATCTGGCGATGGGTGCGCGAGCTGGGCAAGCGGACCAAGGCCGACCCGAACCGGATCGAGGGAATCGCTGATGCGCGCGACGTGCAGCGCGCCGCATCCGAACGTGACCTTCTGCGTCGCGCGAAGACGCTGCGCCCCTCGCTCACCGACCCGAAGCCCGAGGAGGTCGGCTACCTCCTTGGCACCTCGCGCGGTAAGCGCGTGTGGACATCCGTCGAGGACTCGATCCTGCTCATCGGCCCGCCGAGATCCGGGAAGGGCGCGAACATCGTCATCAACACCATCCTCGACGCGCACGGTGCGGTCATCACGACCTCGACCCGGCCGGACAACCTCACGGCGACGCTCCGCGCTCGCCAGGCGCGCGGCGGCCCGGTCTCCGTGTTCGATCCCCAGCATCTCGGCGAGGGTGTGCCTGCGGGTCTGCGATGGTCGCCGATCCGCGGGTGCGAGGTGCCCCTGACGGCAATGATCCGCGGCACAGGTCTCGCCGCGGGAACCGGGCTCTCCGGCCCCTCCGTCGAGAACGGCGGATTCTGGGAAGGCAAGACCCGCACGGCGCTTCAGGCGCTTCTGCACGCTGCGGCGCTCGATCACCGGCAACCCGCCGAGCTGTTCCGCTGGACGCTCGACCCCGCGGCTGCGGCGGATGCCGTCTCCATTCTCGCCTCGCACCCCGAGGCCGCGACGGGATGGGCCGAGTCACTCGACGGGATGCTGCAATCCGACCCGCGCACGCGCGACTCAATCTGGCAGGGCGTCTCGCTCTCACTCGCCTCCCTCGCCGATCCGCGGGTGCTGGAAGCGGTCAGCCCCAGCGAGGACGAGCAGTTCGACCCCGAGGCGTTCCTGCGCGACTCCGGCACGCTCTACCTCCTGGCGACAGGTGCCGGGGCCGGGGCGTCCTCGTCGCTCGTCGCGGCGTTCATCGAAGACCTCGTAGAGACGGCCCGGCGCATCGCCGCGCGCTCGCCGGGCGCGCGACTCGACCCGCCCGTGCTGCTCGCGCTCGACGAGATCGGGAACCTCGCGCCTCTGCCTTCGCTCCCGGTCCTCATGGCAGAGGGCGGCGGTACGGGTCTCACGGTGATGCCCGTGTTCCAGTCGCTCGCCCAGGCGCGAGGTCGTTGGGGCGACGACGCCGCGACCGCGATGTGGGACGCGAGCATCACCAAGATCGTGCTCGGCGGCGGGACGGACACACGGCACCTCCAGGACATCTCCACACTGATCGGTGAACGCGACGAGACGACTGACTCCGTGACCATCGGCGAACGCGGCTTGCGCTCGAGTCAACGCTCGATCCGTCGCGTGCCGGTCATGAAGGTCGAAGACATCCGCACCCTGCCCCAGGGCACTTCACTCGTGCTGCTGCGCTCCGCGCCGCCGATCATCACGACCATGCGCTACTGGCTCAACCGACCGGATGCCGAGATGCTGCTCGCCCAGCGCGCCGAGGTCGAGGCGCTCATGCAGCCGGGCACCGCTGGGATAGGTGAGGCAACAGTCATCGGCGACTGACCAACTTCGCGTGACCGCCAGATCGGCGCCCACCGCGGACGCTAGATCGGCCAGTCTTTGTGCAGCTCCGAGCCGATACCAAGGGAACTCAGGTCCGCGGTGACGGCATGCCACAAGTCACTGAAGATCTGGTCGGCGTCGCCCGTCCAGTCGTTTGGAATCGGGGTCGGCGAATCGACGGTGCACGAGACGACGTATCCCGGAGCCGAGGAGTCGTCCCAAGACAGCGAGACGTTGAGCCTCGCGTTCTCCAGCTTCACGTCGTCATCACCGTCGCCGAATCTGTCGGCGACGTACTCATAGTCGTATGAGAACTGGTACGAGTCCTCCTGCTTCATCGAACGCAGGTACTCGTCTTCATCCTCGAACTCTTCGCGGGTCGAGTGGTCACGAACGACACTGGACGACCTACCTCTCGCATTCTCTGCCCAGGCGACGCTCGCCTCTCAGCACTGTCATCACAGTAGCCGGGCGCGCGGACGGTCGAGCCTGCGCACCTATCGGGTAGCAATCCTCTCTCGGCAGGAGAAGTTAGGAGCATCCCGATGCGAACCAAAGAATCCCTGTGGGGCTTCTTCGCCAGCGACCCGCAGTTGTCCTTCAACGAGGACGGTGAGGCGCGGCTGTTCGCCTGGATCGGTCAGGAGCAGTTCGAGCGCAACCCGGACGGCTCGTTCGCCCAGGGCGAGACGAAGTTCTACCCGTTCAAGATGTTTCGGCGCAGCGCGGAGCACGCCTACGAGAAGTTCGCGCGCGGCGACAACTTCGTCGCCAGCGGCCACGTCCAGAAGTTCAGCTACGAGAAGAACGGCGAGACGGTCAGCGGCGAGGAGTTCATCGCCACGCACATCGGCCCCGACGCCGCCCGCACGAGCTACGCCGTCGACCGTGGCCGCTCGCGGTCGCAGCAGGTCGAGAGCACGACCATCGAAGCGCCCGACCCGACCCTTCCGCAGCAGCCGTCGCCCCGTCCGATGACGCTGTGAGGCCGCGTCATGACCACCGAGACGACGCTGTTCCCGCCAGACGATCCCGACTTCGACGTGCCCCCGCCCGAAGAGCCGGAGCCGGTGACCCCTTCGCCGAGGCCGGCCAAGGAGGCGGACCCCGAGACGGAGGATACGCCCGAGCCGCCGCGCCCGGTGAACTGGAACATCCTGACCGCGGCCGAGGCGCAGGTGGAGTGGTTGGAGCTGAACGCCTTCGTGAACTGGGTGCGCCACGAGTTCGGGCTGAGCGTGAATGTCGTGCCGCCGTACTGGCACCGGCACCCGGAGCTGGTGTGGCCGCTGTCGGCGCTGCGCCAGCACTACCTGAATGCCTACGACAAGAAGCAGCACGGCTCGGCACCGTTCGGCTGGTGGCGAGATTTCTGGGCCTTCATGCCGCAGCTTCGGGACGCGGTGACCGCGTGCGGCACGAAGCTCAACACGGATCGCCCGACGCGGCAGGCGGTGTGGCCGGGCGAGGACGAGCGCCCCGCTCCCGTGGAGACGGTGATCCCCAACCGGGACGCCGACTTCACGCAGTTCGTCAAGGAGGACGTGGCGCGCAGGCAGGCCATCGAGGACGAGTTCTACGCCCACCTCGCGGCGGAGCAGTAGGGCGCGGGCGGTGACGGCGAATGGCGTGGCAGCGATCCCGGAAGCCCTGGCCGGGGCAACTGGAGTTCGATCTGTGGGGGCTCGACGACCCTGCGGCCGACGCCGCGCTCACCGCCGCTCGGGAGGCTGGGGCAGGTGATGAACAAGTACGGGCAGATCGCGCTGTCGCATTGGCAGGCGACGGCCCCGAGCCGGGTGGCGGAACTGAACGATCCCGCGGCGTTCTTCGAGGCGATGGGCCTGGAGATGCAGGCGCAGGTGACGAACCTCGCGTCAATGCTGGCGGGAAGCGACCGGCAGGGAGAGACTTTCTTGCAGAAGGTCGCCCGGCTGACAGCGGCCCGGAGGCAGGCGGAGGAGGTCGTGATGTCGCAACTGGCGTGGCTCACCGATCCGAGCCTGCCGCTGGATCAGGCGCGGGAGGAATGGGAGCAGACCCGACCCTCCGACGAGAACCTGATCCTCTGGGCGGAGCGGATGCAGGACTGCCCGGATTCGATGCCCTCCTCCGTGGAGCTGGAGGAACTGGCGAAGAAGTGGGCGCTCAGCGTCGAGTTCCTGCTGGAGCTCGTGGCGACGGAGCCCCCGCGGGAGTACATGCGGGCGAATCAGGCGGCGCTCGCCGAGGCGGCGACGATCCGCTTCTTCCGCGAGCTGCGGTAGCGCCCCGCTTCATCCCCGCCTCGCAGGACGACCTCGGGCCGTCGGGCGCGAAGGCACGCTATCGGGCGAACGTGGAAGCCATCCAGCTCATCCACGATCTGAACTCCACGGGTCGCGCTGCATCCCCGGAGGGGCAGCGCGTGCTCGCCCGCTGGTCGAGCTGGGGCGCGATCCCCGAGGTGTTCGATGACCTGAAGCCCGAGTGGGACGCCGAGCGCGCCGAGCTGCGCGAGCTGCTGAGCGACGACGAGTGGGAGGCTGCGGGGCGGACGACCATCAACGCGCATTACACCGACCCGATGATCGCCCGGCAGGTGTGGCGACTGCTGGACGGGCTGGGGTTCCGCGGAGGTGCGGTCCTCGAGCCCGGCTCCGGGGCGGGCACGTTCATCGGCCTCGCGCCGGAGTCGGCACAGATGACCGGAGTGGAACTCGACCCCCTGACGGCGGCGATCTGCGCCGAGCTGTACCCGCACGCGACCGTCCGTGCCGAGTCCTTCGCCGACACGCGACTGCCCGAAGGACACTTCGACGCCGCCATCGGCAACGTGCCGTTCAGCAACCTCACCCTGCACGATCCGCTTCACAACGCGACCCGGCAATCGATGCACAACCACTTCATCATCAAGTCGCTACGCCTGACCCGGCCGGGCGGCCTCGTCGCGGTGCTGACCTCCCACTACACGATGGACGCACAGAACCCCGGGGCGCGGCGGGAGATGAACGAGCTGGCCGACCTCGTGGGCGCGATCCGCCTGCCCACCGGGGCGCACCGCCGAGCCGCAGGGACGGAGGTCGTCACCGACCTGCTCGTGTTCCGGCGGCGACCGGACGGCGAGCAGATGCGCGACGACGCCTGGGAGACGGTCGCGCAGGTGCCCATCGACGACGTGCCGATGCGGATCAACCGCTACTTCGATGAGCACCCGGAGCAGATGCTCGGGGAGGTCGGCGTCGGCCACGGGATGTACGACGCGGCCACGCTCACCATCACGACCGACCTGGCGGACCTGGAGGCGGAGCTCGCCGTCGCCGTCGACCAGCTCGTGTTCTCCGCTCGCCGTGCCGGGCTGACGATCACGGAGCGGACCGCCGAGCAGCAGGCGCGCCGGGCCGCGTTCACGCCGTCGGCGCCGGAGTTGTGGGACGGCAGCATCGTGGCGAGCGAGAGCGGCGGCTTCCGCACCGTGGTCTCAGGCGGGCTGGAGCCGCTCGCGGTGCCGAAGTCCGCCGAGCGCGAGCTGCGCGTCCTGCTGCGTCTGCGCGACGGGGCATCCCGCCTGCTGACCGCGGAGGCTGCGAGCGTGGACGACACGCCTGACATCGTGCTCACCCGCACGACGCTACGTCGCGACTACCTGAAGTACGTCGGCACCTACGGGGCGCTGAACCGCTACACGCTGCGCCCCACCGGGCGCACGAACGAGGATGGCGAGGAGACCTTCGCCCGCATCGTGCCGACCGCGATCCGCCTGCTGCGCTCCGATCCGTTCGGTCCCCTGGTGCTCGCACTCGAACAGTTCGACGACGAGGATCAGTCCGCGTCGCCTGCCGCGATCATGAGTCACCGCGTGGTGGTGCCGCGCGCCGAGGTGCAGGGTGTCGACAACCCGGCCGATGCCATCGCGGTCAGCCTCGACCGCACTGGCCGCATCGACATCACTCTCGTCGCCGACCTGCTCGGCATGAACGACCGCGAGGCGCGCGAGGCGCTGGGAACGCTCGTGTTCGCCGATCCAGTCACGAACCAGCTCATCCACGCGCCGGAGTATCTGTCGGGCGACGTGCGGGTCAAGCTCGAAGCGGCACGGCTCCGCGCCGAGGACAACCCGGAGTTCCAGGTCAACGTCGATGCGCTCGCTGAGGTGTTGCCCGCGCCGCTGGGCATCCAGGACATCCACGCGAAGCTCGGCGCGGTCTGGATCAGCGCCGACGTGCACGAGCAGTTCCTGCGGAGCACCCTGCGCGCGCCCGACGTTCGCGTGGAGAACCCGCTGCCAGGCATGTGGGAGATCCGCGGCGGACGGCAGGGGCTGCCCTCCACCTCGGAGTGGGGCACACCGCGCCGCCCCGCGCCGGACATCGCCCAGGCCGTCATGGAGCAGCGGACGATGCTCGTCTACGACGAGGAGAAGGACATCGACGGCAAGGTGCGCCGCGTGCTCAACCCCGTCGAAACCGCCGCCGCTCAGGAGAAGGCCGACGCACTCCAGGAGCGGTTCAGCGATTGGGTGTGGGAAGACCCGGCCCGCGCGCAGGCACTCGTGGACGAGTACAACCGGCGCTTCAACTCCATCGTGCTCCGCGACTACACGGATGCCGGGGCGTATTTGTCGTTGCCCGGCCTGGCGTCGAACTTCGAGCCGCGCACGCACCAGCGGGCCGCGGTCGCGCGCATGGTGTCCGAGCCCGCCGCGGGTCTGTTCCACGAGGTCGGCGCGGGCAAGACCGCGGAAATGATCATGGGCGCAATGGAGATGCGCCGGATGGGACTCATCAGCAAGCCCGTCGTGGTCGTGCCCAATCACATGCTGGAGCAGTTCGGGCGCGAGTGGCTGCAGATCTACCCGCGCGCCCGTGTGCTCGCGGCGTCGAGCCTCGATCTCACGGCAGACAAGCGGCGGCTGTTCGTCGCCCGCGCTGCCGCGAACGAGTGGGACGCGATCATCGTCACCCAGGGCGCGTTCGCCAAGATTCCGCTGCGCGCCGAGACGCAGGCACAGTACATCCGCGGGCAGGTCGAGGACGTGCGGCGAGTGCTGGGCGAGGCTACCGGCGAGCAGCGGATGAGCGTCAAGCGCATCCAGCGCAAGCTCCTGGCGATGGAGAACAAGCTGAAGGAGCGCACCGATACCGACCGCGACCGCGGCGTCTGCTTCGAGGACACCGGCATCGACTACGTCATCGTCGACGAGATGCACATGTACAAGAACCTCGCCACGGAGTCGAACATCCGCGACGCCGCCATCGAGGGCTCGGATCGCGCGAGCGACCTGCACATGAAGCTCGAATATCTTCGCTCGGCAGGACGCGAGCGGGTTGTGACCGCGGCGACGGCGACACCCATCTCGAACTCGATCACCGAAACCTATGTCATGCAGCGATACCTGCGGCCCGACGTGCTGGAGTCGGCGGGTGTCGGCGCGTTCGATGCGTGGGCGGCGACGTTCGGCGAGCTGGTCACGCAAATGGAGATCTCGCCGACCGGCAGCACCTTCCGAATGAAGACCCGCTTCGCCCGGTTCCAGAACGGGCAGGAGCTGCTGCGTATGTGGTCGGTGTTCGCCGACGTGAAGACCGCCGACGACCTCGACCTGCCCGTGCCCGCGCTCGTGCAGCGCGACGACGGCAGCCGCGCGCCCTCCACCGTGCCGGTGCAGCCGACCGTCGAGCTGGAGCAGTACGTCGCCTCCCTCGCCGAGCGCGCCGAGAAGGTCGCCACCCGCCAGGTGCGGCCCGACGAGGACAACATGCTCCTGATCGCCACCGACGGGCGCAAGGCCGCGCTCGACATCCGCATGGTCGTCCCCCGCGACCCGTCCGGGCCGAGCAAGGTCGACGTCGCCGCCGACGCGATCCACCGCATCTGGGAGCGCACCCGAGACAACGAGTACCTCGACACGCTGACCGGGCAGCCCTCCACGGTGCGCGGGTCGCTCCAACTCGTGTTCTCCGATATCGGCACCCCGAACCAGGACAGGTGGAACGCCTACGACGAGTTGCGGCAGCAGCTCGTGCAGCGCGGTATCCCCGCCGAGCAGGTCAGGTACATGCACGAGGCGAAGACCGATTTGGAGAAGGCCCGCCTGTTCGCCGCGGCCCGCGCCGGCCACGTCGCCGTGCTCTTCGGATCGACGGAGAAGATGGGCGTCGGCACGAACGTCCAGGCCCGCGCCATCGCACTGCACCACCTGGACTGCCCGTGGCGGCCCTCCGACATCGCGCAGCGCGACGGGCGCATCATGCGGCAGGGCAACCAGAACGAGGAAGTGGCGATCGTCCGCTACGTCACCGAGCGTTCCTTCGACTCCTACATGTGGCAGACCGTCGAGCGGAAGGCCGCGTCGTTCGCGCAACTCCTGCGCGGCAAGATCAACGCCCGAGAGATCGAGGAGATCGACACCTCCGCGCTGTCCGCAGCCGAAGCCAAAGCCATCGCCTCCGGCAACCCGCTCCTGCTGGAGCACTCCGTCATCCTCAACGAGGTGAACCGGCTCCGCCGCTTGCAGCGCGCTCACGAACGCAACGAGGACATGCTCGTCCACACCGGCAACCGCGCCCGGTCAGCCGCCGAGCGCGCCGCCGCGGACATCCGCGGACTGGAAGCCGCTGCCCCACGGATGATCGACACGAGCGGCGACAGGTTCCGCATCACGCTCGGCGCACGCGACTACGACTCCCGCTCCGAAGCCGCGCACGCCCTCGCCGCGTGGATGGGCGACTCCGGGCTGAAGTGGCTGCCCGGGTACGGGCACAAGGACTTCGGGATCATCGGCCGCATCTCAGGCTTCGACATCCACGTCGAGGCCCGCTCCGGGCTCGCCGCCCTCGATGTGACCGTCTCCCTGCCCGAGGTGCCCCGCTCGGGATTCACGATGCCGAAGGAGTCGTTCCTGGAAGCCGGGCTCGGGCTCGTGCAGCGCATCGAGAACCGTGTCAGCGGCATCCCCGCACTCCTCGACCAGGCCCGCGAAGACCTGGAAGAAGCCGAGCAGACCGTCGCCGACACCCAGCAGCGCCTCGGCCAGCCGTTCCGCCACACTCAGGCTCTCGCCGATGCCGAGGAAGACCTCGCCCGCGTCGAGTCCCAGCTCGCCGCGATGCAGGACGAACCGGCACGCGAGCCCGCCGCGCCAGAGTCCGAGCGGGTCGAGCTGACCGTCGAAGCAGTGCGCTCCTACGAACCGAACCTCGGGTCGCGGGAGGGTGCGGGTCGTGAGCCCGCGGCCCCGTTCGTCCCCGCGACGCCCCCTGCCGCGCCGCCGGGCAACGCCCCGCGGCTGTAGCTCAGCGACACTCCGGGCCGCGCCCGTCGATGATCGTGGCGGGGTCGGCGATGATCTGCTCGCAACGCAGGCAGCGCGCACCGCGAAAGATCACCTCCGGTTCGCCGTGGATGCCTTGCTCGGGCTCGACCTCGTAGAGGTCCGCGTGTGCGGCGAACAGGCGAGGATGATCCCTGGCGATGGCGGCATGGAACTGCGCGGGCGTGGTCGGCGGGTTGAGCTGACGCTCGACGAACAGGTCGATCACCGTCGAGTACGCATCGCGGGTGAGCCGCGCGGCGAGGAACAGATCGGGGTTCGCCGCCGAAATGCCGACGCTAGCAAGATCGTCCAGCCCGTAGTCGTCCACATCCTCGGTGACCAGGAACCGCGCGCCCCCGGCCGCAGCATCGGCAAGGATCTGCCGATCCGCGCCCTTCGTGCCTCCGAAGCGTTCCGCACCCGTGCCGGTCGGCCCGAGCAAGACGTCGAATCGCTCCCGGACACTCGACGGCGGCAACGCCCTCGGGCGCATGTGCACCTGGGCCTCCCGCTCGGCAGCCCGGCTCCAGAGGCGCGGAGGCCGCTCGGCACCCCGCCGACGACCAGCAGAGTCCGAGTGATGGGCTTAGCGATGATGTTCGCGTCCAGGAGAACGCGCGTCAGCTCACTGATCGCCGAAGAGGTCGTCACGGAGTTCATCGCGCGTCAGCTCCACGAGGTCGCCCATCGTCTTGCGCCAGTACCGCTCGAACTCCTCGTAGGGGATGCGATTGCGATTGCCGACCTTGACCGCGCGAATCTCCCCCGCCTTGATCTTCCGCGAGATGGTGGGACGAGACACGCCCATCGCGTCGGCGACCTGCTCGGGGGTCATCATGCGGCGCTTCGCCGTCAGCGTCACCGTCTCCCCATCGGCTGCCGCCTGCTGTACATACGCGGCGACCTGCTTCAGCCAAGCCGGGCGCGCCCCGGCGCTGGAGCGCACATCCTCCGGGTTGATCGTCAAGCTCGTCATGGTCATGACCCCATCCTACCCCGCCTGCACACTCTGGACAATACAAGTGTTCATACGGCATCCCCTTCTTGAGCCTTACAGTTCATGCGTCGATGCCCGCGAACGCCTCGTCGAGCGCGTCAGCCGCGACCTCGACGATGAGGTCGGGACGCTTCGCGTAGTGCCCTTCCGTGATGTCGGTGCTGCTGTGCCCGAGCAGGTCGCGTGCGACCTCGACGCCTGCCATGTCCGACACCGCCGCAGCGACCGCCTTGCGCAGACTGCGGAAGGTGAGATGCTCGGCGTCGACCCCGATAGCCAGCAGTTCCGGCTCGAACTCGCGGCGGAACATCCTGAGCAACTCGCCAACGGCGCTGGGGTCGCGCGGACGGCCGCGCTCGGACGTGAACAGCACGTCGTCTGGATTGCGTTCGGGGTCGGGAACGTGGCTCGCCACGAGTTCGCTCAGTACCTTCGCCGCGAACTTCGGCACGCGAACCCAACGCTTCTGCCGCTCCGCCTTGGGTGAGTCCTGGCGGAACAGGCCGCGGGACTTGGTGCGAACCATCGTCCCGCCGACCCAGACGAGCGCCTCCATCGTGAGGCTTCCATCCGGTTGTTCCACCGCCTCGAACCGCACGTCCTGGAACCGGATTGCAATCGGTTCCGCTGTCCGCTCTGAGGTGCCGAGCGTGATGAGGATGTAGTCGGCGAGCAGCTTGTAGTTGGGCCGTCGGCCCACTGGATACCGCTTCCGGTGCCGCTCGGGCCACACCTCGCGGATGAGGTGGAGGATGTACTTGACCTGCACCGCGTCGAGTTCGAAGTACACCGTGTCCGGCTCGTCCGCTCGTCTGGTCGCACGGATCGGGTTCGCCACGACGACCGCCCCGTACCGTGTGTTCTGGATCGACCCGGCAGCCGAGAAATGCCCCTGCTGGATCGCCCAGTCGAACATCAGCGACATCACGTTCCGAACCTTGTTCGCGGTCGTCACCGACTTCTCCCGTGCGATGTCCATAAGCAGCCCATCAGCACGGTCGGCAGTGATGTCGGCGATGGGGATGACCCCAGCGCGCGGGATGACATGCGCGCGCACCACCGAGGCGTAGCCATCGACGGTCTGCTCGCGGCGCTGACGCAGCACCCGAGGATCATCGTCGTGGTACGCCGTCTTCAGCCACGTCGTCGCCAGCTCAGCGACGGTCATGAGCTGTGTTCGTCGCGCCAGGACTCGACCGACAACGACATCAGCCGCTTCCTGCAACGCGGTCAGAGCCTCAGCCTCAGTCGCTCCGCTGCCGCTGGGACGACGCTCTTGCCCGTTGCCGTCATAGACCCGCGCCCGCGCGATGACCAGGCCGTTCGGCTCAACGGTGTAGGTCACCTTGCCAAGTTCGCCGAGCGCGCGCTTCGGCCGAGCCATCAGTCGCCCGCACTTTCCGTCGGGGCCACGATCCGCCCCGCGATGAACGCCTCTACATCCTCATCGCGGTAGCGAACGTTGTGCGACGAGAGTGCGACGAACGGCAACCCGAGACCTCGGCTGCGCGCACGCTCTGTCCGCCAGTCAGCGAGCGTCCTGATCGGGATGCCCGTGTACTCCGCAAGCTCCTGCGGAGTCCAGAGGCGGGGGCGGTCGTCGCTCATATCAATGAGGTAGGCGGCACCACCCGCAGACCTCCAGCGACCCCCGTAGGACGGCCAAGTATCGAGTAAACGGACGGGTTCTCGGACAGCCGCAGCAGCGACCCCACTCATGCTCACCATTGCACTTCCCTGTGTTTGCAGGGAAGTGTGAGCCTGCGGAACCCCCTCCGGTTCTCAGATCCTCAAGCCGAGCTGTACTTCGGCGTCTGAGATCAGACCACGCGAATGGCCCGCATCCCCTCGGATGCGGGCCATTCCGCGTCTACGGTGTCGCGGAAGCCGCTCAGCCGTAGAAGTACTTCTCGAAGACGCGCCGCGCCCGACGAGTGGCACCCAAGTAGTCCTCTTCGACCTGGGACGCAGAATGCGGCGGGTATTCGAGCAAGCGCGCGAGTCCGTCCAGCTTGCGGCGATCCGCGGGCAGCACATCGCTGGTCTGACCCGAAAGCAACGTGTTGGCAGAGCGCAGTCGGCTCGCCAGAACCCACGCCTGCCGCAGACGCTCGACGGCGCTGCTGGGAAGCAGCGAGTGTGTCGCCAGGGCGTCCAACGCGCGAAGCGTGGACGTGGTCCGCAGTTCGGGTATGGCATGGGCGTGCTGGAGTTGGAGAAGCTGGACAAGCCACTCGACGTCGCTGAGTGAGCCCGGGCCCAGCTTGAGATGCCGGGCGGGATCGACCCCCTGTGGCAGTCGTTCGTTCTCGACACGCGCCTTGATGCGCTTGATCTCACGCAGACCGGCGGCGTCCGCTGACACGGGGTATCGCACGGAGTCGGCGAGGTCGGTGAACGCGCCGATCAGCTTCACACTGCCGGCCACTCCTCGGGAGCGCAGGAGAGCTTGCGCCTCCCACGACAGCGACCATCGCCGGTAGTAGGCCGCGTAGGCATCCAGCGACCGGACGATCGGCCCGTTGCGTCCCTCCGGTCGCAGATCGGCATCCAGATCCAGTGGGAGACGCTGATCCTCGGAGTGCTGCCGCAATCCCGCCACCAGAGCGTTCGCAAGCTGGGCCGCGCGGCTCTCTTCCACACCGTTGGCACGGTAGACGTAGAGCACATCGGCATCCGACCCGAACCCGAGCTCCGCACCCCCGAAGCGCCCCATCGCGATCACGGAGAAATCGAGTGCGTCGTCCTCGGGGGGAACCACCTCGCGCCGCACGGCGCGCAGAGTGGCCTGGATGGTGACCTCCGTGATCGTCGTCAGCGCGTCCGCGATCTCCGCAATCGACAAAATGCCCAGGATGCCGCCCATCGCTGTGCGCAGCACCTCCCGGCGACGCAGAGCGCGAACCGCTCGTGCCGCGTCCTCGATCGAGGAGTGGCGCGTCTGAATGGCGCGAGCCTCCTCCTGCAGCGCCAGACCCGAGCGCGGGCGAAGGTGGTCCTCGTCATCCAGCCATGCAGCCGACTCCGGTATCCACTCGACGAGTTCACCCACGTACCGCGAACCGGAAAGGACACGCGTGAGACGTTCGGCCGCCCCCGTCGAGTCGCGGAGCATGCGCAGGAACCAGGGCGTGTCACCGAGGCGCTCGCTCAGGCGACGGAAGGAGATCAGTCCGTAGTCGGGGTCGACACCGTCGGCGAACCATCGGATCATGACGGGCATGAGGTGACGCTGGATCGTGGCCTTACGACTGAGGCCGGTCGTGAGTGCGCGGATGTGGCGCAGAGCACCCGGGGGGTCCGAGAACCCGATCGCGGCGAGCCGATCGTGAGCCTGATCCTCCGACAGGCTGCGTTCCTCGGCGGGAAGTGCCGCGACCGCCGACAGCAGCGGCCGGTAGAAGAGCCGCACGTGGATATCGCGCACTTCGCGCTTGATGGTCTCCCACTGATCGAGGAGGGCCGCGCCGGTGTCGGCCAGACCCGTTGCGCGAGCGAGCACCCGCAGCTCGTCGGGATCGGTGGGCATGAGGTGTGTGCGCGACAGCCGGCGCAACTGGAGTCGATGCTCCATCAGCCGAAGCAGCCGGTAGTCGCGTGCAAACGCGGCGGCGTCGGCGCGCCCGATGTAGCCCTCGGCGACCAGCGCATCGATTGCCGGCAGTGTCCCCCGTTGCCGAATCGCCTCGTCGCTCAGGCCATGCACGAGCTGCAGGAGTTGAACCGTGAACTCGACATCGCGGATGCCGCCGGGCCCGAGCTTGATCTGCTGAGAGACCTCGTCCGGCGGGATGTGGTATGTCACCCGCTCGCGCATCCGTTGGACGCTGTCGACGAAGTTCTCGCGCGCGGCGCTGGCCCACACCCGCGGCTGAACCTCTGCCACATACGCCTCACCCAGGGAGGGGTTGCCCGCGATCGGACGGGCCTTCAGCAGCGCCTGGAACTCCCAGCTCTTGGCCCACCGCTCGTAGTACGCCACGTGCGAATCGAGCGTCCGCACGAGCGCCCCCTGCTTGCCCTCCGGCCGGAGGTTCGGATCCACCTCCCACAGCGGAGGTTCGACCTCGACACCCGAGATACCCCGCATCGTCTGCACAGCCAGGCGAGTGCCGATATCGACGGCGCGACTCTCGGAGACGAGGGACTCGTCATCCGTTCCGGCGACGAAGATCACATCGACGTCGGAGACGTAGTTGAGCTCGCGAGCACCGCACTTGCCCATTCCGATGATCGCCAGCTGGGTAGCGTCGACCTGCTCGCGAGAGAACTGGCCCGCCGGTCCGCCCGTCGAGATCCGCGTGCGAGCGATGCACAGGGAGGCCTCCAGCGCGGCCCCTGCCGCATCGGCCAGCGCGGCCGCAACCGCTTCCAACACCGATTCGGGCGCCGTGTGCGACAGATCGAACAGTGCGATGCGCGCCACCTGGGTGCGGTACGCCACACGGAGTCTGACCCACGCCTGCTCGGAGCCGTCATCGGCAAAGCCCGCCTCGGCGCCGACAGCGTTCAGCAGCGTGTCAGTGAGCTCCGCGTCTGTCGGAAGACGGACGGCCCCGCCATCGAGCGCCGCGATCTCTCCCGGATGCCGCGCGTAGAACTCCCCGAAACCGCGCGATGCCCCGAGCAACAACCAGAGGTCCGACCAGCGTCGCTCGTCGGCCGCGGCGCCGCGCAGCGCCTCGCTGTCGCGGCGCGCCACACGGAGGAGCGCGTGCAGCGCGGCATCCGGATCAGCGGCGCGCGACGCCGGCGCACCGATATCGGCGCGGGCCCGGCCCAGAGTCTCGGCGAGCTCCGTGAGCCCGGCATCGGCCTGGGCGAGCTCGCTGAAGCCCGCACGGGCCAGATCGGTCAGTCCCGTGGTCCGTTCGGTGGATGCCATCAACGGTCCCCGAGCGGTCAGAGCATCTCGAGATTGCTCTTCAGCTCATACGGAGTCACCTGCGAGCGGTACTCCTGCCATTCGCGACGCTTGTTGAGCAGGACGTAGTTGAACACCTGCTCACCGAGCGTTTCCGCGACCAGTTCGGAGTCTTCCATGTACTCGAGCGCGTGGTCCAGGCTCGCCGGCAGCGGCGCATAGCCGAGTGCGCGTCGCTCGGAGTCGGTGAGGGACCACACGTTGTCCTCGGCCTCGGCCGGGAGCTCGTATCCCTCTTCGATCCCCTTCAGGCCTGCCGCGAGAAGGAGCGCATACGCCAGGTACGGATTGGCCGCCGAATCGAGCGCGCGATACTCGACCCGGGACGACTGGCCCTTATTGGGTTTGTACAGCGGAACGCGCACGAGCGCGGAACGGTTGTTGTGGCCCCAGCAGATGAAGCTCGGTGCCTCGTCGCCTCCCCACAGCCTCTTGTAGGAGTTCACGAACTGGTTGGTCACCGCGCTGATCTCGTTCGCATGCCGCAGGAGCCCCGCGATGAACTGTCTCCCGACTTTCGAGAGTTGGTACTGCGCGCCCTCCTCGTAGAACGCGTTGACGTCGCCCTCGAACAAGGACATGTGCGTGTGCATGCCGCTTCCGGGCTTGCCGCTCAGAGGCTTGGGCATGAAGGTCGCGTACACGCCCTGTTCGATCGCCACCTCCTTGATGACGGTGCGGAACGTCATGATGTTGTCCGCGGTCGCGAGCGCGTCGGCGTAGCGAAGGTCGATCTCGTTCTGGCCGGGGCCGCCCTCGTGGTGGCTGTACTCAACGGAGATCCCCAGATCCTCCAGCATCCGCACGGAGCGGCGTCGGAAGTCATGGGCGGTGCCGCCGGGAACATTGTCGAAGTACCCCGCGGAGTCGACCGGCTCTGGCCCCTCGGGCCCATAGGACGAGGACTTCAGGAGGTAGAACTCGATCTCGGGGTGGGTGTAGAACGTGAAACCGGCGTCCGCGGCTTTGGCCAATGTCCGCTTGAGGACGTGGCGCGGGTCGGCGACGGCAGGCTGTCCATCAGGCGTCGTGATGTCACAGAACATGCGCGCGGTCGGGTCGATCTCGCCGCGCCACGGCAACGTTTGGAACGTCGTGGGGTCGGGGTGCGCGAGCAGATCGGACTCGTAGGAACGAGTGAGTCCTTCGATCGCCGAACCGTCGAAGCCCAGCCCCTCAGTGAAGGCACCCTCGACCTCGGCGGGAGCGACAGCCACTGACTTCAGAGTGCCGATGACGTCGGTGAACCAGAGACGCACGAACTTGACGCCGCGCTCCTCGATCGTGCGAAGGACGAAGTCCCGCTGCTTGTCCATGGCTGTCCTCTCGTAGGAACGTCAGTGGGCGGCGTTGCCGCCGGTGCCCCAGGAATCCTCGCGAGCCTCGTCGTCGGCCCAGGCGCGCGACCGCTCCTTCATGATCTCGGGTGCTCGAGCTGCCTCTTCGGCCGTGTCGAACGGGCCCGCGCGGTCAACCGCGGGCGACTCGAAGCCCTTCTCCACCTGACCGGTGGTCAGGTTGTACCAGTACTTCTCGGCATCAGCGGCCACGTCTGCTCCCTCGGTGCGTTCCGTTGACTCGATCCTACTGATCGAGAGCGCGCGGATGGGTAGGCTGATCGCATGGCATCTGAGCTGACCCGAGCAGTGGGCATCGACATCGGCGGCACGGGAATCAAGGGAGGTGTCGTCGACCTCGAAGCGGGTGAACTGGTCACCGATCGCATCAAGGTTCCGACGCCCGTCGGCGCTGAGCCGCCCGCGGTCCTGGAGGCCGTCAGGCAGGTTCTCGACACACTCGAGGTCGCCGATTCCGACATCCCGCTCGGGGTCGCCTTCCCCGCGATCGTCAAGAACGGCAAGACCCTGTCAGCGGCGAACGTGTCGGACAAGTGGATCGGTTTCGAAGCGGAGAAGTTCTTCGAGGACGGGCTGGGTCGCGACATCCATTTCGCCAACGACGCGGATGTCGCCGGGGTGGCGGAGGTCCGCTACGGGGCAGCCAAGGGCGTCAGCGGACTCGTCCTGCTCACAACGCTCGGCACGGGAATCGGCTCGGCGATGATCTACAACGGCGTGCTCATTCCCAACTCCGAGCTCGGGCACCTCGCGCGGCCGGGCAAAGACAAGGATGCGGAGTACTACGCCGCCTACTCCGCGAAAGAGCGTGAGGACCTCACGTGGGAAAAGTGGGCCAAACGGCTCCAGTGGTACTACAGCCACCTGGAGTTCCTCTTCTCCCCCGACCTGTTCGTCGTCGGCGGCGGAGTGTCCAAGCATCCGGACGAGTTCCTGCCGCTGCTGACGCTGAACACGCCCATCGTTCCCGCGGTGCACCGCAACAACTCCGGCATCATCGGCGCCGCCGCGCTCTCGCTGGGCGCGATGCCTCAGCTGGCCGAGACGACCTCGGCCAGCTGAGGAACCCGGCTCGCGCGATCACGCGAGCCGGAGGGCGAATGGGCCGGCCTGTACGCCGGGTTCTGTTCGGGAGCTGACGCTCCGTCGACGGTCATCTCTCTCGGCGACGCGTTGCCGCGCCGCTCTAGCGGCCTACCCGGGGACTCGGCGAGCAGCGTCGTCATCCCCTGTCTGGCCTTGCTCCGGACGAGGTTTACCGTGCGGGTCGTGTCACCACGACTCCGGTGGTCTCTTACACCACCCTTTCACCCTTACCGGGACGGGCCCGGCGGTCTGCTTTCTGTGGCACTGTCTCGCGGATTGCTCCGGGTGGGTGTTACCCACCGCCCTGCTCTGTGGAGCCCGGACGTTCCTCGGCGCGGCCTCACCGCGACGCGACCGTCCGGCCGACCCATTCGCACCGCCGAGTCTACGCGGCGAGCATCGCCGCATGACACGCCGTGCTCCGGCTAGAGACCGGATTCCTCCGTGCGGACAAGGATGCAGCCGCACTCGGGGCACGTCACGACAGCGTCCGGTGCAGCGGTGCGCAGCGCGCTGAGGTCGCTCCCCGCGAGCACCATGTGGCAGCCTTCGCAGGTCTGTCGGCGCAGGAGCGCAGCGCCGGCGCTTCGCTGCGCGAGCTTGTCGTAGAGCCCGAGAAGGTCGGCAGGAACGGTCGCGGCAACAGCGTCCCGGTCTCGCGCCGCTGCCGCTTGGTCGGCCTGGGCCGCGGCAACGGCCGACTTCGCGGCGGCGCTGAGGTCAGCGCCTTCCTCATTGATATCCCGAAGCCGCGCTTCGAGCTGCGCGACGACTTCTTCCGCTGCTTCGGCGCGCTCCATCGCGTCAAGATCAGCGTCTTCCAAGTCGCTCTTGCGCCGCGCGAGGGCCGCAAGCTCGTGCTCCAGACTCTGCGCTTCTTTCGCGTTGGCCGAGTCCGCAAGACGCGCCGCGTCGCGCGCGATGCGGGCTTCGACGACCTTGAGGTCGTCATCCAATCGCCGCTGCTCCGCGCGGACGTCGTCGACGTCGCCGCGAGCACGGACGAGCTCCTGATTGAGCTCGGTGCGTGCCTGCATCAGCTCCGAGACTCTCGCGGCCTGCTCCGGTGAACGCGCCGCAGCGGCAGCGACGCGGATGCGTGTGTCGAGAGCGGCGATCTCAAGAAGACGACGCTGATCGTCGGGGCTCGCGTTCATGTGGGCCCTGCCGGGATCGAACCGACGACATCCACGGTGTAAACGTGGCGCTCTACCAGCTGAGCTAAAGGCCCTCGATGGGAGTCTACGGTGCAGACACGCCATCCACCGTTTCGGCGTCTGCGGCACCGTTGCCCCACCGCTCCAACCGGATGCGGGAATCGCTAGGCTGGGTCGTGGTTCGCCGTACCGACACGTGTCGAACCAGACCCTGCGGTGCTCACCCTGCAACGCACGGCCGCCAGTTCGTGGCACACCCTGCCCGTCGAAGAAAGGTTTCACGTGACCGTCAACGATCAGGATCCGTACTCGCAGGGCCCGCTCGACAGCGACCCCGAAGAGACCGCGGAATGGCAGGAGTCCCTGCAGCAGCTCGTCTCGGCCAAGGGCCACGGGCGCGGCCGGGAGATCATGCTCAGCCTGTTGCAGACCTCGCACGAGCTTCAGTTGAATGTCCCGCAGGTTCCGACCACGGACTACATCAACACCATTTCGCCGGATGCCGAGCCCGAGTTCCCCGGCGATGAGGAGCTCGAGCGGCGCTACCGTCGCTGGATCCGGTGGAACGCCGCCATCACGGTGCACCGCGCGCAGCGCCCCGGCATCAGCGTGGGCGGTCACATCTCCACCTACGCGTCGTCGGCCTCACTGTATGAGGTCGGGTTCAACCACTTCTTCCGCGGACCCGATCACCCCTCCGGCGGCGACCAGGTCTTCATCCAGGGGCACGCGTCGCCGGGAATCTATGCACGATCTTTCCTCGAGGGGCGCCTCACGGAGGCGCAGCTCGATGGGTTCCGGCAGGAGAAGTCCGCGGCACCCAACGGCCTGCCGTCGTATCCGCACCCCCGTCTCATGCCTGACTACTGGCAGTTCCCGACCGTGTCGATGGGACTCGGCCCCATCAACGCGATCTACCAGGCAATGGCGAACAAGTACCTCACCAACCGCGGGATCAAGGATGTCAGCGACAGCCATGTCTGGGCATTCCTCGGTGACGGCGAAATGGACGAGGTCGAAAGCCGGGGCCAGCTGCAGGTGGCGGCAAACGAAGGCCTCGACAACCTGACGTTCGTGATCAACGCGAACCTCCAGCGCCTCGACGGCCCGGTGCGCGGCAACGGCAAGATCATCCAGGAGCTCGAGAGCTTCTTCCGCGGCGCCGGCTGGAATGTCATCAAGGTGGTCTGGGGTAGCGGATGGGACGAGCTGCTCGCGAAGGACACCGACGGCGCCCTCGTGCACCTCATGAACACGACGCCGGATGGTGACTTCCAGACCTACCGCGCCGAAGACGGCGCCTTCATCCGCGAGCACTTCTTCGGGCGCGACGAGCGCACGGCCGCGCTCGTGAAGGACTGGTCCGATGAAGAGATCTGGGGCCGACTGCGCCGAGGCGGTCTGGATTACCGCAAGGTGTACGCCGCGTACAAGGCCGCGATCGAACACAAGGGTCAGCCGACGGTCATCATCGCCAAGACGATCAAGGGCTACGGTCTCGGTCACCACTTCGAGGGGCGCAATGCGACGCACCAGATGAAGAAGATGACGCTCGAGGACCTGAAGCACTTCCGCGACTCGATGCGCATTCCGATTTCGGATGCCCAGCTCGAAGAGAACCCCTACCTGCCGCCGTACTACAACCCCGGCCCCCAGGACGAGACGATCCAGTACATGATGGAGCGCCGTCGGGCACTGGGAGGTTTCCTCCCGCAGCGCCGCACCTCGCACACGGCGATCACCCTGCCCGGCGACGACGTGTACGCGCTGCCGAAGAAGGGATCGGGTACGCAGGAGGTCGCCACGACGATGGCGTTCGTCCGCCTGCTGAAGGATCTGCTGCGCGCCAAGGGCTTCGGCAACCGCATCGTGCCGATCATCCCGGACGAGGCGAGAACCTTCGGGATCGACGCCTTCTTCCCGACGCAGAAGATCTACAACCCCCACGGCCAGAACTACACGTCGGTCGACCGTGATCTGCTGTTGGCGTACAAAGAAAGCCCGCAGGGGCAGATCATGCACGTCGGGATCAACGAAGCCGGCGCGGTTGCCGCGTTCACGGCGACCGGAACCTCGTATGCGACGCACGGCGAGCCCCTCATCCCCGTCTACGTCTTCTATTCGATGTTCGGCTTCCAGCGCACCGGTGATGCACAGTGGGCCGCCGGCGACCAGATGGCGCGCGGCTTCGTGATCGGTGCGACGGCGGGTCGCACGACACTGACGGGCGAGGGACTGCAGCACGCGGACGGGCACTCGCAGCTTCTGGCGTCGACGAACCCCGCGACCGTGTCCTACGATCCCGCGTTCGGGTACGAGATCGCCCACATCGTGCAGTCCGGCCTGGAGCGGATGTACGGAGGCCACCACCCGGACCCCGACGTCATGTACTACCTCACGGTCTACAACGAGCCGCTGGTCCAGCCCGCGGAGCCCGAGGGCGTCGATGTCGAGGGGATCGTGCGCGGTATTCACCGGATCGCGACTGCGGAAGGCGACGGTCCGCGCACCCAGCTTCTGGCATCGGGAGTGGGGGTGCCGTGGGCACTGGAGGCGCAGCAGCTGCTGCGCGACGACTGGGGTGTTCAGGCTGACGTATGGTCGGTCACGTCTTGGTCGGAGTTGCGTCGCGACGGCCTGGCCGCCGATGAGCACAACTTCCTGCACCCCGACCAGGAGCCGCGCACCGCCTACATCACGCAGAAGCTGCGGGACGCGCAGGGACCGGTCGTCGCGGTGAGCGACTTCATGCACGCCGTGCAAGATCAGATCCGCCCGTGGGTACCGGGCCGGTTCGCGACGTTGGGCGCGGACGGCTTCGGCTTCTCGGACACGCGTCCGGCGGCGCGTCGCTTCTTCAAGATCGACGGCCCGTCGATTGTGGTGCGCGCGCTCCAGTCGTTGGCAGAGGACGGCGCGGTCGATCGATCGCTCGCTGCCCAGGCGATCGAGAAGTATCGCCTGCACGATGTGTCCGCGGGAACGAGCGGGAACGCAGGCGGGGAGAGCTGACGCCCCGGCCATGACAGCTCACCCCACCGACAAAGCCGAGACCCTCGCGTGGCTACGACGCATCTCGGGTGATCTCGCCACGGCAACCATCCAGCGACTTGAGCAGAGTCTGCCCTGGTACTCCGAGATGCCGCCGGCGCGCAGATCGGCGGTGGGACTGGTGGCACAGGCGGGGATCACCTCATTCATCCAGTGGTACGACGACCCCGAATCGACCCCGTGGATCGCGGCGGACATCTTCGCTGCGGCACCGCGGGAGTTGTTGCGAAGCGTGAGCCTGCAACAGACGCTGCAGCTCATCCGCGTCTCTGTCACGGTCACGGAGGAGCGGATCGCGAGCAAGAGCGAGAGCCTGCGCGAAGCGATCCTGCTCTATTCCCGTGAAGTCGCCTTCGCGGCCGCAGACGTCTACGCCCGCGCGGCCGAAGCCCGCGGGCTGTGGGATGCGCGCCTGGAGGCGCTCGTGGTCGACTCGATCCTCACCGGCGAGACCGACGAGGAGCTGCCCAGCCGCATCGCGGCTCTCGGCTGGCATGGTCACGGCGAGGTCGCTGTGCTGGTGGGAACGACACCGCCGCAGTTCGATGTCGATCAGCTGCGGCGCACCGCGCGCAAGCTCGGCGTCGACGTTCTCATCGGCGTGCAGGGATCTCGGCTCGTGCTGGTGATCGGGAGGTCCGAACCTTCACCCCGCTCGGAGGAGCCGGAACCGGACCTGCCCTTCCCCGAGATCGCCCGCCGGCTCGAGCCCGGGTTCGGTCCGGGCTACCTCGTGCTCGGGCCCGCCGTGCCGGCGCTCGTGGACGCAAGCCTGAGTGCGCGCGCGGCGCTCGCAGGATTCGCGGTGGCGCGCGCCTGGCGCCACGCGCCCCGCCCCGTCGAAGCGGACGACTTGCTTCCTGAACGCGCGCTCGCCGGTGATCCTCTGGCCAAGCAGACCCTGATCGAGCGCATCTATCGTCCGCTTCAGGCGCACTCCACGGATCTGGTCACGACGCTGTGGAGTTACCTCGACAACGGCCGTTCCCTGGAAGCGACTGCCCGCGAGCTGTTCGTGCACCCCAACACGGTGCGCTACCGCCTCAAGCGGGTCTCCGAGGTCATCGGTTGGGACGCGACCGGGCCCCGCGAGGCGCTCATCCTGCAGACAGCCCTCATCCTCGGGTCCATGGGCGCAGAATCCGTGAGGCGTCGACCGGCAGCACTGCACCGTCGGGTCTCCGCGTGAGGGTGTAGACCCGCGACAAACGATGACCGGGTTTCTCGGTGATCGTCTCCAGAATGCCCTCCAGACACACTGGCAGGATGGGATGGTGATCATCGCTGTCTTCCCGGGTCAGGGCTCCCAAACACCCGGCTTCCTCGAGCCGTGGCTCGAGATCGAGGGGGTACGCCCCCGCCTCGAGCAGTTCTCGCAATGGGCGGAGGTCGACCTCATCGAGGCCGGCACCGAGGCGGACGCCGAGGCGATCAGAGACACACGGGTCGCGCAGCCGCTCATCGTGGCCGCGTCACTTCTGTCCTGGGAACTGTTGACGGCTCGTCATCCGCGCGGGTTCGACGGCGTCGCCGGGCACTCGGTCGGCGAGTTCGCCGCGCTCGCGGCTGCGGGAGTGATCGAGCCCGAGGACGCGCTTCGGCTGGTCGGCATCCGCGGGCGCGCGATGGCCGACGCAGCGTCGCTCACCGAGACCGGGATGAGCGCCGTGATCGGCGGGGACCAGTCCGCCGTCGAGGCGCGGCTGGCAGAGCTGGGCTTGACTCCCGCGAATTTCAACGGCGGAGGTCAGATCGTCGCCGCGGGCGCCGCATCCGCTCTCGCGGCGCTGGCCGCCGAGCCTCCGGCGGGCACACGCGTCATCCCCCTGTCGGTCGCCGGCGCCTTCCACACCCACTACATGGCGCCCGCTGTTGAGGTTCTGCGATCAGCTGTCTCCGCTGTGAGCGCGTCATCCCCCACGGTCACTCTGTGGACCAACCGCGACGGCTCGGTCGTCGCCGACGGAACCGAGGCACTCTCGTTCGTCGTGGACCAGATTGCCTCCCCCGTGCGATGGGATGCGTGCATGAGCGCCTTTGCCGCGGTGGGTGTGACCGGGATCATCGAGTTCGCTCCCGGCGGCACGCTTGTCGGGCTCGCAAAGCGGGCTCTGCGGGGAGTACCCTCGGTCGCGGTCAAGACTCCCGGCGACCTCGAGGCAGCTGTCGATCTGCTCGCCCCCGCAGCCACTCAAGGAGAATCCGAATGAGCGCGACGCTCCGCCAGCCGCAGGGCGCGGCCCATACCCGCATCTATGCCTATGGCGCGGCCCGAGGCGAGCGGGTCGTCCCGAACGACGAGCTGGTCGGGCCGATCGATTCGAGCGACGAGTGGATCCGTCAACGTACGGGCATCGTGACCCGGGTGCGCGCGGTCGAGACCACGACCGCGATCGATCTCGCAACGGATGCCGCCGCCGAAGCGGTCGCCTCCTCAGGCCTCCGGCCCGAGCAGATCGACGCCGTGGTCGTCGCGACGATCTCCAACCCGAGACAAACCCCGTCGGTGTCGGCGATCGTCGCAGAACGGATCGGCGCAAAGGATGCCGCCGCCTACGACCTCAACGCGGCGTGCGCCGGTTTTGCCTACGGCGTGGCGCAGGCGGACGCGCTGATCCGCGGCGGCGGAGCGCACTACGCGGTCGTGATCGGCGCGGAGAAGCTCAGTGACATCGTCGACCCGACCGACCGCTCCATCTCCTTCCTTCTCGGTGACGGTGCCGGCGCCGCCGTCGTCGGCCCCTCCGACACCCCCGGAATCGGGCCGACAGTGTGGGGTTCGGACGGCTCGAAGGCGGACGCCGTCACCATGAATCACACCCTCACCGAATTCCGCGATGGTCTCGCACCGTGGCCCACGCTCCGCCAGGAGGGACCCACCGTGTTCCGCTGGGCGGTCTGGGAGATGGTCAAGGTCGCCCGGGAGGCACTCAACGCGGCGGGAGTGGAGGCATCCGATCTCGCGGCGTTCGTGCCCCACCAGGCGAACATGCGTATCATCGACGAGTTCGCCAAACAGCTTGGTCTTCCCGACTCGGTGATCATCGGGCGCGACATCGAGACGACCGGCAACACTTCCGCCGCGTCCATCCCGCTCGCGACGCATCGCCTCTTGTCGGAGCACCCCGAACTCAGCGGTGGACTCGCCCTGCAGATCGGTTTTGGCGCGGGTCTCGTGTACGGCGCGCAGGTCGTCGTGCTCCCGTGACGCGCCGTTCCCGAACTCTAGACTGACAGGACGACCTCGCCCGAGGTCGGCACTGACCGCAACCCACCCACAACAACCCAGAGGGAGACACCCATGGCACTCACGAACGACGACGTCCTCGCAGGACTCGCCGAACTCATCACCGACGAGACGGGCATCTCGGCCGACGAGGTCGCCATGGAGAAGTCGTTCACCGACGACCTCGACATCGACTCGATCTCGATGATGACCATCGTCGTCAACGCCGAGGAGAAGTTCGGCGTGACGATCCCCGACGACGAGGTGAAGAACCTCAAGACCGTCGGCGACGCGGTCACCTACATCACGTCGAACCAGGCGTAACGTCCGTCCCCGGTGGGGGCACCGCCCCCACCGGACCGTCCCTGAGGTCTCCATGAGCAGTTCACGCATCGTCGTCACCGGTATCGGCGCCACCACGCCCATCGGCGGAACCGCGCCCGAATCCTGGTCCGCATTGCTCGCCGGCGAATCCGGCGCGCGCACCCTTGAGCACGAATGGGTCGCGCAGTACGACCTGCCCGTCACGTTCGCGGCCTCCGCACGCGTCCCTGCCGACACCGTTCTCGCCCGACCCGAAGCCAAGCGGCTCGATCCGTCCTCGCAATATGCGCTCGTCGCGGCACGCGAAGCGTGGGCGGATGCGGGTGCGCCTCAGGTGGATCCCGAGCGGCTGGGTGTCGACTTCGCCACCGGCATCGGTGGACTCTGGACGCTCCTGGACGGGTGGGACACACTTCGTGAGAAGGGTCCGCGTCGGGTCATGCCGATGTCTGTCCCGATGCTCATGCCGAACGCGCCGGCGGCCGCGATCTCGATGCATCTGGAGGCGCGAGCGTATGCACGCACCGTCGCTTCGGCCTGCGCATCCAGCACCGAGTCCATCGTCAACGCGGTCGAGCACATTCGGCTGGGCCTTGCCGATGTCGTGATCGCGGGCGGCACGGAGTCGGTGATCCACCCGATCACCCTCGCCGCCTTCTCGTCGATGCAGGCTCTCTCGCGCCGCAACGACGACCCCGCGCACGCATCCCGTCCCTACAGCATCGACCGAGACGGCTTCGTGATGGGAGAGGGTGCGGCCGCCCTCGTCTTGGAGACCGAGGAGCACGCGCGGGCGCGGGGCGCCCGGATCTACGCCATCGTCGCCGGCGGAGCCGTCACCGCCGACTCGTACCACATCACCGCTCCCGAGCCCGAGGGTCTCGGAGCGTCTCGTGCCGTACGGCAGGCGCTGGAACAGGCCGACGCCTCCACGGAGGACGTCACACACATCAATGCCCACGCCACCTCGACACCGACGGGCGACATCGCCGAGTACAAGGCGCTGCTCTCGGTGTTCGGAGACCGCGTGCACGAGATCCCGGTCTCTGCGACCAAGGCCTCGACGGGCCACCTGCTCGGAGGCACCGGGGCGCTCGAGGCGGTCTTCACGGTACTGGCGCTGCACCACCGGCTCGCTCCCCCGACGATCAACATCTCGGAGCAGGACCCGGAGATTCCCCTGCGTGTCGGCGCGGCAGTCCCGCTCGGTGAGGGCGATCACATCGCCATCAGCAACTCCTTCGGATTCGGCGGACACAACGCCGTCGCGGCGTTCCGCAGCGTCTGAGCACACGCGCAGGTCGAGGCCCTTTCGGAGAGGACCCCGCGCAGCGTCATCCGCGGGGTCCTCTCCGCCTCACCGGGTGCCAGCACGCTCTCCCAGGGCCGGGACTTCGTCGACCGGCGTCCGGTACGCGCGCAACCAGCACGCGGAGTGTGTCAGCCCACCTTGTGCAACCAGACCACGGTCGCGTCATCGCTGGCGTGACGGAACGGCTCGAGCTCGTCGTCCCACGCCGAGCCCAGAGCGACCTGAAGCTCACGCTGCATCTCTCGGATGTCGCGCACGCCGAGATCCATCGCGTACCGGATGCGGTCCTCCCCCACGACGACGTTGCCCGCGGCATCCGTCTGCGCATGATGGATGCCGAGATCAGGCGTGTGCATCCAGCGCGCACCGTCGGATGCCGCAGAGGGATCTTCGGTCACTTCGAAGCGCAGGTGCTCCCAGCCGTGCATGGCGGAGGTGATCGCCGCGCCGGTTCCGGCGGGGCCTGACCAGAAGTACTCGGCTCGACGCGCCCCAGGCAGCACGGGCTGGTCAACCCAGTCGAAACTCACCGCCCGCCCGAGCGCGCGTCCCACCGCCCACTCGAGGTGCGGGCACAACGCCCGTGGCGCGGAGTGAATCATCACCACACCGCGCGTCATTGATGTAGCCATATCGATCTCCGTTCTGAGGTGCGTCTTCCCCAACGACCTCAGGAGATCTGTGGCTGTTCTGTTGTCGCGCCCATTATCGCCCGCACGGCCGCGAATGACAAGCCTGTCATTCGCGCTGCACGCGGGATCAACGCCCGCCGCCGGGGGCTTTCCCGGGGGCGTCTCTGTCTGACAGGCTGATCCCGGGGGGCCACACACGCGACTCTCGATGCGCGGTCTTGTCGCTGCGCGCATCCGTCACAACGAAGGAGAAGTCCATGGAGGCAGCCGGACTCGTCGGCATTCTGATCATTGTCGGCATCGCCGTCGTCGCAGCCATCATCATCGCGCTGATCGGCTTGCTGCTGGCTAAGGCCTGGATCAAGGTCGCGCGCGCTGACGAGGCGCTCGTGATCTCGGGACGGAAACAGCGAGTGCAGTACACCGTGATGGATGCCGACGGCACGAGCCGGTCGGAGATGTCGGAATCGCCGGTGACGGTCATTGTCAACGGAAAGTCACTGGTCAATCCGATTACCCAGCGTCACGAGATCATCTCGCTGCGTTCTCGCCAGGTCTCGCTGAACGCGGAGGCGCAGTCGCTGGATAACGTCACGCTCAACGTGGACGGCGTCGCGATCGTCAAGATCGGCTCGGATCCGTTGTTCGTACGCCGAGCTGCCGAGCGCTTCGCCTCTCAGGACAAGGCCATCGAGCAGTTCACCACGGAGCAGCTCGAGGGCGCCCTTCGTGGCATCGTCGCGACCTTGTCGGTCGTGGAACTCATGCGGGAGCGCAAGAAGTTCTCCGACCAGATCGCTGTCGATGTCTCGCACGAGCTCGCTGAGCAGGGACTCATCCTCGATTCCTTCCAGATCAAGGGGATCACCGACGCGATGGGCTACATCCAGTCCCTCGGCGCGCCAGAGATCCAGGCGAAGCGTCAGGCCGCGGAGATCGCGCAGACGAACGCCGACCGCGCGATCAACCAGAAGATCATCGCCAACCAGGAAGCGAACCTGATCGAGCAGACGGCCCTCGACACCAACACCGCCAACGCGGACGCGGGGGTCGGCCGAGCTCGGGCTGAGGCGGAGCAAGCCGAGCAGCTCGCTCGCGCACAGGCCGAACAGGCCGTGCTGCAGCAGCAGGCCGAGAACCGGCAGGCCCAGCTGGATGCCGACGTCAAGCGTGTCGCCGACGCCCAACGCTACGAAGCCGAGACGCGAGCGCAGGCCGACCTCTACACGCGTGAGCGCGCAGCTGAAGCTGCCGCGATCGAGAAGGTCAAAGAAGCGGAGGCTCGCACCCGCATCGCCGAACAGCAGGCCGAGGCGGATCGCGCCCGCGCTGCCGGTGAGGCGGCTGCTGCCGAAGCGCGCGCAGCAGGTGAGGCCAGCGCGCTACGCGCGCTCGCGGATGCGGAGGCGACGGCACGTCGCCTCCGGGCAGAAGCCGAGGCCGATGCCATCCGCGCTGAGGGTCAGGCCCGTGCCGAGTCGATCGAGGCCGAGGCCGAGGCCATCGCCTCGAACCAGGAGGCGATTCTGTCGCAGCGCGTCCTGGATGTGCTGCCCTCGATCATGGCCGAGTTCGCGAAGGGGTACTCGGCGATCGGCAACGTCTCGATCGTCGGCGGCGGGTCCGGCGACGCCGGCGCGTCTCACGTCCTCGGCGCCGACAGCGCAACCGCCATGAAGTCGGTTTTCGACAGCGTGCAGGCGGCGACGGGGATCGACCTGGCCTCCATCATCCAGGGACAGGCAGTTGGGCGCGCGTTCGGGGCGGGCATGACGGATGCTGCTGCCTCCGAGCCTGCTCCTGCCGCCGCACCGCGGCGTGCCGCGAAGCCGGCGGGGTCTTCCTCGTAGGGCGGGTGGGACTTGTCCCTTTCGCCCCTCCGCGCCCCGCTCCGCGGGACCCGGAGCCTCCGGCGAACGGGGCCCACCCACCAGGCGCGTTCGCGACGACACCCCCACAACGAGGAAAACCCCACCCGAGGGCGGGGTCTTCCTCGTAGGGCGGGTGGGACTTGAACCCACGATCGTCGGGTTATGAGCCCGCTGCCTTGACCAGCTTGGCCACCGCCCCCTGGAGAATCAGCGTACCGGGAGTGGGCTCAGCGCGTGGTCGCCGGCCCGTCCGAAGGTGTGTCGTCGCTTGAGCTTCCGCGCGTGAAGGGCAACTCGAGACTGTCGCTGATGACCTGCGGATGGTTGCGCGCGAGGCTGATGACCCCATAGATCGCGAGGGCACCGGCCACACCGAATCCGATGAACGCCCACAGCGGCGCCGTCTCGGCCTCTTGCAACACGACGAGTCCGATCACGACGGCCACGATCGGGTCGATGACGGTCAGTCCCGCGATGACCAAGTCCGGCGGTCCCAGACTGTAAGCGGTCTGCACGAAGTACGCGCCGACGGCGACGGCGGCGATCAGCGCGACGACACACAGCAGCGTGAGCCAGTCGAAGTTCTGATCGCGGATGCGACTGAGCACGACTTTGGCCAGGGTCGCGACGAATCCGTAGAGCACTCCGGACGCGACGATGTAGAAGAGCGCCAGGCCATGCTTGCGCAGCACGACCCACAGGACGGCGAAGACGACGATCGTGACGGCGAGCAGGCCGAGAATGACCAGCAGCTGCGCCTGCGTCACCGGACGCTCGGTGGCAAAGAACGCCGCGATCGTCACGAATATGAAGATGCCTCCCACCGCCGCAACGATCGAGCGAATCGATTGTCGAGTCGGACGGTGCCCGCTGATGCGCGCATTCAGGAGCGTCGTGATCACGAGGGAGATCGCGCCCAGCGGCTGCACGAGGATCAGCGGAGCGACCGAGAGCGCAGCGAGCTGACATACGATCGCCAACCCGAGCATCACCGTGCCCGCAAGCCAGGAAGGACGACGCAGCAGATTCACCAGATGGTTGCGATCCAGGCCGTTGCCTCCGGAGCGCCCCGTGACTTTCTCAACCTTCTGGACACCCCGGTACTGGTACTGCGCACCGAAGGACATGAAGACCGCGCCGAGCAGCGCGAGCGGGATCCCTGCGAGGATCGCGGGGTCACGGAACGCCTCGGTGATCTGGTCGGTCACGTTTGCCGACACGGTCAGGAGGAGCACCTCTTGACCCTATCCCGGCGGCGGCCAGACGCCGTGTGTCTCAATAGGCTTGTCGCATGGCTGTTCTCCCGATCCGCATCATGGGCGATCCCGTCCTCCACGCCCCCGCCGCTACGGTGGACGAGATCACCGACGACATCCGCCGGCTGATCGACGACATGTTCGAGACGATGGATGCCGCACCTGGCGTGGGGCTGGCCGCACCCCAGGTCGGCGTCGGATTGCGGATCTTCACCTACAGCTACAGCGATGACGACGGCGCTCCGTGGCGAGGCGTGGTCATCAACCCTGAACTCTGGATCGCTCCCCTGGAGCCGGGTGAGCCCGATCCCGATGAGGAGTCGGAGGGCTGCCTGTCGTTCCCGGGTGAACGGTTCCCGCTGCGTCGCTCTGAGCGCGCCCGGGTGACCGGGATCGATCTCGACGGCCAGCCCGTCGGCATTGAGGTCGACGGGTGGCGCGCCCGTATCCTGCAGCACGAGTTCGACCACCTGAACGGCGTGCTGTACCTCGATCGCCTCGATGATCGCGATTGGCGGACCGCGCAGAAGATCGCCCGCAAGCAGGGCTGGGGCACGCCGGGTAACTCGTGGATGCCGGGAGTCGACGACCTCGACGCCTGACCGAAGGGCGGGTGAAGTTGAGTGGCTCCCCGGCTTGGACTCGAACCAAGAACCTATCGGTTAACAGCCGATTGCTCTGCCAATTGAGCTACCGAGGAATATGGCTGCCGCAGCGGGCAACCCCACTATCTTAGCAAAGCCGACGGGCTCTCAACGACGCAGGGTGGCATAGGGAGGTCGCGGGCGCGACACGCTCAGGACACGACGAAACGCCGGTCTGCCTCAGCGCTCGGCGTCCAGATGAGATCGTTCGTGCCATGCCCGAACGCGACGACGTGCCCACCTCGCAACACGAGGACGTTCGCGTCGAGTTCCTTGACCGCCTCGGGATCGTGCGTGGAGATCACGGCAGCCATACCGGTGTCATCACGGCGACGGGTGATCGCTTCGCGCGCCGCTTTGCGAACCTCGACGTCGAGATTCGCGAACGGCTCGTCGGCGACGAGGATCCGCGGATCGACGACGAGGGCACGAGCGAGCGCGACGCGCTGTCGCATTCCCGCGGACAGTTCGTAGGGGAATTTACCGGCAAGGCCCAGCGGCAGCATCAACTCGTCGAGCAGACCTGCGACTCGGATGGCAAGCGCCTTCTGGTTGACCCGTCGCTCCCTCGAGGTGATCGGCTCGGCGATCACCTCCGACACCGTAAGCCGGGAGGGCAGGTGCGCGCCCGCCGCTTGTGGCAGGTAGCCGGCGTAGTAGGTCAACTCGCGGATAGCCCGCCCCGGGCGTCGGACGGAGATCCCATCCACGAGAGCGTCTCCCCCGGTCACCGAGACACCATCGTGGGCACGACCGGCGAGCACGGACAGCAAGCTGGACTTTCCGGCGCCGGTCGGCCCCATGAGCGCCAAGACGGACCCGCGCGCGACGGTGAAGGTGATGCCATCGATGAGCTTGTCGGTTTCGCCGCGACCGGTGTGACTGATGGACAGGTCTGAGCACACGATCGCCGCTTCTGTGGCTCGGCGGCGAGGAGACATACCCTCATCCTGCCTTGCGCCGCCGCTGGGATCCAGTCTGGACCGCACGAATCAGCGTTCGATCTCGCCCGTCCAGCGTTGACGTTCGATATCGAGTTCACGCAGGTGGAGCCGTATCCGGCGTCCCTCGTCGGATTCCGGTGGCACCCGCTGCACTGCCCGAACGAGGTCCGCCTTCTCGGAATCGATGCCTCTCACGATGAGCCTGCGCATGAGATCGGATGCCGAGGCTGCAGCATCCGTCTCCCCCAGCGCAGGGAATGCCGCCATGAGCAGTTCCGATCCCAGTGCGCGGTAGGGCTCCCGAATCGTGTCCACGGCTGCCACCGCCCACCCGGCGCGGGTGTAGTCCGGCGCATCGACCACGGCGGCACGGACGGCGTCGAGCGCCGGATGCCGAAAGGGCGCGCCCAGGGCTCGACGCACGGTTGCGTCGTCTAGGCGGTGCCCGAACTGGAGCGCAGCCATCAGCGCATCGCGTTCGATGACGACGTCTCGGGTGCGCGGCAGAGACGCAATCGTCGGAACAAGCACCGGCGTCGCGACCGCGGGCGCACTCTCCCCCGGGGGCCGCTGAGGCGAACCTGGCGCCTCGTCTCGACCGCGACGCGGGCTCGAACCTCCCGCATCGCGGGATCTCGAGGCCCGTGAGACGGCGGCGCTCACTTCCTCGATGTCCAGGCCGATCCGCCGGGCGAGCACCCGCGTGTATCCGGGGCGCAGGGACGGGTCCCGGATGTCTGCCACGACCGGTGCCGCCGCACGAAGCGCGGCAGCACGCCCTTCGACGGTCGCGAGATCGTACTGCCCGAGACGCTGGTCGATGACGAACTCGAACATCGGCGATTTCGCCGACATGAGGGCACGGACCGCATCATCCCCACGAGCAAGCCGCAGGTCGCACGGATCCAGCCCGTCAGGAGCGACCGCAACGTACGTCTGCGCCGAGAAGCGCTTCTCGTCGGCGAACGCGCGAAGGGCCGCCTTCTGCCCGGCGGCATCCGGATCGAACGTGAACACAACCTCGCCACCGCTCGAGTCGTCACCCATCACACGCCTGAGCACAGTGATGTGCTCACTACCGAACGCCGTCCCGCAGGTGGCGATCGCCGTCGTGATCCCGGCCAGGTGACACGCCATCACGTCCGTGTAGCCCTCGACGACGACGACGCGGTGCTCCCGCGAGATGTCGCGCTTGGCGAGATCCAGACCGTACAGCACCTGCGACTTGCGATAGATCGGGGTCTCGGGAGTGTTCAGGTACTTGGGCCCCTGATCGTCCTCCAGGAGGCGCCGGGCACCGAACCCGACGACTTGGCTCGTGATATCACGGATCGGCCAGATGAGGCGGCCTCGGAACCGGTCATAGGTGCCGCGCTGCCCCTGGGAGAGCAGACCGGCCGCCGACAACTCCGCGATAGTGAAGCCCTGGGCCGTCAGGGCATCCGAGAGGTTCGACCACCCCTTCGGCGCGAAGCCCACTCCGAAGTGCGCGGCGGCGGCGGCATCGAATCCGCGTTCACCGAGGAATCGACGCCCGATGTCCGCTTCCGGGGTGGACAACTGCGCACGGAAGTACTCGGCTGCCGCAGCATTTGCCGCGTACAAGCGGCTCCGTCCGGAGTTCTCGGGAGCAGTTCCGCCCTCTTCATAGTGGAGGGTGTACCCGATTCTTCCCGCAAGACGTTCCACCGCCTCGGTGAAGCTCAGGTGATCCATCTTGCGCAGGAACGAGTACACGTCTCCCGACTCACCACAACCGAAACAGTGATAGAAGCCGACCTGCGGCCGGACATGGAAGCTCGGGCTGCGCTCATCGTGGAAGGGGCACAGTCCCTTGAGAGATCCGACGCCCGCGGACTTCAAGGCGACGCGTTCACCGATCACGTCGGCGATGTTGGTTCTCGCCTTCACCTCGTCGATGTCGGCCTGAGCAATCCGTCCTGCCATACGGTCCCTACCGAGTCCGGGTCGACGCGCCCGGTGTCCAGATGCCGAGAGAGGCGGCATCCACCTCGCCCACCAGCCGTCCGTGCCACGATATGGCGTGCTGATCGGTGAGGCTGGCGACCTGATCGACAACGGTTCGCCGCCGCTCGCGATCACTGAGGGCCCGGTCGAAGTCCTCGCGGTGGACGGCATCGAGCTCGTGAGGGTTCTCCCACAGTGCGGTCGCCAAACGCTTCAGCAGGCGTCGCTGCTCCTTGTAGAGCGCCTTTCGCCCGTCGATGCTCACCACCACAGCACCAATGATGCCCTTGAGCACCCCCATCTCGGCTTCGATGACCCGCGGAACGACCACGTGAGCGTGGAAGCGCGTGAGTTCGGGGCCGCCGGCGGCGTCGCGAGTGGCTGTCACCGCGGCACGCGCGAAGCGCCCGATGAGGTCGCTCGTGAGGTTCTTGAGTCTCGCAAGGTCGGAACGGGTGCCCGAGAATGTCGTCACCCACTCGGGCATCCGCATCAACCGGAACAGGGCATCCTCGAGTTCGTCCCGAGCGAAGTCGTACCCCACCCATGTCTGGATGGCGTGAATGAGAGCGGAGTGCTCCGCGGAATCAGCCAGTCGAGCGGGATCCAGATAGCCGTTGACGATCGCGTCCTCGAAGTCGTGCACCGAGTACGCGATGTCGTCGGAGAGGTCCATGACCTCCGCCTCGATGCAGCGGACGCGCCCGGGAGCACCCTCGCGCATCCACGCGAAAACCGCCTCGTCCTCCTCGTACACGCCGTACTTGAGTCGCCCCCCCGGATCCGGAAGCGGATGCTCCGAGGTCCACGGATACTTGCACGTCGCATCGAGGCTCGCCCGTGTGAGGTTCAGGCCGTGGCTCCGACCGGTCGCATCGATGACCTTGGGTTCCAGGCGAGACAGGATGCGCAGGGTCTGCGCGTTGCCCTCGAACCCGCCGATGTCCTCAGCCCAGTCGTTGAGCGCACGCTCTCCGTTGTGACCGAACGGAGGGTGGCCGAGGTCGTGGCTCAGACACGCGGTATCGACGACATCGGGGGCGAGCTGCAGTGCCGAGGCGAGTTCGCGGCCTACCTGGGCTACCTCCAGCGAATGGGTCAAGCGGTTTCGCGCGAAGTCGGCGGGGCTCGCCGGGCTCAGGACCTGAGTCTTCGCCGCGAGCCGGCGCAGCGCCGCCGAATGCAGCACCCGCGCACGGTCGCGCGCGAAACCGTCCCGCTGCGACCGATGCCGTTCTGCGTAGAAGCGCTCGGCATCCGCATCCGTATAGCCCGGGTGCACCGGCCGCTCGCGGTCAGCCACCGCTGTGGTCCAACTCGGCGTCCGCGAGGGCGTCGGACTCGACGCCGTCGAGCTCCGTGGACTCAAGCCATCTGTCGGGAAGCGCCGGCCGTTTCGGGCTGCCCGCGCGCCCACGCTGTCCTTCCGCGGCACGGCCCGGGTACGGCGCATCGAGATCCAGCTCCTCGAGAAGGCCATCGATCTCGTGAATCGTTGACACCGTCGCCAGCCGCGCCCGAAGGTCGCCCCCTACCGGGTAGCCCTTGAAATACCAGGCGACGTGCTTGCGGATGTCACGGCATCCGCGTCCCTCGTCCTCGAAGAATTCGACCAGGAGTTCAGCATGGCGGCGGAAGGCGCGGGCGACGAAACCGAGCGTCGCGTCGACGGGTGGAGATGCCTCGACGTCGAAGGCGCGCGCCAACTCTCCGAACAGCCAGGGTCGCCCGAGACACCCGCGGCCGACCACGACGCCGTCGCAGCCGGTTTCGGCCATCATCCGGACGGCATCGTCGGCAGCCCAGATATCCCCGTTCCCGAGCACAGGGACCGATGTCACGTGCTGCTTGAGCCGCGCGATCGCCTCCCAATCAGCCTCGCCGGAATAGAACTGAGCGGCCGTGCGGGCGTGGAGCGCGACAGCGGCGACCCCCGCATCCTCGGCGATTCGTCCCGCATCGAGGTAGGTCAGATGGTCGTCATCGATGCCTTTGCGCATCTTGACGGTGACCGGAATGGGGCCCGCGGCGGCGACCGCTCTGGTCACGATCTCGCGGAAGAGCCCGAGCTTCCAGGGGAGCGCCGCCCCGCCGCCTTTCCGGGTGACCTTGGGCACGGGGCATCCGAAGTTCATGTCGATGTGGTCGGCGCGGTCTTCCTCGACGAGAACCCGCACCGCGGCCTCGACGGTGCCCGGATCCACTCCGTACAACTGAATGGACCTCGGTGTCTCTGACTCGTGATGCGTGATGAGCCGCATGGTCGTCTCGTTTCGCTCCACGAGAGCGCGAGAGGTGATCATCTCGCTCACGTACAGCCCGGCACCGTACTCGCGACACAGGCGGCGAAACGCCGTGTTGGTGATTCCCGCCATGGGCGCCAACACCACGGGGGCATCTACCGTGATCGGTCCGATGCGCAGCGGCGCAGCGGACGTGGTGTGGAGGGCGGATGGCATCCTCCCATTGTCCCAGACCTCAACGGCACTGAACCGCTCCGGTGGTCAGGCGCGCCGCTAGCCTGAGGAGTATGACCGACGTGCAACAGGAGTCTCTCCGCGATATTCCTTTCACCACCGCAGACGGCGGTACCGCAACGCTGTCCGATTACGGCGACGGGGTCGTCATGGTCGTCAACGTCGCCTCCAAGTGCGGACTCACTCCACAGTATGAACAGCTCGAGCAGTTGCAGAAGACGTACGGTGATCGCGGGTTCACCGTCATCGGGTTCCCCTGCAACCAGTTCATGGGCCAGGAGCCGGGGACGATGGAAGAGATCCTCGACTACTGCGCAACGACCTGGGGCGTGTCGTTCCCGATCGCCGAAAAGGTCAAGGTCAACGGCTCGCACGCAGCGCCGCTCTACAAAGCGCTGAAGCGGGCGCCGGATGCCGAGGGCAAGCGCGGTCCGGTGCTGTGGAACTTCGAGAAGTTCGTGCTGACGCCGGACGGGGTCGTCCACCGCTTCCGACCCACGACCAAGCCCGACGATCCGGCCATCATCCGGGTCATCGAAGACGCGCTCACTCCCAGGTCCTGACCCGCGGGAGGTGCGGGGTCAGTCCGGGGCTGCGCCGACGAAGCGGCGCGCGAGCAGCGCTGCGATGAAGAGGAACACCGCGCCGGCGAATGTCCCCGCGCCGTTCCACGCGGGCTGAAGCGCGTCATTCGACGGAGGTATGACGGAGGTACGCACGGCCGAGAACACGAACGCGACGGAGCCGATGAACGTGAACGTGGTTCCGTGCCAGGTGCGCGCCAGCGGGTCCCACAGCTGGTGCCGACGCGCCGCGGCGAACAGCGCGAGTACCGACGACAGGAGAAAAGCGAGCGACCCCCACACGTCGGGACTCCAGCCCGCCAGATCCGAACCCGACGCGGTTGTCGCGGTGATCAGTGCGGCGACGGTGCTGAGGGTGAACAGGATCGTGCCGACCAACCGGATGACCGCCGCCCACCAGTCCGCAGCGTCCGCAGCGTGGCCACGGGTCGTCGGTGGTCGTCGTCCGCTCAACGCGAGCTCGGTCACGCTTCCCACCATGAAAAAGGCCGAACCCGCGACGAATGTCGCAGCACCCCACACTGGGCCGACCGCGCCCGCGTATGCCGGCAGCGCTCCGACGGCAAACAGCGCGGAGCCGATGAGGAACCCGGTCGATTCTCGTCGAAGGCGGCGTTGCCGACGCGTGCCCCAGATCGAGGCCAGACCGCGCTCGACCCGCGTGCGAGGACCGGTCGGAGCCGCCCTACCCTGTTCCTCAGTGATGGAAGCTGCCTGCCTCTTCCTCGGTCATGGGCACGGAAACCGGGTGTTTGTCGAAGTGCGCGATCGCGTCGCGGTAGTCATCCATCAGCAGCGACGCCTCGTCGCGGCTGAAACCCGCGCGGACGAGAATGCGCTGGACGGCCATGTCCTCACGGTGCGCGGGCATCGTGTAGGCGGGAACCTGCCATCCGCGGGTGCGCAGGCGGTCGGCCAGATCGAAGAGCGTGAACGCGTGGTCGCCCTCTGCGAGTTTCCACGAGACGGCCGGGATACCCTTCTCGGGGCTGCCGTCATTGATGATCTCGAAGTGCCCGAGCTTCGCGATTTCGTCGGCGAGGTACATCGCCGTGTCGTAGCAGGACTGCTGCACGCGGCGGTAGCCTTCTCGGCCCAGACGGACGAAGTTGTAGTACTGCGCGATGATCTGGCCACCGGGGCGTGAGAAGTTCAGGGCGAACGTCGGCATGTTGCCGCCGAGATAGTTGACCTCGAAGATGAGGTCCTTCGGAAGATCGCCGGCATCGCGCCAGACGATCCAGCCCACGCCGAGCGGTGCGAGGCCGAACTTGTGACCCGACGCGTTGATCGACTTCACCCGGGGTAGCCGGAAGTCCCACACGATGTCGGGAGCAGTGAACGGAGCGAGGAATCCACCACTGGCTCCGTCGACGTGAATCGGGATGTCGAGGCCGGTGCGCTCCTGCAGGTCGTCGAGCGCGGCGCTCACCGCTTGGACCGGCTCGAACTGTCCCGTGAAGGTGACCCCGAGGGTGGGCACGACCCCGATCGTGTTCTCGTCGACGCGGGCGATCACCTCGTCGGCGGTCATGATGAGCCGCTCCCCCGCCATGGGGATCTCACGCAGTTCGACGTCCCAGTACCGCGCGAACTTATGCCAGCACACCTGAACCGGACCGCAGATCAGGTTGGGCCGGTCGGTGGGCAGCCCTGCCGCGCGGCGACGCTCGCGCCACTTCCACAGGAGCGCCATCCCGCCGAGCATCGCCGCCTCGCTGGAACCTGTCGTCGAGGTGCCCAGGGTGTCGGCTGCCTCCGGTGAGTTCCACAGGTCGGCCAGGATATGCACGCACCGGGCCTCGATCGCCGCCGTCTGCGGGTACTCGTCCTTGTCGATCATGTTCTTGTCGAGGGTCTCGACCATGAGTTGACGGACCTCGGGCTCGAGCCAGGTCTGGCAGAAGGTCGCGAGGTTCTGGCGCGAGTTCCCGTCGAGCATGAGCTCGTCCGAGACGACCTGATACGCGTGCCGTGCCAGCTGCTCGGAGTCGGGCATCCGGTACTTCGGCAACGACGTCGCCAGCTCGCCCGAGGCGAACACCTCGTCGAACAGCTCTTCTCGAATGGTGTCGCGGCTGTGCAGCATGTCTCAGTCCCCTCGGGTCGTTATGTCGAGTCTGTCAGTGACCGGTGGCGGTTCGCATCGGTCAGAACGCGCGATGGGTCCGCACGCTCACTCGTCCTCGGGATCGTGGACGTGCGAGACCTCGGGATGCACCTTCCACGAGGGCTTGCGCATCGCGTAGAGCACGAACGGCCAGATCCCCAGGACCACGATGCCGCCGACCAGGAAGGCGACGTATCCGATGGGCCCGACCGAACTGCTCGAGGGCTCGACGAACCCGATGAGGAACGCGGCGGCGCTGGCCGCGAATCCGACCCACCCGACGACGGGAAGCCAGGGAACCCGGAATCCGCGCGGCACGTCGGCGTGAGTGCGGCGCAGCCTCATCGCCGCGAGGAACATCACCATGTACATGATCAGGTAGAGCTGCACGGCCATCGCGGAGAAGATCCAGAAGACGCTCTGCACAGACGGGACGACGGCGAACACGATCGCCAGGATCGTGACGATCACGCCCTGGACCAGCATGATCGGCGCCTGCATCCCGTAGCGGTTGGTTCCCTGCAGCGCGGGCGGCAGGTAGCCCTGCCGTCCCACCAGAAGCAGCCCCTTGCTCGGTCCGGGGATCCAGGTGACGACAGAGGCGAGGATGCCGAAGACGATCAGCAGGGACATCACGAGGGTCAGCCACGGAACCCCGAGTTGCTGGAAGAAGACGTCGAAGGCCTGTAGCACGCCCTGCGTGAGATTGATCTTGTCCGCCGGCACTCCCACCGAGATCGCCAAGGTGGGGAGGATGAACACCACGAGGATGATGATCGAGGCCAGCACGATCGCACGCGGGAAATTGCGGCGCGGCTTGTCCATCTCGTTGACGTGCACCGCGTTCATCTCCATTCCGGCGTAAGCCAGGAAGTTGCTGACGATCAGCACGATGCTCGCGAATCCGGTCCACGTCGGAAACCACTGCGCCTCGGCTACCGGCGCCAGGCTGGAGGCGCCACCTCCCGACAGGAACAGCACGGCGAACACGACCAGGGCAAGCGAGGGCACGACGGTTCCGGCGAGGAATCCGACCGTGCTGACGGACGCGAAGGCCTTGACCCCCCGGAACGCGATGAACGTCGACGCCCAATACACGACGAGAATCACCAGTCCGGTGAACAGTCCGTTGTTGGCCAGAGCGGGGTTGAAGACGTAGGCCAGCGCGGTCGCGAAGAAAGCCAGTTGCGCGGGGTACCACACGACGTTCTGGATCCACTGCTGCCAGACGGCGCTGAAGCCCATCCTGTCTCCGAAGGCCTCCTTGACCCAGACGAAGACGCCGCCCTTCCATCCGCTCGCAAGTTCGGCGGCCACCAACGCAACGGGGATCATGAACACGATCGCCGGCAGCACGTAGAGAAAGATCGACGCCCATCCGTAGACAGCCATGGCCGGCAGACCGCGCACGCTCGCCACCGCGGTGGCGATCAGGATGGCCATGGTCGTCCAGGTCATCCCGGTGGCCACGACCATCTTCGTCGGTTCCTGTCGCGTCGTCTCGCCCACGCTGGCTCCCCCGCTCGGTGCATCCGGCGCCATGCCGGGCACATGCCGGTCTACTCCTGCCAGCCACCACGCCCCCAGGGACCTTCGTCCTGCGCCTCGCCGGAACTGATGGCGGCTCACGGCGCAGTCGCACGAGATCAGGCGGTCGGCGCGCCCGGAGTGTCCACCGCCCCACCGAAGCGGCGGTCACGGCGGAGGTAGAGATCGATGGCACGCCAGAGGTCTGTCCGGGAGAAGTCGGGCCAGAGGGTGTCGAGGAAGACGTACTCGGCGTACGCCGACTCCCAGAGCAGGAAGTTGGAGGTACGCTGCTCGCCGCTGGAGCGAACGAAGAGATCGACATCCGGCATGTCGGGCTGATAGAGCCGCCGGGCGATGAGCTTTTCGCTTACCGCCGACGGGCGCAGCCGACCGGCCGCGACGTCGTCCGCGATCGATCGGACGGCATCGACGAGCTCGATTCGTCCCCCGTAGTTGACGCACATCGTCAGAGTGAGCACGCCATTGGCTGCGGTGAGTTCTTCTGCGAACTGCAGTTCCTTGATGACGCTCGACCAGAGGCGGGGTTTGCGGCCCGCCCAGCGAACCCGGACGCCCCACTCGTTCAGCTGGTCACGGCGGCGATGCAAGACGTCGCGGTTGAACCCCATGAGGAATCGCACCTCGTCGGGTGAACGTGACCAGTTCTCCGTTGAGAAGGCATATACGGACAGGTGTTTGACGCCGGCCTGGATCGCGCCGGCGACAACATCCAGGAGTGCCGCCTCGCCTGCCTTGTGGCCCTCGACGCGGGTGAGCCCCTGGCGGTTTGCCCACCGGCCGTTGCCGTCCATCACGATCGCGACGTGATTCGGGACCGAGCCTTTGGGGAAGTCGGGGGGATAGATGCCCGTCCAGTCGATCGGCCGATAGGGAACGGCGTCCCGGTGCGTGTAGGGCTTCGGGCTCATGGCGCAGGCTCCAGGTTGGGTGCGGGCAGCACCACCGTTCCGAGGTGGTCCAAGGAACGGATGCCGCGCTCAAGATGCCACTGGGTGTAGGCCGCGATCAGGCCGGATGCCGCGCCTCCCGCCGCCGCCGACGCCGCGTCGACGACTCCCCACTCCCCCGCCATGAGCGCGCGCAACACGGCGAGCGTCTCGGCGTCCACGCGTGCCGATCCTGCGGGGGCGCAATCTCGACAGACCATGCCGCCGAGCTGAGCGACGAACGAGGGATGCTCGCCAACCCGGCCGCAGCGCGCACAGGCGTCGAGGCCGGGAGCCCACCCCGACAGCGCCATGACTCGCAGGAGATAGGAGTCCAGGATGCTGCGCGACGCGTGATCCCCGCGCGCAAGCGCACGCAATCCTCCCAGCAGCAGCAGATACTGCGACGTGGTGGCCTCCGACTCGCCCAAACGATCCGCGGCCTCGACCATGGCGTGCGCAGCCGTGTATCGGTCGTAGTGCAAGGCGATGTCCGCCCCGTAGGAGCCGAGGCTGTCTGCCTGTTGCACGATGTCCAAGGAACGCCCCTGATACAGGAGGACGTCAGCGACCATGAACGGTTCGAGCCGGGCACCGAAGCGGGAGGACGTGCGACGGACTCCTTTGGCCACCGCGCGGACCTTGCCGTGGCGGCGGCTCAGGAGGGTGACGATGCGATCCGCTTCACCCAGCTTGTGGGTGCGCAAGACCACGACCTCGTCGCGATAGGTGGGCACTCATCGATTATCCCGGCATCGAGCGACAATGGACGGGTGAACGAGCCGCTCTTCGTCATCCCGCTGTGGGCTGATCTGTCCGCCGTGGCGCTGGGCGGCCTGCAGGGCGCGCTGTTCGCATCCGGATTCCGCGGCCAGAGGCGACTCGATCTGCTCGGCGTCGCGATCATCGGAATCGTCATGGGCATGGGGGGCGGGCTCATCCGCGACCTGCTCCTGGTCGTGACTCCCACGACCCTGCAGTCGAACTGGTACCTGCTCACAGCGGTCGCGGCCGCGCTGCTGGGGATGCTGCTCGCAACGGTGCTGGAGCGGGTGAGCTGGCTCATCGTGGGGCTCGACGCGCTCGTCATCGGGCTATTCGGTGCTTTCGGCACCAGCAAGGCGCTCTATCTCGGGCTGCCCGAGGTGCCGGCGATCTTCGTGGGTGTCGCGGCCGCGGTCGGTGGCGGCATCCTGCGCGATGTGCTGATGGGCCTGCCCGTCGCGATCATGCACGTCGGGTCCCTGTACGCGGTCGCAGCAGGCGCTGGATGCGTCGTCCTCACCGTCTCGTTCTCGCTCGGGGCGCCGCTGGCTGCCGCCGCGATCATTGCGGTCGCCGTGACGACAGTCATCCGGCTTCTGGCCGTCGTCTTCGATATCTCGCTTCCCGAGCAACGCGCGCTCTACCGGCGAAAGGTCGCCGTCGAGACCTCGGCAATCACCGTCATCGGCGGCGCCCGAGTAACTGAGGACGACGGCGCGGGAGCCGCCGGATGACCGGCGACCCCCGCCTGCGCTGCTGTCGTCAGACGACCGCAAGCGCTCCGGATTCTTCGCGAACGCGAATGGCGCGGTTGACGCCCGAGACGATGGCTTTCAGCGACGCCGTCGAGATGTCACCGTCGATGCCCACGCCCCACAGGCGCTCGCCCTCGACCTGCAGTTCGACGTAGGCGGCTGCTTGGGCGTCACCGCCGGCGCTGAGGGCGTGCTCGACGTAGTCGTACACCGTGACCTCAAACCCCTGCTCGCGCAGCACCTCGAGGAACGCGGCGACCGGGCCGTTGCCGTTCCCGCGCGCGGAGATCTCGCTGTCGCCGTCGCGCAGCCGCACGTCCAGGGTGACATCGCCGGTCATATCGCTCTCGGTGCGGGTGGAGAGCAACTCGAAACGGCCCCAGCGCTCGTCGGCGACGGCGCTCGGCAGGTACTCGTCGGTGAAGATCGACCAGATCTGGTCGCTCGTGACCTCGCCGCCCTCGGCATCCGTCTTGGCCTGCACGACGCCCGAGAACTCGATCTGCAGCCGACGCGGCAGATCCAGCGCGTGGTCGGTCTTCAGCAGGTAGGCGACGCCACCCTTCCCGGACTGCGAGTTGACGCGGATGACAGCCTCGTAGGAGCGACCGAGATCCTTGGGATCGATCGGCAGGTACGGGACAGCCCACACCAGCTCGTCCACAGGTACGCCGCGCGCGTCGGCGGCGGCAGCCATCGACTCGAAGCCCTTCTTGATCGCATCCTGGTGGGAACCGCTGAAGGCGGTGAACACGAGATCGCCCGCCCACGGGCTGCGCTCGTGAACCGGCAGCTGGTTGCAGTACTCGACAGTGCGCTTGACGTGGTCGATGTCGCTGAAGTCGATCTGGGGGTCGACTCCCTGCGTCAGCAGGTTGATGCCCAGTGCGACCAGGTCGACGTTGCCGGTGCGCTCGCCGTTGCCGAACAGGCACCCTTCGATGCGATCGGCGCCCGCCATGTACCCGAGCTCGGCGGCGGCGATCGCGGTGCCGCGGTCGTTGTGCGGGTGCAGCGAAATGATGACGTTCTCGCGGTGGTTGAGGTGGCGGCTCATCCATTCGATCGAGTCCGCGTAGACGTTGGGGGTTGCCATCTCGACCGTCGCGGGCAGGTTGATGATCACCTTGCGCTCGGGCGTGGGCTCGAAGACCTCGAGGACCTGGTTGCACACATCGACGGCGAACTCGAGTTCGGTACCGGTGTAACTCTCGGGCGAGTACTCGTAGAACACCTCGGTGCCGGGGACCGTCGCCTCGAACTTCTTGCACAGGCGCGCGCCCTCGAGGGCGATGTCGATGATGCCCTGCTTGTCGGTGCGGAACACGACGTCGCGCTGCAGGATGCTCGTGGAGTTGTACAGGTGCACGATCGCCCGCTTCGCGCCGCGGATCGACTCGTACGTGCGCTCGATGAGGTGTTCACGCGCCTGGGTCAGCACCTGGATGGTGACATCGTCGGGGATGACATCGTCTTCGATCAGATGGCGCACGAAGTCGAAGTCGGTCTGGCTCGCGGAGGGGAAGCCGACCTCGATCTCCTTGTAGCCCATCTTGACGAGCAGATCGAACATGATCCGCTTGCGCTCGGGGCTCATCGGGTCGATGAGGGCCTGGTTCCCATCACGCAGATCGACAGCGCACCACCGCGGCGCCTGCGTGATCGTCGCGTCGGGCCACGTGCGGTCGGGGACCGAGACGCGGATCTGCTCGTGATACGGCACGTACTTGTGCGTCGGCATCCCCGACGGCTGCTGGGTGTTCTTCATGGTGTCGCTTCTTCCTGGCTCTGTCTTCTGGCTCGAGGTGAACGGGCCGACACGAAGCTCCGCGACGAGGAAGGCCCTAGATGGCCCCGCCGCGGCAGCTAAGAAGAAGCGAGAGTGCACGCATACCACGATGCTACCAGGAATTGGCGCAGTCGCCCTGAGACGATCTCTTGCACCCGGACACTGCAAGGGTATGGGGATCATCACACGCGTCACCACGGCGGCTGTCGGGGCCGCTTCCGTCATCGCCGTCATGGTGGGGTGCGCCGCAACGCCGGGCGCAGACTCGCTGTCGGCGGCGCCGGTCACACCCCCCTCAGGCGAGGTGGTGGGCACGGGCACTGTGCTGGATGTGGCCGGCGATGTTCAGTTGTGCCTCGGCCCCGTCGCCGAGTCGTACCCACCACAGTGCAGTGGTCTCCCGCTGGAGGGCTGGAGCTGGAGCGATGTGGCCGGCGTCGAAGAGTCGGGTGATACCCGGTGGGGCACATACGCCGTCTTCGGCACCTTCGATGGCGAAGTGTTCGCCGTGACCCAACCGCCGATCATGCTCGCGCTGTACGACCCGATCAGACCGGACGACCCGACAGGCGGGGTTCCCGGCGACACGGCTCCGGCGCGTCTGGACGAGATCTCGACGCAGCTTCCGGCAGTGCTTGGCGATCTGCTGCTTGCCACCTGGACCAGCGACGGCTATCTCTGGGCTGAGGTGATCTGGGACGACGGAACCCTTCAGGAAGCAGCGGATGCCGACTTCGGCGACGGCGTCGTCATCGTCCAGTCCGCCCTGAAACCGCTGGGCTGAGCGCGAGCCCGATAGTCAGAAGCCGAGGCGGCCGAGCTGCTTGGGGTCTCGTTGCCAGTCCTTGGCGACCTTGACGTGCAGTGACAGGAACACGCGGGATCCCAGGAGCGGTTCGATCTGCTCGCGCGCCGTGGCACCGACGCGCGCGAGTCGCGAACCCTTCTTCCCGATGATGATCGCCTTCTGACTGTCGCGTTCGACCACGATGTCGGCGTACACGTCGATCAGATCCGAGTCCTCACGAGGTTCGACCTCCTGAACCACGACGGCGATGGAGTGCGGCAACTCGTCGCGCACGCCATCGAGCGCAGCCTCGCGGATGATCTCGGCGATGCGGTCGTCATCCGACTCGTCGGTCACGATGCCATCCGGGTAGAGCGCGGGGCCCTCGGGGAGCAGCCGCAGGATCTCGTCGGCGAGTGTTCCCAACTGATCATCCATCACTGCGGACAGCGGGATGACGGCCGCCCAGTCCTCACGGAGAGCATCCACCTCGAGAAGGCGCTCCGTGATCTGGTCGCGGGAGGCGGCATCCGTCTTGGTCACCACGGCGATCTTGCTCGCCGACGCGTACCCGTCCAGCGAGTCGGCGATGCGACGATCCCCCGGTCCGACCTTCTCCGTGGCGGGAGCGCAGAACGCAATGACATCGACGTCGCCGAGCACCTCCTCGACCAGGTCGTTCAGACGCTGGCCCAGCAGGGTGCGCGGTCGGTGCAGTCCGGGGGTATCGACGATCACGATCTGGCCGCCGGGGCGATTGAGGATGCCGCGGATGGCGCGCCTCGTTGTCTGTGGCTTGTCGCTCGTGATGGCGATCTTCTGGCCGACGAGCGCGTTCATGAGGGTCGACTTCCCGACGTTGGGACGCCCGACGAAGGTCACGAAACCGGAGCGGAACTCGTTATCGCTCACGACCGCGCCTTCCGTTCCGGCATGTCGGGGGTCGCGCCATCATCGTCATCGGTCTCGTGGCCTCCTGCATCCGCGGGCGACGGGATCCGTTCGACGAACACGGTGCTGATGCCGCGCCCCTTGCCGCGCGAGGCGCCGCCGGTGATGCGCAAACCCTCCACCTCGGTGACTGCCCCCGGCTGCGGAACCTTGCCGAGCTGCTTTCCGAGCAGTCCGCCGATCGAGTCGACCTCGTCATCTTCGAGGTCGATCTCGAACAGCTCTCCGACCTCCGCGAGGCCCAGTCGCGCGCTCACGCGGTACCGGCCCTCCGCCACCTCCGCGATCTCATTGGCCCGCGGGTCGAACTCGTCTGCGATCTCACCGACCAGTTCTTCGATGAGGTCTTCCAGCGTGACAAGTCCCGACACGCCGCCGTACTCATCCACCACCATGCACACGTGTACGGCCTCGCGCTTCATCTGCTGCAGCAGCGTCTCAGCGCGCATCGACTCGGGCACGAAGACCGCCGGGCGAGCGAGCTGCGAGATCGCTGCCGCGCGCCATCCGGCTTCGTCGCGGTACGCGAACTGGACCAGATCCTTCAGGTACAGGATGCCGATCACGTCGTCGGCTTCGTCATCGACGATCGGTACGCGCGAAACACCCTTGTCGAGGAACAACTCCATCGCGTCCTTTGTCGTGGTGTCGGCTTCGACGGTGACCATCTCGGTCCGCGGCACCATGACCGCGCGAACATACGTGTCCGTGAAGTCGAAGACAGAGTGGATCAGTTCGCGATCGTCCTCTTCGATGAGGTCCTGAGACGCTGCCTCGTCGACCATGCTGAGCAGTTGCTCTTCGGATGCGAACGAAGAGCCGCGCGCGACGCCGGGCGTGACGCGGTCGCCGAGGGCCACGAGTCCATGCGCGAGCGGACCGAGCACGATGCGCATGGCGCGGATAACGGGAGCCGCGCCACGCAACAGGCTCCTCGCATGCAGTCGCCCCACGGTGCGAGGGCTTGCCCCGACGACGACGAACGAGATGCCCGTCATGATGATGGCCGCGGCCAGCATCGCCCACCAGATGCTGTCGAACAGGATGGTCAGGGCAACCGTGACCAGTACCGCCGCCGTCGTCTCAGACAGGACGCGCATGAATCCCGCGGCGTTGGCGTGCGCGGGGGGATCGTCGGCGATCCCCCGCAGGAAGGCGGCGTTGCGGCCGGTGTGGCTCATCTCGTCGAGGTCGGACCTGGATGTCACGCCGAGCGCGGCATCCACTGCCGCCATCAGACCGCCGAACGCAACGAGGAGTGCGGCGGCCGCCAAGAGAAGCGCGGCGGTCACGGTCGAAGGCGGCGGCGCTCGGCCGCGTGGAATCGTGCGATGAGGTCACGCTGCAGCGCGAACATCTCCCGTTCCTCCGCCGGCTCGGCATGATCGAAACCCAGCAGATGGAGCAGGCCGTGCGTCGTGAGCAGGATCAGTTCGTCCATCGTCGAGTGGCCAGCGGCCTGAGCCTGACTCTCAGCGACCTGGGGGCAGAGCACGATATCGCCCAACAGGCCCTCCGGTGTCGGGGCGTCCTCCGTCCCGGGCCGCAACTCGTCCATCGGAAAGCTCAGCACGTCCGTGGGCCCGGGTTCATCCATCCATTGGACGTGCAGCGACTCCATCGCTCCCTCGTCGACGAGGAGGATCGCCAGGTCGGCATCCGGACTGACGAACAGCTCGGCGAGATTGTTCTCCGTCAGCCGCAGCAGCACGGTCTCATCAACGTCGATACCTGATTCGTTCGTGATCTCGATCGTCATCGACGCCCTCGCTTCGGGAGATGGTCGCGGGGGCCGGCCGGGCGGGAGGCGCCCCGGCGCTCGGCCCGGCTGCTGAGCTCGCTGGCCTCGTCACGCTCGCGTTTGGCCGACAGTCGCCGCTCGTCATACTCGGAGTAGGCATCGACGATCTTGCCGACAAGGGAGTGCCGCACGACGTCGTCGCTCGTGAGGTACGCGAAGTGGATGTCATCGATCGCGCTGAGCACCTTCGTAACCAGGCGCAGGCCCGAGGCGCCCTGCGGCAGGTCGATCTGCGTGATGTCGCCGGTGACGACCATCTTGGTGTTGAACCCGAGCCGGGTCAGGAACATCTTCATCTGCTCGGGAGTCGTGTTCTGCGCCTCGTCGAGCACGACGAACGAATCGTTCAGTGTCCGACCGCGCATGTACGCCAACGGGGCGACCTCGATCGTCCCGGTCGCCATGAGTTTCGGGACGATCTCGGGGTCTATCATCTCGTTGAGCGCGTCGTAGAGCGGGCGAAGGTACGGATCGATCTTGTCAGTCAGGGTGCCCGGCAAGAACCCGAGTCTCTCCCCCGCTTCGACCGCGGGTCGGGTCAGGATGATGCGGCTGACCTCCTTGCGCTGCAGAGCCTGCACAGCCTTAGCCATCGCGAGGTAGGTCTTGCCCGTTCCGGCGGGACCGATACCGAACGTGATCGTCGTGTGCTCGATCGCGTCGACATACGACTTCTGTCCGAGGGTCTTGGGCCTGATGACCCGGCCCCGGCTGGAGAGGATCGCTTCCCCGAGCACTTCGGACGGACGAGGATTGCCTTCGCTGCGCAGAATCCGGTTCGAGCTGGACACGTCCGCCGGCGCCAGGTCCTGCCCGGTGCGGGTCATTGTGAGGAGTTCTTCCACGAGGTCGCGTGCTGCTGCGACGGCGGCCGCCTCGCCCACAAGAGTGATCTCGTTGCCGCGCACGTGGACATCGACATCCGGATGCTCACGCTCGACGACACGCAACAGGCGGTCCTGCGGACCGAGGAGTTGCACCATCGCCACGCCGTCGGCGAACAGCCGCTCCGTGACGAGGCCATCCGGGTGCGCATTGCTGCCGGGTTCAGCCACCGAGACTGCCTTCTGCGAGGCCGCCACCGAGCACATGGGCGTGCACATGGAAGACCGTCTGACCAGCGCCCGCTCCGGTGTTGAACACCAGCCGGAAGTCGCCGTCGCCGTAGTCGATGGCAACGCGCTTGGCGATAGCGACCATCTCAGCCAGGAGCGCGGGGTCGCCTGCCGCCAGTTCCGTCACATCGCGGTAGTCGCCGGACTTGGGGATCACGAGCAGGTGCAGCGGCGCCTGCGGGGCGATATCCCGGATGACGAACACGTTCTCGGTCTCGGCGAGGATCTCCGCGGGGATCTCGCCGCGCAGAATGCGAGTGAAGACTGAGGGTTCGGTCATGGCCTCAGTCTACCGACGCCCTCTACCACCGGCGGAGGTGAGCGCTCAGCACCGCGAGTGCAGCGGGACCGGCCGTCGAGGTGCGCAGCACATGCTCGCCGAGCCGCACCGGTGTTGCGCCCGCGGCTTCGAGGTCTCGCAGTTCTGCCGGGTCGATCCCTCCTTCCGGTCCCACCACAAGCAGGATGTCGCGAGGGTCGTCCGCGTCTGCATCCCACTCGGCGAGGCGGATGGTCGCGGTCGGTTCGAGCACCAGCATCCGGCTCGCGGCAGCGCGCTCACACAGGCGAGAGGTCGTGGCCGGTTCGTTGACCACGGGCAACCACGCGCGATGAGCTTGCTTTCCCGCCTCTCTGGTGATCTGACGCCACCGAAGAACGCCCTTGTCACGCTTGGCGCCATCCCAGCGTGACACGCTTCTGGCCGCCTGCCACGGGGTGATCGCATCGATGCCGAGCTCCGTCGCCGCCTGCACGGCGAGCTCGTCGCGATCGCCCTTTGCCAGCGCTTGGACCAGCTCGACGCGCACGGCAGGGGGGCTCACCACGACGCGACGAGACACACGCACGACGACTTCACGCGGCGCAACGGTTTCGCACAGCGCCTCGAGCCACACTCCTGCGCCGTCGCCCAGCGTGACGGCCTCGCCGACCCGCACGCGTCGCACGGTCGCTGCGTGGTGGGCTTCCGCACCTGTCAACGTCACGGTCTCGCCGGCATCGGCATCCAGCGGTTCGTCGACGACGAAGTGAAGGGGCACGGTCAGCCGTTCCGGAACCGATCGCGCAGCTTCGAGAACAGTCCCTGGTGGAACTCGGCAAGTCGCGGAGCGGGTGCTTTCGTCCGCTTCGCGAACTCCTCGATCAGGCCCCGTTCCTTCGCATCGAGCTTCGTTGGCGTGACGACGTGAACTCCCACGCGCAGATCGCCGCGCTGGCTCCCGCGCAGCGGGGTGATTCCGCGGCCCTTGATCGTCAACACGTCGCCGGATTGCACTCCGGGCCGCACCTCCAGATCGACGGGCCCGTCGAGCCCGTCGATGGTGGTCGTCGCGCCGAGGATGGCATCGGGCATCGAGACTTCCAGCGTTGCGAGCAGGTCGTCGCCCTCGCGGCTGAACACCGGATGTGTCGCAACGGACACCTCGATGTAGAGGTCACCGTGAGCGCCACCGCCCGGCCCCACTTCACCCGAGCCCGGCAGTTGCAGACGCAGCCCCGTATCCACACCGGCGGGGATGTCGATCGACACGGTGCGGCGCGCCCGTACCCGCCCCTGCCCCTGGCACGTGGCACACGGATACGGGATCGTGGTGCCGTAGCCCTGACAGGTGCCGCACGGCTGCGACGTGACGACGTTGCCGAGCAGGCTTCGGACGGTCCGTTGAATGTGCCCCGTGCCGTGGCAGATGTCGCAGCGCACGGGCGACGTCCCCGGCTGAGTGCACGCCCCCTGGCACGTCTCGCACAGGACCGCCGTATCGACATCGATATCGCGGTGGACACCGAAGACGACGTCCTTGAGGTCGAGGTCGACGCGGACCAACGCGTCCTGCCCCCGCTCCTTGCGCGAGCGCGGCCTGCCGCCCCTGGCCGCACCTCCCCCGCCGAAGAAGCTCTCGAAGATGTCGTTGAACCCACCGAAGTCGCCGGCGGCGCCGAACCCACCGTTCGTCCCGCCACCCATGTCGTAGCGCTGCCGTTGCTGCGGGTCGCTCAGGACATCGTAGGCGTGCGTGACGAGCTTGAACCGCTCCGCGGCTTCCTCACCCGGGTTCACGTCCGGGTGAAGCTCCCGAGCAAGGCGCCGGTACGCCTTCTTGATCTCTTCGGGCGACGCATCGCGCGATACGCCAAGGACCTCGTAGTGGTCAGCCACGGTCACCTTTCTGCATCCCGCTGGTGGCAGCGGGTATCTCGTGCGGGGCTCATCGCCCCTTCTCGTCTTCCGCCAGCAGCCGCGTCAAGTAGCGCGCGACGGCGCGCACCGCCGCAAGGTTGCTCGGGTAGTCCATGCGAGTCGGCCCCATCAGTCCCACGCGCGCGCGGGCGCCCGTCGCATCGTAATCGCTCGCGATGACGGATGCCTCGGAGAGTCCGAATGCTTCGTTTTCCCGCCCGATACTGGCGGCCAGGCCGTTGTCGTCGGCGACCATCTCCCCCATGAGACGCAGAATCGTCACCTGTTCTTCAATGGCCTCGAGCAACGGGTAGATGCTCCCGCGGAAATCGCTCTCGCGCAGGGCGAGGTTCGCGGCTCCGGCCATCACGAGCCGGTCCTGTCGGAACTCGTCCAGTTCCTCCTGCACCACTCGCAGAATCTCGGTGACGGCCGATTGGTGCGGGGTGCGCGCGTCCGCGTCAGTCTGCTCCTCGACGCGCTTGGCGCCTTGCCGCACACTTCGACCGACCAGGAGCGTCGAAACCTCCGCGCGTACCCGGGCGAGATCTGTCTCGTCGAGAGCTCCACTGAGCAGAGCGAGTCGCTGGGACACCCGCCCGGTATCGGTCACCACGATCACAAGGATGCGAGAGGGGTCGAGCGCGACCAGTTCCACGTGGGTGATCGTGGCCTTCGAGAACGACGGATACTGCACGATCGCGACTTGACCCGTCAGCTGAGTCAGGGCGCGGACGGTGCGCGCCAGTGCGTCATCCAGATCACCAGGCCCGTCGAGGAAAGTCGCGATCGCCGCCCGCTGCGCCGGCGAGAGGGGGCGGATCTCGGCCAGATGGTCGACGAACACCCGGTAGCCCTTGTCGGTGGGCACGCGACCGGATGAGGTGTGCGGGGCGGCGATCAACTCCTCGTCTTCGAGGAGGGCCATGTCGTTGCGGATCGTTGCCGCCGATACGCCGAACGCGTGACGTTCGACGATGGCTTTGCTCCCGACGGGCTCGCGGGTGTCGACGTAGTCCTGCACGATCGCCCGGAGCACCTGCAGTCCTCGTTCGCTGACCATGTCGCCTCCTTCCGCATCCGGCGTCGACCGAATCGACCGTGGTGTTGGCACTCACATCCTCGGAGTGCCAATTCTAGCGGATGCCTTCCCCTCGCGGCCCGGGTCACACCGTGAGCGCGCGCACAACGGCGTCGGCGAGCAGCCGCCCGCGCCGGGTCAGGATGATCCGTCCGCGCACGGCTTCTTTGCCGTCCGCCAGGCCATCGGCGACCAGGCCGGCGACGGCGGGACGATTCTCGCGCGGCAGCTCGGAGACCGGCAGACCCTCGACGGTGCGCACACGCAGCATCACCCGTTCCAGAAGGCGGGCAGCTTCATCCGGCACCTCACGTCCCGCTCCTGGCGACTCCCCTGACCAGAGGCGCTGAGCATACGCGGCCGGGTGGCGGACGTTCCAGAACCGGACACCGCCGATATGGCTGTGCGCGCCCGGTCCGAAACCCCACCAGTCGTGACCTCGCCAGTAGGCGAGGTTGTGCCGGGATCGAGCCTCGTGTCCGCGAGACCAGTTCGATACCTCGTACCAGTCATACCCCGCGGACGCGAACGCGTCGTCTGCGTATTCGTACATCGCGGCCTGGAGGTCGTCGTCGGGAGCTGGGAGTTCACCGCGGCGGATGCGACGTTCAAGCGCCGTGCCCTCTTCGACGATCAGGGCGTACGCGGAGATGTGGTCGGTCTCCAGCGCGAGCGCCGCATCCACGCTCTGCCGCCACTGGTCGAGCGACTCTCCCGGCGTGCCATAGATAAGGTCGACGCTCACAGCGAGCCCGCTCTCCCGCGCCGCGCGGACCGCGGCCGCGACGTTCTCGCGCCGGTGAGTGCGATCGAGCGTTGCGAGCACCTCGCTCACATCGGATTGCATGCCCACTGACAGGCGCGTCACGCCTCCGCGCGCCAGCTCTGTCGCGACCGCGGGGTGCACGGTGTCGGGGTTGGCCTCCACGGTCACCTCGGCATCCGGGTCCAGACCGAACCGATCCCGCAACGCCCCCAGGATGCGGGTGAGGTCGCGTGCCGGGAGGAGGGTCGGTGTTCCGCCGCCGAAGAAGACGGTGCTCAGCGAACGCCGATGAGGCTCGAGGACACGGGCCGCGAGGTCGATCTCGCGCAGCACACTGTCGGCATAGTCCTCACGGCGCTCCCCGCGCAGCTCGTCGGCCGTATAGGTGTTGAAGTCGCAGTAGCCGCACCGTACGCGGCAGAACGGGATGTGGACGTACGCCGACAGCGGGGTCGCGGCATCGATGGAAACACCCGGAAGCGATCCATCACGGGGAACGGGATCGCCCAACGGAAGCGCCGCCCCCATCAGGTCACGAACAGGGGCGACACCGCTGTGAGGTAGGCGCGGAACAGGCGACGCCGCCGACCGCGAACCAGTCGGGGCACTATCCGGTACAGCGTCGAGACCGGGCGGTCGAAGGCACGGACCGTGAACCACACCTCGTCGTTGTCGCGCCATTCGAGCAGGAACAACTCCTCCCCGCTGACAACTGAGCCGCCGACGGTCCCCAGCGCGAAAGCTGTGCGGCGGGGCTCTTCGACCGCGAGGATGACGCGCAACTCGGCATCCGCCCGGTAGCCGCTGAGGCGACCTGCCACGTTCACGGTCGCACCGGCACTGACGTACGGCGTACCCTCCGCGTCGAACCGCTGCTCCGCGTCCCGCCGGGAGGGAGCGATCGGTGCGCCCTCGGAATCGTAGGAGACCCCGGCATAGCCGGCGCCCGATGCGGGATGGATGTCGGTGAGCGTGAGTCCCGCGCCACGCAGCGGCGCCCACGAGAGCAGGGCTTCGCTTGCTGAGGCGAACCGCGTCTCACCACTGCCGATCCGCCAGGACTCTTCAGCGGGGATGCTCTTCTCCGGCGGGTACTGCATGAGGTCGGGTGCCTGCGTGGCACCGACGGCGGCGTAGTCGACGGTCTCGTCCCGGAAGGTTCCGCGGCGCATGGCGTTCAGACTACTTGTCTTTGCCCTCGACGTCGCCCGAGAGCGCCGCGATGAACGCCTCCTGGGGGACCTCGACGCGGCCGACCATCTTCATGCGCTTCTTGCCCTCCTTCTGCTTCTCGAGGAGCTTCCGCTTGCGGGTGATGTCACCGCCGTAGCACTTGGCGAGCACGTCCTTGCGAATCGCACGGATGTTCTCGCGGGCGATGATCCGCGCGCCGATCGCGGCCTGGATGGGCACTTCGAACTGCTGACGCGGGATGAGCTTGCGGAGGCGCTCGGTCATCATGGTGCCGTAGCCGTAGGCCTTGTCACGGTGCACGATCGAGCTGAAGGCATCCACCTTCTCGCCCTGCAACAGGATGTCGACCTTCACGAGGTCCGCCGTCTGTGAGCCCGCGGGTTCGTAGTCGAGGCTCGCGTAGCCCTGCGTCTTGGACTTGAGCTGGTCGAAGAAGTCGAAGACGATCTCGCCGAGCGGCATGTTGTAGCGCAACTCGACGCGGTCCTCGCTCAGGTAGTCCATGCCCAGCAGCGACCCACGGCGGGACTGGCACAACTCCATGACGGTGCCGACGTAGTCCTTGGGCAGCAGGATGCCGACCTTCACGACCGGTTCCGAGACCTCGGCCACCCGTCCATCCGGGTACTCGCTGGGGTTGGTGACAGTGACGGTCTCTCCCGTGTCGGTCGTGACCTCGTAGGTCACCGACGGTGCGGTCGTGATGAGGTCGAGGTCGAACTCCCGCGAGAGGCGCTCGGTGATGATCTCGAGGTGCAGCAGGCCCAGGAACCCGCACCGGAAGCCGAACCCGAGGGCGACGGAGGTCTCGGGCTCGTACTGCAGCGAGGCGTCCGAGAGCTTGAGCTTGTCGAGCGCTTCGCGCAGGTCGCCGTAGTCGCTGCCATCGATGGGATAGATCCCCGAGAACACCATGGGCTTGGGATCCGTGTACCCGGCGAGGGCCTCGGCGGCGGGCTTTCGCTGATTCGTGATGGTGTCGCCCACCTTCGACTGGCGCACATCCTTCACGCCGGTGATGAGATAGCCGACCTCGCCGACGCCCAGCCCCTTCGTCGGCACCGGCTCGGGGCTCGACACGCCGATCTCGAGCAGGTCGTGCGTGGCCTTCGTCGACATCATCTGGATCCGCTCACGCGGCTCGAGCTTTCCGTCGACCATCCGGACGTAGGTGACGACGCCGCGGTAGGCGTCGTAGACGGAGTCGAAGATCATCGCACGGGCGGGAGCGTCGGCATTCCCCGTCGGCGCCGGGATCTGAGCGACGATCCGGTCGAGCAGCTCCTCGACGCCCTGGCCCGTCTTGCCGCTCACGCGCAGCACATCCGCGGGGTCGCCGCCGATGAGGTTCGCAAGCTCGGCGGCGTACTTCTCGGGATCGGCGGCTGGCAGGTCGATCTTGTTGAGCACGGGGATGATGTGCAGATCGTTCTCGAGCGCGAGGTACAGGTTCGCGAGGGTCTGGGCCTCGATGCCCTGTGCGGCATCCACGAGGAGGATCGCCCCCTCACACGCGGCGAGGGACCGGGAGACCTCATACGTGAAGTCGACGTGCCCGGGCGTGTCGATCATGTTGAGCGCGAACGTTCCGGACTCGGTCTGCCACGGCATCCGCACAGCCTGGCTCTTGATCGTGATGCCGCGCTCGCGCTCGATGTCCATCCGGTCCAGGTACTGCGCGCGCATGTCGCGATCCGAGACGACGCCGGTGATCTGCAGCATGCGGTCGGCCAGGGTCGACTTGCCGTGGTCGATGTGCGCGATGATGCAGAAGTTGCGGATCTGCTCGGGCGGCGTGGCGGCCGGCTGCAGCGGCGTGAGGGCGCGTGGGGACATATCCGCACGATTCTACCGGCGGCCAGGCCCTGGGCCCTGCGCGCGTCTCACGCACATCCGGGTGCCCGCCGCGGTTAGCCTGGCGGCATGGTGGTCGCGGTCGTCCTCGTGCACGGCATCCGCACGTCCCGGACGATGTGGCGGGCGCAGCTGGACTACCTCCAGCAGCGCGGCAACCCCGCCGTCGCTGTCGACCTGCCCGGCCACGGCGGTCGGATGGGCGAGACCTTCACGATCGACGAGGCCTTCGCGACGATCGATCGGGCTGTCCAGGATGCCGCCGCCGAACACGGCACCGTCCTGCTGGTGGGCCACTCGATGGGCGGCCTGCTGTCGGTCGAGTACGCGGGTCGGGAGATACCGCCGCCGATCCAGGGACTGGTCGCGGCATCCTGCACCGCGATTCCGCGGGGCCCCGCGCTGCGCACCTACCGTTTGCTCGCGCGCGGCCTCGACTCCTTCCCCGACCGCGGCGCGTGGCTGAGCAATCGTGTGCTCGATGCCACCCTCCCGCCCGAGACCCGGGCCGACTTCGGCGCGGGTGGCTATGCCCTCGACGCACAGGACGTGGCGCTGCGGAGCCTCTCGGTGCTCGACCTGCTCGTGGCGCTCGAGCGCATTCGGGTGCCGCTGTGGTTCGTCAACGGCCAATTCGATCAGCTGCGTGTCAATGAGCGGCTGTTCCGGCGGCTGGTTCCGGATGCCGAGCTCATCGTCGTTCCCCGCACCAGCCACCTCGTGACCGCGATGCGCCCGCGTGTCTTCAACGCAGTCCTCAACCTCGCGCTCACGACGATCGAGCAGACCTGATAGACTCGTCTACTGGCTTGTGTGTGGGTTCTACCCTCACGATCGCTGGTGGACGCCCCTCTCTCGTCGCCGGCAGTCCATCCATTCACTCGAACGAAAGAACGTCTCCACGTGGCGAACATCAAGTCGCAGATCAAGCGCAACAAGACCAACGAGAAGGCGCACGAGCGCAACAAGGCCGTCAAGAGCCAGCTGAAGACCGAGGTGCGCCGCACCCGCGAGGCCATCGCCGCCGGCGACAAGGCCGCCGCCGAGAAGGCTCTGGCCACGGCGACCAAGAAGCTCGACAAGGCTGTCAGCAAGGGCGTCATCCACGCGAACCAGGCAGCCAACCGCAAGTCGGCCATCGCCAAGCAGGTCGCCGCTCTCTGAGCTCAGGTATCACGCAAAGCCCGCCCTCCGAGGCGGGCTTTGTCGTTTCCGGATCGTCAGCTGCCGAACTCGCTGCGCGTCGCGACGACCGTCACGAGGCGCTCGAGCGCGAAGATGGGGTCCCGTGAGGCGCCCTTGACCTCGGCATCCGCTCGCGCCGCGGCCTGTATCGCGCGCCCCAGGGATTCCTCGTTCCAACCTGCGAGATCCCGGCGAGCACGGTCGACCTGCCAGTCCTTGACACCGATCCGGGCGGCGATCGCCGCGGAGGACTCGCGAAGCCCCGCGACCCGGGCCATCGTCCGCAGCTTGGATGCGATTGCTGCGACCAGCGGCACGGGATCGGCTCCGCTGGCCAACGCGTGTCGAAGCGTGATCAGCGCCTCACCGTACCGTCCGGCGATCGCGGTGTCGGCGACTGCGAACGCCGTCGTTTCGACTCGACCGCCGTAGTAGCGCCGGACGACATCGTCGGTCACATCCCCGTCGACGTCGGCGATGAGCTGCTGGCAGGCTGCGGCCAGCTCCGTGAGGTCGTCGGAGAACGCCGAGACGAGCGCACGAAGAGCCGCTGGCGCGATGCGCGTGTTCGCGGCCGAGAACTCGGTAGCGGCGAAGTCGTATCGGTCGCTGTCGCGCTTGATGGCGGGGCACGCGATCTCAACGGCATCCGTCGTGCCGCTGCGGACCGCATCGAGCAGCTTCTTGCCTCGAACGCTCGCACCGGTATGGCGCAGCACAACGGTCGCCCCTTCCTGGGGCGCCTCGAGGTAGGCGAGGGCCTCGGTGAGGAAAGGGTCGGACGCCTTTTCGACACCGAAGACACGCACAAGCCGCGGTTCGCCGAACAGCGACGGCGAGGTGACAGTCAGCAGCGTTCCCGCGACGTAGTCATCGGCGCGCAGGTCGGTGATCTCTACGGCCGGATCCTCGGCGCGGACATAGTCCCGCAGTCCGGCAATCGCGCGCTCGGCGCACACGTCCTCCGGTCCCGACACCAACACGATCGAGGCGGGTCGCGGATCGCGCCATGGTACCTGCCGAATCGCCGACTTCGAGGAACTCGATCGACGGGGTGCGGCCATGCCAGAAGCCTAACCGCCGCCCGCGACAGGTGCCCGCTCCCGCCACAGGGCGAGGGCGTCGCCCTCGCCGACGACGGCGACGATCCCGTCTTGGTCGGTGCGCCCCACTGCGCTGCCCTGCAGCATCCCCAGCGTCGTCGCTGTCGGGTGCCCGTAAGTGTTCTCCGCCCCCACCCCGATCAACGCAACGCGGGGAGCGATCTGGTCGTACAGCCCGGGATCCTGGTCTGCGCTGCCATGGTGGGACACCTTGACGACCTCGACGATGTCCCGGACGCTCGTGCGCAGTATCCGCTGGGGATCGGCAGAAAGATCGCCGAGGAACAGGGAGCGGGGGACCCCGCCGCCCTCGATGCTCACGGTCACCGACGAGTCGTTCCCCGCGGGGAAGAGCGCGCCCGCGCGCGGCCACAGCACGCTCCATCGCGCGGCACCGAGCAGTCCCGACATCCCCTCCTCCGCCGGAACCACCTGGGCGCCCGCCTCGCCGAACTCCGCGAGCAGCCGTTCATCCGCGCGCCCGTCGGTCGGACCATGGAGCACGCTTCCGACCCGCCCGATCACCGCCTCACTTCCCCCGACGTGATCCTTGTCGAAGTGCGTAAGGACGAGCAGGTCGACCCGGGAGATGCCGACCCTATCGAGGCACGCGCTCACGAGCGCTGGATCCGGCCCCGTGTCGATGAGCGCGATCGCGCTGTCACTGCGCACAAGCACCGCATCCCCCTGACCCACATCGCACATCAGAATCGACCAGTCCGCGGGGATCCCCCACCGCTGACTGATCGTGGTGGCCAGCGCCCCGCAGCCCCAGACCGTCACGACCCCTACCAGCAGGATCGACGACACTCGCCGGATGCGGTCGCGCTGCCGGCCGCCTCCCGGCAGCGCGACTGCGAGAACGACGAGTCCGCCCGTGAGCGCGAGCAAGGCGGCGCCGAGAAGGCCGTCCACCCAAGGAATGCGAGCGAACGGCAGCGCACTCGTGGTGTCAGCGATTCCGGCGATCCAGGCTGCCGGAAGCCATGCGATCGCCGCCAGACCGCTCTGCACCACGGGGATGGGCGCGGCCATGCAGGCGGCAAGTCCCAGCACCGTCGCCGCGGGAGCTGCCGGCGCCGCGAGCAGGTTAGCCGGTACTCCCCACACCGGGAGGGACGGATCGATCAGCACGAGCAGCGGACCGCAGGCCAATTGCGCGGAAAGCGGCACCGACAAGGCCAGTGCCAGCGTCGCCGGCATGACACGCGTCAAGCCAGATGCGAGGGGGCGCGCGAGCGTGAGCAGCGCTGCGGTGGCCGCCACCGACAGCGCGAACCCGAGCGAGCCCGACAACCAGGGATCCACGAGCAGGAGCAGCACGACGGCTGCGCTCAGCACCGCGACGCCGGCGCCTGCACGTCCCAGCAAGACCGCAAGCATCGCGATGCCGGCCATCATCGCCGCGCGTACGACGCTCGGCTCGGGCGTGACGAGGATGACGAACCCCACGAGCGCCCCGACCCCGGCGACCACGCGGATGCCTCGCCCCGCTCGCAACCCGGCCGCGACAACGAAGGCTATGCCCACGACGAGCGCGCAATTGGCGCCAGAGACCGCCGTGAGGTGGGAAAGCGAGGATGCCTTCATGTCGGCATCCGTCTGGGCACTCACGGCGGAGGTATCCCCCACGGCAAGTCCTGGTACCAGTTCGCCCCCGGCGCCGGGAAGGCCCGCCGCCGCATGCACGAGGGACTGCCGCAGATCGGCAGTGACACGCCACACACCGGCGGGCGGCGCGATGACCTCAGCCTCGTGGGCGACGAGCTGGACGACGGCGCGATCGCCCGGATACGCAGGCCGACTGGTTCCGGTGACGAAAACCAACGCGCCCGCATCGAGTTCCCTGCTTACCTGCTCGCTCGACACCCTCACGGTGGCATCGGTCCATCCGGTGGTCGATCCTGCGTCGGGGCCGATGAGGCGAATCACCGCGTCGAAGGCGCGCTGACCGCCGCCGCGTGGCTCCACCTTGCCGGTGACCCTCGCCTCCACCTCGACCACCCGGGAACCACTTCCGAAGGCCTCCAGCGCTCTCTCCCGCGCCGGCTGCGCCAGGCTGATATGGACCCCGACAGCGGCCCCCGCCGCCAATGCGACGGTCATGACCGCCACGATGCCGGTGACCGAACGGGCGGGCGTCCGCGTCCCATCGCCTGCCTCCCGAATCCCCCCGCGCGCTTCCGGCATCGCCCCGCCCCGCCGCGAGCGGATGACGAGCATCCCTGCCCCCGCACCAGCCGCCACCGCCAGCACCCCGACCGCCGCCGGCGCCGCCGCGGGTGCATTCACCAGGGCGAGCGCGACAGCCCAGCTCACCGCGGCCGCCGGCACGAGACGAGCGGAACGCCAGCGGCGCTCAGGACCCGGCATCGCCCGCCCCGCTCACACCGTCACGAGCTCGCGCAGAGACTCGAGCATCTTCGGGCCGATCCCCGGCACCGACAACAGGTCTTCGACACTCGAGAACCGACCGTTCGTCTCGCGCCACTCGATGATCCGCGCGGCGATCGCGGGACCGACTCGAGGAAGCGTGTCCAGGGCTCCCTCGTCCGCGGTGTTGAGATTCACACGGCCGTCAGCCGCGATGCCGGCCGTGCCGCTCTCGATGGCATCCCCGACACGCGGGACGACGAGCTGCTCCCCATCGGAAACCTGGCGGGCAAGGTTCACGCCCGACGCCTCGGCGTCATCGGCGAACCCGCCCGCGGCGGCTACCGCATCCACGACCCGCGCATCCGGATGCAGCACGTAGAGTCCGGGCGCACGTACCGCGCCGGACACGTGTACGTAGAGCGACGCTGATGCCGAACTCGAGGCGATGGTCACCGGAGCCGGCGTCAGCGATGCTGACGCGCCCGTGCTGCGCACCATGCCCACGATCACGGCGACGGCGAGCGCGCCGAGCGCCAGCACGATCACCGCACCAGTGCCCCACCGCCGACGATCATGACCCTGCGCATCAGCCATGCCGCAACGCTAGGGTCGCCTCACGATCCGACCGCCCGCGCATCCCAGGTGCCGGAAGACACGAGTTGAACGGTTCCCTGGGGAGGAACGCTCAGTGAGTGCTGAAGCTCACGACCTTCGGGGTGCGAACGATGGCGCGCGTGATCTCGCGGCCGGCGAGAGAACGCACCACCCGCTCGTCCGCGCGGGCCAGCGCCTCAAGTTCGGCACCATCGATCTTCGCCGAGACCTCGAGGGTCGCCCGCACCTTCCCGTCGATCTGAACGACAGCCGTGACGGTGTCTTCGACCAGCAGCGTCGGATCGGCTTGCCGCCAGCCGACAAGACCGACGAACGGCTCGTAACCGAGCGCTTCCCACATCTCCTCCGCGGTGTGGGGCGCGAAGAGGTCGAGGACCATCGCCACCGCTTCGGTCGCTTCACGAACCGCCGGGTCCGCGGGGCCCGCGCCGGTGTCGATCGTCTTGCGGATCGCGTTCACGAGCTCCATGAGGCGAGCGACGACGACATTGAACTTCGTCTGTTCGATCAGCCCCGGAGCTTCCGCCCACAGGCGATGCGTGATGCGCCGGAGCGCGACGTCACCCTCCGCCCACACGACGTCCGGTTCGCTCGTGACGTCCTGTGCGACCCGCCACGCTCGCGACAGGAACTTCTGGGCCCCCGTCGTCGAAACGTCATTCCAGTCCTTGTCGTCTTCCACGGGTCCTGCGAAGGCGAGCGCGACACGCAGCGCGTCCGCACCGTGCGTCGCGAGCTCCTCGTGGAAGAGCACGAGGTTGCCCTTGCTCTTGGACATCTTCGATCCGCCCAGGATCACCATGCCTTGATTGATCAGGCTCGAGAACGGCTCCGTGAAGTCGACGAGCCCCATATCGAACAGGACCTTGGTGATGAACCGCGCATACAGGAGGTGCAAGATCGCGTGCTCGACGCCGCCGATGTAGAAGTCGACGGGAGCCCAGCGCTGCGCTTCGGCCGGATCGAATGCCACGGTGTCGTTGCCCGGCGAGAGGAAGCGCAGGAAATACCACGAGCTGTCGACGAACGTGTCCATCGTGTCAGGGTCACGAAGCGCGGCGTCGCCGGTCTCGGGGTCCGTGGTGGCCATCCACTCGGAGGCCGCGCCCAGCGGCGAGGTGCCCTTCGGCGCCAGGTCGAGTCCGTGCGCGTCGGGAAGGCGCACCGGCAGCTCCTCTTCGGGAACGGGAACGATGCGACCATCCTGCGTGTGGATCATCGGAATCGGCGTGCCCCAGAACCGCTGGCGCGAAATGAGCCAGTCGCGGAGGCGGTACGACTTGGATGCGCGTCCCGTTCCTGCCGCCTCGAGTTCTTCGACGATCCGCGCGATGGCGTTGCGCTTGCTCAGGCCGTCGAGGGATCCGGAGTTGATCATCCGCCCCTCGCCGGTCAGTGCGATCCCCGTCGTGGCAGGGTCGATCGACTCGAGGTCGTCGGCACCCTCGGGGAGCTGGCCGTCGGGTCCGATCACGGGGATCGCGCCGGTTGCGGGCGCCGTCGTGTCCACGACGACCCGGATCGGCAGGTCGAAGGCCCGCGCGAAATCGAGGTCGCGCTGGTCGTGCGCGGGCACCGCCATGACCGCACCGTGACCGTAGTCGGCGAGGACGTAGTCGGCAGCCCAGATCGGCAGCCGCTCGCCGTTGACGGGGTTGATGGCGTAGCGATCAAGGAAGACCCCGGTCTTGGGACGATCGGTGTTCTGCCGTTCGATCTCGGTCTGCTTCTGAACGGCTTCGAGGTACTCCTGGAACTGTGCCTGGACATCCGACGTCGAGCCGGATACCAGCTCTGCCGCGAGGTCGCTGTCAGGGGCCACGACCATGAATGTCGCGCCGTGGAGGGTATCGGGACGTGTCGAGAAGACCGTGACCTTCTCGGTGCGACCTTCGATCTCGAAGTCGATATCCGCTCCCACCGAGCGGCCGATCCAGTTGCGCTGCATCTGGATCACCTTGTGTGGCCAGAACCCCTCGAGCTGGTTCAGGTCATCCAGCAGCCGGTCGGCATAGTCAGTGATGCGGAAGTACCACTGCGTGAGCTTCTTCTTGACGACCTCCGCGCCGCACCGTTCGCAATGCCCGTCGACGACCTGCTCGTTCGCGAGCACGGTCTGATCGACTGGACACCAGTTGACCGGACTCTCTTTGCGGTAGGCCAGCCCCCGCTCGAACAGGCGCTGGAAGAGCCACTGATTCCACTGGTAGTACTCGGGGTCGCTGGTGTGCAGCACCCGGTTCCAGTCGAAGGAGACACCGTACGCGCGGAATCCGGCCTTCTGCTGCGCGATGTTGTCGTAGGTCCACTCGCGCGGGTCGGCGCCGCGCTTGATCGCGGCGTTCTCGGCGGGAAGGCCGAACGAGTCCCATCCGATCGGGTTGAGCACGTTGTAGCCGCGGTGCCGCCACGCGCGCGCAACGATGTCGGAGTAGAGGTAGTTCTCGGCATGACCCATGTGCAGGTCGCCCGAAGGGTACGGGAACATCGCGAGAACGTACTTGCGGGGACGAGCGTCCTCGGCGCCGCCGGCACGGAACGGATCGGCCGCCGCCCAACGCTCCTGCCACTTGGCCTGAATCGCCTGCGGGTCGTACCCGCCTTCGGGGCCGTGGGCGGCAACGGTGTCAGTAGGGACCATTTGACTCACGTAACGGATACCAATCGGGACGCAGGGGGAGGGCGCAAAAGCGCACTGTCCAGGCTACCGGATGCCTGGTTTCACGAGTCCTGGTCGGGCTGCGCCCAGCCCCGCGGGACGACTGCGCCGATCGCGGCGAGGGGACCCCTCGCCTTCACGACGACTTCGGCGACCTCCGCACGCGGGTGCGAGAGCCACGTGATCCCGCCGCCCGCGCCGACGTATGCCCGATCACGCTCGACCACCACGGACCGGATCACCATCGCCAGATCGAGGTCTCCCTGCGGCGAGATCCAGCCGAAGCATCCGGCGAAGACACCGCGAGGTGCGCTCTCGAGCCGGTGCAGAATCGTCATCGCCGAGAGCTTCGGCGCGCCCGTCATACTGCCCGCGGGAAACGTTGCCGCGAGCAGTTGATCCAGACGGAGCCCCGGGTTCAGGTCTCCGGCGATGGTGCTGACGAGCTGATGGACAGCCGGATAGGACTCCACCGCGAACAGGCGCTCGACCGTCACGGTTCCCGTCTGGCAGACGCGCGACAGGTCGTTGCGCATCAGGTCCACGATCATGACGTTCTCGGCGCGTTCCTTCACATCGGAGCGCAGATCCTCGACAAGGTCGGCATCCTTACGGGCATCCGCGGACCGCGGCCGGGTGCCCTTGATCGGATGCGTACGCACCCGCCCCCCGTTGACCTCGAGGAACTGCTCGGGACTCGCGCTCAACAGCGCCCGCCCTCCGATGCGGACGAAGCCGCCGTGATGGGCGCTGACGCCGCGCCGAAGGCGCCGGTAGGCCACGGACGCGTCGATCTGACCCGGAACCTCGAATCGAGTCGTCAGGCACAGCTGATACGCGTTGCCCTGGCGGATCTGCTCACGGCACGCCCCGATGAGAGCGGCATACTCCGACGCCTCGTGACGAGCGGCTGCGCTGACCGGCGTCGGGTCGGGTACCGCGGCGGGCATCGGCAGTCGGCGCAGCTGGTCCGCGATCTCGCTCGCATCCCCAGTCACCGCGCCGCACTCGCCACCCGAGCGGACCGTGACCATCGAGCGCTCATGGTCGAACTCGACGACCGCGAGCACACGCATCCACCGGTCTTCGCCCTCGACGCCCGCCCAGACGGGCGCGCCGGCGCGCTGCGCCCCAGGTTCGTAGCCGAACCAGCCCACCCACCCGCCGGGGTGCGGTCCTCGCGGAGCCGCCCGGCCGTCGGGGTGCGCACCGGCGGATCCGACATCGATCTCGCCGATCGCCTCGGATGCCACGGGTTCGCCGATACCGATCCAGCTGCGGCCGCCTGCTGCGTCGGGGCCGGCATCCAGCCAGAACACGTTCGGATACCGCTGCGCCCACCCGCAGAACACGCGCTCCGGGTCGAGCCAGTCCATCAGCGCAATGGTCGACGGCGGCGTGGTCACGCACTCAGGCTAAACGGTGGCGACGGCTCTACGCTTCAAGGATGAACGAGTGGCTGACGTGGCTGCTGGATACGGTGCAGGCTGTCGATCCGGTGCTGCGCACGCTCCTGGCCGGCCTCGCGATCATGCTCGAGACGAGCGTCTTGGTCGGACTGGTCGTCCCCGGCGACACGATCGTGATCATTGCGGGGACGGCCGTGGCCACCCCGTGGGAGGCCGTGGCTCTGGGCGTTACTGTCGTGATCGGAGCGCTGATCGGCGAGAGTATCGGCTTCTGGCTCGGCCGCTTCCTCGGCCCGCGCATTCGCTACTCACGCGTAGGCGCGCGGATCGGGGAACGGAACTGGATCCGCGCGGAGTTGTACGTCAATCGACGTGGCGGCGTCGCGATCTTCCTGAGCCGGTTCCTGCCCGTGCTGCACTCGCTGGTTCCCCTCACCGTGGGGATGACGGGGTACTCGTACCGCCGATTCCTGGCCTGGACGGCACCCGCCTGCATCCTGTGGGCGGCGATCTACGTGTCGGTCGCGTCGGCCGCGGCGGGAACATACCGCGACCTCGCCGACAGCGCTCACTACGCCGGCTACATCTTCGTTGCCGCGATCGCCGCGTTCATCCTGGCGATCTTCCTCGGCAAGAAGATCCTGCACCGGCTCGAGCAGCGGCACATGGAGTCGGATGACGATGGCACGCGCAGCGGGGAGCGCGACCGGAACTCGACTGCCGAGGGCATGACAGACTGAACGGGTGCCCGGACCGGAGGAAACTACCGCGCCCCCCAAGATCCTGTGGCTCGCACGACTTGAGCGACGCTTCCACACCTGGCGAGAGCGTCGCGCCCGCGCCCGCGGGCTCACCCCGACCGTGACCCCGTTTCCCGGGTACGGCGGTGACGGGTGGATCCGCGTGCTCGGACGAGTGCTCATCGTTCCCCCGCGAAAGCCGCGCGGCGGCGGCGAGTACGCATCCGTGCGCGGTTGGCGCAGCTTCCTCGCCGTTCCCGTGGGATTCGCCCGCGTCGAGGTCACGGTGGCGGGAACGACCCACACCGTGACCGCGGATCGGGGAGGTGTCGTGGATGTCGTCCTGGACGCCTCCCTGCCCACGGGGTGGCAGACCTTCACAATGACCGTCGAGGGCAGCGAACCGGTGGAGTCGCGGGTCTTCGTCGTGGCCCCGGATGCGCGTTTCGGGATCGTCTCAGATGTCGACGACACCGTCATGGTGACGGCGCTGCCACGACCCTTGCTCGCGGCCTGGAACTCCTTCGTCGTCGACGAACATGCCCGGCAGCCGGTCCCGGGCATGGCGGTTCTTCTCGAAAGGCTCGCGCGTGAACATCCCGGGAGCCCAGTGGTGTACCTCTCGACCGGCGCGTGGAATGTCGCGCCCACGCTCGTGCGGTTCATGCGCCGCCATCTCTTTCCGCCTGGCGCGCTCCTGCTTACGGACTGGGGCCCGACCCACGACCGGTGGTTTCGCAGTGGTCGCGCCCACAAAGAGCGCAGTCTGCAGCGTCTTGCAGAGGAGTTCCCGGACATCCGCTGGTTGCTCGTCGGCGACGACGGCCAACACGATGACGCGATCTACACGGCGTTTGCAAGCGACAATCCGGGGCACGTGGCAGCGGTCGCGATCCGCCGCCTCTCCCCCGCCGAGGCGGTGCTCGCGGGAGGTCGTACCGCCGTGAACGACCACTCCGCCGCACAAGTGCCGTGGGTGACCGCATCCGACGGAGCGGGCCTTCTCGACCGTCTTCAGTCCGCTGGGGTGACCCCCGCGTAGGCTGGCCGCGTGTGCGGACGATTCGTGGTGGCAAGCGTCGGAACCGAGCTGGTCGGGATGCTGCGCGTCGACCTTGTCGGCGACGATCTGCCGGGCCCCTCGTTCAATGTCGCACCGACGGATCGAGCCGCGATCGTGCTGGACTCTGCGAAGTCGGAACCACCGATCCGCCGCCTCGAGTCCGCTCGCTGGGGGCTCGTGCCGGGGTGGGCGAAGGACCTCTCGATCGGAGCGCGAGCGTTCAATGCCCGGTCCGAAGAGCTCGAGGACAAGCCCATGTTCCGCGGCGCTCTCGAGAAGCGCCGCGCGATCGTCCCCGTGACCGGCTACTACGAGTGGCACCGCACGGAGACGGGTAAGACGCCCTACTTCATTCACCCGGAGTCGGGCGAGCCGCTCCTGTTCGCGGGCCTGTACGAATGGTGGAAGGATCCGTCGAAGCCCGGCGACTCCCCCGACCGATGGGTGCTGTCCTTCGCGATCCTCACCCGTGCCGCCTCCGATGGGCTGGGCTCGATCCACGACCGAATGCCGGTGTTCATGGATCCCGACCACGCCGACGCGTGGCTGGACCCCAGCGTCGATCACCCGGGAGACATCCTGGACGCCGCTGTCGACGCGGCCGCTGTCGTCGCCGACACCCTCGAGGCCTATCCGGTCGGGGCGGCAGTGGGCAACGTCCGAAACAACTCGCCCGAGCTCATCGAGCGCGTCCCGGGCCCGCCGCTGCCCTGACACGGCCCGACGCCGCGGCGGGGCTCAGCCCGCCGGCGCACATGAGCCACACGGTACGAGACCTCGGCCCGCCGCTGCCGTCTCCAGACGGAGTGTCATCACGCGCACAGCCGCCTCGTCCAGGCGCTCCGCGGGAAGCTCGCCGGACTCGACGGCCGCGACAATCCCCGCGGTCAGCCTCGGCACAGTCTGCGCCGTGGTTCCCAGCACCGACAGCACCATGTCGTTCCCGGCCGAAAGGGCGGCCACGGCATTGGACACGGGATCCTGATACTCGCGCAGCCCCGACGCCTCCAGCATCCCGAGATCGTCCGTAATCGCGACGCCGGCGAACCCGAGCTCCTCCCGCGCGATGCGGTGCCACTCACTCGACAAGGTCGCGGGGGCGGCGTCGACCGCGGTATAGGCAAGGTGCCCGAACATCAGAAGCGGAGCGCCGGCGTCGAACCCCGCCGCGAAGGGCACGGCATCCGTCTGGAGCCACTGGTCATAGGTCTCGTCCGTCGACGGGATGCCGCGGTGCGAGTCGCCGGGCGCCGCGCCGTGACCCGGAAAGTGCTTGAGCGTCGAGAGCGCCTCGGGTTCCTCGCCCACCACGGCGGCGGCGACGTGGGACGCCCCGCTCTCGGGCGTCGTGCCGAGGGCGCGTCGATAGATGAACATGCCGGTGTCGTCGGTGATGTCGGCCACTATGCCGAAGTTCACGGAGATACCCGCTCTCTGCACGAGCGCACCGCGGCCCGCGAACGCGAGTTCGGTGGCCTCTGGTGGCTCGTTCTTCAGCGTCACCGACGAGGGGAAGTCATCCCAGGGCAGCCGTGAGACATCGCCACCCTCCTGATCGATGCCCAGCAGCGGCGGTGCGGCCGCATTCACCGTCAGCGCCGCCGTGACCTCCCGCAAGCGGTCCTCCGTCGGCGGGATGTTCGCACCCATCAGGATGAATCCCCCAGCACCCGTGCTGGTCATGTACTCGCGCAACGCGGCGGGGTCGGTCGTCGGGATGTGCCCCATGATGACGCTCGCCGCGCGTTCACTGAGGCTCATGCCGGCGACAGCGGCGGCCGCTCGCGAGGCAAGACTCGTGGGCTCGCCCCCCGTGACGATTACTTCGCCTGCCGGCGCGGAGACCCCGGCGAGGTCGGGTGCGTCCGTGGCCGCATCCGCGGACGGCGCTGCCGTGAGCGCACCGATCGCGAGCGCGCAGACCGCTCCGGCCGTCACCGTGGTGCGGATGGCCGACGCAGCAGGACCTCGCCGGCGGACGCTCCCTCGCCGCGCGACGAGGCTGCGACTTTCCGAACTCACGAGTTCACGGTACCCGGTCCCGCGCGCACTACCCTGGTCCACATGGGTTCGAGCCGAAAAGATCGCGCGATCGCGCGCCGGACCTTCCTCGGCTTTGCTGCGGCGTTCACCACAGCCGGCGTCGTCGGCACGATCACCACCGACAATGCGAAGGCCCGAGCGGCCTTCGACGACGCTCTCTCCGCCTGGACGTCGGCCGGCGAGGCTATGGATGCCTCCGCCGCGTCCTTCAGCGCCGCTCAGTCGGATGCCGTCACCGTGGCAGCGGAAGCGTCGCGGGTCCTCGAGGTCACCGACCCGGAGATGATCGACGACTCGGCAACCCTCGACACGCTGCGCGCGTCACTGGATGCCCTGGTCGCTGCGGGCCTGCTCACGATCGTGTCTCCGGGTGAGGTGACCGCCTCGCCCTCCGAACCGGAACCGCGCTCGACGCCCGCCGCTCCTGAGGGCCGGGAAGCGCAGTTGGCACAGGCGCAGGCCCTGTCCGCGCAAGCCACCCGCCTCGCCGACGCAGCCGCGGGGACGGAGCGGTCCGTCACCGAGCTGGAATCCGCCGCGGATACCACTCGCGGCCGGATCGAGGCCGTCGTTGCCGCCGCGGCTGCACACGGCGCAGCGGCCGAGGTGCCGGAGCTTGCTACTCAAGAGACGAAGGATGCGTACGCGACGGCGCTCGGAGCGCTCGCGGACCCGGCAGCCGGGTCCGCATCCGACCGCATCAGCGCCTACCAGTCGGCGTGGACGGCCGTCGAAGATTCCCACGCGGCGGCCGAGGCCGCCCAGTCCCGCGGCGGCGGGTCCACGGACGATGACATCCAGCCGACCTATGTGAACGGCATCCTGATCGTCAACAAGACCTACCGGCTTCCGAGTTGGTACGGGAACGGACTCACGGGTGACACGCTGGCAGCGTTCGAACGCATGCGGGCCGAAGCCGCCTCACTCGGCCACAACCTCTGGATCGCGAGCGGGTTCCGCTCCTATTCGACCCAGGTCTCGGTGTACAACAGCTACGCGTCCCGCGACGGTTCGGCCGCCGCAGACCGCTACTCCGCGCGACCCGGACACAGCGAGCACCAGTCGGGGCTCGCGTTCGATCTGAACACGATCACCGAGTCCTTCGGGTACACGCCCGAGGGACAGTGGGTCGCGGCCAACGCGCATCGGTTCGGCTTCATCGTGCGGTACCCCCAGGGCAAAGAGGGGGTCACCGGCTATATCTGGGAACCCTGGCACCTGCGCTATCTCGGGGTCGACGTGGCCACGGCCGTGTACAACAGCGGGCTCTCGCTGGAGGAGTACCTCGGCATCACGTCGTCGTACGACTGATCTGCGACAGCCCGACCTGCGGCTCGGTCATCGACACCCTCTCGGGGGCAGTACGATCTCGCTCGTGTCCATCTCATCCAACGCGATCACGGCACCCCGCCGATCGTTCTTCGACGACCTGCAGCTGTTGATCGTCATCCTCCTCGGCGTCGTCTCGGTGGCGACGGCGTACGTCTCTTTCCCAGCGGCCCTGTACGGCGGTCAGCAGGCGTCGGCCTACTCGAGGGGCGGCATGGTCGGACACGGATGCCGAGGCCGAGGCGCTACTGGCCGAGGGCGATGAAGCCAATCAGTACAGCGATCGACTGACGCTGAACACCGTGCTGATGGCCATCTCGCTGTTCCTTCTTGGTATCGCCGCCGTCATCCGCAACCGCCGCGCGCAGTGGATTCTCATCGGCGTCAGTAGCGGGATCTTCATTCTCGGCGTCGTCCTGACGGCCATCATCCCGTTCACGTGGTTCTAGCGCGCTAGAGGTGCCCGCCGAGAACGAGCTTGACCCTCACACGGTGTCAGCCCGTACGGTCGGCTCATGTACTCGATCGGCGACCTCTCACAGCTCGGTGGCGTCACGCCGCGCATGCTCAGGCACTACCACGCGCTTGGCATCCTCATTCCCGCCGAGGTCGACGACAGCGGATACCGCCGCTACGACGAGACCCAGCTCGCCGACCTCCTCCGGGTCGTCGCGCTCAAAGGCCTCGGGTTTCCGCTCGGCGACATCAAGCGGATCACGGAGGGCGACGTGAGTCCTGCCGAACTCCGCGGGATGCTGCTGCTGCGGCGCGCCGAACTCGAGTCAGAACGCGACGAGGCCGACGCCAGGCTGCGGCGCATCGAAACCCACATCCAACGGTTGGAGAATTCCATGACGCACGAGACCTCGCAGCTGGACATCACCACGAGATCAATCCCCGGCGCGCACCTGGCGGTGGCATCCGGAGTCAGCCCCACGTTCGACCCTGCCGACATCAGTCCGGTCATCCAGCCGCTATACCCTCGACTGTTCGAGGCGCTGCAGGCAGCCGGTGTCGCCGCGGGCGGGCCGTCGATCGCGTACTACGACGATACGGACGATGGCGCGATCAGCGTCCACGTCGGCGTCCCGGTCCCTCGTGCCGTCACACACGTCCCGGGGGTCGACATCGTCGACCTTCCTGGTATCGAGCTGGCTGCTGTCGCCATCCATCACGGAGACATGGAGACGGTCGATGTCGACACCACTCCAGCCGTGTTCGAGTGGCTACGCGCCAACGCGTTCCGCACCACGGGCTATTCGCGCGAGGTCTACCTCGAATGGCCCGACGACATCTCACTGGCACGGACCGAGATGCAGTTCCCCATCGAGCCGGATAGGCGAGCCTGAAGGGTACTCCCCCATGATCACAACCCTTCGTATCGTGAGCATCTCGGTTCCGGTCAGCGATCAGGACGAGGCGCTGCGGTTCTACACCGACGTCCTGGGCTTCGAGCTCCGGGGCGACGCAGAGGCGTGGCCCGGCGCCCGAGCCGTGGAGATCGGGCTCCCCGGTACCGGTATCACGATCGTGCTCCTGCCGCACGGGAGCGAGATTCCGATGGCGATTCGAATGGAAACGGACGATGTTCAGTCGGCGCACGCGCAGATCGTTGATGCAGGGGTGAGGCTCCACAACGACGATGTCCTTCACCTGGACGGCTCGCCGCCGATGTTCCACTTCGAAGACCCCGATGGAAATGGACTCGTGTTTCTCCAGCGAGAACGAAGCGAACAATGACGCGACTCAGATGACATGTCTGTCGCGACTCATCACATGGTGGACCTGAGGGGACTCGAACCCCTGACCCCCTGCATGCCATGCAGGTGCGCTACCAGCTGCGCCACAGGCCCGGATGCTGCCCCGAGAGGCAACTAGAACAGATTACTACATCGGCGGACGGCTGCCGAACCGAGGCAGCATCCGCTCACTCGGCAATGGTCTGGGTCGTCCGGTCGATGGGAACGACGGGGCAGTCCTTCCACAGGCGTTCCAGCCCGTAGAAAGCACGCTCCTGCTCGTGAAACACGTGGACGACCAGGTCACCGAAGTCAAGCAGGATCCAGCGGGACTCCTGACGCCCCTCACGCCGGAGGCGCTTGTAGCCGGCTTCGAGAAGCTTCTCCTCCACCTCGTCGGCGATTGCGGCGACGTTTCGCTCGCTGCGTCCGGTCACCAGCAAGAAGATGTCGACGAGCGGCAGCGGGTCGGACACGTCCAGCGCAACGAGGTCCTCGCCGCCGATGGCCTCCGCGGCAGCCGCCGCCACCGCGAGCATGTGCCTCGATTCGCCTGAAGCCGTCACGCGCTCAGGCCTTCATTGACGACGCAGCAGCTCACCGGACGACGCGTCATGAGAAGACCCCCGTCGCGAAGGCGAGGATAAGCACCCCGACGAGCGCGAGAGCCAACACTCCCGCGGTGATGGCCAACGCGAGCATGAGCCTCGAGCCCTTCTCGGGCGCGGGCGGCTTGATGATCTCCGCCGTGGTCTTGACGGTGCTGATCGCGGCGCTCGCGGCGATGGGCGTCGGTGACGAGTGTTGCGGCAGCTCACCGTCGGCGAAGGTCGCGTCGATGTCGAGTCCTTCGGAGGCGCCCGGCATCTGCCCGGTCGTCGCGAAGAGGTCCGGCAACGCCAAACTGCCGGTCACGAGCACCTCTCCTGTCGCGTTGACCGGCGCCGTGATGCCTTGGGGCGGCGAGTCGGTCACGATGAGAGAACTGCCCGTGCCGGTGGATCCGGCGCTCGGGCGGGCGATCAGCTGATCGAAGCTGGGCCGCGGGTCGGGCTCGGTCGCGATGCCGGCCAGCAGCGCTGCACCGAGCTGCGGACTGACCGTTCCGCGCTCGGTGGAATCCTCCACAGCCAGGCCTGCCGCCGCTTGCGAGATCGGATGCTCCTCCGGCGGTGCCGAGACGAACGGCGCTCGGTGGTCCCCGTCGCGCTCGCTGACAGCAACCGCATCCGTGTTTCCCGTGCGCTCTCGCGCGCGCCGACGGGTCAGCGGAGCAGAGTCGCCGACTGACACGGTCGACTCGGGCGATGTCGCATGCGGTGCCGCAGCGGCGGGACCCTCGGGAGCGACCTCAGGCTCCGGAGCGGTCGCTGCGGAGGGCTCCTGTTCGGTCGCGCCGTCGGCAGGTTCCGGGATATGCGGTGAATCTGCGGCATCCGTCGGTCCACCGGCGCCCGGTGCTGCCGCGTCCGACTCCGGCGCGGGTGCGGCGGGCATGACGGGCGTGCCTTCTGGCGTCAGAATCGGCGTCGCGCCCGTGCTACGGAGCTCCCGAAGCTGCCGACGTGTCAACGGCTGGTTCGGTTGCTGCTCATTGGTCATTCGTTGCTCCGATACAGATGGTGCTTCGCAATGTATTGGACGACTCCGTCAGGGACCAGGTACCACACGGGGTGTCCCCCACGAACCCGGTCGCGACAGTCCGTCGACGAGATCGCCAGTGCGGGGATCTCCAACTGGCTCACATCCTCGACGGGCAATCCGTCGGTGTTCAGAACATGGCCCGGGCGGGAGACCGCGACAAAATGCGCCAACTCCCACAGTTCATCATGGTTTCTCCAACTCAGGATCTGTGCGATCGCGTCAGCGCCCGTGATGAAGTACAAGTCGGCGCCAGGATTGAGACGTTGCAGATCCCGCAGCGTGTCGATCGTGTACGTCGGACCGTCTCGATCGATGTCGACGCGGCTCACCGAGAAACTCGGGTTCGATGCCGTCGCGATCACCGTCATGAGATAGCGGTGCTCGGATTCGGTGACCTCTTGCTTCTGCCAGGGTTGACCAGTCGGGACGAACACGACCTCGTCGAGTCCGAATGAATCGGCAACCTCGCTTGCCGCGACCAGGTGTCCGTGGTGGATGGGATCGAAGGTTCCACCCATCACCCCGATGCGGCGTGCGCGTGCTGCCGACATCGGATGCCTAGTGGCCGTGCCCCGATCGCTGCAGCTCAGCCGCGTGCGTCTTGGCGTACGCCTCCGCCTTGTGCGCGTGACGGTTGGCAACGTTACGGTACGACGCTGTCACCAGTGCCAGGAGCCCGAAGACGGCAAGCGCGATGATCCCGAAGATGACGGTCTCCAATGCCACGTTGCCGTGGTGCTCCGACTCTTCTGCGGCGAAGGTGAGAAGCGAGACGAGGGTCATAGGAACTCCGTTCGTGGCTGCGGCGACAAGTGCGCTCATCCAGCTTAGCTGTCAGCCGCGGACCTGACCCGCACCGCGCACCAGCCACTTCGTGCTCGTGAGTTCAGGCAGACCCATGGGCCCCCGCGCGTGCAGCTTCTGCGTCGAGATACCGACTTCGGCCCCGAATCCGAATTCACCGCCGTCCGTGAACCGCGTCGACGAGTTGACCATCACGACCGCGGAATCCACTTCCGCGAGGAACCTCTCCGCAGCTGCCGCGTCCTCCGTGATGATCGATTCCGTGTGCTGCGACGAGTAGGTGCGGATGTGCTCGATCGCGTCATCGAGATCGTCGACGACACGGATCGCGATGTCCAGGCTCAAGTACTCGGTCGCCCAGTCCTGGGGTGTCGCGGGCACGACCCCCTCCGCCCGAGCCGAGACCTCTGCATCGCCGTGAACAGTCACGCCCGCCGCGCGCAGGGAGGAGACGAGGGCGGGGATGAGGCGATCGGCTGCGCCACGATGCACCAGTATCGTCTCGACGGCGTTGCACACGCTCGGGCGTTGCACCTTCGCGTTGACAACAATGTCGATGGCCCAGTCCGCTCGCGCGCTCTCATCGAGCACGATATGCACGATGCCGGCACCGGTTTCAATGACGGGGACGGTCGACTCGGTCACGACTGTCTCGATGAGTTGCGCGCTCCCGCGGGGCACGAGCACGTCGATCAACCCGCGCGCCTGCATCATCGCTCGCGCACCCTCACGCCCGAAATCGTCGACGGTCTGAATGGCGTCGGGATCCACCCCGACGCTCTCCAGCGCCGCCCGCATGCTCGAGATCAGCGCTCGGTTGCTCTGCTCAGCGGCTGAGCCCCCGCGCAGGACGACCGCATTGCCTGACCGAAGCGCGAGGGCAGCGATATCGACGGTCACGTTCGGGCGCGCTTCATAAATCGAACCGACGACCCCGAACGGCACAGCCACCTTCGTCAGAGACAGGCCGTTCTCGAGCCGCCGCTGTTCGATGACACGCCCGACGGGGTCAGGAAGCTCGGCCACATCTCGCACTGCGTCGGCAAGCGCCGCCACACGCGACGGGTCCAGCCGGAGTCGATCCTGGAGTGCGGCCGAGAGCCCGGACTCCCTTCCGCGCTCGAGATCTCCCGCATTGGCGGCGACGATTGCCTCGGAATCGGCCTCGAGCCGAGCGGCGACGGCGCGCAGCATCTCGCTCTTGCGCTCCGACGAGAGAAGGCCGAGCGTCCGCGCGGCACGCTTGGCCAGCGCCATGCGCTCGCGCGCGCCCGTGACGGCATCCGTGGGCGAAACAAGGGTCGTTGCCATGGACGCCAGCCTACCGATCGACGCTGATGGGACCTGTCAAAGCGGAGGGCACCGGATCGGGGTGTGGAGCGAACCACGTGCCGATCCGTTCGCCCAGCAACGCGTCGTCGACCCGATCGGCGCTGGTCACCAGGACGCCCACACCCGCCGCCGCCGCAAGCCGTGCCGCCGAGACCTTCGTCGCAGCGCCGCCGGTGCCCACGCTGTTGACGACCACCGAGCCGAACTGAAAGCCGTGGAGGTCATCGCCCGGTTCGACGCGATCGATCGGCATTGCACCCGGCTCCCCCGGCGGCCGCGTGTAGAGGGCTTCGATGTCGCTGAGCAGGACGAGAGCATCGGCTCCCACGAGCTGCGCCACCAAGGCGGCGAGCCTGTCGTTGTCGCCAAAGCGGATCTCGTGCGTCGCGACGGTGTCGTTCTCGTTCACGATCGGCAGGATCCGTAACCCCAGAAGTCGCTCCATCGCTCGCCGCGCGTTCGACCTGTGCGTCGCATTCTCGAGATCACCGGCTGTCAGCAGAACCTGCCCCGCCAGGATGCCGAACCGATCCAGGCTGGTCTGATATCGCCACATGAGGACGTTCTGCCCGACCGCTGCCGATGCCTGCTGCGTCGCGAGGTCGTCGGGTCGCCCCTCCAGATTCAGTAGCGGGAGCGCGGTGGCTATCGCCCCCGAGGAGACGAGAACGACCTCGGTGCCTCGACCGTGCGCCGCGGCGATGGCGGCGACGATCGCGTCGATGCGCCACGCGTGTTCCCCGCTGATGGACGACGAACCGACCTTCACGACAAGGCGCCGGCAGGCGCGGAGGCCCTCACGCTCGGTCACAGTCACTGCTCGTCGTCCTCCCGATCATTCCTCGCAGCGATGCGCTCTGCCTCGAGCTCCTCCCGGGCCTCGGCCTTCGCATCCATCCGCTCGTGGTACTGCTCGCGGCGCTGCGCCGTCGTGCGGCGGGCGTTCTGGTCCAGGCGCGGATCTGTGCCACGCGGCGCCGTCATCAACTCCGATACCGAACTGAGCGAGGGCTGCCAGTCGAACACGACGCCGTCCTCCTCGCCGATGACAACCGTGGCGCCCGGAGTAGCTCCGAGACGGTACAGCTCATCCTCGACGCCGAGCTTCTCGAGCCGATCCGCCAGATACCCGACTGCTTCATCATTCTGGAAGTCGGTCTGCTGCACCCACCGGACTGGCTTCGCGCCGAGGATCCGGTACACGGGACCGTAGGTTCCCCCTTCGACACGCACGGAGAAGTCCTGCTCGGCACCGCGCGGACGGATGATGACGCGTTCGGGGCGCGGCGCATCCGCTTCGGCTGCGCGATGCTCGGCGACGATCGACGCGAGAGCGAAACTCAGCTCGCGCAAGCCGGAACGACTCACTGTGGAAATCTCGAAGACGCGGAACCCGCGGGACTCGAGTTCGGGACGCACCAGATCCGCAAGGTCCTTCGCCTCCGGCACGTCGACTTTGTTCAGTGCGATCACCTGCGGACGCTCGAGCAGCGGACGCTGCCCGTCAGGAACGGGGTACGCCGCCAGTTCGGCGAGGATGACGTCGAGATCGCTGATCGGATCCCTCCCGGGATCAAGCGTCGCACAGTCCAGCACGTGAACGAGAGCGGTGCAGCGTTCCACGTGTCGGAGGAACTCGAGACCGAGCCCGCGGCCGCTGCTGGCGCCCTCGATCAGTCCAGGAACGTCCGCGACGGTGAACCGCACATCACCGGCCTCGACCACACCCAGGTTCGGGTGGAGCGTCGTGAAAGGGTAGTCCGCGATCTTGGGTCGAGCCGCCGAGATCGCGGCGATCAGGCTGGACTTGCCCGCGGACGGGTAACCGACGAGCGCGACATCGGCGACAGTCTTCAGTTCGAGGACGACGTCGCCCTCCCAGCCGGGTGTGCCCAGCAGCGCGAAGCCAGGAGCCTTGCGCTTGGGCGAGGCGAGCGCGGCGTTTCCCAGACCACCCAGACCCCCCGGGGCGACGACGTAGCGCATGCCCGGCTCGATCAGATCGACCAGCACCTCCCCCGAGGTGTCCTTCACGACGGTGCCGAGGGGAACCGGCAGCTCCACCGACTCCCCGGCGGCGCCTGACCGATTGTCGCCCATGCCGAACCCCCCGTTCCCGCCGGAACGGTGGGGCGAGTGATGGTACGACAGCAGCGTCGTGACTTGGGGATCGGCGACGAGGACGATGTCGCCCCCGTGCCCACCATTGCCGCCGTCGGGACCGGCGAGGGGCTTGAACTTCTCGCGGCGCACCGAGACGCATCCGTTGCCGCCCTTACCCGCGCGCAGATGCAGGGTGACGCGGTCCACAAAGGTGACCATGCGTGATCTCCTGACTTCGGGTACGGGGATGAGCCGGATGACGGGAAGGGGCGAGCCGAAGCCCGCCCCTTCCGAAAACTGATATCAGCTGCAGATCACTCCGCGGCGGCCACCACGTTCACGACCTTGCGGCCGCCCTTGGTGCCGAACTCGACCGCACCGGCGGAGAGCGCGAACAGCGTGTCGTCGCCACCGCGGCCGACGTTGGCGCCGGGGTGGAAGTGGGTGCCGCGCTGACGGACGAGGATCTCGCCCGCGTTCACGACCTGGCCGCCGAATCGCTTGACGCCCAGTCGCTGTGCGTTGGAGTCACGACCGTTACGGGTAGAGCTTGCGCCCTTCTTGTGTGCCATTGCTGCGCCTCTTCCTGGGTCTTACTTGATGCCGGTGACCTTGACGCGCGTGAGGTCCTGGCGGTGCCCCTCACGCTTCTTGTAGCCGGTCTTGTTCTTGAACTTCTGGATGACGATCTTCGGCCCGCGCTCCTCGCCGAGGACCTCGGCCGTCACGCTGACCTTGGAGAGCTTCGCAGCGTCGGTCGTGACGGTGTCGCCGTCCACGAGCAGCACGGCCGGAAGCTCGACCTTGTCGCCGATCTGGGCAGCGAGACGGTCGAGGACGACGATCGAGCCGACCGAGACCTTTTCCTGACGGCCACCGGCGCGCACTACTGCGTAAACCACTTCACACCTGTTTCTTCTGGGAGCACAGCGCTCCGGTCTGTCTGAGGGGCCATCCGTGGGGATGTCCACTGCGGTGCGGAACCGAGGCCCTGACGTGCCGCCGTCCGGAACGCGGCACACGACGCACCAAAGGAATACTTTACCCGATTCGACACCGTCCTCGCAAAGCGGTCTGGCGCGCCGCGATCCCCGCCGTCGGGACCACCTAAAATCGGCGCGTGGCGATTCTCATCGACGATCCGCGCTGGCCGGCGCACGGGCGTCTCTGGTCGCACCTGATCAGCGATAGCGACATCGCCGAACTGCACGAGTTCGCCGCCGTGAATGATATCCCGCGACGCGGCTTCGATCGCGACCACTACGACGTTCCCGCGGAGGCCCACGCCCGGCTGGTTGCCGCCGGAGCGCGACCCGTGGACGGCCACACGCTCGTGCGTGCGCTCATCTCCTCCGGCTTGCGTGTGACGGCTCGAGAGCGACGCGGCGACCGACAGCCCTAACCGGTCAGGACTCGTCGTCAGACGTCGTCGGCGTCGCCGAGACCGGGGTTCCGGTCAGCGCGGCCGTCGTCACGCGCCGCCGGCCGCGCCCCTGACCCGGAGCCTTGGGCTCAGGAAGGGCGTTGAGCACCGAATCCAGAAGCAGTTCCTTCTCGGACTTCGGCTTCTCGGCGGCCTCCGCCTTCTTCTTGCGACGCTTGGGCTTCTCCGGCGCCGGTTCGCTCGCCTCCTCGACGACGGCGACAACAGCCTCCTCCACGGCGGCAGCATCGACCGGCGCGTGAATCGTGGATGCCGCGATCTGCGCCAGCGCCGATTTCACACCCTCAGTGATGACGTGTGTTCCGTTCCCGCCCGCCGACGACGACGTCGAGCCGGTGCCCGCAGATCCCCGGGACCGGCGCTGAGAGCCGTTTCCTCCCGACGAAGCCCGGTGCTTCACGACGGGGTCGTGATGCACGATGATCCCCCGACCGGCGCACACCTCGCAGGGCTCACTGAAGGTCTCCAGGAGACCGAGGCCGAGCTTCTTGCGGGTCATCTGCACCAAGCCGAGAGAGGTGACCTCGGCGACCTGGTGCTTCGTGCGGTCTCGGCTGAGACACTCAACCAGTCGTCGCAGCACGAGATCACGGTTGGACTCGAGGACCATGTCGATGAAGTCGACGACGATGATGCCGCCGATGTCGCGCAGGCGGAGCTGACGGACGATCTCCTCGGCCGCTTCGAGGTTGTTCTTGGTGACGGTCTCTTCGAGGTTTCCGCCGGATCCCACGAATTTTCCGGTGTTGACGTCGATGACGGTCATCGCCTCGGTCCGGTCGATGACGAGCGAGCCCCCCGACGGCAGCCAGACCTTGCGGTCGAGCGCCTTCTCGATCTGCTCCGTGATCCGGAACTCGTCGAACGGATCGTTCTCACCCTCGTAGGCCGACACACGCTCCAGCAGGTCAGGAGCAACGCCCTCGAGGTACCGCGAGATCGTGTGGAGAGCGTCCTCGCCCTGGATCAGCATCCGGGAGAAGTCCTCGTTGAACACGTCGCGGACGATCTTGACGAGAAGGTCGGGTTCTGAGTGCAGGAGCGCCGGCGCCCCCGTGGTCTCCACCTGGCGGTTGATGTGCTCCCACTGCGCTGTCAGCCGCTGGACATCGCGTGTCAGCTGGTCTTCTGTCGCGCCCTCGGCTGCCGTGCGGACGATCACTCCCGACGATTCGGGGAGCACTTCCTTGAGGATCTTCTTGAGACGCGCACGCTCAGTATCGGGGAGCTTGCGCGAGATCCCATTCATCGCGCCACCGGGCACGTAGACCAGATAGCGACCCGGGAGCGAGATCTGGCTCGTCAGACGAGCACCCTTGTGTCCCACCGGGTCCTTCGTGACCTGGACGAGCACCTTGTCGCCGGATTTCAGCGCGAGTTCGATACGGCGAGGCTGGTTTCCGGTCTCGACCGAATCCCAGTCGACCTCGCCGGAGTAGAGCACCGCGTTGCGGCCCCGGCCGATGTCCACGAAGGCTGCCTCCATGCTCGGCAGCACGTTCTGCACGCGCCCGAGGTAGACGTTGCCGATGAGGGAGGCGTCTTGACTACGAGCGACGTAGTGCTCCACGAGGACGTTGTCTTCGAGCACGCCGATTTGGACTCGCCCGTTCTTGGAACGTACGACCATGACCCGATCCACGGCCTCACGGCGAGCGAGGAACTCCGCCTCGGTGACGACGGTGCGACGCCGACCCGCCTCGCGGCCGTCCCGGCGGCGCTGCTTCTTGGCTTCGAGCCGAGTCGATCCTTTGATGCGCTGAGGCTCGGTGATCACTTCGGCCTGCCGCTGCCGCGACCCGGTCGATCTGTTCTCGTCGCGAGGCTCTCCCCCGCCGCGACGACGGTTTCGCCGCCTCGAGGAGCCGCCCTGTTCGGGTTCGTCCTGCTCGTCCTCGGGAAGCGCCGGGAGCGGCGCGATCTCTGGTGCGTAGAAGACAAGCGCCGTCGAGACCGCGGAGACGAAGTTCTCGGGTAGCAACCCGAGGCTCACCGCAGTCGGCGGCCCCTCCGGCTTCTCGGGCTCGCCGGCGGCGGGCTCTTCTTGGGCGTCAGCGGAGGGCTGCTCGTCGGTGTCCGCGGGGGGCTGCTCCTCCGTGTCGGCCACGGCCTGCTCGTCGGCGTCCAGCGCCGATTCCGCCGGGTCCTCGGCAACAGGTGCGCTGTCTTCGGCCAGAGGTGCGCTCTCGGCATCACCTGCGGTCTCCGGTGCTCCAGCCTCTGCCGCGACCGGCGCCGGTTCCGCCCGATCGGCGGGGGACGCATCCGTCTCGCTCGCTCCGTCGGCGTCCGACACGGGAGCCGACTCGCCTTCCGGCAGGTGCGGGAGCGTACTCAGCTCCTCTCGTGCTCCTGTCTCGTCCAGGTCGATCGTGTTCTGTGCATCGTTCTCATCGCCCATGTCGGCGTACTCCTTGTCGGGCGACCCCGCGCGTGGCCCGACGAAATCTCCGCGACCAGCAGGTCGCTCATCAACTCGGTGTGCAGCGGGCTCGACGCTCGCGCTGCGACGGGCAGCCATTGCCCGGAAGTCTGTGACGACATGTCCCGCGGCGCGGCCGCGGACTCGTCCCGGCAATTATCGCACTATCCGACCGCAAACACCCCATCGGCTCGCACACTCCGCAACGACCGACGGCGGGGTCGAGGGCGGCTGCCTCCTCCGCCGGCGTGCGAGCCGCCCCACACGGGGAACTCCCGGGCAGACGGATGCCAGAATCGAGACATGCTCGACGCACCCACTCGCCGCCCTGTCGGCCTTGCCATCTGGCTCATCGCTGCAGGCGCGATCGGCTGGTACGCCGCCTTCGCGCTGACGGTCGAGCGGTTCCATCTGCTTGCAGACCCGGATGCGACCGCATCGTGCGACTTCAGCATCCTCGTTCAGTGCACGGCCAACCTTCAGTCGTGGCAGGGCAGCGTTTTCGGGTTCCCGAACCCGATCCTGGGTCTGGCCGGGTGGATGGCGCCCATCGTCGTGGGCGCTGCGCTGCTGGCCGGGGCCCGCTTCGCCCGATGGTTCTGGACGCTCTTCTGGGCGGGACTGCTGTTCGCCTTCGGGTTCGTGATCTGGCTCATCAGCCAGAGCCTGTTCGAACTCGGCACCCTGTGCCCCTGGTGCATGGTCACGTGGAGCGTGACGATCCCCACCTTCTACGCGGTGACGGTGCACGTGATGCGGCTGGGCGTGTTCGGACGCTCTCCCGGCCTGCTCCGAGTCTCAGGCCAGCTCATGACGTGGGTACCGCTGGCCACGATCGTCAGCTACGGCATCATCATCATCGTGGCCCAGCTGGCCCCGACGCGCGCCCTCACCAACATCTTCGGTCTTTGACCTCAGCACTCGAGGTCGTGCGCAGAGAGTGCCGGCTGTGTGGGTGAGCGTCATACCGCGCTTGGCGGTTCTCAGCCGAACCAGATCTCCAGTTCACGCGCGGCCGACTCGGGGCTGTCGGAGCCGTGCACGAGGTTCTGCTGCACTGCCAGACCCCAGTCGCGACCGAAGTCACCGCGGATGGTTCCTGGTGCAGCGGTTGTGGGGTCGGTCGTGCCTGCGAGGGAGCGGAAGCCCTCGATGACGCGGTTGCCCGCGAGGCGAATGGCCACAGAGGGGCCCGACATCATGAACTCGAGAAGCGGCTCGTAGAAGGGCTTTCCGGCGTGCTCGGCGTAGTGCTGCTCAAGCCGATCGCGATCGGGCTCCACGAGGCGGATGTCGACAAGCGCGTACCCTTTCGCCTCGATGCGGGCGAGGATCGAGCCGGTGAGCCCCCTCGCGACACCGTCGGGCTTGACCAGGACGAGGGTCTCTTCGGTCGACATCGTCATTCTCCGTTCTGAGGTTCCGGGGGTGCCGCGAGTCGGGCGTTGCGGGCGTCCAAAGCCGCCCCCTTGATCGTCGCATACGCCCACATGCCGCCGAAAATGAGTGCGACAACGAACAGCGTCGGCACGAGGAACCCTCCGAGCAGCACGACGAACTGCAACAGCCACCCCACGACGACGGCCCACGAGTGCCGCAACAGGCCAGAGGTGACGATCATGAGGAGCGCCAGGACAGACCCGCCGACGATTCCCCACCATGGCTCGATGCCCTCGGGGAGGACGCGAAGGCCGTACACGACGAGTCCACCGAGGAATACGATGATCGATTCGAAGCCGAGAACCACCGAGCCCAGGGACTCGCGGGCGCCGCGGCGTCGGCGTGGTCGCGGGGCGGATGCCGGCTCTGCAGTGGTCATGCCTGTGCTCCACCCTTCCACGCGTTCTCGGCCGAGAGGGTGATGGCCTCGCCGGCCAGGACGACGGAGCCGGTGATGATCACCGCGCGCCGCTGTGCCTGCACAGCCCAGGCCCGCGCCGCCTCCGCAGCCGCCTCGAGCTCCGGGAAAACCGCCACCGGCATACCGCGTGCCTCAATCAGATCGGCAAGAGCGTCGGCATCCGTCGCCCTGTCCGAGTCCGGCGCCGTCACGAAGATCTCCGTCGCCACCTCGCTGAGTTCCGCGATGATCCCGTCGGCGTCCTTATCGGACAGCACACCCACCACGAGTCCCCACTCGTCGAAGTCGAACGCTTCGCCCAGCGCCTGCGCGAGCGCACGGGCTCCGTGGGGGTTGTGCGCGGCATCCACCAGCACCGTGGGACTCGTGCCCACGAGCTGGAGTCGTCCGGGAGAGGTGACGCTCGCAAGCCCCTCTACCAGCACGTCCGGAGCGATCGGCTGACGCCCGCCCCCGATGAGCGCCTCGACCGCGGCGATGGCAAGCGCCGCGTTGAATGCCTGGTGAGCGCCATACAGCGGGAGGTAGAGATCGGCGTACTCGGCAGCGAGTCCGCGCACCGAGATGAGCTGCCCGCCGACGGCCAGAGCCGACCGCTGCAACGCGAACTGCTCCCCCTCGATCGCGAAGGACGCGTCGCGCCGCCCGGCCTGCCCGCGCAGGATCGCTTCAGCGGGCGACGCCTGACGGGCCGACACGACCGCGGCATCCTGCTTGATGATCCCGGCTTTCACAGTGGCGATCTGCTCAATCGTGTCGCCCAGGCGCGAGGCATGGTCCAGATCGATCGGGGCGAACACGGCGACGTCCCCGTCGGCGGTGTTGGTCGAGTCCCACAGTCCGCCCATGCCGACCTCGAGGACCAGGACATCGACGGGCGCGTCGGCGCATACGACGAAGGCCAGGACGGTGAGCAGCTCGAAGAAGGTGAGCTCGGCATCGCCGGCTCCGGTGAGTTCGGCATCCACGAGGTCGACGAACGGGGCGATCTCGTCCCACGCGGCCGCGAGATCCTCGTCGGCGACGGGCTCACCATCGATGAGGATGCGCTCGGTGAACCGCTCCAGGTGCGGGCTCGTGAACAGGCCGGTCCGCAGCCCGTGGGCCCGGACGAGACTCTCGATGATGCGGCTGGTCGAGGTCTTGCCGTTGGTGCCGGTGACGTGGATGACGCGGTAGGTGCGCTGGGGGTTATCGAGGTAGTCCAGGAGCTTCTGGGTGCGCTCGATGCGCGGCTGCACCCACTGCTCGCCCTGGCGGGCCAGCAGGATGTCGTACACGGCGTCCGCGCGCTCGCGGTCGTTCATTCGGCCCCTCCCACGCGCTCGACGACGACCATGAACGATCCACGGTTCGCGTAGGTTCCCGCCGCGACGTTCGCTCCGTGCCCGCGCGCGGCAACGGCCGAGAACGTGTTCACGCCGCCTGCCTCGCCGGGGTCGAGCTCGCCCGCGATCAGCACCCGCGCGTCGACGGCGAGGGTCTCCCCCGCCACGTCGGCAGCCTCGAACGCGGACTGGACCGCGCGGCCGTCATCCGGGTCCTGGAACAGCAGGCGCAGACGGATGCGGTCGCTGACCTCGAAACCTGCCGACTTGCGGGTGTCCTGCACGGCGCGAATGACATCACGCGCGAGCCCCTCGGCCTCCAGCTCGGGTGTCGTGGTCGTGTCGAGCAGCACGAATCCTCCCGCGCCCAGCAGCGCGATCGCGGTGCCCTCTGCCACTCCCCCAGCCTCGAGCGTCAGCTCGTACTCGCCGGGCTCCAGTGCGACGCCGTCGACGACGACCACGCCGTCCTGCTCGCTCCACAGGCCTGCCTTCGCGCCGGCGATCACGTGCTGCACCTGCTTGCCCAGGCGCGGACCGGCCGCCCGCGCGTTGACCGCGAGCCGCTGGCTGATGCCGTAGGACTCCGCGAGGCCGTCGGTGAGTTCGACGAGCTCGACGCTCTTGACGTTGAGTTCATCGCGCAGGATCGCCTCGAACTGGCTCAGGGCCGCGGCACCCGTCACCGCGACCGTCAGCCGCGGCAGCGGGAGGCGCACGCGCTTGCCCTCCTTCTTGCGCAGGGCGTTGGCAACGCTCGAGACCTCGCGGACGGCATCCATCGCGGTGCGGATGTCGGCGGCGGGGGCGAAGGATGCCGCTTCCGGCCAGTCCTGCAGATGCACACTGCGGCCCCCGGTGAGCCCCTGCCAGACGCGCTCGGCAACCAGCGGGATCAGCGGTGCGGCCACGCGGGTGAGCGTCTCGAGCACCGTGTAGAGGGTGTCGAACGCCTCGCGGCTGGCCGGATCGTCCGTGACGCCCAGCCAGAACCGGTCGCGGGAGCGCCGGATGTACCAGTTGGTGAGCGCCTCGGCGAAGTCGCGCAGCTTCTCGGCCGCGCTCGTGGAGTCGAGCACGTCGAGGTCGGCCGCCACCCCGGTCACCAGATCGCCGAGCAGCGCGAGGATGTAACGGTCGAGCACGTCGGTCGAGTCGGTGCGCCAGGATGCCTCGTATCCGGCGCCGTCGGGCCCGGATGCCGCGTTGGCGTAGGTCGCGAAGAAGTACCACGCGTTCCATAACGGCAGCAGGAACTCGCGGACCCCGGCGCGGATGCCCTCTTCGGTGACGACGAGGTTGCCGCCGCGCAGCACCGAGCTGGACATGAGGAACCACCGCATCGCGTCGGAACCGTCGCGATCGAACACCTCCGACACGTCGGGGTAGTTGCGCAGCGACTTCGACATCTTCTGGCCGTCGGAGCCCAGCACAATGCCGTGGCACGAGACGCCCGTGAAGGCCGGCCGGTCGAACAGCGCCCCTGAGAGCACGTGCATGACGTAGAACCAGCCGCGGGTCTGGCCGATGTACTCGACGATGAAGTCGGCTGGGGCGTGCTCGTCGAACCACTCCTGGTTCTCGAAGGGGTAGTGCACCTGCGCGTAGGGCATCGACCCGGAGTCGAACCACACGTCGAAGACGTCCTCGATGCGCCGCATCGTCGAACGCCCCGTCGGGTCGTCGGGGTTGGGCCTCGTGAGATCGTCGATGTACGGGCGGTGCAGGTCGACCTCGCCCGCCTCGTTGCGCGGTAGCGTGCCGAAGTCCCGCTCGAGTTCTTCCAGCGACCCGTACGCGTCAACGCGCGGGTATTCGGGGTCATCGCTCTTCCAGATCGGGATCGGCGAGCCCCAGTACCTGTTGCGGCTGATCGACCAGTCTCGCGCCCCTTCGAGCCACTTGCCGAACTGACCGTGCTTGACGTTCTCGGGAGCCCACGTGATCTGCTCGTTGAGCTCGAGCAGCCGGTCCTTGATCTCGGTCACCCGCACGAACCAGCTCGAGACCGCCTTGTAGATCAGGGGGTTCCGGCACCGCCAGCAGTGCGGGTAGGAGTGCTCGTAGCTGGCTTCGCGCAGCATCCGTCCCCGCTCGCGCAGCAGCCGGATGAGGGGACGGTTGGCATCCATCCACAGCTCGCCGGCGACATCCGTGACCTGCGGCAGGAACCTGCCGCCCTCGTCGAGGGACAGGATCGTCGGGATGCCGGCGGCCTCGGCGACCCGCTGGTCGTCCTCACCGTAGGCCGGCGCCTGGTGGACGATGCCGGTGCCGTCGGTGGTGGTGACGTAGTCGTCGACGAGGATCTGCCACGCGTGTCCGGTGCCCCAGGTCTCGGCATCCGCGTAGTAGTCGAACAGGCGGTCGTACGCGACCCCGGCAAGCTCTGCGCCCAGGATGCTGCGCGAGACCGCCGCCCGGGCATCCTCGGCGCTCTCGTACCCGAGGTCCTTCGCGTACCCGGCGAGCAGGTCTTCGGCCAGTAGGTACTCGTGCGCGGTCGCCTCGAGCGCGTCGTCCGCCTCGCCCGCGGGGGTTCGGTGCACGTCGGCGGCGCCGTTCGGGCCGCCGGGCACGACGACGTAACGGATGCCGGGACCGACCGCGAGCGCGAGGTTCGTCGGCAGGGTCCAGGGGGTCGTCGTCCACGCGAGCGCTCGGACGGCGGTGAGCCCGAGCGCCTCGGCCTTCGCGCCCACGAGGGGGAAGGTGACGGTGACCGAGGGGTCCTGGCGCATCTTGTAGACGTCGTCGTCCATGCGCAGCTCGTGGCTCGACAGCGGGGTCTCGTCACGCCAGCAGTACGGGAGGACGCGGTAGCCCTCGTATGCGAGGCCCTTGTCGTAGAGGGTCTTGAAGGCCCAGAGGACCGACTCCATGTATCCGGTGTCGAGGGTCTTGTACCCGCGCTCGAAGTCGACCCAGCGCGCCTGGCGGGTGACGTAGTCCTCCCACTCGCGCGTGTAGGTGAGGACCGACTCCCGGGCCTTCGCGTTGAAGGCGGCGATCCCCATCTGCTCGATCTCGGCCTTCTCCGTGATGCCGAGCTGCTTCATCGCCTCGAGCTCGGCGGGCAGGCCGTGCGTGTCCCAGCCGAACACCCGGTCGACCTTCTTGCCGCGCATCGTCTGGAACCGCGGGAACAGGTCCTTGGCGTAGCCGGTCAGCAGGTGGCCGTAGTGCGGCAGGCCGTTAGCGAACGGGGGGCCGTCGTAGAAGACCCACTCGGGCGCGCCCTCACGCTGCTCGATGGACGCGCGGAAGGTGTCGTCGCGCTGCCAGAAGTCGAGGATCTCGCGCTCGATGGCGGGGAACCGCGGGCTCGGGGAGACGTCGGCGGCGGGCCCGAAGGCCGAGGGGCGGGGGTAGGTCATGGTCTCTCGCAGGGGTCACGGATACGTCTGCCGGGACGATCCTCGCGGACCGCGGTACCACCCTGCGTGCCGTACCGGTCTGCGTCCGGTTCGGCCCCTCTCACTGCGGCTGTGACGGGCCTGCCCCGCTCGGTTCTACTGAGCCCCTCGCGGGACCGTTCTTCCGAGAGCTCCCCGGTGATGGCCGGATCGATGCTGCTGGCACGATTCTACCCGCGCCCAGGCCCCGCCGTGCGCCCGCCCATGCCCCAGTCCCCGCCCTCGACCCGCGTCCGCCATCCCCACCCGCCGCGCCCACCCGCACAGCCACGCAGATCCGCACAACGACGCACGGATGCCGCCCATTCATCCGTCCTTGTGCGGATCGCCGTCGCCGAGCAAACGTGTCGCACCCGCACGTCCCGGCATCCGCGCACCTGCACGTCCTGGCATCCGCGCACCCGCCCGTACAACCACGGACATCCGCACACCGACGCACGAATGCCGCGCATTCATCGGTCCCTGTGCAGATCGGCGGCACAGAGCAGACGCCGTGCGTAGGCTGCTCGCCCGGATGGCGACGGATGCCGCGTGGACGAGAATGGACGGATGAGTGCCACCCTCGTCGCCAAGCAGCTCGCGGGCGGACACGACCATCGCGTGCTCTTCAGCGCGCTCGACCTTGTCGTCGCGCCGGGCGATGTCGTCGGGGTCGTCGGCGCCAACGGCGCGGGAAAGTCGACGCTGCTGCGCATCCTGGCCGGGATCGACGAGCCGCTCGAGGGCAACGTCATCCGCACGCCGGCCGACGCGTTCATCGGATGGCTGCCACAGGAGCACGAGCGGATCCCCGGCGAGACGGTCGCGGACTACGTCGGGCGGCGCACGGGCGCGGCCCAGGCGACGCGGGAGATGGATGCGGCAGCCGCCGCGCTCGCCGGCTCCACGGATGCCCAATCCTCGGATGCCGGTCCCGCCGCGGACCCCGGCGACGTGTATGCGGCGGCGCTCGAACGGTGGCTTGCGAGCGGAGCGGCCGATCTCGACGAGCGCCTCCCCGCCACGCTCGCCGAACTCGGACTCGAGCTGTCGATCGACGTGCCGATGACCGCGCTTTCGGGAGGGCAGGCCGCGCGCGTCGCGCTCGCTGCCCTGCTGCTCTCGCGCTTCGATGTCGTGCTGCTCGACGAGCCCACCAACGATCTCGACCTCGACGGGCTGGCCCGGCTCGAGGGGTTTCTGCGCGGATATCGCGGCGCGGTCGTCCTCGTCAGCCACGACCGGGAGTTCCTCTCGGCGATCGTGACGCGCGTCGTCGAGCTGGACCTCGCGCAGGGCACCAACCGCGTCTACGGCGGCGGGTACGACGCGTTCCTCGAGGAGCGCGCGACCGTGCGGCGCCACGCGCGGGAAGAGTACGAGGAGTTCGCCGAGAAGAAGGCGGACCTCGTCAGCCGCGCGCGCACCCAGCGGGAGTGGTCGAGTCAGGGCGTGCGCAATGCGATGCGCAAGGCGCCCGACAACGACAAGATTCGGCGGAAGGCCTCGACGGAGTCCAGCGAGAAGCAGGCGCAGAAGGTACGGCAGATGGAGAGCCGGATCGCGCGCCTCGTCGAGGTCGAGGAGCCGCGCAAGGAGTGGCAGCTGCAGTTCACGATCGGGCAGGCGCCGCGGTCGAGCTCGGTCGTCTCGACGGCATCCGCCGCCGTGGTGCGGCAGGGCGACTTCACGCTCGGTCCGGTATCGGTGCAGATCGACGCGGGCGACCGGATCGGGATCACGGGACCCAACGGCGCGGGCAAGTCGACGCTGCTGCGCCTGCTGCTGGGGCGCGTGCAGCCGGATGCCGGGAGCGCGAGTCTCGGCGCGAGCGTCGCGATCGGTGAGATCGATCAGGCGCGGAGGACTCTCGCCGGCAGCCGGGACCTGGCTACGGCGTTCGAAGCGCAGGTGCCGGAATGGACCGCCGCTGACGTGCGCACCCTGCTCGCGAAGTTCGGCCTCAAGGCCGACCACGTCGGTCGCGCCGTCGATGAGCTTTCTCCCGGGGAGCGCACCCGCGCCGGGCTGGCGCTGTTACAGGCCCGGGGCGTGAACGTCCTCGTGCTCGACGAACCGACCAACCACCTCGACCTCGTCGCGATCGAGCAGCTCGAACAGGCGCTCGACAGCTACGACGGCACCCTGCTGCTGGTCACCCACGATCGCCGGATGCTCGACACGGTGCGCCTCACCCGTCACTGGCATGTCGAGGCCGGCATAGTGACCGAGGCCTGACCGTGGACCTGGTCACGCCGCGGCTGCGGATGCGCGAACTGGAGGCATCCGACGCCCCCGCCCTGCACGTGGCGCTCGGCGACCCGATCGCGATGGCCGCCTACGAGCACGGCTTCTCGCTCGAGGAGACGAACGAGTGGATCGCGAAGCAGCGGCACCGCTACGCGACGGAGGGGTACGGCCTGTGGGCACTCCTGCGCGCGGATACCGAAGAACTGATCGGTGACTGCGGGATCACGACCCAGCCCGTGGGAGATAGGACCGTCATCGAAGTCGGGTACCACCTCGCGCGAGGCCACTGGGGACACGGGTATGCGACGGAGGCGGCCCGCGCCTGCGTGGACTGGGCGTTCGCACACCTGGACACCGACAGCGTCTATGCGCGGGTGCGCGACACGAACCTCCGGTCTATGAACGTCGCCATCCGACTGGGGATGACCGTGCGCGAGCGTTTCGTCGTCCGCTACCGGGGCATTGATATGCCGCATCTGGCATTCGCTGTCGACAGGGCGGGCTGGCCCGCGGCATCCGTGGCATAACCCGAGCCCTAGGCATCCGCCCCCGAAGTCGCCACCGGCGGCGCCGCACAACAACCGTGATCCGCGCAACAACCGACGGATGCGGCGCGGCGGGGGGTCGTCGTGCAGATCACGGGCGTTGTGCGAGGTGCAGGCCCTGCGCAACGGCGCGCATGATCGTGTCCTGCACGTGCGGCCAGTCGTGCATGATGTGCGCATAAGAGAACCGCAACACGTGGTAGCCGCGCAGTACGAGCTCGGCGTCGTGCGCGATGTCGCTCGTTCGCTGCGCACCGACGTGCGTCCCACCGTCGATCTGAATCACCAGCCGCTCGCCGATCAGGAAATCGACCCGGTGCCCACAGATCCATGCCTGCGGCAGAATACGGATGCCGAGCCACCGCAGTCGGTCACGAAACAGGGTCTCCAGACCCGAGTCCGACCAGCCCACCGCGCTCGTCAACAGGGCGCGGGCGGCGGGCGGAAGGTGGAGGCGGCTGAGCCCCTCTCGGGAAACGAGGCCTTGCCGAAGCGCGGACTCCCAGATCGCCAGCGCCGATTCACGAGCCATGCACGTCGCAGCGAGCACGAGCGCGTTTTCGATCGAGTCCTCGAGGGCATCCGGATGCCGCGGCACGACGGGGCGACGCCAATGGACGACGACGCCCCTCGTGTCATACGCAGAGGAGTCCGCCCGTGCCGCCACGTGCGCAACCTCCTCGTCGGATGGCACCCAGAGCCCGCGCCGACGCGCGAGCGTGACGCACGTGAGCACCACGCCGCGACGTGAGGCATCGACCAGTTCCGCATCCGCATCCGCCAACGCGACCCAATTGCGGCGCACACGCACCAGCCACCCAGCCGCGATCGCCCGGTCGATGCGGTAGCGGCTGTGTCCGCGCTCGACGAGCGTGGTGCACCGCGCCACTCCCCCGGCATCCGTCACCGTACGCGCGAGCGCAAGAAGCGGATCAGTAGTGGCCACCCCTCCAGGCTCCGGTCGCGACGGTCCGCACGGCATCCCGACCGCCCCACGCCGCACAACTCGCCTCCATCAGAGCCTGGGGAGGAGACATCCGCCCCGCCGTCCCCCGGCTATCGCGAACCCGGGCCCCGCCCTCGCACGGAGATCTGCACAACAACAGCCCGATACGGTCAAACCATCCGTCATTGTGCGGATGCTCGTCACTGCGCGGCGGCAAGCGGAGACGCGCCGAGGAAACAACGGCACTGTCGCGCTGGGTGCGGATGCCCACCGTCCGCCCAACCGCGCGGAGATCTGCACAACAACAGCCCGATGCGCGCAAGCCATCCGTCGTCGTGCGGATGCCCGTCGTTGCGCGAGCGGTGACGTCCCTGG